>DDYN01000044.1 GCA_002347965.1 Nitrospirae bacterium UBA2233 | reverse complement strand
ACGGGCCAAAATGGGTAGCCATCCTCCTGCACGACTGATTGTTGCCAGCCCGGAGCATTCTTCCGACCTTTTCTACAAGACGGGCTTTCTTGCCCCGGATCCCGTCGTGTTCTTGGAGCAAGGCGCCAAAACATCCCTTCTTGTCAGCCCTCTCGAGTTTGCCAGGGCGCAGGCGACGGCAAGAGTTACGGAGGTGCTTTCTTTGGAGAGCCTCCGGAGGGCGCTACAAAGCCCAGGCGAAACGCTAAAGCTTCCAGAGCTTCTCGGCCGCTTCCTTCTAACGAATCAAATCGAATCGCTCCTCGTCCCGCCCGATTTCCCGGCAGTGTTCTATGTCGGCCTTTCTGAGATGGGCCTTATAGTTGATGTCCAGCAAGAGCTGCCCTTCTTTCCAGAACGGCTGCAAAAATCCCCTCAGGAGGTGGGGTGGATCAAGGTTGCGATTGAGGCAACCGAACATGCCCTTCAGGTTGTCGTGGACATCCTAAAGCGGGCAAGGGTGAAAGAGGGTCGTGTGGTCCTTGAAGGAGAGCCGCTTACAAGTGAACGGCTTCGCAACGCGCTGGAGCACACCCTGTTTGAGAACGGGCTGCTTGCGCAACACACGATCGTGGCCTCAGGCCCGCTCTCTGCGCTGCCTCATGAAGAGGGACATGGCCCCATACTGGCCCACACTCCCATCGTGGTCGATGTGTTCCCAAGGAGCCTACAGACAAGATACTTTGCCGACATCACGCGTACCTTTGTCAAAGGCAGGCCGCCCGAAAGGCTCGAGCGGATGTACCGTGCCGTGCTTAAGGCACAAGGAATCGCCATCGAGCGCTTAAGGGCCGGAGTGAGCGCCTCGAGCGTCCACCGGGCTGTTGTAGCACACTTCGAGGCCAGCGGTTTTTCGACGGACATGACGGCCAAGTTGCCCTTCGGGTTCATCCACACCACGGGCCACGGCCTTGGGCTGGACATCCACGAGCCCCCAAGAGTAGGGAACGAGGACATCCTCCTGCCCGAAGGCGCGGTAGTAACGGTTGAGCCGGGTCTTTACTACCCCGATATAGGCGGGGTGCGGATCGAAGACGACGTCGTCCTCACGATAGACGGGCTCGAAGTGCTCAGTTCGTTTCCGAAGGATCGCTGGGTTTTTCCTTAGGGAAGCTTTTGACTACCTCTTCCGGGGAAAGCGTCCGGTAGCCACTCACCACGAAAATCCCGCTGGAATCGGGGCGGATTGGCCGGAATAGCTCAAGCTCGTAGCCTGACCGCAAAGAACGCACCCATACCCGAACACGCCCCTTTTTCTCCTTCCCAACGCGGACATCTTCGAACGGCCCGGGGTCGTTTAATGATTCATTCAGAAAGCGCATGGCCGTATCTTTAGGGTCTAGGTTGCCCGTCTTATGCCCCGAATCAACCTCTTCTTGAAGCCGGATGGTGGCGTTTAAGTCGTGCGCAACGCTTTTGTAGTATGCCTCCTTGCTGCCGCAGCCAAGGAGCAGCGACAAACAAACGATAAACCCAATCTGGCGCTCGATCTTCACGGAAGCTCCCCCGTATCGAGTTCGACCCAGGCGTTTTCAAGAGGATCAAGACCCAAACGCGCCGCGGCCTCGGGAGTTAGGTCTACACCGGCCGGGTTTAGGACGGGTCTACCAAACTGGTCATTCCCCCCGTTGTAGCCGTCGAAAAAAGCGGCCTCGGCCTCGGGAAGGCCTGTTGGAAGGTCTCCAAACACACGCCTTCGGTCCCCATCGTGCCAGTAATCGTCATCCTCGTTCCAAGGCCCAACGTCCCAGACGGGAAACCCGACGAATTGGCCGTTTCCCGGTTGAAGGCGAAGAAACGCAAAGTAAGGGGGGCTTTCGTAACCGGGCTGAACCTTCCACCCCCTGTTGGCAAACTTGACAAACTTATCCGGCAACGCCGCCTCGAGAGCGGTTTCTCCGTAATACTGGGTAGCGTACACTAGCGCTATGTTTTGGGGAAAGGTAATTCTTGCCCGAGCCCTCATCTTCAGCCAATCCACCCTGGCTTGCTCCACGGCAACCCCCAAGAGTCTTGCGATTCGTTCTGGGAGGGTCGCGTGGAGCTCTTTAAATATCCTGACAGGCTTTTGATGGTTCGAGCTCCACATTTTGGACACCTCGTTAAGCATCTCTACTTCTTTCAGGGCAATCCTCTCGATGAGCCCAAGTTCTTGTTCGTTCAAAGCTTGCCCTAGGATTTTAAGGTATGGGCGCTCGCCATAGACCCTTGTAAACCACAGGTAGCTCACCCATGCCTTCTCCTCCTGGACCCAAAGCCCGTCTGCACGCCCTTCTGCCGAAGGCAAGAGTAAAAAAACCCACAGGCAAACCTGCGCAACGCGTCGATCGAACCAAAAAATTTAAAGGGCCTCCCTTACCACCGCGCTCTGTTTCGGGTTATGCGCGTTTAAGGCGTAAGCTTGCTCTAGCGCCCCAGAAATACTGTACCTTGTCCAGTCAAGAACAAGGGGCGTAACGGAGACATACCCGCTCATAACGGCGTACACATCCGTACCCGGCTCAAGGTCGCTAAGAATGTCTTTTTTGGCAAAGCTGTAAATCTTGTTGCCCTCCGGGTCGGTGGTCGTAATCACGTGCCCGTCAACCCTGCAAAGCCCCCTGGCCATCCGCGTGACCTGAATCCCGCGTATCCACCCGTTTCCAAAAGGAGGGAGGTTGACGGACAGCAAGAGATCCCCTTCGTCTTGCAGCGCCTCCATCCCTTCGATGACCTTGCACACCCAATCTTTTGTCCAAGAAAAATCGAACGCATCCCTGCCGACAAGCGAAAAGGCAACAGAAGGTACTCCACGCAGCGCGCCTTCCATTGCACCCGCCACCGTACCCGAATAGGTCACGTCTTCACCGAGATTTGCACCCCTGTTAATCCCGGAAAGTACGAGTCTCGGCTTTCTTGGCAATAGGCTTCGAATCGCAAGCCATACGCAATCGGATGGGGTTCCGTTGACGCAGTACGTTCTTCCGGAGCACTGCTCAACTTTTAACGGCCGGTGAAGCGTGATACCATGCCCTACTCCGCTCTGTTCGGAACTGGGGGCAACAACCCATACTTCACCGAACGCGCCAGCGGCAGCGGCCAGCGCCTCAAGGCCGTCAGAATCGACGCCGTCATCGTTCGTCACGAGAACGAGAGGCCGCGTTTCCTGCATAATTCTACCCGTCTGAGTTGGTTCGTAAGTATCAGGAGGAAGATTGGTCGGGGCGAGAGGATTTGAACCTCCGACCACACGCACCCCAAGCGTGTGCGCTACCAGGCTGCGCTACGCCCCGCCTTTCTTAGGTTCGTAATTTGATGGGAAGCTTTTGGGTGAGCTGACCGATGAACCCAAAGTGTACGCCATTTGCCTCTTCATCGGTAAGCGTCCGCTCCATGCTCTGGTACGTACACCTTACATTATACACCTTAAACCCGGGAGGAATAGCCCCTCCTTGGTACACGTCAAAAAGTTCGTAAGCTACCAAGAGCTCGGGGCGATAATTTTCGACGGCATCCTCAAGGTCTTGGTAGGCCATACGTTCTGGAGCGACGAACGAGACATCCCGGAATACGGCCGGGAAGCGCCCAAAAGGACGGTAAGCGCTTATCCCGGCCTTTTGTGCCCGAGGAAAAAGAACTTCCAAAAAATAAACCCCTTTCGTCTTCATATCGAACGCTCGGAGCGCTTTTTGGGACACCTCTCCGAACACGGCGACGGGAGAGCCCGAGGCCGCCTCCTCGATACGAAAACCCCTGTTGGCCTCCCAGAAAAGGCCGCTTTCCGGCCGAACGATGCTACGAGAAGGGCACAAAAAACTCAAGACATTCTCGGCGATCCCCTTTAAGGCGTGCAGAGGGTCCAAAGGGAGCGCCCTTTCCCAAACTGCCCTGGAGAGGCCGCCCTTGAGAAGCATTCCAAGCGTCTCTCGCTCGGATGGCTTGCCTTCCGACGAACATCCAAAAATACGTGCAACCTCAAAGCACCGTACGGCGTCCTTTCCCGCACCCGTATGCGTCCTGAGCACCTTCATTAAGCTCAAGGCGAGGGTGTTTCTGAGGTAGGGGTCTGTTGCCTGGAGGGGATTTTCAAGCATTAAAGAGCTTCCCATGTCAAACGGGTCAAAGCCCTCTAGCGCCTCGAGCGTATTCCGGCTAGAAAACGGGTAAGTAACCACCTCGCAGAACCCATAAGCCCTAAGATATGCCTTTATCTCAACCACCACGGGAAGCTCGGCAAGCACGGCTTCCATCGGGGCTACCGAATATACCGGCTTTGGCATGGTTTGCGGGAACGATCCATAGCCCACGAACCTTGCGATTTCCTCGGCAACATCGCACGGCCTTTGGATGTCTTGCCGATAAGAAACAACCCGCAGGTCAAACCCGCTTTCGGGGTCTTCGACGACTTCACCCAAACGCCCGAGCATATCAAGCGCCTTTCCCTCGGACAGGGAAAACCCCAGAAGCTTTTCAACCTTGGGGAGGGCGATATGCACCGTCGTCCGAGGGGTTTGAAAATCCCCGGCAACACTGGGGCGGTAAAGCTGAACCCCGGGACACTCCTCCAGCGTCAGCCCGAGGAAACGCATGGTTGCCAACGGGGCAAGCTCTTTTTCTACGCCGCGCTCAAACCTGAAAGACGCGTCCGTGGCGAGTCGCAACTTTCTCGAGGTCTTTCGTACGCGTATGGGGTCGAAATGGGCGGCTTCAAGAAGAACCCGCCGGGTAGATGGCGTTACCATCGAGTCGGCACCGCCGATGATGCCCGCCAGGGCAACCGGCCCTTCTTCATCGAGGACCCAAACGGCCCCTTTCGGTATTTTGTAGACCCTGGAATCGAGCGCACGGAACTCTGTTTCCCCTAAGTCCGAGCGAACGTGAATTTTTGATCCCTTCAGGAGTTCGGCATCGAAGGTATGCAACGGCTGGCCAACCTCCAGAAGCACGTAATTGGCAAGGTCGACCCAAAAGTCTACGGAACGCTTGCCAAGCCTTAAAAGAAGCCTCGAGAGCCAAAGGGGGGTTTGAACTTCCTTCGGGTTTTCTAGCAACGTTCCGACATACCCTGTACAGCCACAATCCTCAGCCAGATCTATTTTAACCGGCGTTTCTCCAACAAACGGGAGTGATTCCTGTACGGAAAGCCGCGGTGAAGGCTCGCCCAAAATCATAAGAAGCTCTCGAAGGAGGCCGAAATGAGACAGGGAATCTCCACGGTTTGGAGGGATGCTGACATCGAAAACCGCGTCAGGAAGCCCTAAGGCTTCCTCCAGGGGCACGCCAACGGGTGTTCCTTCAGGAAACAGCCAGATCCCCTCGTGCTCCTGGGAAACGCCAAGCTCTTTTTGGGAGCAAAGCATTCCCTCCGAGGCGACCCCGCGGATCTTGGCGGCAGAAATCGTCCTCCCTTGAAGCGTGGCGCCTTCTAAGGCTAAAGGGACGACAACCCCCTCGCGGATGTTCGTCGCCCCGCAGACGACGCCGAATGTTCGCCCGTTCGAGCGGACTCGACAAAGGCTCAGCCGGTCGGCATTGGGGTGTTTGCGAATTTCCTCGATAGAGGCCGTTACAACTCCTTGAAACTCGGGTACGAAGTTCTGGATATTCTCGAGCTCAAACCCGGCCTGCATGAGCGCTGCCTCGAGCCTATCGAGCGGAAGACAAAAGCCTGCAAGCCTTTCCAGCAGCCCCTTTGAAACCAGCATACCTAGAACTGCGGAAGAAAGCTCGGGTGGTTTTCGTAGAACAGCCGAATGTCGTCGATGCCAAGCTTGAGCATGGCCAACCGCTCGACTCCCAGGCCAAAAGCAAACCCCTGCCACTCATCCGGGTCGACCCGGCAGGCTTCAAGAACGGCGGGATGAACCATACCGCAACCCAAGACCTCGAGGTAACCGGAATTCTTGCATACCCGGCAGCCTTCCCCTTTGCAAAAAATGCAGCGTACGTCAACCTCGGCGCTGGGCTCCGTAAAGGGGAAATAGCTAGGCCTAAAACGAACGGCGGCGTCCGGGCCGAAGAATCGCTTGGAGAAGAAATCAAGCGTACCGATTAGGCCTGCAAACGAGACGTCCTTGTCGATCATCAACCCCTCAACCTGGTGAAACATGGGAGAGTGGGTGGGGTCAAAGTCCCTTCTGTAAACTCTTCCAGGCGCCACGACCTGAACGGGAACGCCTAGACGCTCCATTACCCGAATTTGAACCGGAGAAGTATGAGTCCGCAGCAAAAAGCCTTCCGCATTCTGGACGAAGAAGGTGTCTTGCATATCTCTCGCCGGATGGTGCTTGGGGATGTTGAGCGCTTCAAAATTATGATAGTCGTCTTCCAGTTCCGGCCCTTTGGCGACGCTGTAGCCCATCTGTAAGAAGATGGCAAGGATCTCGTCTTGCACCTGGCTTATGGGGTGGGCCTTTCCCGCTTGCGGCAAAGGCCCTGGCAAGGAGACATCCAGCACAGAAGAGGAGGGGTTAGCATTTTGCCCTGTCTCGAGCTGGCGCTTTTTTGCCTCATACCTCTCCAGCATGCATGCTTTGGCTTCATTTAGCTGCTTGCCAAAGCGGCCGCGCCGATCCTCTGGAAGCGTTCGCAGGCATGCGAACGCTTCAGCAAGAAGACCCTTCCTCCCCAAGAGCCTCGTCTTGAGCGAATCAAGCGCTTCAATCGTCTTGACGTTTTCTAGCTCCTCGAGCGCGCGCGAGACGAGCTCTTCGAGGCGTTCTGATGCTTCAGGCTGCATTCGCCGAGCGCAGCTCCTCAACGAGCGCCTTGAACCAAGCGTCGTCTTCGTAGGCCATTTTAGCGAGCATTTTTCGGTTCAGGGCTACCCCTCGCTTTGCGAGCATGCCCATGAACGCGCTGTATGTAAGCCCAAGCTCCCTGGTCATCGCGTTGATCCGAACGATCCAAAGCTTTCGAAACTCGCGTTTTCTTTTCTTCCTGTCTGCATAGGCATACTGAAGCGCTTTGTCTACAGACTGAGAGGCAGTTCGATGAAGCCTGCTCCTTGCCCCGTAGTATCCTTCCGCCTCATCGAGAATGCGCTTCCTGCGTCTTGCCCGAGTCGGGCCACCTTTTACGCGTGCCATAGATCCGTCTCCTTTCCCTTAAAGGTATGGCGCCATACGGTTCAACGCCCATACCAGCGTTGTATCGACCAGCGCGGAATGCCGAAGGTCCCTCTTGCGCTTTCTTGACTTGCAGGTAAGGAGGTGACTCTTGCCCGCCTTCATCCTTTTAATCTTACCCCCGCCCGTTACCTTCAACCTCTTCGCAAGAGACCGGCAGGTTTTGATCTTGGTTTTTGCCATGGTTGCTCCTCTATGTTTTTTATGTTTTTTTCTTGGCCTTTGGGGCAAGGACCATGCTCATGACCTTCCCCTCCATCTTGGGCTCAGATTCGACAAGGGCGCCATTTTCCAGCATTTGCTTGATCTGCTCGAAAATTTCAAGCCCTAAGGCCGGCCTTGCCAGCTCTCTTCCTTTAAAGACAACGTTTACCTTGGCCTTATTGCCCTCTTCCAGGAACCTAAGGATATGCTTTACTTTGACTTCGATGTCATGGGTATCCGTCCTTGGGCTCAGCTTAATCTCCTTCATTTCTATGGAGACTTGCTTACGCTTGCTTTCTTGCTGCTTTTTGCGCTGGAGATACTTGTACTTGCCGTAATCCATCAGCCGATACACGGGCGGCTCGGCCTTCGGAGAAACAACCACAAGATCCAACCCTCTTTCCTGGGCGATCACGAGTGCGTCTTTTGAAGAAAGAACCCCCAACTGCCCCCCTTCCTCGTCAACGAGGCGAAGCACATCGGGAAGCGGCTCTTCCGGTCCTGTTCGAGGTTCCTGGGTAACGTCTCGCTGTGTAATCTTTCCCCCCCTTTTTTTATCCAACGCTCAGCGCGGACAGCTCCTTCGTCCTGCTCGTAACGGCGGTCCAAAGGATCGCCAAGAGTTGTTCTCGGCTCATCGTTCTCGTTTGGCCTGAGCCGGCAAAACGAAGGCTGATCGTTCCCGATGCCTCTTCTTTTTTGCCAACCACCAAAATGGCGGGTATTTTCTTGAGCTCTGAACGCCTAATTTTTAACCCTAGACGTTCGTCCGTTTCGTCCACCTGAACGCGCAGGTCCTTCTCGGAAAAGAAAGACGCCAGCTCCCTGGCGTAGGATACCTGCGACTGAGAAACAGGCACGATCAACGCTTGAACGGGTGCCAACCAAAACGGGAAATATCCCGCGTAGTGCTCGGTTAGGATGCCGACAAAACGCTCCAACGAGCCCAACAGGGCCCTATGCACCATGATTGGGGGCTTTCTCACTCCATCCCCGTCCGTATAGGACAACCCAAAACGCTCTGGCAGGTTGAAATCTACTTGGATGGTCGTACACTGCCAAAGCCGTCCTATGCTATCTAGCACCTTGACGTCGATCTTCGGGCCGTAGAAAACACCCTCTCCTGGGTCTATTTGGTAGGCAATCCCTTTGGCCTTGAGCGCCGATTCGAGCGCTTGAGTAGCCATATCCCAGCTTTTCTCGTCGCCTACGTACCTCTCGGGGCGCGTGCTTAAAAACACTTCGTAACGATCGAAGTGGTACTGCCTGTAGATCTCGCCCATAAGGCCGAGAATCGCTTCAATTTCCGCGCCTAAGTCCGATGGTTTGCAAAAGACGTGAGCATCGTCCTGCGTGAAACCCCGCACACGCAGCAACCCATGCAACGTTCCGGACCTTTCAAACCTGTAGACCGTCCCAAACTCTGCCAGGCGAAGCGGAAGGTCGCGGTAGCTCCGAACCCTCTGTTCGTAAATCTGGGTATGAAACGGGCAATTCATGGGCTTCACGCGGTAGCTTGCCCCCTCGAGCTCCATCGCCGGAAACATGCTTTGTTCGTAAAAGTCCAGGTGGCCACTCGTACGCCAAAGCTCGGAGAGTGCGACATGGGGCGTGTTGACAAACTGGTAACCGGCACGTTTTTGGCGGGCTTTGAGGTCTGACTCGATTAGCTCTCGCAGGAGGGCTCCGTTAGGCAACCAGAGGATCAGCCCGCCCCCTACCTTCTCGGAAACGGCAAACAGCTCAAGCTGAGCCCCAAGCCTTCTGTGATCCCTACGCTTGACCTCCTCCAAGAAAGCAATCTGCTCTTGCAATTGCTCTTCTTTTGGAAAGGCAAGCCCGTAGATTCGCTGGAGCATAGGGTTATGCTCATTCCCCCTCCAGTATGCCCCGGCCAGGCTTTCGAGCTTGAATGCGCGCAACATCCCGGTCGAGGAAACATGGGGGCCCCTGCAGAGGTCAATAAACTCTCCTTGCCTGTAAAGGCTGACCGTATCGTCTATGATTTCTTTTAAGAGCTCGACCTTGTAGCGCTCGCCCATCCCATCGAACAGCTTGATCGCCTCCTCTCTCGGCATCTCTATCCGCTCGATCGGCAGGTTTTCGTCCCGGATATGGGCCATCTCTTCTTCGATCCGGGCAAGGTCTTCTTGCCCTAAAGAAACATCAAGGTCAACATCGTAGTAAAAACCGGTGTCCGTCGCCGGACCAATCGCAAGTCTTACCCCTTTGAACAGCCGCTTTATGGCCTGGGCCATCAAGTGGGCCGACGAATGCCGAACAATGCCGACGGCTTCCGGATCATCCTTCCAGATGATCTTTGCTTCCCCGCCGTGTTCTACGGAAGAGGCAAGGCCCAAAAGAACACCATCGAGGCTCACGGCGATCACGTCCTCGACATTTTCTTTAAAATTATCCCGTACGACATCTTGAAAACGCCGTCCCGTCGGGATTTCGTAGGGCTTACCCTTGTATACGATACTAACCATGGTCCTTCCAAACAGCCCTGCTACAAGCCTAGCCCTCGCCTTTTCTACCCCTGAAGGTTCGAACGGGTCACGGGTAGAACAAACGAAAGATTCTTGAACGTGCCTTTAACAGCCTTGGTAGGCGCGGGCGGCTTCGAACCGCCGACCTCTGCTGCGTCAGAGCAGCGCTCTACCCCTGAGCTACGCGCCTAAAAGAATTCCTTCCTCAGGGGAGTTTAACACAATCCCTGCGGAAGGAAAAGCACCAAGAAGGCCCCTTAAGACACCGCATCCGGTTCGGGCCGCTCGTAAAACGAACGAAGGAAAATACAGCCGTACTGCACAAAGGAGCCGACAGTGAAGGCTGCAACAACCCACGTAAGGGGGTCCATCGTATTCCCAGAGAGGTCCGCTTCGAGGACCCACAGACAGTACAGAATAAAAAGGAACTGAGTTACGGCTGTAGCCTTTCCGAGCCTTGTCGGGCTTGCCTCCATCGGCTTCCCTTTGGCCAGCAAATAGATCCCTACACCTATTAGAATCAGCCCATCCCTAGAAAGAACAAGGACGAGCAACCATGCGGGAACATGCCCTTTCGTACTCAACATAGAAAAGCCCACCAAGACCAGAAGCTTGTCCGCCAAAGGGTCCAAGTAGGAACCGACCTCGCTTCTTTGGCCGAGCCTCCGGGCCAAAAAGCCGTCCAGGGCGTCTGTGGCCACCAGTAAAAGACAAAGCCATAGGCCAAAAGCCCAGCGTTCATGCTTCAGGAAAAGCCCAAACAACGGAACAAGGAGAAGCCTTACTCCGGTCACGAGGTTCGGGTAGGTCGCCACGCCGCTAAGGATGCGCGCCATAAACGACAAGTCCGCGGCTGTTGAACAAGAATACTCCACCCGACACCCCTCTTCGCCTAAAAAGCTGCTCGATCTTTGCCTTGAGGGTGCCAAGGTCGGCTCTAGAATGGACTTTGAGAACGAGCGCAGCATGGAAGGCGCGATCAAAATACGCCTCTGGCGTGGCGTTCGCTCCCAACGCCTCGCTCAAGACCGTCCTGACCGTATCGTAATCGAGCCCGTAAAAAACGAGCTCTAGAGACGAGGCATCGTTCACCATCGGCGAATTCAACGAGTTGCTCCCTACGACTGGATAGGCACAGGCGCTGCCAATCAAAAAAAATCCCGCAAAAAGCCCCATCAGCAACCTAACGGGCCAGGACACGCAAACCCCCTACGAACCAACCGCACCGCCCTTAGGGGCGGGCAGCTTGGTTAGTGCCTCAAGGAGTCCTTCCACGGACTCAATAAGCTTGGGGATCCCGTCGCTTGTTTTTGTGCTTATGACAACGGCCTGCTTCTTTAAGTCCTCTTCCAGACGAAGCTTCTCTGGTTGAATCAGGTCCGACTTGTTTAAGGCGTACAAAACCGGCTTCCCCAAAAGCTCGAGTTTCCTGAGGACGTCGTTTACTTCCTCAATCTTGGCTCTGTAGTTGGGCTGGCTCACATCAACGACATGGATGTAAGCATCGGCCTGCTCAAAATCCTCAAACGTCGCCCTAAACGCCTGAAGCAAATTTTCGGGCATGTCTCGGATAATGCCTACTGTATCCACAAGCAGTGCCTCTTGCGCAGAGGGCAGCCGCACCCGACGTACGGTAGGGTCGAGAGTGGCAAAGAGCTTGTCTTCGGCCACAACATGCGCGTGGGTCAGCATGTTAAACAGGCTGGATTTTCCGGCGTTGGTATAACCGATGAGTGCGAGCATCGGAAAGGCTTCTCTCCTGCCCGACCCACGCTGCAGCCTACGGTGGCGTTCTACCTGCTTTAAGTCTTGCTTGAGGACGTGGATACGAGTACCGATTCTACGCCTGTCCACCTCGAGCTTCTTCTCGCCAGGACCACGGGTACCGATGCCTCCGCCAAGCCTCGATAGCTGCCCTCCCTTGCCAGAAAGCCTTGGCAAGAGGTCGCGTAGCTGCGCCAATTCAACCTGAACCTTCCCTTCTTTGGAACGCGCCCTTTTGGCGAAAATCCCTAAAATCAGCTGCGTCCGGTCGACGACGGGCACCCCAAGGGCTTCTTCAAGGTTGCGTTCTTTGCTAGGGCTGGCGTTCACCCCCAAAACGGCGAGGTCTACCCCCAAAGCATCCGCCCTTCCCCGAAGCTCTTCGAGCTTTCCTTTGCCGATCAACGTCTTCGAGTTGACTTCTTTTAAGAAAACCACCTCCTCGTCCACAAGGTCCAAATCGGCGCTGCGTACCAACTCCTTAAGTTCGTCAAAATCTGCTTGCCAGTCGCCAAACAAAGCCTTCCCTACTACCGGGTACACCAGGATAGCCTTTTCGGGCGTGTCTAAATTTTTCTGCACCTCGCCCTACTCCTCCGACACCCGAATCGCTCCCCCGAATCTGTCCGAGAGCTTTACTTTTAGAGCTCTAGGGTCTACACGAAGCCTGCCTTCAGGCTTGAGCGTCCTTTTGAGTTCCCCATTTTCAAAGAACAAGAGAACGGGTGAGCTCCCGGGCGTGGATAAAAACAGCTCCTTTAAGCGCAACAGCTCCCCTTTGGTGATTCGCTCGGCATTCCACCGGACTAACGTCACGCCATAGCGCGAAACAAGCTCTTCTAGATGCCCTTCAAGGTCGTAAACCTCCTTGGCCACGAGCTTCCTCGAGCCCTCTCCTTGGGCGTCGAGATGGCCTCGCAAGATCAGCTTTCCCCCTTTTTGGATCAGACCGTCGTAGCGGCGGAACGTGTCGGGCCACACGAGCACGGCGTACGTCGTAAGTAAGTCTTCCAAGACTAGGTTGGCGTACTTTTCCCCCTTTTTCGTAGTCTTGACACTCAGGGCGGTTACAACTCCGCCAACCCACGGTTCGGCAGAGGCGTCCATCGCTTCGATCTGAACGACTTTGCCCCCGTAGAGCCTAAGAAGCTTTTCCCAATAGGGCTTGAGCGGATGGCCGCTCAAGTAAAACCCGGTGGTTTCCCTCTCGAAAGCAAGCCTTTCTTCATCCGACCATTCAGACCATTCAGAGGGGTCTCCGTCAACATTTGTGTCAAAAGCGTGTAGTTCAGGTACGCCCAAGCCTCCGAACAAGTCTCTGGACTGGCGCTTGGTTGCACGCTTGTTCGCCTTGCTCAGGAGCACGTCGAGACGCTCGAACATTGCCTTCCTGAAGGGTCCCAGGCCATCGAGCGCACCCGACTTAATCAGGCTCTCGATCACTCGCTTGTTAACCAACGGACTCGTAACCCTTGAGACAAACTCGGCAAGGTCCCTAAAGGGCCCGTTTGCTTTGCGCTCTTGAAGGATTTGCTGCACCGCCTTCTCGCCGACGTTCTTAATCGCCAGAAGGCCAAAACGAACCCCTTCCTCCGTGACCGTGAACGACGTGTCGCTTGAGTTCACGTGCGGCGGCAAAACGGCGATTTCCATTTCCTTGCAGGCGTATATATCTTTGAGGATTCGATCCATATCCCCCATGTCGATCGAGAGAATTGCCGCCATCCATTCCTTTGGAAAATTGGCCTTCACGTAGGCGCACTGGTAGGAGATGTAGGCATAGGCCGCGCTATGAGACTTGTTGAACCCGTAATCAGCAAACTTCTCCATAAGCGCAAAAATGTCCTGTGCCTTTGAAGGATCCACCCCCTTTTTTGCCGCCCCGGACAAGAAACGCTCTTTTTGCCGGTCCATTTCCCTCGGGTCTTTCTTACCCATCGCCCGCCTGAGCAAATCTGCCTCGCCAAGGCTGTAATCGGCAAGCCTGCTTGCGATCTGCATGACCTGCTCTTGGTAAAGAATCACGCCGTACGTCTCTTTTAGGATACCCTCCAGCTCGGGGAGGGGGTAGCTCACCTGCTTAAGCCCATGCTTGCGTTCGATAAAATCGTCAACCATGCCGGAGCCCAAAGGTCCTGGACGAAACAGCGCCAGCACGGCAACAAGATCTTCGAAGACACCCGGTTTTAAGCGAACGAGCAAATCCCGCATCCCTTGGCTTTCGAGCTGGAACACGCCAGTCGTATCCCCCTTGGCAAGAAGCGCGTACACCTCCGGACGATCAAAAGGGAGGTTGTCCAAATCGAGCGTGATGCCTCGAGCTTTCTGGATTAACCCCTTCGCCGTGTCCAGCAGCGTGAGCGTCTTGAGTCCCAAAAAGTCAAACTTGATATAGCCCAGCTTTTCGACGTACTTCATCGAGAACTGTGTCGTTATATTGCCGTCTGGCAGCTTAAACAAGGGGACGTAGTCGTCGAGAGGCTCGCCCGAGATCACTACGCCTGCGGCATGAGTCGAAGCATGCCTGACCTGGTCTTCCAATACGAGCGCGTAACTTAAAAGCTCCTTGATTCTAGGGTCTTTTTCGGAGAGCTCAGAAAGCTTTGGCTCCATTTTGAGCGCCTCTTCAAGGGGCCACTCCCTTCCTTGCCTTGGCGCGGGGATCAGCTTGGCGATCTTGTCCGTCTCGGCAAAACTAAGGCCTAGCACCCTCCCCACGTCACGAATGGCCGCTTTGGCCTTGAGCGTCCCAAAGGTGATGATCTGGGAGACATTCTCCTTGCCGTAGCGTTCCTTGACGTAGTCGAGGACACGTTCACGATTCTCGTAGCAAAAATCCACGTCAATATCCGGGAGCGAGACACGCTCCGGGTTTAAGAACCTTTCAAACAGCAATCCATGCTGGATTGGGTCGATCTTGGTGATTCCCAAGGCATAACTCACGAGCGAGCCTGCCGCCGACCCCCTACCCGGACCAACGACAATCCCTTGGGACCTTGCGTGGTTCGTAAAGTCTTGAACGATCAGAAAATAATCCGCAAACCCCTTGTCAACAAGAATATCGAGCTCCTGCTCGAGCCTTTTTTCGTACTCACACCTTTTCTGTGGCTCAAGATTCGATAGCTTCTCTTCAAGCCCCTTCTTTGCCTTTAGCCTCAACAAAGCCCGGGTATCCGTTTCTTCTTCGCCTGCTTTGGGCCTGTAAACGGGAAAGCGTTTTTTCGTAAAATCGAAGGCAAAGTGACAACGCGAGGCAACCTCTAGCGTGTTGGCTACCGCCTCTTCAAACTGCGACCCAAGCTCTTCGAGCATTTCGTCCGCCGATTTGACGTACAGCCCCTCTGTCGGGAATTTAAAGCGGCCTTCTTCCCACACTTTTCTGTTTGTCTGAATACACAGAAGGACGTCGTGAGCCTTGGCATCCTCGGGTCCGACATAATGACAGTCGTTCGTGGCCACAAGCCCTACACCAAAACGTTTAGCAAGCCCATAGAGTTGCTCGTTGAGCGCGTACTGCTCCTGAAGGCCGTTTGCCTGGACTTCGACGAAAAAGTCTTCTTTGAAGAGAGAGGCATAGTATTCAAGGGCCGAGTGGGCTTCTTTCTCCCGTCCGTTCCGAAGTAAGTATGGGATCTCCCCTTGCATACAAGCCGAAAGACACACCAAACCCTCGTGGTGTAGCCCGAGCAATTCCCTGTCGATCCTCGGCTTGGCGTAATAGCCTTCTAAATAAGCCTTGGTAATCATTTTGCAAAGGTTTTTCCAGCCCGTTGCGTCTTTGGCCAAGAGAATCAGGTGGTAGTCCTTCTCGAACCCGGGCAGGCTTTTTGTCTTATCAAAACGCGTAAGGGGGGCCAGGTAGGCTTCGCAGCCGATGATGGGCTGGACACCGGCCTTGTTTGCAGCTTCGAAAAATTCTACCGCTCCAAAAAGGTTGCCGTGGTCCGTGATGGCGCAAGCCGGCACCCCTTTGGCCTTGAGGGTCTTGAAAAGCCTGTCGAATTTGCACGCACCATCCAAAAGGCTGTATTGAGTGTGCACGTGCAAATGGGCAATGGGCTTTGGGGCGGTTGAATTCACGTGCTTGCTCCGTTAGGACGTAGATAGGTTTTCTTTGAATGCCTGGGCGGCGTCTTCCCAGTGCTTTCCGCAAACCGCACGGCAGCACAGTGGCATCCGCCTCGATGAGGCTCCATGCTTACTCCCACTCGATCGTGGCAGGGGGCTTTGAGGTAATGTCGTAAGCAACCCTGTTCACACCTTCCACTTCGTTCACGATGCGGTGGGCGATGCGCTCCAACAACTCGTAAGGAAGCTTGGCCACGCCGGCGGTCATCCCGTCGCGGCTCTCGACGGCACGAAGGACAACGGTGCTCTCGTACGAGCGCTTGTCGCCCTTAACGCCGACCGACTTCACGGGCAACAAAACGGCAAAGGCCTGCCATAGGCTTCGGCCAATCCCGGACCTCAGCACCTCTTCCATGACGATCGCGTCTGCCTTCCTGACGGTTGTTATGCTCGCCTCGTCTACCGGACCGAGGATACGCACGGCGAGCCCAGGACCCGGGAATGGCTCTTTCCAAACGACCTCTTCTGGCATCCCTAGCGCCTCTCCGATTCGCCGAACTTCGTCTTTAAATAGCATGCGGAAGGGCTCCAAGAGCTCGAAAGGCATGTCTTTGGGCAACCCGCCCACGTTATGGTGGGATTTGATCTTATCCGAAGGGCCAACTACGGGCATGGATTCGATCACGTCCGGGTAGAGCGTTCCTTGCGCAAGAAGCTCGGGGAACCCTATGTTACGCGCTTCTTCCCTCAAAAGATCGATAAACAGGCCTCCGATGCGCTTGCGCTTGAGCTCCGGGTCGCTTATGCCCTTGAGCGCTTCCATAAACTTGTCCTTGGCATCCACGACATGGACATTCAGCCCGAGCGGTTCAAGCAGCTTGAGCGTGCTTTCAGGCTCCCCCTGCCTCAGAAGCCCGGTATCCACGAGAAAACTATGGAGGTGCTCGCCGACCATGCGCTTCAAAAGCACCCCCATAACGCTTGAATCCACCCCGCCAGAAAGCGCAAGGAGCACCTCTCGGCCTTTGGTCCTGGCTTGGACATCTTTCGAAAGGAGCTCCAAGATTTGTTCGGTTTGCCAATCTCTAGAGGCATTACAGACGTCGAGAAGAAAACTCTCGAGAATTTTTGAACCCTCTTTGGTGTGCCACACCTCCGGGTGAAATTGAACGCCGTAGACATGGAGCATGGGGTTTCCCGAAGC
>DDYN01000013.1 GCA_002347965.1 Nitrospirae bacterium UBA2233 | reverse complement strand
AGCGCTGGGTAGCTATGTCTGGACGGGATAACCGCTGAAAGCATCTAAGCGGGAAGCCTACCCCAAGATGAGATGTCCCTGGGCCGTAAGGCCCCTAAAGGCCCCTCGAAGATGACGAGGTTGATAGGCCGGGTGTGTAAGCGCGGCAACGCGTTGAGCTAACCGGTACTAATCGGCCGTGAGGCTTGGTTTTTTCCTTTCCGCCCTGCACACGTATTAAAGTATTCTCAGTTGGGTCTTCTGGTGACCATAGCGAGGGGGAAACACCCGTTCCCATTCCGAACACGGAAGTTAAGGCCCTCAGCGCCGATGGTACTGCCCTGGAAGCGGGGTGGGAGAGTAGGACGTCGCCGGGAGATCCTTTCTTTATTTTTACAGTCTTTCTGCGTATATTTCGGCCCGCTTCACTGTAGGGGCAACGTCTTCTACCTTCCCTTGGCTATGGTGCTTGAACGTTCCATTATCGTCGTTGATGCGTTAACCCTTAAGAATTTGCGTTAAGTCCCCGTGTGTACTTTCGAGCATACTCTTGGCATCATCCTGGCTTACGCCCTTCTTGGCCATCACGAGGGCTACTTTTAGGTCCCAACCTGCTTGTTTTAACACCTCTTCGGCATTGGCCGTTTTTAGAGCGGCAACCTCGGATAGAATGCGCACTGCCCTCATCTTTAACTTTGCGTTGTGAGTCCTCATCCCTACCATGTAGGGGCCAAACGCGTAGCCTAATTTAAGCATCAACGTGGTCGAGAACATGGTGAGGGCCATTTTTTGCGCCGTGGCTGCCTTCATCCGTGTAGACCCGGCCAAAACCTCCTGGCCCGTCTCAAGAAGTATCGGTACGTCCGTGAGCGTAAGAATCTTCCCCGACGGGTTGCAACAAAGGCCAATCGTTTTCGCTCCTGCCTCCTTTGCTTGATGTATCGCTCCTACGACAAACGGTGTGTTGCCCGAAGCGCTTATACCTACGGCCAAATCGCTGGGCCCCACTTGTTCTTGAAGAATGGCATGCCTACCGGCCTCCTCGTTGTCCTCGGCGCCTTCGATAGCGTGACAGAACGCCTCAGCCCCCCCCGCCAGGACGGCTCTGGCCCTATTTTCGGGTATTCCAAACGTAACGGGCAGTTCTGCCGCATCCATTACGCCAAGCCTGCCGGATGTTCCCGCGCCGGCATAGACGAGCTTTCCTCCTGCCTTCATCTGAACGAACGCCCCCTCGAGAGCTTTTGCGATAGCAGGGAGGGCACGGCCGACGGCCTCGCATGCTAAGGCGTTTTCTTGGTGAATCCGTTCGATGATCTGGGGGACCGTGAAACTTTCGAACCCGGCGAGCTCTTTTATGGGTAGTTCGGTTACGGGTATAGAATTGTTCATGGAGCCTCCTTTGATTCTAGGCAAAATAGTTTAAAAAGAATCCACCTTGAGGGCGCTTTGTTCTCTTTCTAAGCCCTTAGACCCTAAGAATCGTACTCTAAGGGCCAAAGGCGCCTTGGAATGCTTGCCCAAAAGCCCCCTGGAAAGCCTGGCGCAAACTGGGCTTCGTTTCTCGCAATTTTAGCATGCGTTCAAAAATACGAACGAGCAGCTCTACGTCGTATAGGCTTGTGTGCCTCCTGGAAAGGTCTAATTTGACCCCGTAATGCCTGGCAAGCCTCTCTAGGCTAGGCCCAAACCGACGACTACCCGTAATTCTTGCGAGATCGCTGTGAAAACGCATGGTACAAAGCCCAGGGCTAAGCTTGAATGGTAAAAATGAAGCATCAAAACGCAAATTGTGGGCTATGAACAGCCCCGCAGCCTCTAGGAAGTTTCGTAAAGATTCGGCATCGTCTTTGAAATATCCCGGATAAGTCGCCTTGTCGCGATGCTTGGAAATTTCTTCAAAGCTAAGCCCGTTTATCTGTGCGGCGCGGTTCGTCCCCTCTTCGGAATAGTAATAGCGGTTGAAAACCCCTTTTTTCGTCAGCTCTCCTGCGGTAGAAACCTCTATGAGCACCGAAGAGGCGGAGAGGACGGAGCAAGAAGGGTTAACCCTGCGGTTTCCAAATCAAGGAAGGCTACGATTGCTACCATGACTTTCCTTCCGGCTGGGCATTGATGTATGGAGGGTTATTGTATAAAAAAGAAAACCAGTTATACAGCGGCATGCAAAGGAATGCACTCGGTTGTCCATTCCCTTTCTTTTACGCTATAATGTCCTTGCTTTTATTGCAATGATGCCTGTATTTATTCTGCCGATCGAATGGAGGATTTAGTCTTGGAAAGCAGGAAGGTTCGTGTGGCCATCGCTGGTGTCGGAAATTGCGCCTTGAGCCTTCTTCAAGGAATATCCTATTACCGGGCACAAGGGACGCACGGGAACCAGGTTGGTCTCATGCATTACGACATCGGCGGGCTTACGCCTGGAGACATCGAGGTTGTCTGCGCCTTTGACATCGACGTCAGGAAGGTCGGAAAACCCCTAGGAGAAGCAGCCAAGGCAAAGCCAAATTGTACGACCATGTTTTTTGACAACCTTGCGTTCTGCCAAGCTGAAGTATTCATGGGGCCCATGTTCGACGGATATTCTCCACTCATGGATGCCTATCCGGAAGACGAGAGGTTTTTGGTCGCCGACTTAGAGCCGGTTGACGTGGGAAAGGTTCTCCAAGAGAAGGATGTAGAAATCCTCATCTCCTACCTTCCCGTCGGTGCGGACCAGGCCACGAGGTACTATGCCAGTCAATGCCTCAAAACGGGTGTGAGCTTAATCAACTGCATCCCCTCGTTCGTCGTCTCGGACCCGGAGTGGTATAATCGTTTTGACCGGGCTGGCATTCCGATTATCGGGGATGACGTGAAGTCTCAGGTGGGAGCGACAATTGTTCATCGGGCGTTGTCGGCACTGCTAGGGGAGCGAGGTGCGAAGATCAGGCGAACCTATCAGCTGAACGTTGGCGGGAATACGGATTTTATGAACATGCTAGACCGTACGCGCCTAAAATTCAAGAAAATTTCGAAGACGGAAGCCGTAGTGTCGACGATAGAGGGAGAAATCGAATCAAGGAACGTCCATATCGGACCTTCGGATTACGTGCCTTGGCAAAGGGACAATAAGGTGTGCTTTTTGAGAATCGAGGCGGAAGGATTCTTAGGGGCGCCGATCGAGCTGGAACTCCGGCTGAGCGTGGAGGATTCCCCGAATTCGGGAGGTGTGATTGTCGACGCGATCCGCTTCTTGAAGCTTGCGCGCGAGAGAGGGCAAAGCGGGCCGTTGTACCCTGCCTGTGCATACTTTATGAAACGTCCGCCGGTTCAAATGGATGAAAAAGAGGCAAGGGGCAAGCTGGAAGCATTTTTGCAAGGATCGATAAAAGAAAAAGGGTGCCAGTAGGCAGGAGGAGCGATGTCAGGGCATTCGAAATGGAGCCAAATCAAACGGAAAAAGGGCCTCCAGGACGAAAAGAGGGGCAAGGTGTTTACGCGCCTCATTAAAGAAATCACCGTTTCGGCGCGTCTTGGCGGCGGAGACCCCGGCGGCAACCCGAGACTGAGGGCGGCCGTGGAAGAGGCGAAAGCCCAAAACATGCCCAAGGACAATATCGAACGGGCGATCAAGCGAGGAACAGGCGAGCTTGATGGGGTAACCTACGAAGAAATCATCTACGAAGGTTACGGCCCATGTGGGGTCGCGGTGGTGGTAGAAAGCGTTACCGACAACAAGAACAGGACCGTCTCGGACGTCCGGAGGGCCTTTTCTAAGCATGGCGGCAAATTGGGCGAGACGGGAAGTGTCAGTTGGCTGTTTGAAAAGCGAGGGATTCTTGTCCTTGAAGGAGGGAACGTCGAGGAGGACCTCCTTATGGAGGCGGCGCTAGCCGTGGATGCCATAGATACGCAGAAAAACCCCTCGGATGATACCTGGGAGGTTCACGTAGAGCCCTTTCGGCTGGAGGAGGCGAGGCGCAAGCTCGAAGAGGCGGGTTTTCGCGTGGAAAGCGCGATGTTGGCGGGCGTTCCCAAGACTAGCATTCGCCTAGAGGGCAAAGATGCGGCGCAAATGTTGAAACTAATGGATGCGCTCGACGAGCTTGACGACGTCCAAAACGCTTACGCCAACTTTGATATCGACCCCCAGGAGCTTCAAAAGTACGTTGCATGATTGTTTTGGGGGTGGATCCAGGCCTCTACCAGCTTGGCTATGGCATTGTTAGCGGACAAGGAGACAGCTTTTTGGCCTTGGAGGCGGGGGTGTTCAAGCTCCCGAGGAAAGCCGGGTTCTCCCAAAAGCTTGCTTTAATTTACGAGTATTTTACGGGCATAACGGAGTCATACCAGCCTGACGCTGTGTGTATCGAAGCGCCTTTTATTCATAAAAACGCAAGAACAGCCATGCGCCTCGGCGCGGTTGCGGCCGTGTTCCAGCTCATCGCCGGTCAAAAGAGACTGGAAGTTTTGGAAATCTCTCCAAAAAAAGTCCGAAGCGTTCTCATCGGGTACGGCGGAGCAAACAAGGGTCAAGTGGAACGATGGGTTAGCGCGTACGTCGATGAAGCCAAAGACGTCGTGAAAAAAGAGGGGGTTTTTGACGATACAGATGCGATCGCCGTGGCAATGAGCTATTTTTTTAGCAACTGAACCCGTCCTGGCACCCGCGAAACGCCAAAAGGGCGGGGACACCCAGCCGCTTGAAGCCTTGCTGGCAAGTATGCCAAAGATGAGCACAAAGATAAGCCTGTGGCGCGTAATTCGGTCGGCATGTCGTTCAAGCCGTTAACCGGCGGCCTTGGGCGTGCGGCTAAAGATTGGAACCGATAGCAGCCTGCAGCGCCTGCTCAAGGGTGCTGTAGACGGGTATTTGGTCTAGAAGGTAGCCGTTTGAGGCCAAAGCCAGGGCAAGGTTTGGGGGAATCCCTGCGACAGCCGGGGTTATGCCAAGTAGCCGGACCATCGTGAACACCCCTAAGACAACCGAGGCCACGTCCGGGTCCTCGATCACGCACCCGGAAAAATCGAAGACGATCACGCGCGGCCTGTCCTTTTCGAGACGCTTTACGAGGACGCCCTCTAAATCTTTGATCCTTCCTGCGTGGAGCCTGCCTATCAAAGGAACGAGAGCTACATGCCTTAGGATGGGCAAAACGGGAAAGGACAGCTTAAGGATGGCCTCTTCTTGCTCGAGAGTCTCGGTAAGGTCCACGACAAAGTTGCAAAACACTTCCTTTTTGCGGTTCGGGTTGAAAAGCACCCGAGTAGAGAGCATCACGGGGACCTCCGAGCCGTCCTTGCGCTTGTAGTGCTTCCTCGTGAACACGGCCTCTTTCTTTGTCAGCGCCCTTTGGTCCTCTTCGAGGTTTTGTGCCAGGTAGCGCTCTGGTGTCAAATCCATCCAAGTCAGTTCCTTCAGCTCTTCAAAAGAAAACCCGAGCATCCTTTGAAAGGCGGGGTTGGCATCGAGGATCTTGGATGTTTGAGGGTCCGTCGAGAAGAACCCCACGGGCAGGATCGCAAACAGCTCCTCGTAAAAATTATCACGAACCCCCGGGTTCTTGAGGGTCTTAGGCCCTTCTATTTCCATTATCCCTCTGCGTGGGCACTCCCAAGGGGCCGGCGAAGTCTAAAAATGTCCCTTCGCTCAAACCGTAATATTTCATGGCCTGCTCAACCGGCGGCCTGCACGATAAACCTAAGCGTACCTGCTTCATGGTCAAAGCCAAGGTACTCCAGCCATTATTGCCGACGTCATTGTACCAGGCCTTTCAAGGGTGTGACAACGCGGGCGTTTTACCCGTTCTTTACAAGAACGGCCCCTTTGGGCTACCGAAACAGCTCCCAAACTACGGCTGGCTGCTTGGGCCGAAATAGGCTCAAGGGGTCATAGGTGTACAAAAAACCAAGCTGCACCTCCCTTGCCTTAACCCAAGCCTTAAAACATGGAAGAACCACGTTGTATATAATATTCCCACCCGGCGGGACGACCGAAAGGAGCCCCATGGTGCCCGGCGATACTCTCGGATCATTCTGAAGCGCCAAAGTGCTTGGGGTGGTGAAAGAGCCGCTTTGAGGGTTTATGAGAAAAAAGTTGTTGGGGCTGATCGTTAGGTTGGTATCCGATATGTTGTCCACGGAGATGGTGACAATCAAAAAGGCCATGTCATCGCCGAGCGTGCTTATGAGCCCGTTCGGTCCTTGAATCGCGTCTTTTAGCGTGAAAGAACGGGGCGTTAGCTCTACAACGCCCCGTATCCTTGCGGTATCCTCAAGAAAAAGGGGGTCGCATGTTGCCAGCGTGGGCCCGGCTTCCGCTTGGTAGATGATCGCCTCCTCCCCCGGTGCAGGACACATGTCCTCGTTGACCTCAAAAACCCCGGCACGGGCAGCATGGGGGCCGATAAACATGAAAAAGCAAGATAGAGCGCCTACCACGATTAACCTTATCACGCCGATCACCTCCTTGGGTGTTTGTTAAGGCCATGCCTATTCTAGGGCCGAGATAACCTCCGTCAGTTCTTGTTCGCTCAAGCGCAAAGGGGGCATGGAAGCCGCGGGCTTGATGGCCCTCGGGTTCTTGACCCACTCGGCGAGCTTTTCGGCGTTCATAGGCCCAATTTCCGGGTCGTTTGGATAAAACCCTCCGAACAGTCCGCTCAGGTTGGGGGCATCGCTTCCCCCACCCAAAGGCCCGTTAGCCTTAGAGAGCAGCCTGTGGCAACCCCCGCAGTGTTTGCTGAAGGCGTGTTGGCTTTGCCCCTCCTCTTGCCTGAAATGGACCTGGAAGGCCAAAGGCTGAGGCTTGCTGCCGTCATGCCGAGCGTTTGCAAAGCTAAGGAGGGCCCCGATCACCATTTCTAGCTGGGCTTGGTGAAAGCGGAAGTTTGGCATGAAATCTACGGGTTCCCTTAAGCTCTTAGCGACCCACTCGAAAGGCTTTTTGTTGACCGAAACATCAAGGCTAGTGGCCAAGCCTCCCCCCTTGCCGCCGATACTATGACAACGCCTGCAACCTGCCTTTTTTATGATTTCCTTACCTTGGCTTGTATAAGGGCTCTCGGGTATCAAGAAATAGGCCGCCTTTCCGTACACGAGGTTAGAGTGGGCAAGCTCTTTCCTCGTGGTGTTGTCCATCCCCCTATGGCATGCGATACAACGGGCATAATCCTGAAAATGTCCCGCATGACACTCAAGGCAGAGCTCTTCTGCCGACAGGGAGTACGATAGTCCCATGACAAGCGCTAGAAAGGCCAAGGAAACGTGCTTTGCCAATTCTCACCCCTAAAAAACGCGGCGTATGCCGTGAGCGTTAGGACGCAAACAAGGCCGATCATCACGGGAAGCCATGCGGGTGCATCTTGCCTTTTGAACCAAGACGCCGCCGGCTCTGCCGGAGCGCTCAAAAGATGGGGCAAGAACCAAAGCGCAACGCCGAAGAAGACTATCAAATACACCAATAGAGAAGAGTAGCTCACCAGCTCTTGGACCCAAAGGAGGAACCAGGCCGACTTGGCGGGGTTTGGCGGGGTCGTCGGATCCGCCGGGGGGCTTAGCGGCGAGTCGTAAAAGAGCAGGGCCGTGAGGCAAACAACGGCAGTGAACACCAAGAAGGCTTTTGATATAAGCCTTAAGAAGCACGGGTTTGCCCTAAGGCGTTCCCTTTCCATCGGCCGCTTCTTTTTAGAGGTAAGGAAGGAGGCCGCCATCTTTACGGATCCGGTAAAAATGTACGGAAACGAGCGCCACGATCACCAAAGGAAGGATTATCGCATGCAAGAGGTAGAACCTGACGAGTGTAAGCGCCCCTCCGGCTCCGTCCGGGAGTATTACATGGCCGATCCATGATCCCAAAGGAACGGCCTCTAGAAGCGTCATTCCCGTCTTGCTCGCCCAGAAACCAACCTGGTCCATGGGCAGGGCATAGCCCGTGTAGGCCGCAAACACCCCCGCGGCCATGAGAAAAAGCCCGACACACCAGTTGTAGGTTCGAAACCTGAACGAGCCCGTAAGAACCACCCTTAGGGCGTGCAGGAGGATCAAGACGAGGAATACGTTACTCGAAAGCCTGTGCAAATCCCTTAAAAAGCGCCCCAGGAAGACGTGCTCTTCGATGAAAAGGATGGAGGCGAAGGCTCCGTTTGGGTCCGGCCTGTAGTAGAAGGCAAGGAGCACGCCGCTCACAACGAGCAGCAAAAAGGCGCTTAAGGCCAAACCTCCAAGGCAAAACGTGTAGGTGATTTTAAGCTCGTCCTTGTACACGTACCTTGGAAAAATGTGTAGCAGCAACTCCTTCATGGCGCTAAGCCTCTGCCTGCAGATTAACGATGAGCCTATCTCCCCCGGAATGCACGGGGAGCCTTAATAAGGGCTTCTTAGCCGGCCCTTTAAGGAGCGACCCATCGGGTGCGAACGCGCTGCCGTGGCAGGGACAAAGGAACCCATCTTCGTTTGGTTGGACGATGCATCCTAAATGTGTGCAGGTCATATCCAACGCAAGCGGTCCCCCTTGAAGGCTTATAACGGCCAAGTGCTGCTTTGGCATGACGAGTGCGCCCCCTTTGGGCACAGAAAGCGCACTAACCGCCAGTTGCCGGCTTCTTCCGGTGCTGCTAGGCCTAAAGTACTTGTAAACGAACCCTATTGCTACTCCCGCACCGAGCAGCCTGAAAAACTTGCGCCTTGTCATGGGAGGTTCTCTAACACCTGGGACCATTTTTCGATAAGAAGCTTGGAGTAGGGATGAGTGCCCTCCTTTTGGATACGCTCACTAAAAATACGATCGCTCACAAAAGAGCCGTTTATTACCTCCTGGCCCTCTGACGTGAAAAACGAGGCCAAAGGGAGGCCGTCTTTTCTTATATCATAGACGTCGTCTTTGGGGTTTGCACGGATAAAGCGCCTGGCGTTGTTGTGACAAGAAGGACAAAGTGCGGTCTCCCTCCGGACGGTGTGCGGGAAGAAGGCCTTCCAAAACGCCCCAAGAAGGAGGTTATCGCGAGGCGACTCATCGACCCTGGTTTGGCTGAAGAAAAAGATAAACTCCGGCCTTATAGGGCTGTAGATTCCCTTGGCGTTAAGCCCTACGGGCGGCGGGCCGTAATCTTTTAGATAACTTCCCTTAAAGTCGTTCCCCCCTAAGTGACGAATGCTCTTAAAGGCTTTTGCGCCCTTTTCGTCACCGGCCCTTATGATAAACGTGCCGTACTCTTGAGCGGCCCACGCGGAATGGCACGCGGAACACTCCATTTTTTCCATGTGCGGGGCGATCCTGTGCTCGAGCACGGACCGGCTTGGACTCGGATGGCAGCTAAGGCAAGGTTTTGCGGCCGTCTTTCCGCTTGAGTGTCCTTGCATCGTGTGGCAGGCCGTGCAGTTCAGTCCTTTCTCGTGGTGGACGTCGGGCAGCATCCTTTGGTAGTGCTGCCCCCTGAACAACGGCCCTCTTTGGTAGCGCTCGTGGTCTTCTCTTACGGCAAGCCCTGTGTACTCTATCCCCGTGAAGTAGTCGTTATGGCATGCAAGGCACGCATTGTTGTCGGGCATGGCAACCCCGTGGGCACCGCTTGCTGCGCCGTGGCAATCAAGGCACCCTTGTAGATGGCAGCCAGAGCAGCGGTCTTTAAAAAAGCCGGGGGCAACCTTGCCTAAGGCCCTTTGGACGATTTTTTCTTCATTTCGGCGGGTTGCCATCGGCCCTTTTAAGATGCCCTCATGCCCCGGATGACAGCCAAGGCATGCCTTGGGGTCTTCGGGGGCTTTAGCATGCATCTTGCCGTTGGCATGGCAGCTCTCGCAGGCAAGCCCAGCGTGCGCGGGGTCGGTTCTTACCCCCTTATGGCAGCTAAGGCAGGGCTTTTGGGGGGTGCCGCCGGATTCCGCTCGAAGGATCGGCAAGATCAAGGCAAACAGGAATGCGAGCCGTATCGATATTCTTGCCATACACCCTGGGGTCAGGTTTATCGTGACATGTTACACAAAGGTTTGCCCTGAAGAAACTTTGGATTTCCTGTTTGTTTAAAGGCCTTGCGCCCTCACGCGACACGGCCGTTTCAGAGAGGATGACCCCGTTTTTTATTTCCATGATCGAATTTAGCGGTAGGCCTGTTGCAGCGCACCTCATCGGGCTCGTTATTGTTTTTGCTTTTAAAGAAACAAGCCCGTTGCCCAGGCCCACGAAGGCGGGGTTATAGTGGCACTCGCGGCACCCTACGGCCTTTTCTCCCACGCTGTGGGAAAATAAGGGGACGAATTTGAACTCACGGGCTCCTTCGTAGTTCGGGATAAGGTCTTCAAACAGCGTAAGGCCGTTCTTGTCGATGTAGGTCAAAAGCGTTTGGCATCCTGGGGTGGATGGGGCAATTCGGCCTTCCTCGTCCACCACCAATGGGAAGGGGTAGAGCGTGCGCAGGTCCTCCGTTTCAAAAAAGCCCCCTTGCGTTAAGCTCTCCCCCTTAATGAAATCGTAGGACCTTCTCCTTTCGTCGTAAGTCGTATGGCAGCCGTAGCACTGCGGGACGGCCTGCGTATGGCAGGCATCGCACCTAAGGCGTTCATGGCCGACTACGGAGTGCTCATCGCTACCCATAATCGTCTTTATGTCGAGGCGAAGCCCTTTTTTCTTCGTCACGAGCACGTAGCGACCCTTCTTTTCTAAGACGTTCGAGAACATGCGCCCCTTGGATGTCAACACCATTCTGTCGCCAAAATAGACCCGCATTTTATAAGACCCGGACTCTTTGAGGGGCGGTGCGTCTTCGCGTGTGATGGTCTTGGATTTTGGCGCTCTTTTTGCGCTGCCGTGGCAATCCTCGCACTCGACTTCAAGCTGACGATTCATCGTTTTGTATGTATACCCGTCGCCCATGACCTCCCTTGAGGTATGGCAGTCTACGCACTCCATGCCCTTCTCGTGGTGAATGTCGGGCCTGATGGAATGGACGTTGCGTACTTCGGAAATCATCCTTGGCCCTGGTAGACCGGAGGCTGTCGGCACTAGGGCGTTGTTGCCGTCCACTAGCCCTTGGTATGTCAAGGCAATGCGCCCGGAGCGGTTGTGGCAATGAAAACACGCCTCGTTGCCGGGCAGCGGTTCCATTTTATGCGTCTTGGCGTAGCCCGACTTGCCCCGGATCGTAGGGTCGCCGCCTTCGTATGTGCCCTCGTCGTTCCTCGGGAAATGGCAGGCCGCGCATCCTGAGGCGTGCTGGCCTTTGTAGCCCCAGTTTCTTTCGTAGCCCACATGGCAGGCCGAGCAGAACTTTCTGTAGGCCTCGGCCGATAGGGTTTCAAGCTTTCCTACGGAATGGGCTTTTAGGGGTTCGCCATCTTGGGAGTAGCCCTCCAGGGGTGCCGTTGCGTAGGGTTGATCCAGAGCCTGCCCCCAAGCCTTGGCAAGCCTGGCGATGAACCCGGTATTCGTGAGCATTATCGAGCTTTTTAGCCTTTCCAGCTGATAGGCATGGCATTTTCCGCAACCCTCTTCCCACATAGAAGGCCTTGAGGGGTTCTTGCCCCCGCGTAGGCCCCGATGGGCCAGGGCCTTTTCTTCGGCCGAGGGGTTTCCCCCATGGCATTCGATGCAAGAAAAATCGTGGCTTTGGGATGTAAGCTCAATCCCTCTATGGCAGCTTAGGCACCCCGCTTCTTTAGGCTTAAGGGGGCTACAAGAAGCCAGCACCAAAGATGCAGGTAGCAAAACAGCGTAGGAGACGCTTTTTCTTAAGGCGACCATAAAGGCAAAAAATAAGGGGGGCATTTTAGCCCCCCTTATTCAGGGCTTAGCCGCTAGCAGCCCATGAGCATCTCGGAGGCACCGCTCGTTTGGGAGTTCTCCTTTTCGGCTTCAATCTCCACCTTGGCCCCGGCCTTAAGACCCTTCGGGTCTTTGACCTTGATCGTCACCTCGTTGCCCTTCACAGAGGTGACCTCCCCCTTGCAGGTGTCCTTAGCGAAGGCTGGTCCTGTGCAAAGGAAAAGAAAGAGCGAGGCTAAAAGCGCAAGCCTTTTCATGGGTTCCCCCCTTTGGTTGTTAATTGCTTTATATTGTAGCATTAAAACCTGACTTGGATGTAGCACTGCAACGTCTCGAAGTCTCTAAAATTTCTGTTGGAGGAGCTTTCCTGCTCGAAGTCCGTCCAGGAGTACTCCATCGTAAGCTTCAAGTCCTGACCGAGGATGTAATAGTTGAACCCGGCCCCGTACCAGTCTATGTCGTTATCGTAGCCGTAGTAGTAGTCCGAGCCGTAGTGGGCGAACTTGAACTTATCGTAGCGGCCAAAGAACTGAAGCCGGCCCGGTCCCACCTTCTGCGGAAGCATGTAGCCGCCCTTGACGTAAAAGCCGTGACGCTCGCCGTTTTGGCCGATGACCCCGCTATCGGGGCGGACCCCCGTTACCGGGTTAATCCTTCTGTAGGCATCCTCGAAGTCCACGTTGAGATAGGCAGCCGAAGCCGTGAACGTCCCGTAGCGGCTCGGTTGCTCGTAGAAGACATCAAAAGAGTAGGCGGAGTAGTCCTCTGCCCCCTGGTGGTTGACGAGGTCGGCATAAACCGGGTTGGGCTCGAACTGGTAAGACCCGCCGATCGTGAGCACTCGCTTTTTGCCCATGTAGGTTCCCCTGTAGCCGTAGCCCGTCTCTGGGTCGAGCAAGCTCGCATGCAGCCTGAAGGTAAATCGGGGGGCCGACTCGGGCGAAAGGTCGCCCGATTCCTTACCCTCCATGATGTCGAAGCGGTACTGGAAGATGTCCTTGTAAAAGTTGCCGTACACGAGCATGCCGTAATCGCGGCTCGTCTTGAACGGCGCGTAGGCAAACAAGGACCTGTCGAAGGTCAGGGGTTCAAAGCAGGCCTCGAGGTTCTCCCTTGTTAGGCTGTGCTTTAGCTTCCCCGCATAGATGTGAAGCCAATCGTAGAAGTCCAGCCGAAGCTGGGCATCTATCAAGTAGAAGTCCTCGTCCTCGTCCGATAGGTCAACGTACAAAGGCCCGATAACTCTGTCTTCTATGTATTCGCTCTGGACGTAGAACCCAAGCCACCTGTTCGCCTTCCCGATGACCCCGAACCTGTTCCTCCTGAAGTTGAAGTCGGTCGTATCCCTATCGCCTGTAACCCCAGAGCCCATGTTCCTGTATGTGAGGCCAAACTGGGCTTCGTAGAAGAATTTCAGCGCCCTGCCCTGGCCGAGGTCGATCGGCGGGAGTAAGCCGGCATGGGCAAACCCCACGCCTAGGCCCGCTACACCCAACAACGCGACAAGAAACCCTAACACCTTTTTCATAATCCCGGCTCCCTTGAGGTTGTTCATCAGCATCCCCCTCCGGCACCGACGATCGGCTGAACGGCAACGGGTGTGGGCTCTTGAGGACCCTGCACGGCCCCTCCCCCTGAAAGCGCGTAATTCCTGTCCTCGCTTTCTATCTCATCGCCGCTGCCCAGGTAATCGGGGTAGATGGCGTAGGGTTCAGGAAGCGGCTCTGTACCCACGGCCTCTTGATTGAAGAGGATAAGCTCCGACCTGGTCAAAGTATCCCAATCTGCGTTGCCTCCTAGCGTCCCGCCGGATACGAGGAAGGCACCGGGCACCGTTTGCTCGTTTCCAAGGCTGTCTAAGAAAGCACGCCTGTTTGGGTCGTAGCCCTTCAAATAAGCCTCGGCTGAGCCGTCCTTGAGAACGTAAGGGGCCTGGGGGGTGGGCTCGTAGGCAAGCAGCTTTCCCCACTCACTCCACGAGCCGTCGTAAACGGCCACATCCTTGAATCCAGCGATGAACTTAAGCGCGAACCAATACAGGCTTGCCACATTCCCCCTGTTGCAGTAGGTGATCGTAGGCTTGTTTGGGTCGAGCCCAAGCCCCAAGAAAAGACCCAGGAGCTCCTCTTTTGTCTTGAACGTACCGTCTGGCTTAAAGAGCGCATCCCAACCGAACATGAGTTGCCTTGCACCCTCGATCTTTCCGCTGAAGTAGGCGTAAAGGGCGCCGAATTCGTTTAACGTGATCCGCTCTCTAGAGCCTGGTAAGGGCGTATTCGGGGGTAGTACGGCAAGGACCTGAACGGAGCCGTCCAGGGTCTTGCCGTCGTCTACGAGCCTTAGCATATCCCCGATGGACTTCCTGGCCCCTTCCATCTGGCCGGGCTCGTTGACGTTTCGTACGGAAAGAACCCCTGGCGATGGGCTGAAAGGCTCTTTAGCCAGCTCAAAGCCTGCCTTAGCCCAGGCCTCGTTCCCCCCGTCTAGAACCTTGATGTACCTGGGGGCAAAGCCCCAGTAGTAAAACGTCCAGAAGGCCCGGGCCATGTCGTAACCCACGGAAGGGTCGTTTGACGTGAAGACGACGATGGTCTCTTTACTGCGTACCCCCATGCGCTTAAGCAGATCATCTACATGACTCCCGCTCGCCACCATGGGGTCTAAAAACGCCGGGCCATCGCTCCTGAACTCCGAGAACTCTACCCAGGAAATGCCGACAGCGCCGGGTATATGCCCTTCGTTGTAGCCAGCCGAAGAGGTGTCTACCACGACAACGGGATAGCCGAAGGGGTGTTTATTCTCATTCTCGACCCATGATCTAAGGGTTAACGCGTCTACAAGGGGGCTTTGGAGCTGTTTTTCCAGGGCCAAGAACTCGGGGTCGCCATAGCTGAAGCTTTTAGAGTAGATAGCAAGGCCAACCAACGCCAATACGGCAGCAATGAAACAAGATATCAACCTTAAAAGACCGCGCCTCATCCCCACCAACTCCTCCTTTGTGCTAATTTGCGTAGTCATCTTTTAGTAGATTAGAGATATAGTACTAAACAGCATCGGCTCCCAACTCGCAACCCCCTTGCTAAGCGGCGATATTTAAGAATTTCTAACATCATAATGCTTAGAGTGTCAATAGACTATTGACATACAGTATGTAGTATATAATAATCTTGACATATAGCACATAATACATAATGTATGTCACTAAAGAAAGGATGGAGGAGCAGTGACACCGGAAGAGTTCCTGAACACGGTCTACGAGTTCTTCGTCAACAACCTGGCCCCGAGCTTGCCCGGGCTTCTTGGTGTGAGCGATCAGCTCTCTGGGTTTTTGACGAGCCCGATTACTAGTTTAATGGGCTGAAATAAGGAGGTTTTCTATGGGATTCCAGCCTGCCCCGATCGATCCTGGGCTCTTAAGCGAGCTCTTAAATGCCTTTCTGAATGCCTTTGTGCATCTTTTGTCGAACTCTTTTCCGGCTACCAGCACCTCGCTGACAAGCCTGGTGTAGGAAAGAATCAACCAAAATAAGGAGGAGCCATGCGAAAGCGATGGTTCAAGGCGCTGGCCCTAGGCCTGCCGCTTATCTTTAGCGCAGCCCCGCTTATGGGTGCGACCAAAGCAAGCGCCCACGAGGTAACGAGGAACGACCTGATAATCCGGGGCTTGACCCAGCCGATGGTCGATATGTTCATACCGCTAGCTGGCAACATGTTCTCCTTCACGCCCAACCAGATCGCCACGACCGACGTGGGCGCGTTCTTCATGCTCTTGCTGGGCCAGATGCGCTATTTTATGGAGGCGTCCATAGCGCCGTTGGAGTTAAAGCTTGAAGGGGTAACGGCAAACCCGATAACGGCGGCCCAGATGCGCAGGATGATGTCAAGCCAAGAGGTCCAGATCGTGGACATCCGCTCGAAGGCCGAGTTCGACGGCGTGCACATCCCGGGCTCGATCAACGTCCCGCTCGATGAGTACGATGAGTTCGTGAAATCGGGCAGGCTCGACCCTAACGAGCCAGAGATTCTCATCTGTGCTTGAGGGATCCGAGCCCTTACAGCGGGCTACCATACGGTTACGTATGGTTACGACAACGTTTACTACCTGAATAGCGGACTCGGAGAATGGATCGGGGCCGGCATGCCCTTGTCTTTGCAGGGCGTTGATGTGACAAAGGGTCAAGCGCCGGTTGTCTACCAAAAAGGCCAGGTTGTGGCCCAGTCAGAGGACGCCTTCGGCTACCAAAGCGCTCCTAGCCTAGCCGATGCCTATCCGGACCTTGTCTTCAAAAAATCCGCAAAAATCGTCAACACCAAAGACCAAGCTCTTGCCGAGCAAACGCTGAACACGTTCCTTGGCGTCCAAGGAAGGGCCGCCGGCATCAACCGGGCTATAGGTATGGAGCAGCCCGGGTCTGAAAACTGGGTCGAGGCGCCAAACTTCGGGCCCACGTTAATAGGCACGGTCAACGCCATGCTCGACTACGCCAATTACGGATGGATGCAGGGCAAGTACATGCACTCCTGGATCGCAAGCCAGCTGTACGAGAAGTGGCGAGAGGGTCCGAACCTAACCGTGGTGGACGTACGCAGTGCGCTCGAGTATAACGGGATGCATATTGCCAAGATCCAGTTCCACGAGCTCGGTGAGGACGTTGAGCAGTTTTTGGATTCCGGCGAGCTCGACAAGAACGCCCCGATCTGCTTTGTGTGTGCCAACGGGCCAAGGGGGGCGCAGGCCGCGATGATGGCCATCGAGAAGGGATTTACGCAGGTGTACGACTTAATCGGCGGGACGACCAACTGGACGGCCGCCGGGTTCCCCGTGGTTTATTGATAGTTAACCAACAACAAAAACAAACAGGTAGGCTTTATTCGATGGTTCGTATAGACAGACGCTCCTTTTTCAAGGTATCCGCCTTAGGGCTGTTGGGCGGCCAAGCAGTAAGCTTCGAGCCGGCAAGGGCCGATGTATCCGCAACAGACTTTGGGCTCGAAAGGCGCATTCCTTTGATGTGCAGAATGTGCGATCAGTTCTGCCCCGCGGTCGGCGTCGTGAGGGATGGAAGGCTGGTAAGGGTTGAATCCAACAAGCACACGCCCTACCCGGGCGTCTGCGGCCGCTCGCGGGCGGCCGTAGGGGCGCTCTACAGCCCGGACAGGGTCAAGTATCCGCTTGTCAGGGAAGGGAAAAGGGGAGAGGGGCGGTTTCGAAGAGTCTCTTGGGAAGAGGCCTTGGACAAGATCGCCCTTAAGCTAAAAGAGTTAAGGGATGAGGGCGAGGCGCATAGCGTAGCCTATTTGCCGAGGTTCCACTCGGGCCCTGAGCTGGATGAGGAGTTCTTCGAGATCTACGGCACCCCCAATTATTTTATCAGCTACGGAGACACCTGCTGGGCCGGGGCAACGAGCCTTGGTTTTGCCGCCCATATGGGAGGGCCTAAGGCATCGGGCATTCCAATCCTTGGTCCTGGGGCCATCCAGCCGGATTACGAGAACTCCGAATACGCTATTTTGATGGGCAGGAACCCCGGGGGTGCGATAGTAACCTACTCTTGGGGGGTGTCTTTTGGAAGGGCCAAACGAAACGGGATGAGGGTTGTCGTGATCGACCCTAGAAGGCCGGCTGAAGCCGGCGGCGATGCCGAGTGGGTCCCGATCAGGCCCGGAAGCGATGCCGCCCTCCTCCTTGGCATCCTAAACGTTATCATGGATAGAAAGTTTTACGATGAAGAATACCTGCGCGATTACACGAACGCCGACATCCTGATTGATGCAAACACCCTCTTGCCCGTAGGGACTAGGCAAAACGGTAAGGCCCTCGATTACCTAGTTTTTGACAAGGCCACAAGGAGCGTAACGTTCAAATCTAAGGCCAAAGACCCGGCGTTGTTCGGAAGCTTTAAGGAGCTTATTGACGGTAAAGAAACGGCTTGCAAGACCGGTCTTCAGATGCTAGCCGACAACGCTAAGCAGTTTACACCCGAATGGGCGGAAAGTATCAGCACGGTGCCGGCCGCTAAGGTCATCGAGCTAGCAGAAAACCTTAACCGCTATAAACCAAGGGTAGTCTTAGATAGGGGGTACCGCTCGGAGCGTTACTTCAGCTCGCTGCGTGAGAAACTCACCATGGCTACGATAAACCTGCTCCTAGGCGCCTTCGGCAGGGAGGGGGGGTTATTCTGGCAGCACCCTTGCGGCTTGGGGCATTTTATCCACGCACCCAAGCCAAGCGGACAGTCTATTCTAGACTACTACATCGAGAACGAGCCCGGCTGGATTCTATCGAACCCCGTCGAGGGGCGAAGGACTTACGCCCGCTCTCTTCTGGAGGATAAGCCATACCGCTCCAAGGTGGCCGTTATCCACGGACAAAACGTCGTAGGGGGGTCTGCCGGCAGCTGGGATATCGCCAAAGCTTTAAATAAGCTCGAGCTGATCGTCGTTATTTCCCCTTATTTTGACGAAACGGTGATGAACGCCGACATCGTCCTGCCGGATGCGACGTACCTAGAGCGAGACGAGGCTCTAAGCACCAAGTTTAAGGCTCCCATACCGACGATAGGTGTCAACAGGAAGGCTGTCGAACCCCTTTTCGAATCAAAGGACGGATACTGGATCTTCAATCAACTGGCCAAGAGGGTCCTGACCGAAGAAGAGTACGCTCAGCACTACTCGGAGTTCGAAGAGCGGGGCATCAAGGCCGTGTGGGAAAAACAGTATGCAGGAATACGCGGTGTTACCGAAAGTGAAAGAAAAACAATACCCCCCTTGGACATTCTGTTGGAGCAGGGGGCATGGGCGGGGTCTAAAAAGTTCTACCTTCCCCAAGCGATGGGAACGCCTACAGGAAAGCTGGAGGTATACAGCCTTCTTCTTGCCGAAACCCACGAAAAGCTGAAAAACAAGGGTTATCCTTACGCATTCCACGCCTCTCCGCTGCCAACCTGGACCCCGCCTAGATACATGGGGCTCAAGCCGAAGCTAGAAAAGGGGGAGTTTGTTCCCATAAGCGCGTTCTTTCCCCTGGCCACGTTTACGGGGGCACAAACTCGGAATAACGCCATAATTAAGGAATTCGCCGACATCATGGGAGGCTCTTCAGTGATGATAAACCCGCTAAAGGCGAAAGAGCTGGGCCTTAGCGACGGTGATAAGGTTAGGATAACAAACGCTCTCGACCCAAACAAGAAGTGCTACAGCTCTGTCGTTAGAGTGAGCGAGTTAATACACCCCGATGCCCTCCTTACCTACTACAGTATGACGACCGGGGCTTGTATGGCATGCAGGCAATATCTCACCATCGTTTCCAAAGAGGGCTGCAACCCAAACCACGTTAACAGTTTGGATTTTATTCCCATAACGGCCGGGCATCCTTCACAAGACTTCATCGTTAAAATCGAGAAACTGTCATGAAAAGATACCTAAACTGTTACGACACACACAGCTGCGTAAGGTGTTTTTCTTGCATGACGAACTGCTCCGTAGAGAACAGAGTTCGCCTTCAGAGGGATCAGCATATTCCGTCCGAGCAAACGGCAAACCACCCTATGCATCACCTTAATTACCTGATGCCTCGATTGAAGGAGTTTGGCGTCTTTCCAAAGGCCAGGCAGATCATCGAGTTCCATCATTGCATGCACTGCGAAAACCACCCGTGCCTTGACATCTGCCCCGCCTTCGCCATAGTCAAAAGGCCGTCTGGGGCCGTAGTGATATTAGAGGAGCGCTGCGTAGGCTGCAGGTCTTGCATAGATGCCTGCCCCTACGACGTGCCCGTATACAACCCCGAAACCAACAAGACCTATAAGTGCATCCTGTGCTTTGACAGAATTGAGAACGGTTTGGTCCCGGCCTGCGTCGAGGCTTGTCCTACGGGCGCCATGTTCTCGGGGCCGGAGGATGAGGTGCTCAAGGAGGCAAACGAGCGCGCCAGTTTTTACACTGAGCGCTACGGTGAGCCCTACGTTGTGTACGGGGCTCAAAGGTTAAACGGTTATGTGGGCCGTACGGGCTGGCTCACGATTGTCCCGGAAGCCGACTTGGAGGCCTACGGGCTGCCACAAGACCCGGTAAAATCGGCCGCAATCATGAGAGGCCCGCTTAAGGTTGGGGGCGCTGGCCTTGCCGGCTTAACGGCCCTTGCGTGCACAGGCCACTTTCTTTACTGGCTTTACAACCGCAAGCTGGAAGTAGCGCGGGACCAAGAAGGGCGTAACGTCTTGGAACAAGGGGCCGAAGCTGGCGAAGGGACGGATCAAGGAACGACTTCAGGACAAGCCAAGGAAGAAAACAGGCAGGAAGAAACCGATGGAGACTAGCAGGGTTCAGGCGTTTAACACGCTACAAATCTGGTTTCATAAGCACATTATCCATTTCATGGTGCTTTTTATACTATCTGGCTTGCCTATCTTAAGCCATGCCTTTGATTGGATCGCCTACGTGTTCGGTGTTCCAGTGAGCTTCTTCGGTCAGCAGCAGCCCTACGAGGCGATCGTCGCCGGAGGTGTTCAGACAGCAAGGGTCCTGCACAGGGTAGCGGCCCTTTTGTTCTTCCTCACCGCGATCCCCTTTAGCTTGGGGCAGCTCATGCACGTGCGCGAGTGGCACATCTGGCCCGAAAGGTACTCGCTTTCTGGCGCATGGGATGGGGTTAGGGAGCTTATCCGCTGCTATGTATTCTTTCAGCCTCCAAGGTTCGGAAAGTACAACATAGGACAAAAGGCGCTGGCTTGGTTTATGATTTTGGCCATGCTCCTCCTTTCCCTTTCAGGCTTTGTCCTTTGGTTTAGAGACTCCTTCTCCCCCGCGATTTGGTCGTTTTCTAGGTTTGTTCACGACACAGTGTTCCTTCTGACTGCCCTGGCACTCATCGTACACGTATACCTGGGCACTCATCCCATAAACAGGGAGTCGCTCCGGGCGATGTTCGGGAACGGGGAAATGGACCTGGAGTTCATCAGGCACCACCACCCGCTTTGGTATGAAAAACTCATCAAAAAAGGAGGTCAAACGACATGAAACGATCGACCTATGTTTTCCCTGCTTTCTTGCTGACGGCCGCCGTTACATTCAGCTGCTTACCCGACAGCGATGTCAACGCCCAGTGTGGGTCCAGCGTGAGCTCTTGCAAGAGCTGTCATGAGATCAAAAAGCAAATGCCCATCTCCAACGTGGGCCAGTACCACACCGACCATGCCCAGCTGGATGCCTGCGATTACTGCCACGGCGGCCAGCCGTTTGCCACCGACGAGGCTAGGGCCCACCAGGGCATGGTAGACCCTTACTCCGATTTGCAGTTCAACTGCGGCTCGTGCCATCCTACCGACTGGCAGCAGCTGGCGGCCAGCTACGGGGCAAAGTAGGGTTTTTGCTTGGCGTTAGTCCTCTGGGCTTGAATTATTTGTGCGACAGTTCCAGTCGGGGGCGTTTTTTACCCCGGCTGGAACTGTTTGAACGCCCGAAGGTTCGGATGTTTGCAAGACGGAATATCGTAAAAACCCTTTTGGTGTTGCCCGGATTGGGGTTTTTAAGGGTCTTTTTGGGCTACCTTGGCTCGCTTCCTGAAGGAAAGCGCCCCGAGTTTGATGACTTTGATCTCGTTAAAGACCCTCGAACCAGCGGGGAGCCGCTCCTTGGTCAGCGAGAGTTTGCTTGGGTTGTGAGCGACCAAAAGGGTTCCTACGCGCTTTTAAACCGCTGCACCCATTTGGGCTGTCCTGTTCGTTTCGACACATCCAGCGCCACGTTTTCTTGCCCGTGTCACGGGAGCGTCTACAGCACAAAAGGAGAGGTCCTAAAGGGGCCGGCCCCCAGGCCGCTTAAGCGCCTTAAGCTGATTAAGGTGAGCGAATCTCGCTTGCGGGCCCTACTCGCTTCAGAGGTGGACCCTGGGTTTCGTCTGTGAAGGCTTTGGGGTCGAGCCGAAACGGGGCGCTAGGGTTCCTTGCGCACGTTCACCCGCCCAGGATCCCTAAGGGCGTAGCAGGGCTTTGGCCTACGCTTTGTCTAGGGGGGCTGTCTTTTGGGTTTTTCCTGGTGTTGGTCCTTACGGGGCTTCTTTTGATGCCATTTTACCGGCCTGGAACCCCCAAGGAGGCCATGGGTTCTGTCGTTACGATCGAAGAGGCCGCTGCCTACGGGTCCTTCATAAGAAGCCTGCATTTTCTATCGGGCCAGCTGATGGTCGTTGCGATCGTTGGCCATACTATTAGGGTGCTGGCCTCGGGTGCTTTTGCCCCGCCAAGGCAGGGCAACTGGCTCATAGGCATGGGGCTTCTTTTGCTTGCGTTCTTCCTTGATTTCAGCGGCTATCTTTTGATCGGCGATGAAAGGGCGATGGATGCCTCAAGGGTGGCGTTTGGGCTTTTGGGGGAGGTGCCCCTGTTGGGTAAAACCTTGCAAACCCTCCTTTTTGGTGCCGATCCTGTTGGCTATAGTGCTGGGCTTAGGCTCTACACGCTGCATTGTGGGGTGTTGCCCTTTTTTGCGCTTGGGTTGTGCGCGTGGCATTTTTACCGTGTGCGTCGGGATGGCGGAGTGAGCCGATGCCTGTGAAGGGGCTTATCGATAGAAAGGAGCTTTTAAGGCGCGAAGGGGCCGTGCTGTTGTTGGCCTTGGGGCTTTTGGCCCTCGCCGCGGCCCTTATTGCTTCCGGCTTGACCGTCGAGCCATCACGGGGAAAAATCGCCCCGGCACCGTGGATCTTCGTTGCCATCCAGGGGCTTCTGCTTATCTTCACCCCGCTTTTGGCCGGAGTTTTTTTGCCGTTGTTCGCCGTTTGTCTTCTTTCGGTGCTGCCCTTTTTGCCCTCAAAGAAGCATAGGCTCGCAAAAAGTCTGGGAATAGGAATAGTTGCGTTTTGGGTTCTTGCCACACTCGCTTTTAGGGTTTGGTTTTATTGGAGTTGAGGGGTTTGGGAAGGGGGGCAAAAGATGCCTGGAGTCTTACGGCCCTCTTTGGCATCGTTTTTCTTGGGGCGGCGATCGCTCTTGTTTTCATCCGGGATTCAAGGCGGCCTTGGAAGCGCTTTAGCCCCGAGCCAAAAGCGATCGTGCCCACGCTTACGGGTAAGCCAGAGCGCTGTTTAACATGCCATTCTGGGATCGAAGAGATCAGCCCGGCACACCCAATCAGCGCCTTCGGCTGCGTCATCTGCCATGGGGGCAGTGCCCTGGCGCTCTCCAAGACAAGGGCCCACAGGGGGCTTTTGGGGAAGAGGAACCCGGCTTCTTTAAGGGTCCAGGAAAAGACCTGCGGGGTTGAGGGTTGTCATACAAGGCAGGACAACCCAAAAAGGAGCCCATCTATAAGCGTTCCCTTGACGCTCATGGCCACCAAGGCCTCGGAAGTATCAAAAACGGCTTTTGCCCTGGGTTGGCAAAGCGATGAGCTCGCCAGGTTCGGCGTCGTGGAGACAAGGGACCCCTTTGGCCTAGCCCCCGAACCGCTTAAAAAACGGGCTCTATTGGGAAACGGCCTAGCCCCTTTTAAGGCTTGGGAACATCCTCTCAAAGCGCGCTTCGTCAAAAACTGCCTTGAGTTTTGCCATCTCCACTCGGGCTACGACCAAAACAACCCAAAGGCTCGCCACCTTTCAGGCTGTTCGGCCTGCCATGTTCCCTTCAGGCCGGATGGGCGCTATTTAGGAAAAGACAGGACCATCAATAAGGGCGAAACAGGCCATGCCCCTTACCACCGCATGACGACGGCCATCCCCTACACGGCCTGCAACGCCTGCCACAACCAAGGGGTACATTCCCTAAGGCTTAAGTTTTTCTACAGGACCGACATCCCAAGGGCTTCCATCACGGACCCCAAGGCGGACCGCTTCAAGGCCTACTACATACCCCAGGCCCAGTTCGCCCGCTGCGAAGTGGAGCTTGAGTGCATCGATTGCCATACGCGTACCGAAGTGATGGGGGATGGCCATCTTACGGGGAACAAGGCAAGCCTCCAGCGCGTACGTTGCAAGACTTGCCACGGGACGAGGTCCTCTCCGCCAGACCTCCGAACGCTCGAAACGGGGGCCAACGAGGCGTTCTGGATGATAAGGAGCTACAGAAAGGGGTTTCCTGCGCTCAGGCTAGGGGATAGGGTCGTCGTGGCGGACGGGAACGACCCGCTCCCGCACGTAAGGGAGGAAAACGGACGGATAGTCCTTCATTCGAAGGTTTACGAAAAGAGCTGGGAGGTCCCGCTCGTTTTCCAAAGCGGTTGCACCCAAACCCCAGAAAAACAGCACAGCCAGGATTGCTACCTTTGCCATGACGCCTCCAGGAGCTTTAGGTGAGCAGAAAAAGGGCGGCCACGCTTAAAGCCCCTGGAGCTGTACCCCAAGAATGCCCCTTAGGCTTCTTCTTGTCCCTTTGTCCAAGGGCTTCTATCGGGCTTTTAGCCGCCGCGACTAAGAACGTGTAAAATAAACTGTTGTATTCTTATTTAGCTAAGTTTTCCAAGAGTATTTTAAGGGATTGCTACTCGGGCGGAGAGGTTTAAGCCAGGGGTCAACGAAGAAACGAGCGGCGTTAGCGGAGGGCTTGGGTACAATTCTTAATGTAAGCCGTAACCTGTTCGACAAGATTAATGCCTTTTGGGAAGAAAGGGGCACTCAAAGAGTAACCGGCACTCTGGTCTTGCTCGGCTTCATGGCCATTCTCATCATGGCCGAGTTAAACAGGCAGGGCTTCATCCCCGAAGGGTTGGGTCTCCATTTGCCCTCAAACCCATTCTTCGCCGTTAACGCGGCTTTTACGCTGCTTTTATTTTTCGAGATCATCGCCTTGGTGTTCTCCCTGTCCAAGTCTGTCGCCAGCTCGCTAGGTAAGCAGTTCGAGGTGTTCTCCTTGTTCCTGCTCCGTCGGTCGTTTGAGGAACTTACCGTATTCGACGGTTTTATAGGATGGCAGGAGGCTTCAGACGCCATCATGCCCATGTTCATGGATGCGTTAGGGGCCTTCTTCGTGTTTACCGCACTGGGGTTTTTCTACAGGTTCCAACGACATACGACAACCATACCGAACACAAGGGACCTAGAGAACTTTATAAACTCTAAAAAGCTAATCGGCCTGGCTCTGCTCGGGGTCTTCGTGTTTATCTGCGTAGATGAAACGGTAAGGCTCGTAGCCGGGGTGCATACCTACCCGTTTTTCGAGGCTTTTTATACCGTGTTGATCTTTAGCGACATCCTCATCGTCTTGCTGTCTTTACGTTACAGCCAAACGTACAGGGTGGTCTTTAGAAACTCCGGGTTCGTCCTGGCTACGGTGTTCATGCGCCTTGCCATGACGGCCCCAGACACGCTCAACGCCATCGTAGGCGTTGCATCTATCCTGCTTGCGCTTTGCCTAACCTTAGCCTATAACGCCTACGAATCGTTTGGCATACATTAATACGCAGGACTTTGGCTAAACGACGGGGCCTATGGCGCTCTCTACTCGAGAAAGCTGGAGTTCGGGTATAATAACCGTAGCTCTGGTATCTTCGAGCTGGTAGCCTGGCTACCTGTGTGATCTGGTACCAAAACAGGACTAATTGCCGTTTTTTATTCTAATGCCAAGCCTAGATGATTGATTTTCTGTCAGGCCGCCTAGAGGCTGTCTCGGAGAACTGCTTGACCCTTGCTCTCTTTGAAGGGCAGGTTGGGATGGAGCTTTGGGTAAGCAGGCAGACGCTGGCCGCCTTGCCCCCGGAGGGAAGCGAGGTGCGGCTCTTTGTTCACGAGGTGCTGAAGGAGGACTCCTTCCAACTTTTCGGCTTCCTCGAGCAGCCAGAAAGACGCATGTTTCGGCTGTTTCTGAAGGTAAGCGGGCTAGGCCCTAAGCTTGCGTTGGCCATCCTTTCGCATAAAACCCCCGCCCAGGCTGCTCATGCCATTCTTGCAATGGATCCTAACGCCTTTATGGAGGTGCAAGGTATTGGCAGGAAGATGGCGGAACGCATTCTCCTTGAGTTAAAGGGGTTGGTTGGGCAGCTCGAGCTTGCCATGTCCGGCGGTTTGCCGGATGGAACTCTCCATGAAGTCGTCGTGGCGCTCAAAGGGCTCGGGTTTTCCCACGCTGAGGCCCAGAAGGCGTGCCGAGAGGCATTGGGGGATCAATCTGGCATCCCCCTTGAAGAGGGGATTCTAAGAGCCTTGCGCCACTTAAGGCATTGATCCACGATGGACCATAAAGCCCCTTCTGGCCAACGCCTCTACGACCCCTTCGGCGTTCCTGGCCCTGAAAGCCTAGAGGGCTTCATCGGCCAAAGGCAGCCCGTCGCCTCGCTTCGGCTCGCGATTCAAGCCTGCAAGGAGCGCGCGGAGTGCCTTGATCACGTTCTTTTGAGCGGCCCTCCTGGACTCGGGAAAACGACGCTTGCGAGGCTGATCGCCAAAGAGCTTTCTTGTTCGTTGAAGGTGACTTCAGGCCCGGCGATCGAAAGGCAAGGCGAGCTTGCCGCTATTCTGACGCACTTAAACGAGCGCGATGTTTTGTTTATCGACGAAATCCATCGGCTCAAAAAGCCCCTCGAAGAGCTCTTGTACACCGCCATGGAGCAATTTGCGTTAGACGTGATAATCGGAGAAGGCCCTAAGGCCAAGGCCGTCAGGCTTCCTTTGAGTCGGTTTACGCTGATAGGGGCCACTACAAGGCAGGGGCTTCTAAGCGCTCCCCTTCGAAGCAGGTTTGCGTTGGGCTTTCACTTGGACTTCTACGAACCGGAAGATCTTGGGCGAATCCTTGCCGCTTATGCCAAGCAGTGGGGGGTCGCAATGTCCCATGGTGCACTCCAAGAGCTTTCGGGATGCTCAAAGGGTACGCCCAGGGTAGGGTTGTCGCTCCTTAAGAGGGTACGGGACTATGCCCAGGTATTCCAGGCGGGCCTGATAGACGAAGAGCTTGTCGGAGCGGCGCTTGCCCTGAACGGCGTCGATAGTAACGGCCTAGAAAGCATGGACCGCAAGATTCTTTCCGTGATGATCGAGAAGTTCCACGGAGGTCCGGTCGGGATTGAAACGCTCGCTTCGGCCATCATGGAAGAAAAGGACACGATCGAGGATGTCTACGAGCCCTATCTGCTGCGCGAGGGGATCATCCATAAGACGCAGCGAGGCCGCGTGGTGACCGAAAAAGGGTACGCCGTCATGGCTTGTACCCCTCCGCCCTTAGCCCGTACGGGCAAGGGACTGTTCGATAACTCGTAGAGGGTGAACGGCGTTGCAGTTTTTTGCAAGGCTGCTGATCGCGCTAGGGGTTTGTGTTGTTCTGGTAGGCTTTCTGTTGCTCGCGTTCGCCCATATCCCGCTTTTTGGGAAGCTTCCAGGGGACATTCACTTCCAATTTAAAAACGTTCACGTATTCCTTCCGCTTGCCTCTTGCCTGATTCTTAGCCTTGTCCTCACGATCATAATAAACATCTTCCTGAGGTAGACGCCCCGCGTGATGTATTGGTCACGCTTTTGCGTGAACTAAATGTCATGCTTCGACCCGCGGCTTTCTGTAAGACCTTGTTCGTGCGGCCCATTCTTAATGGCATGACAATTGCTAATCAACTCGTTTGTTGAGCCTTACTGGCCGCTTGAATGCGCGGAGAAACACTACACGGAGGAAGATGTGGCATACGCGAGCGAAACGACACTCAAAAGGCCGGTAACGATCAAGGGGATAGGTCTGCATACGGGAGCATGCGTGGCCGTCAGCCTGGAGCCTGCTCCACCTAGAAGCGGGATCACCTTTGCCCTGGGTTCCGAGCGCTTTGCGCTGAGGGAGGCCACGGTACGAAGCACGGAGCTGTGCGTGGGAATTGCCAAGGGCAAGAAAGAAATAAAGACAGTAGAACATCTCCTGTCGGCCATCTTTGGAATCGGCCTGACGAACGTCGTTGTTCGCGTTCAAGGGCCGGAAATCCCCATTCTCGACGGAAGCGCCCTTCCTTTTTTTGAGGTACTCGAGCGTGCCGGACTGGTTCGGCAGCCTGCCAGAAAGCAGGTGGCCGTGGTGTTGAAGCCGGTCGTTGTCACGCTAGGAGATCGCCGTGTGAGTTTATGGCCAAGGGGGGATGGCGACCCAAGGACGCTTCGAATTGAGGTGGAGGTTGACTTTGCCCGTTCAACAATCGGGAGGCAATCGCTCGAGGTTGACGTAACCCCGGGGACTTACAGGCAGGTGCTTGCTCCTGCAAGAACGTTTGGTTTCCTTGAGGACGTCGAAGCGATGCGCTCCAAGGGGCTCATTAAGGGCGCAAGCCTTGAAAATGCCGTCGTGTTGGATGCGGACGCTGGCGTTCTGAACCCTGAAGGACTACGCTTCCCGGACGAGTTCGTTCGTCACAAGGCGCTCGATATCGTAGGAGACCTATCGCTCGTCGGTTATCCGCTCGTTGGCCGATACGTGGCGTTTAAACCTGGCCATGCCCTGAACGTCATGGCGATCGAGCGTCTTCGCGACATCCAAGGCGCCTTCGTCATCCAAGACCTGGATCATCCCCGCGCCTCGGCCGATAGCCCGCTTCTGGTCGCCGCAATGAGCTAGCGTCAAACGTCCGAGCATAAAAAGGCTCTTTCCACTCGGGAGGAGCCTTTTTTTATGCTCTATGGCATAATGGGGGTAGGCGCAAAGCCTAAATATTCGAAACGCATGCGGCCTGCCAGGATGAATGAGCACAAAAAGCGCAAGATTGAGCTTATCGTAGGAGGAGTATCTCTTGTAGCCTTCCTTGTCGCCCTTGCAGTACAGCTTACGGCGACGCGCTACGCCGAAAAGCTTCCCTTGGTTACGAACCTCCCTTTTTTCTTGTTCCTTAATTTCAACATTTTCTTACTCGCGCTCGTCGTCTTCCTTTTTGTTCGAAACATTACGAAGCTGGGAATCGAGCAAAGACGCGGACTGTTGGGGAGTTCGCTTGTCAAGAAAATGCTCTTCGTGTCGCTGGTTACCTCGCTGTTGCCCGCCCTTTGCTTGTTCATCCCCAGCATCTTTATCGTGATCCAGGTGATTAACGGCTGGTTTGGTTCCCAGGTGCAATCCACGTTTCAGGGTGTTAAAGCGTTACAAGATGAGTTAATGGATGCCCGCTACAAAGAAATAGGCGGCGTACTCGAGGTCCTCCTTTCGGAACGGCGGGCTTTGACACCCCAAGCGCTCGAAAAACAGCTGGAGGGGGTTCTTGGGGGAGGCGTCAGTGTAGAGCGACTAACGGGGTCCGTGGCAGATGGCGCATTCCCCGTTCCACAAGAGAGAGTTTCTAGGGATGTGCCAGACTGGGTATGGGTAGAGCCTCCTTGGGTCGTCCGCTTTCGGGTTCCGGATGCGTGGAAAGCAGGGAAAGGGCAGCTTGAGCAACTTCAGGCCGCCTACCAAAAGGCCGATGTTCTCAAAAGCCCTATTAAGGCGCTCTATATTCTTTTGTTCACGAATATCTTTTTTTGCGTGCTATTTGTGGCGACATGGGGCGCCTTCAAGTTTGCCAACGCACTTCTGGTGCCTCTAAGGCGGCTGTCCGAAGCCATTGCGTCCGTGCGGATCGGTAAATACGAGAATGCGCTCGATGTAGAGGACAACGGGGAGTTTTCTGCCTTGGTCGAGGCGTTCAACCAGATGATGGGAGAGTTAAAAAAGGTTCAGGATGAACTCTGGGGAAAGAATCGGTACCTCGAGGGATTGCTCAATCATATAACGGCCGCAGTCATCGGAATCGACCTCAGGGGTAGGCTTATTTCGATCAATGAACCCGCAAAGGCTTTCCTGAAAAACGGTAATTCCGTGTACGCGGGCATGGCCTACTGGAGGGTGCTCGAGGCCTGGTTCGTTCTCAAGGGACATGAGCTGCTCAGACGAATGAACCATGCCAAAGGTTCCAGCCTTACCTTGCCGTTAGAGGTAAAGGATGTCCGGGGTAATAACAGGTATCTCGTATGGTTTATTTCGGCCATCCGGCCAAAAGACCGCTCCGAAGGGGGGCTTTTTCTGGTTGTCGTAGAAGACCAGACAGAGCTCGTGCTGGCTCAAAAGACGCAGGTGTGGCAACAGGCGGCAAGACACGTCGCCCACGAGATCAAAAACCCTTTGACGCCCATAAGGCTGAGTGCAGAGAGGCTTTCGAAAGCCTTGAAGCCTCGCACGGCAAAGGAGCGCGAAGTCCTTAAGGAATGTACGGGGATTATCGTGAGGGAGGTAGGAGAGCTCACGCTACTCGTCGACAACTTTAGCGCTTATGCAAGGCTTCCAAGCTTAAGGCTTGCGATGACCGACGTGAACGAGTTGCTCACGGGGCTTGTCCAGAGCTACCGCACGGTGTTTCCGGATGTTCGATGGAAGCTCGAGCTTGATCCCCGTGTTCCGAGCTCATCGCTTGACCCCGATTATGTCCGCCGGGCACTCGTGAACCTGATCAAGAACGGCCTTGAGGCGATGGAAGAGGCCGCTGCCTCCTCCAAAATCTTGCGCCTTCGGAGCCGCTACGAGCCTTCAGGCGGGATAAGCCTGTTTGTCGAGGATTCTGGCAAGGGGATCCCGAAGAAGGCGTTGCCCGTCTTGGGGGATCTATCGTTCTCGACGAAGGCTCAAGGCTCAGGAATTGGCCTCGGGCTGGTCAGGGGTATCGTCGAGGCCCACGGCGGGGAGATTCGATTGCACGCGAATGATTGGGGAGGGGCAACCATCGAGGTCTACTTACCGACAAGAAAGCCTTCATGAGGTACTCAGGGGTATGGCGCGCGTATTTGTAGTTGACGATGAAGAGGGGATCTGCCAAATTCTCAAGACCATCCTGGAGGATGAGGGGTATTCTGTACAAACGGCCGATCGCCTCTACAAGGCTCGCTCCCTGCTGGATGAAGAAACCCCGGACCTTCTTCTATTGGACATCAAAATGCCCGATGGCGATGGCTTGGATTTTCTGGAATCGCTAAAGGATGGGTTGCGCCCGCCTGTCATAGTCATTTCGGGCCATGGCCAGATCGAAGACGCGGTTCGGGCGATCAAGCTTGGTGCTTACGATTTCCTAGAAAAACCCGTTGCGCTGGAAAAACTTCTTGGTACCGTCAAGAAAGCCCTCAGGGTGCGAAGTCGACAACCTCTCAAAAGCGAAGTCCCGGACATTCTCGAAGGGTTCGTAGGAGAGACGGAGGCGGTTAAAAACCTAAAAAGTAAGGTACTTCTCGTTGCCAAGGCAGACGTAACGGTCCTTATTTGTGGTGAAAGCGGGACGGGCAAAGGGTTGCTTGCCAAGGAGATTCACAGGCTTTCCGACAGGGTTGAAGGGCCCTTTGTAGAGTTGAACTGTGCCGCGATCCCGGACGAACTTTTGGAAGCCGAACTCTTTGGGTATGAGCGGGGGGCCTTTTCGGGTGCCTACCAGCAAAAGAGGGGCAAGTTTGAGATGGCCCACGATGGGATATTATTTTTGGACGAAGTTGCAGACTTGAGCCTTGCGGCCCAAGCCAAGGTGCTAAAGGTAATCGAAGAGAAGACCTTGAGCCGCTTAGGGGGCAACGATCTGCTTACGGTTGACGTACGTGTGGTGACGGCGACGAACCGGGAACTCGGGGGGCAGGTCGATCGGGGAAAGTTCCGGGAGGATCTTTATTTTCGGCTAAACGTTGTTCCGTTGTGGATTCCCCCGCTCAGGGAGCGTAAAGGAGATATCGAAATTCTTTTCTGGTATTTCCTAGAAATGGCGGAAAGGGAAGTGGGCAAGCCAGTCAGGCAGGTCGACCCGGATATCTTCGCTGTTCTTCGGGAATATTCCTGGCCTGGCAATGTCAGGGAACTCAAGAATGTCACGAAAAGACTCTTGATCTTTTCCCAGGACGGTCGTATCGGTACGGAGTTAATGAGGCAGGTTTGTTTGGATTTATTCGAGCGCCCAAAGCCTCTACCCTCTCCAGGGGGCCGCTCGGACGAGGAGCGGATAGCCGAAAACCTCGAGCAAGCCAGAAAGCGCTTCGAGAGCCGGCTGATCTTGGATCGCCTAGAGTTGTTCGACGGGAACATCACAAAAACGGCCAGGTCTTTAGGGATTTCGAGAGAGTACCTTTCACGAAGGCTAAAGACGCTCGCGTAGTTTGCCTATTAGGCCAAACCCGAAGTAGGCGCTGAAGTACGTCAACGCCAGGAACGCGATGACGCCGATAACGGCGAAGGAAAACGCAGCAACACTCGAAAGGCCAAGAAGCCAACCTTTTACCAGGAAATACCAGGCGGCTAGCATCGAAACCCCCGCAAGGTAGACTTTAAGCGCCCGGGCGGAAAGAAGCAGCCCTAGATCAAGCTGACGGGAGGCCTTCAGTGAGCGGCTAAGCCCGATCAGCTGAATCCAGCCAGAGAGCGAAGTGGCCAGCGCCAGGCCGAAGGCTCCGAACCCAAGAAAAAAATAATCTCCGAGGACGTTCGCTAACATCCCCACAAAGGACCAAACCAACGGCGTTTTTGTGTCCTGAAAGGCGTAAAAGGTGCTAACCAAGATCCGGATGAACGCGTAAGGAACCAGCCCGATCGAGAACCCAACGAGCGCCGCGGACGTCGAATGCGTCAGTTCGGGCAGGAAATTCCCGCGTTCGTAAACGAGGCGAACGATCGGCGTAGCAAGGATGAAAAGGCCAACTGCCGCCGGGAACGTCAAGAAGAGCGTCAAGAAGAGCGTCTTTTGAAAGCCTGCTTCGAGGGCCTTTTTTTCGTTCTTGGCGATCAGTGTCGCGAACCTTGGGAGGGTAACGGTGGCAAGCGCGATCGGTACGATCCCTATAGCAAATTCGAGCAATCTTGCGGCGTAGTACAAGGCCGACACGGCCCCTTTGCCTAAAAGAGTCGCGAATAGGCTGTCGACAAGAATGTTTATCTGTGTCATGCCGAAAGAGGGGAGGGTCGGAAGGATAAGAAAGGCCATCTGTTTCAAGGCAGGGTGTGCAGGGTTCCAGGAGGGCCTTAAGCGCCTCGATCGTTCCTTAAGCGGGATCAGGTGAAAAACAAGCTGGGCCAGTCCGCCTAAAAGGACGCCCAGTCCTAGGCTGTAGCCCCAGTTAGGCCGAATGTGCATCGAAAAAAAGATCACAGAGCATAGCGTGGCGTTGAAGGCGACGGGCGAAAAGCTCGGGCCCCAAAACGAACCCTCGACGTTGAGGATGCCGGCAAAGAACGCGCACAGGCCAATAAGGAAAAGGTACGGGAAGCAAAGCGCAAGCAGCCTGCTAGCCAGCCGGAGTTGCGAGGGGTCGCTAGAAAACCCGGGTGCAAACAGGCGGATAATCCATGGCGCAGAAACAATGCCCATCAGGCAGGTCGCGATAAGCACCGCCAGAAGGGCGCCTAGACTTGCCCGTAGAAATGCTCCATAATGATCGGGTGTTCCCCTGGACTTTTCCTGGGCCAGGACGGGGACAAACCCGGCGTTCATGGCCCCTTCCGCCAGTAGCTGTCGAAAGACGTTGGGAATGCGAAAGGCCAGGAAAAACGCGTCTGTAACCCATGGGCTGAAGGCGTAGGCCGTGAGCATGTCCCTCGCGGCCCCTGAAACACGGCTCAGGAACGTCATGAGCGAGACGGTAAGAGCTTGCCTTGCGAGCGAACGTTGGGTAAGCATGCTTTAAATTCTGAAGGCTTATCTAGGGTTCATGCGATGTTTGTTTTTCATTATAGGGGAACGTCTTGTTGGCAGCAATCTTTATGTCCTATCCAAACGGAGGAAAGGCAATGAAATTTCGACCAGTTCAATGTGCAACGCTCGGTACGGGGTTGATGCTGCTTGCAATGTGCTTGGGACTTACGTTTCCGAAGGCCTATCCAAGCACCATCCCCGTGTATCCTCAAGCAAAGGTTGTACGGACGCAAGAGGCGAAAACGCTCGAGGTTTTCTCTGCTGACCTTAAAACGGGGGACGACCTCGCCAAAGTCGATGCTTTTTATCAAAAAGAGCTTTCCAGGGCCGGTTGGGAAATCGGAAGGAGGGACATCGATGACGCGACGATTACCTACCTTATAGCAAACCTGCCGCTCAAGGCGCGGGGAAGCATTTCGCTCGCCGCCGGCGAAAACGAGACGATAATTCGGGTTACGGTCGAAAGGAAAGGATCGTGGAATCCCAAAAAATAGGGTTTCTCAAGCGTTTTTTCTTGGCTTGCTGCCTGCTTTCGCTTGTAACCCCGCTGACAGGGCGGGCGCTAGAGCTCAGGACGCTCCAGGCCAAGGGTACGGTCAAGGTGCCGCTTTCCGGGGCGGATTTTAAGGCCTTCGCAGTGGCCTCGCCCGATGGTATCGGGACGACCGTGTTTAACGCGGAAATTCCCGCCATGCGCCCCTTGGTCAAGATGCTGGGGCTTTCTTTTCCGGTTGATTTGCCTCGCGACCCAAGGATGGGTGAGTTCGAATCCGTTTTAAGGCAGCGGGAATGGCAAGTCCTAGGGCTCGAGCGATTTCAAAGGCAGCGCAAGACCCAGGCCATGCCCATGGCTTCCGGCTCAAGCCCGGGCACGACCCCTTTCTATCTTGACCTGACGGGCCTTGTACCGGGCAAGGGTGTAATGGTTATTCAAGCGAAGCTGATCGAGCAAACCAAGTACGCCAACGTATACCAAGAAGAAGGTATCTCTGTAGAGCCCGGGCTTGTCCCCGAGCTTGTTCGTAGGATAGACGATCTCATCGTACCCAGGGACAGGCTTCTATTCGGCCAGGAATCGGACATCAACGGGGATGCTCGCTTCAGCGTACTTTTGAGCGATCGGTTCAAAAACAGCGGTGCCGTGGGGTTCTTCAGTGCGGCCGACCTCTTTCCTAGGCGAATCTTTTCAAACCCATCCAGCAACCAGCAGGAGATCATCTACGCGACTCCTGTTGCCGGCCGGGTTTCTAGGAATTTGCTGTACGCCACGATTGCGCACGAATACCAGCATCTGATTAATTTCTCCAGACGTATTTATGAAATCCCGAACGCCGTACCGGAGGAAGTCTGGCTTAACGAGGGGCTTTCATACATGGCCGAGGACAACTGCGGGCTTGGCGATGATAGTAACGGACCGCCCGCCATGTCGTTCGAATACCTCCAATCCGCCCCCGATGCCTCCTTGACAGGGCCGGATGCTGGCGGAAATACCGACACGGCTGCCCAGCGCGGGGCAGCCTACTTGTTCCTTCGCTACCTGTTCGAGCAGGCAGGAGGGGCTGCCGGGTTTGACACTACGGGAAATCTTGTGGATAAAGGAGGTGCAACGTTTACCCGTAAACTTTTATCGAGCGGGCTCTCAGGAAGGGCTAACCTCGAGAAGGCAACAGGTAGGCCGTTTAAGGAGTTGTTCGTGAACTGGGTTGCCACGCTCATAGCCGACGGGATGCTTGGCCTTGAAGAGCAAGGGTTCCGTTACGACCCGCCCAAAAAAGACGCCGTTACTGGCCAGACCGTGGGTATTGCGCTTAGAGGGAATAGATCGGTTAACTGCGATAACTGCAAGGGGAACATGGTTACGATTCCGTTCAATGGGCCAGCGTTCGAGCCGGACCCGTCTGGAAGCTGGACGGTTCAAGGGGGCAGCGCACGGTTTTTTAACCCGACTGCTTCTTCCTCGGTCTACGTAGACGTCACGTTTCGAGGCGACTCTGGCTTGCTTGCGGTTTACCTTGTCCCGTAGCCCTTAGGAGGAGGCGTATGACCTTGTTTAGATCAATGGGTTTCCTTGGGCTTCTGCTGCTTTTCCCGATGCACGTGTTTGGGTTGACCTACCGAATCAATCAAAGCGCGGGAGAGTCCTACAACGTCCCTACGCCCTCCGGGTCAGCCTCGTTGGTTTTTCCGGAGCCAAAAGGGGAAGAGGCGTACGTGGTCATCGTACACGCCGACCCGTATTTTCCGGATGTCGACAAATCCCAAGGGCTTGCAAGCTACGTGACGCCCGTCCCAAACCCGGCCAACGCCAATTTGGGCGATCCAACCTACCAGCTGAAGCTTCAAGGGCACAGCTTCCGCTTTCTTTTGTCGAGGCCCTCGGGCGTGCACGACTGGCAGAACCCCATGTCGGTAAACCCGTTTGCCATGGAAACGCAGCAGGAAACGATTGCCTCCGGCTCGGCGAGGATTCTTTTCGACCGGTCAAGGCAGAAGGCCCTCGCCCGGTTGTTTAACGCGGACATTGGACCGCTTGCACAGGCCCACGTGAGCTTAGCCGTTCCCCCCATCTTGATTCCCGTGGCGGTTCCAGTCGCCCCGCAGGCTGCCGTCAAGCCGCCTGCTCAGTCTGCGCAGGAGACTGCCCCTGCTCTAACCGAGCCTGGGCGACAAGCACCCACCCCTGATGGGTTGTCACTGCAGGTTGCCCCTATTAAGAACCAGGAGCAGTCGGAAGGGGCCATGCAGACATCCCCCTCTCAGGAGCCCTCATTGCCTTCGGCACGAGATGGCGACATGCGGACGTTCTACGTGGATGTGACGGGGCTTGACCTGGACCCAAAATGGCAAAACGGCGTGATCCAGTCGGGAGGCCGTAGCGCGCTTGAGCGGCCGGCAAGGCGTATTTCCCAAGGAAGCTATGTAGACCTATATCTTGATGCCGAAGCCCAAGGATTTTCGGACGATGCGCTCAATGCGCTCGTTCGTGTCGCCAACGAGACGATTGTTCCGCGGGATATGCAGGTTATCGGGGCGCCTACGGACGTAGACGGAAACGGTAAGGTCATTGTGTTCCTGACGCCCGTGTTGAACGGCACGCAGGCCTCGGGGTTTACAATCATGACCGATTTGTTCCCCAACATGGCCGATTCTGACGCGCCGGAAGAAAGCCTCAACCCTTTCAGCAACGAGGGGGAGGTGTTTTATGCGTTCGTCCCGGAGGATGCTGGTCAAAACGGGATTCTTCTGGCGACGATGGCGCACGAGCTTGCCCATCTCATCTACTTCGGCAACCGTATCGTAGAACCGAGCGCGCGCAGGGAGCTTGCGAGCACACCCGTAACCTGGTTTACGGAAGCATTGGCGTACCTGGCCGAGGATCTCTCCGGGTACGGCTCCGAGCCCTCCGGCCCCAAGCAGCTTGCGCTGTTCGCCCTGACGGCCTTTCCAAACCTTTCCTTGACTGGCAAGGACGTGTTCGTGAGCTACGATCTTGGCGATGAAGGCGGAGGGGACTCGCCTTACAGGCGTGGGCTGGGGTATTTATTTTTACGCTACTTGTTCGACCGGGCTGGCGGAGCCAGCATTTCAAGGAGCGGAGCTCTCAACGATAACGGGGGAATAGCCTGGCTCTACCGGGTGTTCTCTTACTCCGGCCTAAACAAGGAAATGCGGGCGATCGAACAGGCTTCGAACAGGCCTTTTGCGGACCTTATGAAGGATTGGTACGCCACGCTTGTGCTGGAGGGTGTTCAAAGGTTCAAGGGGGAAGCCTACCATTACAAAGAGCCCGTAAGAGACCCCTTGAGCGGCCAGGAGGTAGGCATCAGAATCTACGGGCCGAACGATACGGGAAATGAAGACTTTGGCGGGTTTGGGCGGGTATATTTTACGGGGCCTTACATTAAAAGGCTTGAGTCCATCCCGGCGAGCACTCCAGCCCTCGACTGGGACAACCCGATAGCGTGGGTTCCTTTCGGGTCGGTCTTGCCCTTGAGGCTTCCAGCCGTAGCCAACGTGATCCCAACGGCAGGCGCTTCGTTTTTCGAGCTTGTCTCGACGAACGGCCCAAAGGAACGAAACGTGGTCTTTTCCACGGAAACGCCCTATCCTTTGGGCGTTACGGTCGTTCGTGTTAAATAGGTTCGCTCGGGTGTGTGGACTGTTGTCGTGCATGGCTTTGCTGACACTGGGCTGCGAGTCTTCACGTGTGTTCCGTTCGTCGGGAACCCTTGTCGCCATCGAGGAAAAAGGGAGGGCGGTCTGCCTCCTTCGAACCGAAGACGGAACTCACGTCAGGCTCTCCGGAAAGATGGAGAAGGGGCTCGTTGGCCTTCCGGGCGCGCATGTCTTGCTAGAGGGGGAGCTTCGTCCGTCTGTTCCCTACCCGGAAGTCGATGTCCGCAACTACACGATCCTGTCGATTTCGGGGAAGCGGCCTTTCGTGGGGGTTCTCCGCAAAGAAGACGGCAGGTTTCGCCTTGAGAGCGGCGAAGGCCGAGCGCTTGAGCTGGATGTTGGAGGACTCAGGGAAGAGGCCCTTCCAAAGCCCGGGGCTACGCTATGGGTTACAGGAAGCGTGGTCGGGGATACGCTTCGCGTCGAGCGGTTCGGGGTGCTAGCGCCGTGAGATTAAAACCTCCCGGCCGCTGTTACATCTTGGGCATCGGGGGGATCGCCATGGCTAACTTGGCCTGTATACTCAAAGATCTAGGCTTTGAGGTGGCTGGCTCGGACAAGGGCGTGTATCCTCCGGCAAGGGACCTTCTGGAGGAGAAGGGTATTCCTTACAGAGTCGGATACGACGCGGGGAAGGTCGCATCGCAAACAGGCAAGACAGACTTCTTTGTCGTAGGGAATGCCGTTTCTTACGGAAACCAGGAGCTTGACGCGCTGCTCCTGGCCAATGCCCCCGTGTTTTCGCTCCCAGAAGTGCTCAGGATGTTCCTCATTCAAGACAAGCGAGCCGTGGTTGTGGCGGGGACCCACGGAAAGACGACCACTTCTTCGGCGATTGCCTGGAACCTTTTTGAGGCCGGCCTTGACCCTTCGTACTTTATCGGCGGGATTCCGCGCGACACAAAGCAGGGGTATCGCATAGGGCAGGGGCCGTTTTGCGTGCTTGAAGGCGACGAGTACGATACGGCTTGCTTTGACAAGCATCCCAAGGCATTCCATTACGCGCCCTTTGGGCTCGTGTTTACGCATGTCGAGTTCGACCATGCGGACATCTACAGAGACTTGGGGCACGTTCGCGACGCATTCCGATTCCTCGCAAGCCTGGTTCCCCCCGAAGGGTTTCTCCTTGCCTCCTCGGAAATTCAAGGGTTACACGGCCTCTTGGAGGGCTTTCGAGGCAGGATGTATACCTTTGGGGATTGCCAGAACGACGCGTTTTCCATCCGCGACTTTCGCCATACCGGCGACGGTGCATGCTTTCGCGTTGTTGGCGGGACCCTCGGCCAAGAGGTGTCCATCGAGACGCCGCTTAGGGGGATGTTCAACGCCCGCAACTTGACGGCCGCCTTTGGGGTCTCCTTGCTCCTCGGTGCTGAGGTTCGGTCCGCAGCCCAGAGCCTTCAGGCTTTTCATGGCGTTCGGCGAAGGGTTGAAATTTTGGCGGAAACAGGCCATGCGACCGTGATCGAGGATTTCGCCCACCATCCTACGGCAGTTCGGGCCGTATTGACGGCAATCAGGGATTCTTACCCTAACAGGGAGGTTCGGGTTATTTTCGAGCCGAGGTCCAACACGATGCGAAGGCGCATTCTTCAAGGAGCGCTGATAGATGCCTTATGCTTGGCCGACGCGGTCTTTCTTCGTCCTCCAGACCGTCTGGACGCTGTTCCGGAAGACGAGCGAATAGACCCACAAGGAGTTGTCCAAACGCTCCAAACCCGCGGGGTCAAGGCTTGCATCGAACCGGATACAGGCCGGCTTGTTGAAAAAACGCTTACGCCTTCTTTAGGAAGCCCATTTGTTCTCGTCCTTTTGTCGAATGCGGATACCCAAGCGTTCAAAGAACGAATTTTGGACGCGTTAGCGAGGGAGAAGGCATGAAAAAGCCCGTGTTCCTCGTGTCCGATGCCACCGGAGACACGGCCGAGAAAGTCCTAAGGGCTTGCTTGGTCCAGTTTGATTTGGGTGATCATGCGGTCGATATGATACGAGTCCCAAGGACGCGGACGCTCGAGCAGGTTCAGCGACTTATTGAGGAGGCCAGCAAAGTCCGGGGACTCGTGGTGTTTACGTTCGTACAAAAGAACCTTCGCGAGGCGTTTGTTACGTTGGCCAAGGGAAAGCCTATTCTTTATGCCGACTTGATGGGCTCTATGCTGTCTACGCTTCGGGACTACCTCCATGAAGAGCCAGAGCAGAAGGCAGGGCTTTTGTACCGTATGGACAACCACTACTTCGACAGGATCAACGCGATCGAGTTTACCATCGCGCATGATGACGGAGCCGGCGTTGAATCGCTCGACGAAACAGATGCGGTACTCGTGGGCCCTTCACGAACCTCGAAAACCCCGCTTTCGATGTACCTCGCATGCCTGGGAATGAAGACGGCGAACGTTCCGTACGTGCCGGAGGTGCCGCTTTCTGAAAAGCTTCTTACGCTAGACCCAAAGAAAGTTTTTGCCTTAACGATAGCCGTCGAAATCTTGATCGAGCGCAGGAAGGCCAGGGTGATGGCCAGGGCCTACACGTTGCCGCGCGAGTACGTAGACCCAGAGCGCGTGACGTCGGAGGTCCACGAGTTTGAAGAAATCTGCCGACGCCATCGAAGATGGCGGATGCTCGATGTAACCCATAAATCCATCGAGGAGCTTGCCTTCGAGATCCGTAGCGCGCTCGGGATGGTGCGCTCCGTCCGGGTTTGAGCGGGCGATGGACGTCGTAGTCGGGCTGGATATGGGGGCCTCGAAAACCGCCTGCGTTGTCGCCGACCTGTACGCAAGGCCCTTGAGCGTGTCGTTGGCGGGCCCTGCCAACCCGAACATCGTGGGCTTGGGGGGGTTTTTTTTGGCATTCAACCGGGCACTCTCGGAAGCCCTTACTCCTCTGGCGTCTTTTAGTCCCGTAATCCGCGCTGTCTGTCTTGGGATAGCAGGCCTAGAGGCGAACCGAAGGAAGCATAGGCTTGAGGCGCTCGTCCGTAGGGGCCTTGAGGGATCCCCTGTCGTACTCACCCACACGGATGCGAGCGTTGCCCTTCTGGGGGCGTTCGCCGGAAACCCTGGCGTGCTCGTCATAGCAGGTACTGGTTCGGTGGTGTTAGGGAGGAATGCCAAGGGGCAGGCCGGGCGGACGGGAGGTTTCGGGTTTCTTCTTGGCGACGAAGGCAGCGGGTTTGACTTGGGCAGGAAGGGAATACGGGCGGCGCTGCGAAGTGTAGACGGGACAGGGCCTGAAACGCGTCTGCCCCAAGCCCTCATGACGTTCTACTGCATCGAGGACCCCTCGGGCGTTCTTCCCTTGGTATACCGGAGCCGTTCGAGGGTTGACGTGATTGCGCGGTTTGCCCCGGAGGTCCTTTCGTTAGGGTTCGAGGGCGATATGGTCGCAGAAAGGATTGTGCTGGAAGGGGCTCAAGATCTTTTGCGAGCGCTCGAAGCGCTCGTTCGAAAGCTACAACTGCAAGAGGCGTTTTCTTTCGCGACGGCAGGCGGCCTCTTTAGGAACGAGGCGTTTCTTGAGATGTTCCTGAGAACCGTAAAGAGCAGGTTTCCGGACGCAAAACCGGTGCAACCGCTGTTCCCGCCCGAGATGGGTGCGGCCTTCTTGGCGCTCGAAGCGCTCGGCCTTTCTCCTTTTCCTCAGGAAGAGGCGGTACCCTTGGAGCAACCTCCTTCCGTGGCAGGGTCTACGTGGATAACGAGGCTTTGAATGTGCCGTTGCGTGCCCAGGATGCTGCGTTCAACCTCCTGGGTGATCCGGTGAGCCTTCCCAACTGTAAGGTTCTTATCGATCTCCAAGTGCATCGACACGACGTGCTTCCTGCCGTAGCTGTGCCATACAATCTCATGTACGCCCTTCACCCCTTTGGTACCTTCCGCGATTCTTCGGATACGTTCGACGTCTTCTGTGTGGACAGCCTTTCCCATGAGGGTAGAAGAGGCTTCTTTGAAGAACTTCACGGCAACGCTCAAGATCATGGCGGAGATAAGGAGGCTTGCGCAGGCGTCCAAGTGAGGAAAACCAGTAAAGCGGTAAACCAGGAGGGAAACAAGCACGACCAAAGAGGACAGTACGTCTCCGAACAGGTTCCACACGTTTGCCTCGATGGTGCCACTTTCGATCTCAAGGTTAAGCCTCATGGAGAACCGAACGAGAAAGAGCTTTAGCAGAACGTTTATGACGATAACGAACAAGGCCCAGTCTGTAAGCTGAATTTTTGGTTCCCCGCTCAACCTTTGAATGCTCGCATAAGCGATCGAGATGCCAGTCAAGGTCAGGAGCATTGCCAGGATAAGCGTGGCCACGTGCTCGAACCGGCCATGGCCGAAAGGGTGTTCTGAATCCGCAGGCTTGAAGGCAACCCGGAAGCCGAACCACATAACACCCGCGATAAGCACGTCGAACAGCGAATCCAGGCTGTCCGCAACGAGCGCCATGCTGGCGATGGTGATTCCCGTAAAGAGCTTTGCCATGAACAAAGCGAGATTTACGACAATGGTCATGATGGCAGCGATACGGCTCAGCGCCTCTGGGTCGCCCCGTTTGTTGCTGACTAGCTTTTTGGCGAGCCATGTCGAAAGAGGTTTCATGGTTCTTTTCAAGTCCGTTTCGATTCTTTCTTCATCTTACGATACGCAATCCTTGCAGGCTTGAAAAGGGCAAGGGTTGCGCTACGCCATGAAGAACGCGTACTTTATGGAGAGGTACTACGCAACATACTGAGTTATGGCGAGGGGAACCATGAAGGCCATCATCCCGTGCGCAGGGTTGGGAACACGCTTCTTACCGTTTACCAAGGCCGTTCCAAAAGAACTCTTGCCGGTCGTGGATACGCCGGTTATTCATTTGATTGTCGAAGAGGCTCTCCAGGCCGGGATTCAGTCGGTTGTGTTCATCACGGCCAGGGGCAAAAGCGCTCTTGAGGACTACTTCGACTACGCCCCGGAGCTCGAGTTCGAGCTAGGATCCAAGGGCAAAAAAGACCTCTTGGAGCAAGTGCAACGCATCGCGGGCCTTGTTGAGACGATCGCTGTCCGGCAGAAAAAGCCCCTAGGGCTCGGCCATGCCGTGTACTGCGCCCGGCATGTCGTCGGAGAAGGGCCGTTTGCCGTGATCCTCGGAGACGACCTTGTCGATGCAAAAAAGTCCGCCATCGGGCAGTTGATCGAGGTTCACAATCGTACCGGTAAGAGCGTGGTCGCGCTCAAGGAAGTTCCTAGAGAGGATATTCACAAATTTGGCATTGTTTCCGTAGGGAGCCATGAAGGAACGACCGTAGAGATCGAAGGCGTAGTCGAAAAGCCGTCTGCAGAGAAGGCACCCTCGAACCTGGCCATCGTCGGCCGGTATGTCCTAAACCAAAGCGTCATGCATGCCCTGAAAGATCTCGAGCCCCACGGTTCAACCGGCGAAATTCAGCTTACCGACGCCCTTGAGATCGAAGCGCGCACCAACGGGCTAGTAGGCTGTCTGATCGAGGGCGAGCGGTTTGACGCGGGCAACAGGCTTGAGTTCGTGAAGGCTGTTTTTGCCTACGCGATCAAACGGCCCGATGTCGGCGAACCCTTGATTGAGTTCTTGAGGGAACGGCTAAAGAACCTCTAGCTCTCTTCTTTTATGACCCTCGCAAGCCCGGATTCGTAGGCCGTTCGCTCGATCGTTCTGGCGGTCGCCTCGTGCATGGCCTTGTTGAGGACGGATGGGAGGATTTCGCCCTCCTCGGCGAACGACGCGATCGTCTTGGCGGCCTCGATCTTCATCCTGTTTCCGATTCGTCTGGCCCTCGCGGCGAGCGCCCCTTTGTAGATTGCCGGATAGGCTACCGCGTTGTTTACGCTCCTGCCGTCTGCGGCAAACCTCGCGCCAGCAGACGTCGCATCTTCAGGGCGGATTTCAGGGTCGGGGTTCGACAGCGCCAGGATGACCTGACCGGGCTGGACCATTTCCGGCTTGATCAACCCCTTTTGTCCTGTCGTTGAGATAATAATCTTGGCCGAGCGCATGAGCTCCTCGAGGTTGGCCGTCGAACCTTGAATGGTCCTTTCGAACAGCTCCATTGCCTGCGAAGAGAGGTCGCATCCGATGATCCGCTTGACGCCGTAGGCATGCAAGAGCTTGGCGATACCCATCCCGGCCGCACCGAGCCCGATCAGCCCGATCGTTTCGTTCTTTAGCGAGACGCCCGCGTACTTGCTCGCGTTCAAAAGGCTCGCCAAAACGACGACCCCCGTCCCGTGCTGGTCGTCGTGCATTACGGGCTTTTCGATGCCGGAAGCGATCAGCCTGTCCTCGATCTCGAAACAAGCAGGGGCCGCGATGTCTTCAAGGTTGATGGCCCCGAAGCTTTCGTGGATGGCAAGGACGGCGTTTACGAACGTATCCGGATCCTTGTGAGGAATAAGGATGGGGATACCGCTTAATCCCACTAGCTGATCCAAGAGGACGGCTTTTCCCTCCATTACCGGCAACGAGGCCCGAACTCCGATGTCGCCAAGCCCAAGGACGGCCGTACCATTCGTTACGATTGCGACGGTGTTCTGAGTCCACGTGTAGATCTCGAAATTGTCCGGTTCCCTGACAATTTCTCTGCATACCTTGGCCACGCCAGGGGTATACACCTTGCGCAGGTTGGCGATGCCGTCCACGACGATCTTGCTCATCGTCTTGATCTTGCCGCCCTTATGCATGGAAAGCACGGGGTCGTACACCTCCTCTATGATCACGCCCTCTAGCGTGCCGATTCCGGCGAGTACTCGTTCGAGGTGATCTTCAGACTCTAGGTATACCTCTATGTCTCTGACGTTGTGCGTGATTCCGAAACGCACCCGTAAGATGTCCCCAATATGGGCGCCCTGCTCGCCGATCGCGTACAAAATGCGCCCGAGTGAGCCGGGCCTATCGGGTATGAGTACGCGCAACACCTTGATGATTTTGTCCGCCCCTTTCTCGATCAGCACAGGCTTTCTCCTCCTTTCGTTGACCCCAACCTTGGCTCGTGCTAGCATGGATCTAAGAATGCTAGCATACCACGGCTAGATGTTAAGGTATACATTTTGTCGGACAGCGGATGTTGGATGGGATAGAAGGGGGGTAACAAAATGATTGGACGCGCTTTTCAGGGTAAGCGGGCGGTGGCGTGCGTATTCTGCCTGTGCGTTGCGCTTTCAGGGTGCGAAACGATCAAGAAAACCGCGACTTCTTCGGAGGGCAAGGGTGCAGGCCTTGGGGGACTCCTAGGTGCCGGTACTGGTGCGGCGCTCGGCAGCTTAGGGGGGCATGCCGGTACGGGTGCGGCCGTTGGAGCCGGTACGGGTGCCGTAATCGGGGGGGTGCTCGGCCATTACATGGGCAAGCAAAAAGAAGAACTGAAGCGTATAGAGGCAAAGACCGACCAGATCAAGGTCGAAGAGCAGGGCCAGAACCTCGTGGTGCGCGTCAAAGACCAGCTTATGTTCGATACAGGCTCGGCCGAGTTAAAACCTGGGGCCTACACCACGATTGCCGACATCGCGCAAATCCTGAACAAGTATCCTGAGACGGTCGTAAGAATCCATGGACATACCGATTCGACGGGCTCCGAGGCCTTCAACCAAACGCTTTCCGAAAGTCGGGCCGAGTCTGTCGCGAGCATGCTCGCGACAAACGGCGTGGGCCGCTCCAGGATGGTGATCCAGGGGTTTGGTTCAAGCCAGCCGATTGCGAGCAACGCCACGCCGGAGGGTCGTGCGATGAACCGACGGGTCGAGATCGTGATCGTCCCGAAAGAAGGGGCGAAGTAATGGATTTGCCTGTGAGATTCGTTGGTAGCGGGCTTGGTAAGCTTGCGGCCGGAGCCATTGCTTTCGGTATGCTTGCGTCCTTTGGCTGCACGACTGTTCCGAGCGGGGAGGTCGGAATCAAAAAAACGCTCGGCAAGGTGGACACGAAAGAGCTCAATCCCGGGTTGCACTTCTTCCTTCCTGGCGTGACGAGTATTGACAGGCTAGAGGTCCGCGTGAGGCGTGCCGACTTTACCGGCGCGAACATCATATCTGCGCTGACCAACGACGGGCTGAAAGTCACGATGGAGCTAACCGTCCTGTATCAGCTCAAGGATACCCAGGCGGCGGAAGTGTACGTTAAATACGGGAAGGTGTGGGACGAGAGGCTCGTGGTCCCGTTGGTTCGTTCGATCGCGAGGGACGTGGGCACGCTCTTCGATGCCTCGGCCATCTACCAAAAGCGTGGCGAGTTTCAGCGGGCCTTGGACGAGCGAGTGCGCGACAAGGTTGCCCAGGAGGGCGTGGAGGTCAGAGAGATTCTGATTCGGGACATCGCGCTTCCTGAGAACGTAGTCAAGTCGATCGAGGCCAAAATCCAGTCAATGCAGGAAGCCGAGCGAATGCGCTACGTTATCCAAAAAGAATCCCAGGAGGCCGAAAGAAAACAGCTCGAAGCCAAAGGAATTGCTTCTGCACAGGAAATTATCGGAGGATCCCTCAACCCCCGCTACCTACAGTGGAAGTATATAGACGCGCTCCATGCGCTGATCGACTCGCCGAACAACACCGTGCTCATCATGCCTTTCAGTAAGGACCTGGTCCCAATGATCCAAATTCCTTCTGATAAGTAGGCAATAAACCGTAAACCCAGAGATCATTCATACACCGAAAGGAGTCTTTATGGGCGTTGCCCATGACGTGGCAGACCTGTCGCTTAATACTAGGGGAGGCGAGCGGATTTCGTGGGCTGGCCGCAAGATGCCAGTCGTTCGGACGATTGCCGAGCGCTACGCCAAAGAAAGGACGCTCGATGGGTTAAGGGTAGCTTGTTGCTTGCATATTACGAGCGAGACGGCAAACCTGCTTAAGGCGTTGAAGGCGGGGGGGGCCGAAGTTATCGCTTGCGCGTCGAACCCCTTGAGCACGCAAGACGACGTGGCGGCAAGCCTCGTGGCCGATTCCGGCATTGGCGTGTTCGCCGTCAAAGGAGAGAGTTCTGACCTGTATTACGAGCACATTCGAAGGGCCATCGCCTTTGAGCCGCACGTTACTGTGGACGACGGAGCGGACTTGACGAGCGCGCTCGTGATGCTGTTCCAAGGCCTTTGGGATCGCTTGCCCCCCGCGTTGCAGTCCTTGAAGGGGCACTTTGGCAAAGATGGGATAGCTAGGCTGAAGGCGGGGTTTTTGGGCGGAACGGAGGAGACGACGACGGGCGTTGTCCGGTTAAAGGCGATGGCTGCCGCTAAGGTGCTCCCGTTTCCGGTAATCGCCGTGAACGAGGCCAAAACGAAGCATTTGTTCGACAACCGCTACGGAACGGGCCAAAGTACGATCGACGGAATTATGCGGGCGTCGAACGAGTTGCTTGCCGGAAAATGCTTCGTTGTATGCGGGTACGGGTATTGCGGAAAAGGCGTGGCGATGCGGGCCAAAGGCATGGGCTCCCAGGTAGTCGTCACGGAGGTTGACCCTGTCCGTGCGATTGAGGCCGCAATGGACGGGTTTGTCGTATGTCCCATGGAAGAGGCAGCAAGCATCGGCGATATTTTCGTGACAGTTACGGGCGATCGCGACGTAATCCGCGAGGAGCACTTCCTTAGGATGAAGGAAGGGGCCATGCTTGCCAACGCCGGACATTTTGACGTCGAGATCGACATAAAGGCCCTCGAGGAACTAGCAAAAGAAGTCAAGCAAGTCAAACCGCTCATCAAGAGCTACACGCTTGAAAACGCAAGGACTGTCTTCGTGCTTGCAGACGGAAGGCTGGCTAACCTTGCATGCGCCGAGGGCCATCCTGCGGAAGTAATGGACATGAGCTTTGCAGGCCAGGCCCTGGCCGTGGAAACGCTCAAAAAAGACAGAGGCCGCCTTAGCCAAGAAGTGCATTCCTTACCGGAGGCGTTAGACGCGGCCATCGCGACGTTAAAGCTTGGTTCGATGGGCGTTCGGATTGATTCCCTTACCCAGGCCCAGCAGCGCTACTTGGCCGACTGGCAGCAAGGGACGTAAGCCTAAGCGAGAGCGCGGCATGGTTCACGCAGGATGCCGGAATCTCTCCGTGAAGGACGTCTAGAATGTTTTGGCTTGCCAGAAGTCCCATACGCCTGCGCGCCTCGAAAGTGGCGGAGCCTATGTGGGGCGTAAGGACGACGTTTTTTAGGTTTTTTAGCGCCTCGGGGACGAAAGGCTCGTGCTCGTAGACGTCTAGGCCTGCCCCGGCGATTTTTTTTGCTTTGAGCGCCTCGATTAGGGCCTGTTCGTCGACTACCTCGCCCCTGGAGGTGTTGATGAGGATGGCGTGCGGCTGCATCAGGGCCAGTGCCTTGGCATCGATCAGATGCCGGGTTGCACCCGTGAGCGGAACGTGCAAAGAAAGAAAGTCTGCGCTTTTAAGCGTCTCTTCTAGGCTTAGGCGCGTTGCATCGAGTCCTTCTTCTAAGACGGCGCTACGTCTGGTTGCGCAGTATAAGAGCTTCAGCGAAAACCCATTTGCGATCGTAGCCATTCGGGTTGCGATTTTTCCTGCCCCGACAAGCCCAAGGGTTTTGTGGGCAATTTCCATTCCTAAAAGAAGCGTAGGGTCGAACCCCTGGAACTTTCCCGAACGAACGAGGCTGTCCCCTTCCAGGGTACGCCTGGCGACGGCAAACAACAGCGCCCAGGCCATTTCCGCCGTGGCCTCCGAAAGTACATTGGGTGTTGTGGTAACGGCGATTCCAAGCTCGTTTGCCGCTTCGAGGTCAATGTTGTCAAACCCTACGCCAAAGTTTGAAACCACTCTAAGGCGCTTTGCTGCTTTCTGAAGTAGCGCACGGCTCAAACGATCGTTCACGAAGCAGAGCACCCCGTCTACTTCCTCGAGAGCCAGCCCCCACGCCTCTTGAGAAAGGACTTCGGTGCTTTCATGGATACTTAAGTCGATTTTTGGCGATGTAACAAGCGGCTCGAGCCATGCCTTTGGGATTGGTCTGGAAACGAACACACGAAAATTCATCTCTTCCCTCCTACAGTGTTTTGGGGCGACTATGTGCGCCTTAAGAGCAGCGCCAGCCCGGCCCCCAAGAACAAGAGGTTGCTAATCCAAGCAGCAAGGCCCATGGGTAGGAGGCGTGCTTGGCCCATAGAGCTGGCGAACGATGTTAGCAACCAGTACCCGAACCCCAAAGGAAGGCTAAAGGCGAGCGTTCCCGCAAAGGAGGGCCTAGCGGACCGCGTCGCTACTGGAAAGGCGACAAGGATGAGGATAGGGCAGGCCAGGGGCAATGCCAACCTTAGATGAAAATCCATCTCCAAGCTTGTAGGGTCTCTCCCAAGCTGCCGCTGGTCTTGAATGTACCGTTTTAACCGAAGCACGTTCATCTCTTCGGGTTCTAAGCTTTGGTCGGTTAGCTCTCTAGGCTCGAAAGGGATCGGAAGCGCCATCTTTGGCAATATTTCTTTTTTGCCGAAGAGCGCTGCAGCCTCGAAAGCAGTCCGCACGGCATTCTTGGCAATCCAGCCTTGTTTAGTGTACAGTACGCGTTCGACGTCGATGCGTTGTTTTAGGTTAAAGTCTTTATCGAGCTTAACCAGTGTAACACCATAAAGAATTGCCTGCCTTACGTCAAACAAGTTGGCAAAGCAGAAGGAGTCCTTGGAGGGCTTGAACACAAAACCTTCCTTCAGCATGGTCTTTCCTTTCTTGACCTTGAGCTCTTGCTTTAGGAGGCCTGCTTTGCCGTAGCTAATGGGGATGAACGCTTCCGAGAGGACAAACAACGCGAGCGTCATAAGCAGGCCTCCCATTAAGAAAGGAATCAGGAGCCGCCTCGGGGATACGCCAGCCGTCTCGAGGGCCAGAATCTCATTATGACGAACCAACTGGCCTGAAACGCCAAGGGCGGCCAAAAGAGAGCTCAAGGGGAGGGTTTGCGAGGCCATTAGAGGAAGTTTGTACAGAAAGTACTCCAACGCCAGCATGCCCCCACCCTGAATGCCCTGGAAATTCCCGACCCTGGAGAGCGCATCGACAAGCAGGTAGATGCTTATGCTTGCGAGCTCGGTGACGACAAGAAGCTTCAGGTACTCCTTGAAGAAGTAGCGATCAACGACCCTCATGCGCTGTTCTCCCGAGCTTTCAACGATGGCCTGCGAAACCTAGAGCCCGGCTCGTTCCAGAAGGGTTCGATTCGAAGAAAATGGCCTTCATTACGAAGAAGGCCCGTGAGCCATCCTAAAAACAAAAGACCATTTACCATTTCGAGCGCTACCCATGCGGGCAAAACCTGTCGCAAGGCTAGGGACTCTCCGAGCATAAGCCCCATATAGTTGAACAAGACAACGAGGCTTGCGAAAATCAGGCTAACCCATCTCGGCCTAGGGGGTTGGAGGAGCCCCAAATAGGCCCCAAACAGTGCTACGAGTAAAGGAGAAAGCGACATAGCCAAGCGTTTGTTCAGCTCGACCCTAACAGCCAGCTCCCCGTCCTTGGAATCCATAGATGCCGGCCAAAGGAGCTCGGTTATCGTAGCCGTACGCTTGTCGGTCTTGCTGGCCAAAGGCGACTTGAGCGAGGCGAGTGCCTTGAGGTCGATGTCTTGTATGCCGAAGCGCGACCCTTCCTGCCTGATGCTTCCCCCGTAGGCGTACTGGATTGTTCCATCGAGCAGCCTAAGCGTAAGCGTTGCCTTTCTGGGGTTAGAAAGAATGACCCCTTGTTTGGCGAAAATGTGGAAGGGCTTGCCCTGCTGGACAGAATGAATGTACACGCCCTCAAAGCGCTCCCTTGCGGGGGAGAGCCGAGTGATGTAGGCGGTAAAATTGGGGAAGAGTTTAATGAAAGTCGCCTCTTTGATGCCGACCGTAACCTTTTGAGACGCCAACGAAAACGCATAATGCTCCATGCGAAGCTGGCTTAAGGGCATCAGCCAGCCGTTGGTCCACGTGCATGCGAGAATTCCGAGAATTCCGAGGATGCCGACCGGGATGTAGAGCCTTTTTGGTGAAACGCCGTGCGATGCCATGGCGTAGGCTTCTTTGGTCATCTTGAAATCCATGAACGCGTAGGCCGTGCTCATCAAAAGCGCGATTGGCATGCTTAGGGCAAGGAATGTAGGGACAAGAAAGGCGAGCATCTTCAGCACGGAAGCGAGAGAAAACCCGTTTTCGACGACGAGCTCGGTAATGCGGATGGCGTAACCCGACAGGATACACAGCGTCAGTATAGCGAAAAAAACGATGAACGTAAGGACAATTTTTCGTGCTATGTAGCCGTAGAGCGTCTTCAATGTTGACATCCTAACGTTTAAACATGAGGAAAGCATGCGGATTCTCGTACAGAAACAGAGTTTCTAAGAAACGAGAAACATATTTCCGCGTTAAACCTTGGACCTCCTTGAACGCTCGTCTGGATAAGGAATGCAGGTATTTCTGCTTACTTCAAGCTTACCCATTTTCCGTCCCACCCATCAAGGCTCGTTGTTTTTTCGTTTGGGTTGAGCATGTTTTCCGATAACCTGGCCTCCTTCCGGAAGGGTTCGGCGTTTGGTAGTGCCCGGTTTTCGCTCTGGATCTCGCGGTGGCTCCATCCTTCAGCAAGGGGTATAATAATCGTATCCGTGTTCGTAGGAAGGGTGGGGCTGCTAACGCCTGTCATGCCTGTAGGTAGAGAAGGAAAGGCCACGATATACGCTTTGCTCGAAGAAGATGTAACGGTGGAGTAATGGGGCGGCATTGCGCGATCGGGCTCGGCAGCTTTGGCTGTTTTTTGGCAACCAAACCGACGTTCAGGGTATGATGGTCCGGGAGGCAGCACCCGAACAACACGTCCATCCCGCCCCCGACGGTTCGTTCGCGATCAAGGGTTTGGCCTACATTTTTGTCGTGGGGAGGGACGAGGATACCAGGCGGGTTAAGGGCGCCTGAAGGAATGGAGGTGCTTACCCTTCCTGCCGACATTGAAGGGCTTTCTCCCGAATCAGACGGGCACGTGGTGGCCATCGGAAACTTTGACGGCGTCCATCTCGGCCACCTCGCGGTGATCGCGAAGGTCAAAGAATTGGCCGCCTCGTGCCCGTTTGGAGTCTATACGCTTTATCCTCACCCAAGGGAGGTGTTCAACCCAAAAGCAGGCCACCGTTATCTTACGCCCCTTCCTGAAAAGCTAGAGCTGTTGGCCTCTCTCGGCATTCCAAAGGTTTGGCTCCAGACATTTGGAATGGAATTTGCCCAAGTCTCAGCCGAGGCGTTCGTCGAGCGTGTCCTCGTCGGTGCCCTCAAGACCAAGTGGCTTGTTGTCGGGAAAGACTTCTGCTTTGGCCGTGGGCGGCGCGGAAACATCCACATGCTCGAGAGAATGGGCGCTTTGCATGGGTTTCGCGTGTATACCCCGGAAATGGTCTGTAATTTTGGGCGGCCGATCAGCTCTTCTTGGGTCAAGGAGCTCTTATCGAAGGGTGAAGCCGAGAAGGCGGCGAAGATTTTGGGCAGGCCTTACGGTATACATGGAGTCGTCGAGCGTGGGGAGGGCAGGGGGAGGCTCCTTGGATGTCCTACGGCAAACCTTGTCCTCGACCCAAAGAAATATACCCCTATGCTTGGGGTTTATGCTGGGTTTGCCCGCGTGGAAGGCAAGGTATACAGGGCTGTGGCGAACATTGGGCAAAAACCTACCTTTGGCGACGAGCGTCTGAGCTTGGAAGTCCACCTTATCGGGTTCGAAGGCGATTTATACGGGCGGCAGATGCCTTTCGAGTTCCTTAAATTCTTAAGGGGTCAAAAGCTGTTTCATTCCCCCACGGCTCTTGCCGAGCAGATTCAGCGAGACATCAAAGAGGCTTCGGCCGTCCTAGGGGCGGATTTCGGAGTTTCTTCGTAAGGATGGGCCGATGGGAGCAATCCCCGATACGAACCCGACGGTGCTTGGGGTTGTTCTCGTGGCCGCCAGGCCAGGTCGGCTAGATGCCGTGCTCGCCGAAACAGGGGCTTTTGTTTCCAGGGCGAGTGTTCAGCGCGCCATCGCCAAGGGGCTGGTGAAGGTGGCGGGGAAGCTTGCGTCCAAACCCGCGCAAAGGGTGGAGCCCGGGCAGCAGCTCCATATCCTTCCTTGGCCGGAAGAGCCCAAGCCTTCGGCCGCCCCTATGGTGCCCCATTTTGCCGTCCTGTACGAGGATGAGCACGTGCTTGTCCTCAACAAGCCTAAGGGGCTCGTCGTCCACCCTGGAGCCGGAAGACCCGTACGCACTCTTGTGGATTTTTTAAGCGACATGTACCCCTCTCTCGCTCGCGTGGGCGAACCTACGAGGCCTGGCATTGTCCACCGCTTAGACAAGGATACCTCCGGGGCGCTCGTGGTCGCCAAGACGCTTGAAGCACATGTTTGCCTATCGAGGCAGTTTGCGTCACGAACCGTGAAAAAGGAGTATGTTGCGCTCATCTGGGGAGAGCCGAGCAGCCAGACGGGCGAGATGGCCAACATGCTTTCAAGGTCGCAAAAAGTGGGCACGCGTTTCACGACTAGGCCTGGGAGGGGGAAGGGCCGGCTGGCCTTCACTGCCTACAGCCTGATTGAAAGCTTTGATTTCGTGAGCCTCGTTTTGCTACGGCCTCGTACAGGGCGTACCCATCAGCTTAGGGTGCAAACGGCCGCAATCGGCCATCCGATTGTGGGCGACAGGCTCTACGGTCCAAAGACGGCCGCTTTGCCGAAGAGGTTGCCAAACGCCCTCAAGGAGGCCTTCCAGGCGATTGAGGGGCAGCTTCTCCATGCTCGGCAGCTTGCCTTTCGGCATCCGGTCACGGAGGCCGAGATTGAGGTGGAAGCCCCGTTACCGTTCGGGTTTTCTTTGCTTTTAGGGCTTCTTGCGGAGGATCGAGGAGGGGTAAGGTGAACCGACCCCCCCTTTGGTATCTCTCCGGGCGTTTGGCGGCATTCAGGGGTAATATCCACGGGTTTCTCGGTAAGCAAGCCTTTTTGCCAAACCCAGGCGTTTTATGGCATAGGGCCAGAAAGCTTGTATGGATGGAGCAGGTCCACGGCGATACCATCCAGGTTGTGACGCGAGCGATGCTGGCGGGCAAAGAGAGTCAAGTTCGGGTTCCCCGGACGGATGGGCTGATTACGAACCTTCCAGGAGTAGTGCTTGTTGTCCGTACCGCGGATTGTGTCCCGCTGCTTGCCTTTGACCCGGTCTCGCACGCGGTAGCTTGCGTTCATGCCGGATGGAAAGGAACGGCCCTCGATATTCAAGGCCGGCTCGTAGAGCGTTTCGAAAGAGACCTAGGGATTCCGCCGAGGCGGCTCGTTGTTGCGATTGGTCCGCACATCGGGCCATGTTGTTATGAAATCAAACAAGACGTGGCCTCGGTATTCCACGAAAAGGGGCTTTCTGGCTGCCTTGAAAAACGAAACGCCAAAATATACCTAGACCTTGGCATGGCAAGCCGCCTGCTGCTCGAGCGCGCGGGTGTTCCGAGCGTTCAGATAGATACCCTAAGGCTTTGTACAGGGCGCCTTCACGTTCCCTTCGCCTCGTTCCGCCGGGATGGCTTAAGCGGGCTGGAAAATGCAAGCTTTATTGTCAAGGTTTCGCACGGGCCGGTCGAAAGAAGGAGGTTGAGCCTTGTCCCATGAGGCCTTTTATGGAATCGCTATCTTGGCTTGCCTTGTTTTTTCGGGGCTTTTCAGCGCCCTCGAGACGGCGCTCGTGGGTATGAACCGTGTCCGGTTGAATAAGCTCGCCAAAGACGGCAACCTTCGCGCTAAAGCGCTTCTTGGCATGCTAAAGCACCCGGACGAAGTCATCGGTCTCATTCTGGTAGGCAACAATATCGTCAACATCCTCGCTTCCTCGCTCACCGCCTCGTTGTTGATCAAGACGTTCGGGGAGCGAGGCGTGGTTTACGCGACAGTGTTGATGACCTTCCTAATCCTTGTTTTTTCCGAGGTGACCCCCAAAAGCTACGCGTTGTTCCATGCCGAACGCATTGGCCTTGCCCTAGTCCCATTCCTTAAGGTTGCCCGCCTGCTTCTTATGCCCGCTGCCTGGTGTACCACGGCAATCTCAAGGATGTTGCTCACGACGATTGGCGGGGTATCGTTGGAGCTTAGGCCGACGATCTCCGAGGACGAAATCCGTTATTTGCTGCTCTACGGCGGCAAGGTAGGCGCGTTTGCAAAGGAAAGGCGCTTGATGCTCTTGAACGTTCTCGAGCTCTCGGAAACGCGGGTTGTGGATGTCATGGTTCCAAGGGCTAAAATGGTGGGCGTAGAGCTGGACGCTCCGGTCGAGAATGCCCTTAGCAGGACGAAGGAGACAGGCTTTTCGAGGTTTCCCGTTTATCAAGAGGACATCAGCAACGTCGTCGGGATCCTGCACATTAAGGACCTAATGCTTGCCATGGCCCTAGGGCAGCACCCCAGCATTGCTCCGCTTCTGAAAGAGGCGTTCTTTGTTCCCGAGGTCAAGCGCACCGACGAGCTCTTGCGCGAGATGCGGGTAAAGAAGCTCCAGATGGCGATCGTTGTGGACGAGTACGGGACGGTCGTCGGGCTGGTCACGTTAGAAGACCTACTGGAAGAGATCGTGGGGGAGATTTTCGACGAGTTCGACAGAGATTTAGAGAGGGTCAGGCGCTTGCCAGATGGCTCTTTCCTGGTAGACGCCGATTTGTCGATCAAAGATTTAAACCGCATGCTTGAGCTAGGGTTGCCAGAGGAGCGCGCCAGCACGCTCGCCGGCTACTTGCTCGAGGCGTTCCAGGATATGCCCCAAGAAAAACAACGTCTGGATACGGACAGCGCCGTGTTTGTAGTGGAGCAGGTAGGATTGCAGAGAATCATCAGGGTACGCGTGATTCCAAAGGTTGCGCGCGTTTCTTGAATTTCTTTGTGCAACGTAAAAAGGTGCAAACCAAAGCATAACCAATTCATAGGGGGGTAATCGGTGCTTCGAACGGCACACGTGCAATTGTTTGCCATTCTCACGTTGGCATGTTTTTTTTGTTTCTTTCCGAAATCGGGGGTATCCGGCACCAGGGTTGCCGTCGTAGAGTACTACTTCTCGGTGGGTTGCCCTGCATGCGCAAAGATGGCCGATTATCTCAAGGATTTCAAGATGGAGGGCGTGGAAATTGCGGGTTACGCCGTGGGTGCTTCGGAGGACGCCGCCAAAGCCTACGCTAAAGAAGCCGGCCTGAAGTTTCCCGTAAGGCCTATCCCTAGGGAAGACGCGCTTTTCGTCCTCGCGTATCCGACGATTGTCTTGAAAGACCACGACCAAAAAAAGGCCGACTTCATCGAAGGGGTAATCGAGCCAGACAAGCTAAAGGCCCGTATCGAGGCCTTTATTCGGGCCAGCCGCTAAGCCTATGTACCTTAGGACCAGCCGAAGACGGCGGGGTTTCCAAGGAATGCTGATGACACCGCTGATCGATGTCGTGTTTAACCTTATGATTTATTTCTTGCTCACCATGAACTTCTCTACGGCACCGACCCTTAAGCTAGACCTGCCAGAGGCGACCTCGGCAAAGGAAGCGGGAGTTAAGAACGTTTTAAGGGTCGAGCTTCCCAAGGACGGGCGTATTCTTGTCAACGGAAAGGAGCACACCCTTAGCACGCTTCAAAAAGCCTTGGCTGACGAGGCCCCAAAGGTCGAGAAGGGGCAGGCCGCGCTGTTTGTGGATCAAGGGGTCTATTTTGGGCTTGCCATCAAGGTGATGGACGCCTTGAGGCTTTCGGGGTTTTCGGACATCGCCGTCGTCGCGCAGCATCCGCAGGCTTCCCGAAAATAATGGTGGTCCCAACGGGCTTCGAACCCGTGTTTCTGGCTTGAGAGGCCAGTGTCCTAGGCCGCTAGACGATGGGACCCGCTCAAACACGTAGAAGTTTGAGCTATAATAATGGGCGAATCAATCCGCCTTGTCAAGGCTGACCGTTAAAGAAAGCGTATGTCAGGCTGGTGTTTCTTCATCGGTCGTGGCGGGGGCGCTGTGTATGGCTCGAGCTGGAGCTTGGGGGATCGCTTGTCGTCGAGCTGCCAGATGGAGAGGGCACGGTCAAGCGGGATAAGGGTTGGGGCGTTTTTGGATATACGCTAAAATACCATAGAAACAGTTTGTTCTTAAACGACGAAGCACGCCGGAAAAGGTTGGAGACTATGGAGCAAAGGCATCTGGGCAAGAGCGATATTTCGGTCAGCGTGGTCGGGCTCGGAACCTGGGTTATGGGCGGCTGGATGTGGGGGGGCGCAGAAGATGAAAGCTCCAAGAAGGCCATCTTTAAGGCGATAGACCTCGGAATCACGCTGATTGACACGGCCCCCGTGTACGGTTTCGGCCATGCCGAAACCCTCGTCGGCCAGGCTCTTGCAGAGGCTAAGGCTCGAAACCGGGTTGTTGTGGCGAGCAAATGCGGCCTTGAGTGGGACGAAAACGAGCGCATCCGGAGGAATTCCTCGTCTAAGCGGATTTTTGAGGAGATTGATCAGAGCTTAAGGCGGCTTCGATCCGATTGTATAGACCTTTACCAGATCCATTGGCCGGATCTCAGCACTCCTTTTGAAGAATCTCTCGATGCCTTGCTTAAGCTAAAAAAAGCCGGCAAAATCAGAGAAATTGGCGTGAGTAATTTTGATGCCGGGCAGATGGAGGCGTTCGACAGGGACGGAACGCTTGCGAGCAACCAAGTCCCCTACAGCCTGTTCGAGCGCGAGATAGAGGCGGAAACCCTTCCTTATGCCAGGGAGCATAAAATCGGAATCCTTGCCTACGGGCCTCTCTGCAGAGGTCTTTTAACGGGCAAATTTTCGCAAGAAACGACTTTTCCAAGCGATGACCTAAGGAGCGCGGACCCTAAATTCCAAGGGAATGCCTTTCTTGAACATCTAAAGGCCGTGGAAGGGCTGAAGGGGTTAGCCAAGGAGATCGGCGTGGATATCGGGTCCTTCGCCGTCCGGTGGGCGATCGAGCAGTGCGGGGTGACTTCTGCGCTTTGCGGGGCCAGAAACCCCAAGCAAATCGAGGCATCGTCCAAGGCTGCAAGCTTTAAAATTCCAGGGGACATGCTTGGGCGTATCGAGGAAGCGCTTCGTTTGAGTATATCAAAGCCCATCTCTCCGGCCTTTATGGCACCCCCACTCTAAAGGAGGGTTTACATTTATGCCAAGGCCGTGTCCAATCACGTTCGGAACGTCGGGTTGGCGTGGAATCATTGCGGACGACTTTACGTTTGCCAACGTCCGTATCGCCGCGCTTGCACTTGCTTTTTTTCTAAAGGAAAAAGGTACGCAAGGACGAGGGGTGGTCGTTGGCCACGATACGCGGTTCTTGTCCGAAAAATTTGCCGACGAGGTTGTCGGGGTTCTTGCTCACGAGGGCGTTGCGTGCTTCGTGTGCCAAAGACCTACCCCTACCCCGGTCATCGCGCACGAAATCCTGAGACGTTCCGCCGCGGGGGGCGTGAACATCACCGCAAGCCACAACCCCCCAATTTATAACGGCCTGAAGTTCTCGCCCGAGTGGGGCGGGCCAGCGCTGCCCGAGACCACCCAGAGGCTAGAGGTGCTTGCTCAAGAGATCTATGCCCGGGACCCTTCGATTCCCACGCTCGACCTCGAAGAGGCGGCAACAAAAGGCCTTGTCGTTCCCGTTGACCCTTCCGAGGCGTATTTCGCCACACTCGATACCTTCCTGGAGGTTGGGGTCATTCAACGCGCAAATCCCAAAGTCCTCGTGGACGTCCTCCACGGAACGGGAGCTGGCCACCTCGATCGTTATCTGACGACAAGAGGGGTCAAGGTCCAGGTGAGAAGGGTAAACCCTGACCCAACGTTCGACGGGATGGCACCAGAACCGGCTCCTGAAGAACTTGCCGAAACCGTCCGGATCGTCCAAGAGCAAGGGTTTGACATCGCGCTCGCCACCGACGGCGATGCCGACCGTTACGGGATTGTCGATAGGGGCGGGACGTTTGTTTTGCCCAACGTATTCCTGGGTATTTTGTATCACGAGCTCATCGCCCAAAAGGGCATGAAGGGAGACGCGGCAAGAAGCGTGGCCACCTCGCATTTTATCGATGCAGTCGCAAGGCTCCACGGGCAAAGGGCTATCGAAACCAAGGTGGGCTTCAAATACTTGGGCCAGGCGCTTTGGGAGGGAAAGGCTCTTTTGGCAGGCGAGGAGAGTGCGGGTCTTTCGCTTAAGGGTCATGTTCCGGAGAAAGACGGAATCTTAGCCTGCCTGCTTGCCCTGGAGGCCGCCTGTAGGAACTCAGTTCCGTTGAAATCTCTCCAAGAGAGCCTTTGGCTACGAACAGGCCCGTTCTACACAAGCAGGGTCAACCTGCCTTTTGAGCCGGCCAAGGCCGATGCCCTTCGGCGGATCATTGAAGAAGAGCCTAAGGAGCTTGCAGGTGTCCGGATGGCTTCCGTAAGCAGGCTCGACGGAACGAAATGGACCCTCGAAGATGGCAGTTGGGTCCTCCTTCGGCCTTCAGGAACAGAGCCCGTGGTGCGTATGTACATTGAGGCCCGGTCGGAAGAACGCCTCAGGGCGCTTGAAGCCCATGCCCGCGAACTGATGGGGGCGCTGTGGACATCCAGGCCATAGAGAAGGCTTACAGCCGGTACGTAAAAATCTACGACGCCGTGTTTGGCAGGATGTTTTTGCCAAGGCTGAGGCATGTCATCGAAAAGCTTGCGCTTTCTCCGGGGCAGATCGTGCTCGAGGTAGGCGTAGGAACTGGCATTTCTCTCCCTTTGTACCCGGCAGGTGTGCGCGTGGCCGGGGTGGACGTGCTAGATACCATGCTTGCCAGGGCAAAGGCCAAGCTGCCCGGGATCAACGCCCGGTCGGTCCTGCTGGCGAAGATGGATGGAAGGCGGCTTGCTTTCAAGGACAACGTGTTCGACCACAGCATCGTGGCCCACGTCGTCTCGGTGGCGGACAACCCGCATGAGATCCTCAAGGAGATGCAAAGGGTCACCCGGCCTGGGGGTTCGATCGTCATTATCAACCATTTTCGGAGCGAGAATCCCGCGTCTCTGGTGCTACTCAAGGCGTTCGGTCCGTTGTGCAGGAAGTTGGGCTGGCACCCCGATTTTGCGCTTGACCCGCTGATAGCCAGATCGGGCCTTCATGTAGAGGACGTCTACAAGCTCCACCCCGTAGACCTTTGGAAGATCGTATGGACGAAAAGTTCTCCCCGAAACTGAAGGTTTGCGGCGTGACGCGCCTTGAAGACGCGACGGCGCTTGTTGCAAGGAATGTTCCTTACATTGGCGTTATTGTCGAGGTGGAAGGAACCCCAAGGAGCGTGGAGCGCTCCAAGGCGTTGGCGATCGCTGCGTGCGCCCCGAGAAGGACCGTGTTTGTTTTATCGAACCCGGATGCCGCGCTGGTTCGTGTGCTCCTTGAATCGGCTCCCGTAGCCCTACAGTTTCACGGCCGCGAAGAGCCGGAATTCCTCGTTGAGCTGAGGGCGTTGCTGCCTAAAAGGACGGAAATCTGGAAGGCGCTGCCGGTCGTGCCGGAAGCTGTGCCCGAGCGTTACGCGGAGGTTGCAGACAGGTTCGTCCTCGAGCGCCCAAAAACGGTTTCGCGAGCAGGCCCGTTTCCGTTTGCCCTGACGTTGGCCCTGATGAAGCGGGCAAGCAGGCCTGTGCTGGTGGCAGGGTGCCTTGGCCCTAAAAACGTGTTCGAGGTGGTTCGATGTCTTCGGCCTTACGGTGTGGACATGGCGAGCGGGGTGGAGGAAGCCCCCGGAATCAAAGACATGCAGGCGATCGATGAGGTTCTTGTTGCGCTTTCAGCCCAAAAAGTCTTGTTCGTCGGCCACTCCTGAGCTCCCTGCTGCTAAGCCGGAGAGGGTGGGAAGGGTTGTTCTTAGGGAGATGCGCCTCGAAGAGGTTGAAGATGCGGTAGTCATCGAGGCCAAGTCCTTCCCGGACCCTTGGGGTTATACCCTGTTTCGGACTGAGCTTGAAAACCCTTTTTCGAAAGGCCTTGTTGCGCATTTTGCGGACGAAACGAGAATCTTGGGCTACAACCTCTTCTGGGTGATGTTCGAAGAGGTCCACATTCTCAACTTTGCGATTGACCCCACGTTTCGAAGGTTAGGGATAGGAGAGCTGCTTTTGAAAAAATCGATCGCCATCGGCAAAGAGCTTGGAGCGGAAAAGGCCACTCTCGAGGTGAGGATTTCCAACGTGGAAGCAATTCGGCTTTACGAAAAGTTAGGGTTCCGCATCGCAGGAGAAAGGCCGCGCTACTACGCAAGGACGAACGAGAATGCCTACATCATGCTCCTCCCGGACTTCAACCGCTTTGAGCCCTGATCTGTCCGTTCGGCCTGCTTCTTCCCCTTGTCAAACCGAAGGGGAGGTTGTTGCGATTGCCCAGGCCGGGGCAGGTATTTTTTGGCTTGAGCTTGCGCTTTCTTTGCTTCCGATGTCGCCCATGGCGGGGCAGTTTGCTATGGTGGGCTTCAAGGACACTCAAGACCCTCTTCTCAACAGGCCCTTGTCGATCGCAAGCTTTGAAGCCGGGTCCACAGGCTGTCGCGTAGGTTTTTTGGTCGCAATACGGGGGAAAGGAACAAGACGGCTTGCAGAAGCCAGGCAAGGCCATAAGCTTCGGGTCATCATACCAATGGGGCAGTCGTTTTTAAGGCACGTTGGCCCGGATCAAAGGCGTATAATCGCCGTGGCGGGTGGGGTTGGCGTGGCCCCGATGGTGCTTTTGGGCCGGCAAATAAAACAAGTTTCTCCGGAGGCCGATTTTTTATTGCTTTACGGCGCGAAGACGAAGGCCGAGCTGGCGAAGCGTCATCTTGGCCTTACGGACGGGCTTTACGTTGCCACCGAAGACGGGTCGGAAGGGTTTAAAGGGAGGGTAACCGAGCTCGTAGAGGCTGAACGAGCCTTACTCCTTCAGGCCGGCGGTTCGGCAAAAGTGTTTGCATGCGGCCCCTTGCCCATGCTTTACGCGCTGAACAAGCTGGCCGAGCGGCATCGGTTTGACCTTGTCGTAAGCTTTGAAGGTCCAATGGGGTGCGGTATGGGGTTTTGTTTGGGGTGCGCTATGGAGAATCGGGAAGGGATGTACGTCAAGCTCTGCCAAAAAGGCCCCGTGATGGACGCCAAGGAGGTAGATTGGGAGCGATTGACTCGAAGCGACGAACTGCGGGGCGCCGGGTGTGACTTCAAACCGGCTTGAAGTCACATTTCTAGGGAAAACGATCAAAAACCCGATCGTTGCCGCCTCCGGATGCTACGGGTACGGGCTCGAGCAGCCGGAGCTCTTACCACCCGAGGCGTTCGGTGCCATCACGCTAAAAGGGCTGTCCGCAACCCCCAAGCGTGGCAACCCTCCCCCTCGTATTGCCGAAACTCCCTGCGGGATGCTCAACTCGATCGGGCTCGAAAATGTGGGGATCGAGGCGTTCGCAAAGAATACTTGGCCGCATCTTAGAGGGCTCGGGGTTCCGATAATCGCGAATTTTTTTGGAGATGACGAGACCGAGTTCCAAAAGGCCGCCCAAATGCTCTCGGACCTCGAAGGGCTTTTCGCGATGGAGCTCAATCTTTCTTGCCCAAACAAACCCCAATGGGGGAGGATTCTTGCCTCCGACCCAAAGGTGGCGTCCAGGCTAGTTCGATTGATCAAGCCCCTTTGCCGCTACCCGTTGATCGTGAAGCTGTCTCCCAACGTCGCCAGCATCAGCGAGGTGGCCAAGGCGTGCGAAGATTCCGGAGCCGACGCGCTGTCTTTGATCAACACGCTGCTCGGGATGGCAATAGATGTGGACGCCAAAAGCTCAAGGCTAGGGACGCGGTTTGGGGGGCTTTCTGGCCCGTCTATCTACCCAATCGCGCTACGGATGGTTTCCGAGGTGTCCAGAGCGGTCAGGATCCCTATCGTCGGCATGGGTGGAGTAAGCTCCCCAGAGGACGCCATTGGTATGATGCTGGCAGGTGCAAGCCTTGTGGGCGTGGGGACGCTCCTTCTTGTTAACCCCTTCGGCGTGGAAGAGATCAAACAAGGGATGCTTGCCTACCTCGACCGCCACGGCCTCGAGAAGGTTGCATGCCTTCAAGGAAGACTATAGGCTCGGGCTTGGCTACCGCGGCTCGTTCTGTTACAATAACTGCCTCTACCGTTCCGGTTTCAAGGGGCCGAGGTAGCTCAGTCGGTAGAGCGAAGGCCTGAAAAGCCTTGCGTCGGCGGTTCGATTCCGTCCCTCGGCACCAAAGTCTGACTTTCGGAAAATTGACCGACGGCAAACCCTTTCCGCTCGGCGTGCGTGCGCACCGCGCGGTTAGCCGAAGGCATTGCCCTTCCGTACGATTTCGGACGGATTTTTTACCTTTTCTATCCACTCCGTCATCGGTTCGAGCCAGCCAGCCCGCTTTTGTTCAATCCGTGCCATCTATCGCCAACCCCGAATCACCACCCCGGACAAAAGCGTAAGGTCTATCCTTACCTGTTACCTGTTGAGCGGCCTGGTCATTGATCCCTTACCGGGCAGCCATAAGCCTCCTTTTTAGGCTTTGGGTCTATTCCGCCAAGCTTCTTAGGCCCCTAAGATCCATAGATTCTAAGATTGCCCTTAGTGTCCCATCGTCTTCTAAGGTTCCATACTCGGTTACCAACACGCTGAAGCTGAAACCCTCGTTATCTAGCAAGGCCGTGTATAGGTAATGCTCCGAGTAATCCGGACATTGCATGGTCATGTCATAAACGTGAAACCCTTGAATATCGTACTCCTTGGAATCCGAGCGGCACTGGAACTCCTCGTCCTCTTGGTCTTCTGCTTGGGTCGGACTTTTGATAGAGGTCACGATAGTTACGACTACGGTCCGCCCCGATGGCCCTGTATAGGCTTGAGAGAGGATGGATCCCGTAGGGTGGTCGAAAGCCGAACTGGAGAGCGGGTCGGCCTTCCATCCGCTGGGGGCTGGGGGCAGAAAGGTTGCTAGGCTTTCTGATGTTGGGATGGTCAAGCCAATTCCAAGTGAAGCGCTCATCAGGTTCATTAGCAACACGGCTGCCACAAAAAACCCTTTTTGCCGGTAACGCACGGCTGCTCCTCCAAAGATTGCGTGATTTTTTTAAGGTTTCAACGTGATACCCCAAAGAACCCTGACGAGATCCAGGGTTTGATCGACCTCCTTACCGCAAGGGAGGTCTCTTCTTAAGTCTCTTCTTCTGGTTAGCCTTTGTTTTGCGATGACTATGGCAGGGCCGGCTGGGATGTCCTGGGGTAAGCCACCCTGGACCAGCCCGTAGACCTTGCCGCCTTTAGAGTTCAAGATCAGGCAGTTTCGAACACCCGCCGTATCGGCAAGGATTTCTCCTTCAAGGATTATGAGCGTCTGTTGGCCCTTAACGCTTTCGGGCTGTATGGCTTGGACATCGAGCGTCATTCCTTGCATACACACGGAGACCTCTACCGGGGTGCCGACAAGCTCAACCCTATCCCCTGGCTCAAAACCGGAGACATCCCCGATAAGGGTGTAAAGTCCCCCGTTATCCCCCATGACAGCCGGACACTCAACCCCCTCATCGGTAAACGTCCCGGATACATGAATGACATCTTGGGCTTTGGCCCCTTCGAAAGGCAGGAAAAGGCCGATCAAAAACGCGATCAGACCCAAAGAGGAGTGCAGGAATTGTTTTTTCATTGACTTGGGCCTCCTTTGGCGCGGCGATTCCAATCAATTCTGTATCAATACTATTTTCGTCTATTATGTCCAAAACTTTAACACAGGAATGTACGGGGATCAAGGGGTCAAGTCCAAAAGGCTTAAGGGAAAAGGTACTAAAGTCATTCTTTTTCAAGGAGGAAATTTTTTACCCTTGGGCTGTTGAAGGCTTGGGGACATGATTTTAGTGGAAGTACGCGAAGCGACAGAGGGGCGGCTTCCTTATTAGTTCGAGCCAAGCTGTAAAGACACGCCATCGCGTTCTTGTGTGGGATGGCGTGTCTTGCTTGTCTGTCTCTGGCCGCGCTTCCCGTCGTTTGCTTCATGGCGAAGCGGGGCTCTTTGAGTCCTCGTGAGCCGTATGCTACCCTAACAAGAGTAGGTGGTTACTTTTTCGTGCAATTTTATGACAAAAGGAGGAGGCCTATGAAACGTCTTGCGTTTGGAATCGTAGCGCTCATGTTTGTTGCCTCATGGTCTAGCTTTGGGGTGGCGAAAGAAGAAGGTGTGCTCGGTAAGATCAAGGGGGCTGCTTCGGAGGCAAAAGAAGAGGTGACCGGAGAAAAGGGCACGGCGGAAAAGGCGGGCGAATCGGTCGATAAGGCCGGCAAGAAGACGAAAAATGCGGCCGAAGAGGCTAAAAAAGAGCTTACCGGCAAGAAGGGTAAGGGAGAGAAGCTCGGCGAAAAGATCGATGAGAAGTTGGACAAAGGCGAGTAAACAGGGGAGTTCACCCTTTTAGGGTAAACTCCGGTGATTTGCTGCAAAAGGGGCGGAATTCCGCCCCTTTTGCTTGTCTTTTTGTTGTCCTAATAGTCGGACCTTCCAATTGTCGCTGCAGTGGAGCGAACGGGAAGCAAGGCTCTAGAAAGCCTTTAGACCGGAGCAAGGCGCCAAAAAAGCCGATAACGTAGCAGAAGGCGCAAAACGCTTCTATTCTACTTCTTTTTCACGGGAGTTGATCGCAAGCTCCCCTTCGACGAGCCCCGTCTTCTTTCTGTGAAAATGGAGGCGGAAACCAAACTTTTCTAGCATTCGCCGCATTAGCTCGTTTTCTGGGGTCATAAGGGCGAACAAATGCGTAAGGCCTTCTTGTCTGGCAATTTCAACCAGGCGCGTTAGCATTTCGGTCCCGATGCCTTGACGCTGATACGGGTCGGCCACGAGTAAGGAAAAGCTCGCGCCAGACCTTTGGGGCAGTTTTTTTAACCTGCCGATGGCAATCACCTGCCCGTCCGTCGTCTCCGCAACAAGCGCAATTTCTTTGTCGTAATCAATAAAGCACGCCCGAACAAGCCTTTCTTGCCGGGTCCGCTCTTGAAAGAGGACGGGGGAAAGGTAGCGCAAGCTGACGCTCCTTTCCGAGAGCGTTTCGTGGAAGTGTTGCACTTTGGGAACGTCCTCAGGCCTGATCGGGCGTAGGGTGTAGGGCATGCCGGTCTTTGTCGCATGCCTCCAGAAATAACGCTCCGGGTAAGGGCGGATGGCCAGCGTAGGCAGCAAACCCTCGGGCAGCCCCGGGTCCGCCAGGAGTACGCGGGCATCTAGCGCCATGAAGGAGGGCGTGCCGGAAAAAGAGGCCAATAGAGGGTTGATGTCGAACTCCACGATCCTTCGTTGTTCGGCAATCAGCCAGCTGAACCGTACCAGCAGGGCTTCAAGCATGGCCATATCCATCGGTGCCCGGCCGCGGATCCCTTTGAGCGCTGCCGCAATTTTGGTCTTCTCGATGATCCGACGCGCTAGCACGTCTGTGAGGGGAGGTATACCGATGGCTTGATCCTTAAATACCTCGACCAGGACTCCGCCTGCGCCGAACAAAATGACGGGGCCAAACTGGGAGTCGGTACTAGAGCCTAAGATCAGCTCGTAGCCTTTGAGGTCTACCATCGGCTGAACGCTCACGCCGAGGAAATGGCCAGGCCCAACCTTTTCCTCGATGCTTTGCTGGATTCTTACGAAGGCCTTCAAGACCTCTTCGGGGGTTTTTAGGTTGAGACAAACCCCGCCCACGTCGGTTTTGTGCGTGATTGTGTTTGAATGGAGCTTAAGGACCACGGGAAAGCCGAGCATTTCCGCAAGCTTTTTTGCCTCTTTTGGCGAGGCCGCCAAAAGTGTTGGAACCGTGGGGATTCCGTAGGCCTCAAGGAGCCGTTTCGATTCAACTTCGTTCAGGACGGTTCGGTTGGCCTTTTTTGCTTCTTCGATAACCTTCGATGCGGCGTTACGGTCGAACTCCTTCGAAGCGTCTACGGTAAGCCTAGGGGTTTCGTACAGAGAATGAAGGTTTTCGCTGAAGCGCCACATCGCGCTGAATGCGCGTGCCGCATCGTCCGGATAAGAAAAGGTAGGAAGCCCCGCATCTTTAAGGATGACAATGCCGGGCGAAACTCCTTCTCCCCCCATCCAGCTTGTCAAAAGAGGTTTGTTGCCAGGTCGTACAGTGCGCCTTAGGGCGTCTGCCGTTTCGAAGGGCTGCGTCATCGCTTGCGGTGTAAGGATTGCGAGCAGCCCGTCGTTCTCCTCGTCGTTCGCAAGGACTTCGATGGCCTTGACGTAACGCTCGGGGCCGGCGTCTCCTAGAATGTCGACGGGGTTGTTGTGGCTCCACTGGGGGGGGAGGAATTGTCCGAGCTTTTGAAGGGTTTCTTCCGACACTTCGGCAAGTCTTCCACCGCTTAGAAGGAGCGCATCGCTTGCTAAAACCCCAGGGCCTCCCGCGTTCGTTAAAATCGCGAGCCTTGGGCCTTCTGGCCTAGGCTGTTTGGCGAGCATTTCGGCCATGGAGAACATCTCCGCGATGGAATCCAACCGGAGTACGCCAGAGCGGTGAAAGGCCGCGTCGATAACCTCGTCCGATCCGGTAAGCGAACCCGTGTGCGAGACGGCGGCCTTGCTTGCCGCCTGCGTTCTGCCGGGCTTTATGACCAAGATAGGTTTGGTGAGCGCTACCTCCCTGGCTGCGGACAAGAACGTGCGTGCGTTGCCTACCGTTTCCATGTAAATGACAATGCTTTCGGTGTACGGGTCGTCGCCAAGGTATTCAATCAGGTCCCCCCAGCCTACGTCCAGCATCGAACCCACGGAAACGAACACGCTGAACCCGACGTTTGCTTTCAGGCTCCAGTCTAGGACGGCGGTGCAAAGCGCCCCGCTTTGGCTAAGGAACGCCACGTTACCCTGCTTGGCCATAGCATGAGCAAACGTGGCGTTCAAATTGCTGCGGGTATTCATCACTCCAAGGCAGTTCGGGCCAATCAGGCGCATTTCAGACGCCTTCGCGACTTCAAGAATTTTTTCCTCTAGCGCTTGACCCCCTTTGCCGACTTCCTTGAACCCTGCCGAAATGATGATCGCACCGGGAATGTCCGCGTTGGCGCATGCCTGAACGACCTCCGGGACGCCCTGGGCCGGGGTGGCGATGACTGCCAAATCGATCGTTTCCGGAAGGCTCTGGATGTCCGGGTATGCTCGGATCCCGAGCACGCTCTTCCTGTTTGGGTTTACCGGATAGACCGTCCCGCCGAATGGGTTTTGGATTAAGTTAGAAAGAAGCGCCCGTCCCACGCTGTGATCTTTTTCGCTCGCTCCGATTACGGCGACGCTTTTAGGGGAAAAGATGGCCGATAATGGGTGCGGCGAAAGGCTGTAGATGTCGTGAACTGGGTCAAACGCCGGTAGGGAGGGTGGGTTTCTCATGGGCCTTTCCAATAGATGTTTGCGTTTTTTCATTTTAGCAAATCGCCCTCTTTCGAGCGAATGGCCGAACCCTGGCCGTGGATGCCGATGTTTTGCTAAATTAGTATTCTCGAAGAAAGACGAATACAACGGAGGAGGGATAGCGGTGGATTTGGCCTGGATGGAAGACTTCCCAGGAGAGGGCGTGCCGTGCGTGTTATTCTTGACAAAAGAGGGAAAAGAAAAGGAGGCGTACCTCTCTAGCCTTCCAAAAGGCGTCATGGAGGCCGTCGAAAGGGCCCTCTGTATCGGACGCCCATGTTGTGATGGCAAGACCACGTTTCTTTTCGCCGATCAAGCCCCCTTGATTTTGTACGGGTTGGGATGCAAGCCTGCTACGTTGGACCGCATAAGGAAGGCGTTCTCCCGCGTGGGCAGGGAGCTTGTTGGCCGTTACGTTGAAAAGGCGGCTTTCGTCCTGCCCGGGTTTGAAGGGCTTTCGCCCGAAACGGTACTCGAAGAGGCTGTAATTGGGTTGGGGGTAGGAACTTTCGACCTAGGCATTTTTAAAACCAGCCTGTGCGAATCCGAAGAGGGAGCGCACAAGCCCCCAATGCTTCAAGCGGCGTGGTTCAAGAGCCTTGTGCTTGACCCCGAAGAAGGCAAGAGGGTCCTTTTGAAGGCCGGGCGTGTCATCGAGGCCGTCAACTGGACCAGAGCGTTCAACACCCGCCCGGGGAATCTAGCCACGCCTAACGCCCTTGCCGAAGAGGCAAGGGGGCTGGCCAAGGCGTATCCCAACTTGCTCCGCGTGGAGGTACTCGGTCAAGAAGAGATCGAGAAGGAGCGGATGGGGGGGGTGCTTGCCGTATCGGCCGGCAGCGAAAACCCTCCTAGGTTCATCGTACTCGAGTATGTCCCTCAAAATGCCTCACGCACCGTCGCCCTCGTCGGGAAAGCCGTGACGTTCGATTCCGGCGGGATTTCCTTGAAGCCCGGCAAAGACATGGACAAGATGAAGTACGACAAGTCGGGGGGTGTGGCTGTTTTGGGGTTGATCCGGGCGCTTTGCGAGATTAAGCTCCCCGTGAGGGTGATCGGGATTATCCCCGCTGTTGAAAATATGCCTTCCGGCAGGGCTGCCAGGCCTGGCGATGTCATCACGCTGCGTGCAGGAAGGACAGTCGAAGTAGTCAATACAGATGCCGAGGGTAGGCTGATCCTTGCCGACGGCCTAGATTATGCGCTTTCGAAAAGTCCCGACCTGATCGTCGACATCGCCACGCTCACTGGTGCCTGCGTCGTTGCCCTCGGGCATCTGGCCTCCGGGCTTTTGGGGACAGCGGATCAAGGAACCATCGAAGCGTTCTTCCGCTCGGGCGAAAGGACGGGCGAGAGGGTTTGGCAATTGCCGCTATGGGATGAGTACGCAGAGGCCCTCAAGACCCCCTACGCAGACTTCAAGAACGTCGGCGATGGAGCGGCGGGTACGATTACGGCCGCTGCCTTCTTGAAGCCATACGTAAAGAATGTGCCGTGGGTTCATCTTGACGTCGCGGGTACGGCCTGGAACGACAAAGAAGGCGGGTTTTTGCCTGTAGGCCCGACGGGTACGCCTGTACGCCTGCTCCTTTCCTTCTTAGAGGGGGTTGCTTAAGGCGTAAAAGATTTTAGGGCTAACCCAAGAAGATTGTTCACGACCGAAGGGAGCGTTCGTTCGAGTTCACGAAGACATGCTCCAGCCCCTTCGGGGCCTTTCCCGCAAGGGTCTTCGATGTCGCCGGACTCATCGGCAAGGGCGAGCCAGGTGTGGACAATGCCAGGGTTGATCTCCGGGAATGCGTCCAAGAGCAACGAGCATTGCTCTTGTGTCATCGCGATAACCAAGTCTGCGCCGAATACCGCCTCGGGGTGCCGCTTTAAGTCCTTCGAGCGGAAGGCGTTTTCGTCAAGCTCGATGCCCGCCTCTTTCAGGGAAAGCCTGGCATCTAGCGACATCAGCCCTCCCTCGCGGGCGTGCGTTCCGATTCCTCCCGAATCGAGCTCGAAAAGCCCTCTCCATGGTACAAGGGCCCTCTGAAGGAGGGCCCAAGCCATGGGCGAGCGGAACGTGTTCGCGTGACAGACGACGAGTATTCGCACGCTTAAAATTGAATTTCGGTAAAAACGGCCGTAATTTCTTCTTTGGGTGGGAGCTTTGGCAACAGCTCCTCTTGCATGCGTTTAGAAAGTTCTTCTACCGTGAGGAACCCTTTCTTCGATATCTTGGCTACGCTATGCCATCCTTGCATCCCCCAAACGGTACCCGCGCCTACCCGAAATACTTGGCCATGGATGGAGCCCGCCTCGACGGAGCCTAAGTAGGCAACCAGCGGAGCGATATGTTTGGGGTGGAAGGGGTCGAAGTCGCCCTCGAATGTTTGGCCCATGATCGCCGCCGTTGAAGGCGTGGCGTCTACCGTTAGGCGTGTTCTTGCTAGGGGTGCGATGCAGTTGCAGGCCACGCCGTACCGGGACATCTCCATATCGATAACGATGGACATGGTGGCGATTCCTGCCTTGGCCGCGCCGTAATTGGCCTGACCAGGGTTGCCCAAAAGCCCGGCGTCCGAGGCGGTGTTGATGATCCTGGGCTGCAGGTCTTTGCCCGCCTTGTTTGCCTCCCTGAAGTAGGCGCAGGCATGGCGGCTGACGTTGAACGTCCCCTTCAAATGCACGTTTATGACCGCGTCGAAATCTTCTTCGGCCATGTTGAAGATCATTCTGTCTCTTAATATCCCCGCGTTGTTCACGACGATGTGGAGCTCGCCGAATGTGTCCAACGCGCACTCGATAATCCGCTTGGCGCCGGCAAAGTCGGATACGGACTCGTAGTTGACGACGGCTTCTCCGCCGAATGCCTTGATTTCATCCGCGACTTGCTGGGACGGTGTGTGGTCGGCACCGGTCCCGTCAAAATGAGCCCCTACGTCGTTGATTACTACCTTGGCGCCGTTGCGGGCGAGCTCTATGGCTTCTTCTTTTCCAATCCCCCTCCCTGCTCCCGTGACAATTGCGACTCTGCCTTCTAGAATGGCCATGGTTTTCCTCCTTTTTTTGAGTTTAGATACAGACCCGGTTAACCTAGGCTTGCCGCGGTGCAAAACTACTCCTTAAAAGGTTCATTTAGGCATATAAATAGATTCTAGTCAAATCCAGAATAAGCCCGAATATATAGCACGTGCAAACCCGCGCTAGTTTTTGCTAAACTAAACATACTAGCCAGTGCGGGCTGATAGGGCCTGCCTCCGCGCAAACCAACCAAAGGAGGTATATATGGACGAGGAAGCAAAAAAAACGCTCTTACGAAAAATTCCTTACGGGCTGTTCATCGTCGGCGCCAAGGCCGGAGAAGAGGTTTCGGCAGGAACGGTCAACTGGCTTGCTCAAGCGTCGTTCCGGCCCCCGATGTTGATGGTGGCGCTTCAAGGGGGTTCAAAGCTGCATAGCCTTGCGGAAGCCTCGAAGGCGTTGGCCGTGAGTTTTTTGAAGCAGGGCCAGCAAGAGATCGCTTCCGCTTTTTTCCGTCCCTCGGTGCAAGAGGGCGAAAAGATCAACGGCCATCGTTTCACGTTGACCAACCACACGGCCTCTCCGGTCATTGAAGAGGCGTTTGGCTGGGTAGAAACGCGTGTCTTTGAGATCGTCAAGAGGGGTGACCATAGCGTGTTTATCGTCGAAGTGATCGATTCGGTACTCAAGCAGGACGAGCCGCTCATGACGCTTGCGGACACGCCTTGGCACTATGGAGGTTAGTTTAGAGATGGCGCAGACTCAAACGGCAGGCTTTGACGTTGTAATCTTGGGAAGCGGTCCTGCCGGGCTTACGGCCGCGATTTACGCTTCCAGGGCCTGTCTGAAGACTTGCGTGCTTGAAGGCCCCATTCCGGGCGGTCAATTGACGACCACAACCGAGGTCGAAAACTTTCCGGGTTTTCCGGAGGGCGTTCAAGGGCCGGAGTTTATGGAAAAGATGCGTCAGCAAGCGGCTAGGTTTGGCGCGCAAATCATCGCCAAGCCCGCTACTTCCGTTGATTTCACCCTTCGGCCGTTTTGTGTCACGTTCGATGGCGGCGAGCTTGAGGCAGATACGGTGATTATCGCAACCGGGGCCTCGGCGAAGCTCCTTGGACTGGAAAAAGAAAAGCAGTTTATGGGGAAGGGGCTGAGCGCCTGCGCCACCTGCGACGGGTTCTTTTTCAGGGGCAAAGAGGTGGCCATCGTCGGGGGTGGCGATACGGCCTTGGAAGAAGCGCTGTTTTTGACGCGCTTTGCGACGAAAGTGAAGGTCATTCACCGTAGGGACGCCCTTAGGGCCTCGAAGATCATGCAAGAGCGCGCGTTGTCCAACCCAAAGATCGAATTCCTGTGGAATCGCGTGGTCGCCGACTTGATTGGAGATGCTAAGAATGGGCTTCAGGGAGCGGTTCTTCTCGACGTGAAGACAAACAAAAAAGAAGAGGTGTCTCTCGACGGGCTGTTCATCGCTATCGGCCACGAGCCTAACACAAAACTCTTCATGGGGAAGTTGGCGACGGACGAGAGGGGGTATATCCTGACGCATGAAAACGTCAGGACATCGATCGAAGGCGTGTTTGCCTGCGGGGACGTCCAAGACTCCGCGTTTCGGCAGGCGGTCACGGCAGCGGGTTCGGGATGTATGGCCGCGATCCTGGCCGAACGATTCCTCGAGGAACATGAGGCCTCTTTTCAAGGCAAAGCCTAACAAAAAAGGCGGGGCTTCCCCCCGCCTTTTTTGTGTTTGACCTCGCCCCTTTAGAGCGTTTTTTGGCCCGGCTTCCAGTTTGCTGGACAGTTGGCGCCGGTTTGCAGAGCCTGGAGAACGCGGATGGTTTCTTCGGTCGCGCGGCCTACGCCTAAGTCTGTTACAACCTGGTAGCGGAGCACGCCGTTAGGGTCTACAATGAACAACCCCCTCAAAGAAATTCCTTCGCTTTCGAGGTAAATTCCGTACTTGCGGGCAATTTCTCCTGTCTTATCGGCAAGTACGGGGTAATCTACCTCCGGAAGATCTCTGGAAAACCAGGCAAGGTGCGAGTAAAAGCTGTCACACGAGGCGGCGACAACGGCTCCCCCAAGCGACTCGATCTCGTGCTTTGCTTCGGCGAAGGCTCTGAGCTCCGTGGGGCATACGAACGTAAAGTCCATCGGGTAGAAGAATAAGACCGCCCACTTTCCGCGATAATCCGCGAGGCTCACTTTCACAGGCTGGTTGTTTCCTTTTAGGTACGCGTTACACGAGAAATCCGGGGCTTGGGAGCGAACCTGAATCATGTGTTTCTCCTGTTGCTTGTGGTTGTTTTTTCACAAAACTCATGGACACCCAGCTTTTTAGAGCCCGGGCGGACAAGAGCCTAATATGAGCAATATAGTACAATAATCAACTGATGTCAACCGGGAGGGCACGAGGGGTTCCTGTTTAAGCTGTGGTAGTATAATCCGGTTGCAAGAATTTTAATTCGCTTGTACTTCCCAAGGGAAGGGGCTTTAGGTGCATTTTCAAGTCGTTCCTTACCGGCAATCATTCCAAAGCGGCCTCGAGGCGCTCTGCTGCGAAACCGGCTTTCTTGGAAGGCCTATCGATCGCGTCTTCAAGGATACCCGGCTGTTCTCAAAGTATCTCACAGGATACTATTTGAGCGTTGAGCCAGACCTGGCCTTCGTCGCCCTCGATCCTAACGGAGTGGTGATAGGCTACATCGTAGGGAGCGTGAGGAGGTGGCGTTATCGCCTTTATAGGGCGACCCGCTTGCCTGGGTTTGTCGTGGCGGTACTCGGAAAGATTATGCTAGGCCGGTACGATAAGGACTCCTTACGGTTCTGTCTGTGGCTTTGCCTAAAAGGGTGGAGGGAGATACCCAAGGTCCCTCTTCATGGAGCCCATTTCCATTTTAACGTTCAAGAAGCCTACCGGAACGCGGGAGTTGCAAAGGTGCTACTCGAACAATTCTTGAAGGAGGTAGCCAAGCGGGGGGAGGATGTTGTTTACGGGCAGATGCTTACGTTCGAAACAAGGCGGCGCGCCGAACTTTTCCGGCGACTTGGCTGGAAGGTATTCGACCGGACAACGGTGAGCAAGTACAGCACATTTCTTCAAAGGCGCATCTACCTGACGACGATCTGCAGGTCAATCAAAGAACAAGGAACGAGAGTACGCCTTCTTCCGAGGATTTCCGCCCACTCCTTAACCGGTTTCGGTAAGGAGGGGCGGCTCTCTTCTTAGGCCGTACTAAACGGCCTCTTCCTGGTTGGCTGGCGCCTTGCAAACCGCCTGGTGGGATTCGATGAGTCTCCGGCCTTCGGCCTCCATGTTTGCGATGAGTTCGGCCGATGTCTGCTGAATAGCCCCCATCTTTTGAATGGCGTTAAGGATCTGAGTGGAGATCTGGCCTGCCTTACCTATTGTGTACTGGGGGTTGGCATCGATCTGCTCCCGGAGCCCTGCCAACTGGTTAATGAAGCGTTTGACGTCGAGCTCGACCAGCCGGAGCTGATTCTCGACCGTCTGGTAGGCCGGTGCAAGAAGCGCCTCGATCGTGAGCGCCTCAGCCTGCGCTTGCGTCTCTTGAGTTTCGGATGATTCTCGATTGTCCATAGGTGGCCCTCCTTCTGTTGGTTGATTAATGAACGATGTCCCCTATGCGGCTTAAGCGCACACTGTGGGCTGTGCTATCCCAGGAAAAGTAGATCACCATGGCCTTTCCTTTAATATTGCGCCTGGGGACGAACCCCCAAAAGCGGCTGTCCTTGGAGTTGTCCCGGTTGTCCCCCATGGCGAAATAGCTGTCTTTAGGGACGCGAAGAGGTCCGAAATTGTCCCTCGGGGAAATGTAGGCAGGCAGGACAAAATTGTCGATATGTTGAATGTAGGGCTCTTTTAGCTTCTTTCCGTTCACGTAAATGTCTTTGTTGACACCTTGAACGGTATCGCCGGGCACAGCGATGATACGCTTGATAAAATCGAGGCTTGGGTCTGATGGATAGCGAAAAACGACGACGTCACCCCGTTTGGGTTGCCTGAAAGGAAGGACGACGATGTCGGTAAAAGGAATGTGCGTCCCGAACAGGAACTTCTCGACCAGGATGTGGTCGCCGATCTTTAGCGTTTCGAGCATCGACCCCGAGGGGATCTTGTAGGCTTGCACGAAGAACGTGCGCACGAACAACGCGAGTACGAGCGCGATGAGCAAAGACTTGGCATACTCCAGGACGATGCTCTTTTTCGACGTCTTCTCGTTTGTCGCCACTTCTTCTCTTGAAGGGTACACCTGCTATTTCTCCATTTTTAAAACGGCCAGAAAGGCCTCTTGTGGGATCTCGACGTTGCCCACCATTTTAAGCCTTTTCTTGCCTTCTTTCTGTTTTTCAAGAAGTTTTCGTTTCCTTGTGATATCCCCACCGTAACATTTGGCCGTTACGTTCTTGCGCAGCGCCGAGACGGAGCTCCTTGCGATTACCCTGGAGCCGATCGACGCTTGGATGGCAACCTCGAACAGTTGTCGGGGAATGGTGGATTTCAACGTGTCTACGAGCGCGCGGGCCTTGGTATATGCTTTGCTCTGAGGAACAAGCAAAGACAGGGCGTCTACGCTTTCTTGATTGACGAGAATGTCTAGCTTCACCAAATCAGAAGGCTTATAGCCTAGGAACGCGTAATCCATCGAGGCATAACCCCTGGAAAGAGATTTGAGCCTGTCGTGAAAATCCATGATGATCTCGGCCAGCGGAATCTCGTACGTCAGTACAACCCTTAAGGCGGATGGGTACGTGATGCCCTTTTGCACGCCCCGTTTCTCTTCGAGAAGCTTAAGGACCTGGCCTAGGTAAACTTCGGGCGTGTATACCGTTAAGTTGAGGAAGGGCTCCTCGATTCGTTCGACCTTGTTGGGCGGGGGCAAATCGGAGGGGTTGGAAATTTCCAAGATATTCCCGTCTACTAAAAAGGCTCGGTACTTGACAGTTGGCGAGGTGATGACTAAGTCCAGCCCATACTCGCGCTCAAGCCTTTCCTGGACGATCTCCATGTGCAGCATCCCAAGAAAGCCTAGCCGAAACCCGAAGCCTAGCGCTCTGGAGGTCTCGGGTTCGATCTGAATCGAAGCGTCGTTGAGGCTTAACTTCTCGAGGGAGTGTCTTAGTTTACCGAGGTCGTCCGAACGAACGGGAAAGACGCCGGCGTAAACGTTTGGTTGTATCGTTCGGAATCCTGGAAGCGCCGCGGCACGCCGCTTCGGGTCGATCAGCGTATCTCCCACCCGGGCTTTTAGGATTTCTTTGATTCCCAAAATCACGTAGCCTACCTCGCCGGAGCCAAGCTGGCTGGATGGGGTAGCGTCCGGCTGGAAAACGCCAAGCTCCTCGATCTGGAAGTGTTCCCCGCTGGAGGCGATCTCCACGGCGGTGTTCGGGGTGAGCGTTCCCTCGAACACGCGGACAAGAAGGATAACCCCCCTGTAGGAATCGAACCAGCTGTCAAAAATAAGCGCCTGCAACGGGTTTTCCAGGGTCCCTTTTGGTGGGGGAATCCTGCGCACGAGCGCATCGAGGATCGCCTCGATGCCAACCCCCTCTTTGGCCGAGGCTAGGATGGCGTTGGATGCGTCAAGCCCGAGCAGGTTTTCCACTTCCGCTCGGACATCTTCGGGCCTAGCGGAGGGAAGGTCAATCTTGTTGATGACCAAAACGACTTCAAGCCCTTGGTCCACGGCGAGATAGGCGTTGGCGAGCGTTTGGGCCTCTACCCCTTGGGAGGCATCGACCAAAAGCAGTGCCCCTTCGCATGCGGCCAGGCTTCTTGAAACCTCGTAGCCGAAATCGACATGGCCCGGCGTATCGATCATGTTGAGCAAAAACAACCCGAGCTCTGGGTGGGCGTAGGGCATTCTTACCGTCTGAGCCTTGATGGTGATCCCCCGCTCCCTCTCGATCTCGAGCCGGTCTAAGAACTGCGGGCGCATCGTTCGCACGTTTACCAGGCCCGTGCGCTCTAGTAGCCTATCGGCAAGCGTCGATTTGCCGTGGTCTACATGGGCAATGATAGAAAAGTTGCGAATCGTAGGGGTATTCGTCATTCTGGCGGTTTTTTAGGCTTCCTTAGGCTCTAGGGCAGGATTAGGCAATGCTAGCTCTGTAATAGGCAATCGTTTTGGCGAGCCCCTCTTGAATTCCCACTTTGGGAGCAAACCCCAGATGGAGCTTTGCAAGCGCAATGTCGGGGTTCCTCCTTCTGGGGTTATCTGGCAAGGGCTCGATGTGGACGATGGGGGATGCGCTATCTGCGAGCTTTATGATCCATTGTACGACTTCCAGGATAGAAGTTTCCAGCGGATTGCCCAGGTTAATGGGGCCGGTGACATTTGAATGAATGAGGGCGATAAGCCCGTCGATCAAATCGTCGATATAGCAAAAGCTTCTGGTCTGGGTTCCGTCCCCGTGGATCGTGATGGGCTCGTTTTTTAACGCCTGCATGACGAACGTCGGGACTGCGCGGCCGTCATCGCTCCGCATGCGTGGGCCGTAAGTATTGAAGATTCTGGCAATTCGCGAGGGCATCCCGTGTTTTTGCATGTAGGCCATCGAAAGCGCCTCGGCAAACCGTTTTGACTCGTCGTACACAGCCCTCGGGCCCACTGGGTTGACGTTGCCCCAGTAGGTTTCTTTCTGGGGGTGCTCTGCCGGGTCGCCGTATACTTCAGACGTTGAGGCGAGGACGAAGTCTGCGTTTTTGGCTTTTGCTAGGCCGAGCATGTTGAACGTTCCAAGCGAGCCTGCTTTGAGCGTTTGGATCGGAAAGGTCATGTAATCCTTGGGAGAGGCGACAGAAGCGAAATGGATGACAATCTTCAGGGGTTCATCGAGGTAGAGAGACTTCGAGATGTCTTGCTCGTAAAACGAAAAGAGCGGATGATCGAGCAGGTGGGAGAGGTTGTACTTCCTTCCAGTAAGGAGGTTGTCCACACAAAGGACGCGGTATCCCGTAGCAAGGAGCCTTTCGCAAAGGTGCGAGCCGATAAACCCTGCTCCGCCCGTAACCAGCACAACACCTTTGTCGCTCATAGAAGAGAACCCGCNNGAGATCGGCGCCGGCGGCATTGCCAGCCCATGAAGCGTGGCATAGTAAAAACCTTTGGATTCGAGCTGGAGGGCCCGAAGATGGCCTCGGCAATCGAGGACGACGGGCTGCCTCATTAGCCCCTTGACCCTGTCGAACGAGAGCTCCAAGAACTCCGGCCATTCGGTTGCCAAAGCAAGCGCATCCACATCCGAAGCGGCGTCGTAGGCATCCTTGGCGTACTCGATCTTTCGGCCAAGCAGGCCTTTTAGTTTGTCCATGGCCTTCGGGTCGTACACCTTGACCTTCGTGCCGTTGTCTAGGAGGGCTTGGATCAGCATTAGGCTTGGAGCTTCACGAACATCGTCCGTATGGGGCTTAAAGGCCGCTCCCCATACCCCGAGCGTGGCGCCTTCCAAGGGGCCAACGAGCGCACCCTTGAGCACTTCGAGCGCAAGGTCAATTCGAGAGGCGTTGATCCTCTCGACGGAACGAAACAACCCTTGATCTAGCCCTAATGATTCGAGCGTGGAAATGAGCGCCCGTGTATCTTTAGGCAGGCATGAGCCCCCGTAGCCTAACCCGGGCGACAGGAAATGAGGCCCAATACGCTTATCCATCCCCACGCCTTGAGCAACCTTCCAGATGTCCCCGCCTGTTTTGGCCGCAAGATCACCCATGAGGTTGACGAACGATATCTTGAGCGCGAGGAAGGCGTTGCTTGCGTACTTTACGAGTTCAGCAGAGGCCGGGTCCATCCACAGCGCTGTTCCTGAGGTTTCGAAAAAGGGGGCGTAAAGCTCTTCTAGTACCCCTCTGGCCCACTCGTCTTTGTAGCCGATAACAATGCGGTCTGGATACAGAAAATCACGGACAGCCGAACCTTCCCTTAAGAATTCCGGGTTGTTGGCGACGTATAACGGAACACGCGCCTTGGCCTTCAGCTCCAAATCCACCCGCCGATACGTTCCCAGGGGTACGGTGCTTTTGAGCACGACGACCGACTGGGCTTCTAAGGTGCCCGCAAGCTGGTCCACGACCTCCATGACCATTCGCGTATCGGCCCCCCCGTCTTCGGAGGATGGGGTTCCAACGCAAATAAGTACGGCCTTAGGGCTGAACTCGCCGAGCGCGGTGATATCCGTAGAAAACCGCAGCTGCCCGTTGTGCAACGTCTCCCTAAGAATATCCTCTAGCCCGGGCTCGAAGAACGGTACCCTCGCTTGTCTAAGTAGGCTTATTTTCCAAGCGTCCTTTTCGATGCATAGAACCTCGTGGCCTTTCTGGGCCATCAGCGCGGACGTAACAAGCCCTACATACCCCGCCCCGATGCAACCGACACGCATAGCTCGACCTTTGGCTGTATTGATAAAAAAGTCTATGTTACCATAACAAAACCACTAAAAAATGGCAACGAAAAGGGAGCGCCTTGGCCATGCAGTGCGCATACTGTCTGCAGAAGAAAGGGAAGCGTTCCTGTCCAGGGCTAGGGGGCTTGATTTGCCCGGCGTGTTGCGGGCAGCACAGGCTTCGAGAAATTGCCTGCCCAGAAGGATGCGTCTATCTTGAAGAAGGGGAGGTGTATGCCGGGAAAAAGCTTGAGCAGCTGTTCCTTGGTCTACTTCGAGAAACGGTAGAACTTTTCCCAGAAGAAAGGAGAGATGCACTTTCGGAGGCGCTAAGCCACTTGCTGGCCGTGCTCTACGTCGTTTTGAGCTCCGACCCAAAAATTCGGCCTGAAGAGCTAGTCCGCTTATTTCAGGACATCCGTTCAGAATTTCAGCTGATCATCGCCCCCTCCATCGTCGCACTGCCCGGGCAGCTTGCCAACATGCGCGACCAGGCCATAAAGCGGCTCACCGAGCTTTCTTCGGCCCACGCCCAGGCTGTGTTTCCAGAAGCCTTGGACGGGCTAATTTTGTTTTTCGAGCGCTTGGGCCGGGAAAGGCCCGTAGGGGCGTTTGCTCTCGGGCTTCGCGCGTTTCTTGAAGGAATGCTTGGTTCGGAATGGGTTCAAGCCTACGACTGGCGCGAACAACCCGCCCGACCCGACCCGCTCCTCATACATTAATAATTCCTGCCCCCACCCCCTTACCTTACGGAACCCTCTGGGGCGATTGTTTCGGAAAATAAGAAAGTCCCATGGCTTCTTTTACTTGGGAGAGCGTTTGGCTGCCGATTGCCCTGGCCCGCCTCGTCCCTTCGCCCAGGATATCCCAGATCAGCCCGTCTTGCTCGGCAAAAGCGTTCCTTTTGGCGCGGATAGGCTCGAGAAACCGGTTAAGGGTAGAAGAGAGGTTTGCCTTGCAGTCGACGCAACGGAGCTTGCCAGCCTTGCAGGACCCCTCGATCTCTGGAACCTCGTGCTCATTGAACACCTTGTGGTAGGCAAACACCGTACAGATGTCCGGATGGCCCGGGTCTGTCGGATGAATCCTGGCCGGGTCGGTCACCGCCTGGAACACCTTCCTTCGGACGAGCTCGGGCGGGTCCTTCAAGAAGATTGCATTGTTGTACGATTTAGACATTTTTAGCTTGCCGTCCAGCCCGATCAACCTCGGGACGTCGCCTACGAGCGCTTTTGGTTCGACCAAAACAGGGCCGTAAAGCCGGTTGAACTTCCTTACTATTTCCCTCGTCTGTTCGATGTGCGGGATTTGATCCTCGCCCACGGGGACAAGCCTTGCCTTCAGGAACGTTATGTCGGCCGCCTGGGAGATCGGATAGCCAAAGAACCCGTAGGTGAGGTCTTCGCCCAGCCCCTTTTCGAGCGCCTCCGTTTTGATCGTGGGGTTGTGCCGAAGAAATGAGAGTTTCACCAGCATCGAAAAGAAAACGGTGAGTTCTGCGATCTCTGGAACCTGGGATTGCACGAAGATTGTCGTTGCGTTCGGGTCGACTCCGACGGCCAGATAATCCAAGCAGACCTCTTTGGTAGCCTCCTTGATATGGCCGCTCTCCTTGAGGTGGGTCGTGAGCGCCTGGACGTCGGCAACGATGATGAACACCTCGTAGTCCTCCTGCAGGCGTACGCGGTTTTTTAGCGAGCCGACGTAATGGCCCAGGTGCAGAGGGCCTGTCGGACGATCGCCCGTAAGCACCCGAGCGCGCTCATGGGTCTTTGGTGTTTCGTGCATGGTCATCTCCGGGTATTCTTTGGTTTCCTCGAAACTTTGCTCACCTGCTTAGTCTAGCCTCTTTTTGGGGTGGCTTTAAGGCTCATGCCGCTACTGGGCTCCGGGTTGCTTTTCGGAGCGTGCTACAATGACAAAGGCGACCTTTAATGGGAGGTGAGGTGATATGATTTCAAGCGGATGGGACATTCTTCGCTTGGCCTCTTCGTACTGGCAGGCGAAGATCTTGCTTGCCGCCAACGAGGTTGGCCTGTTTGATGCCTTCGCAAGTGGCCCTTTGACTACCGAAGAGGCCGGGCAGGCGACAGGCCTCAACCCCCGAGCACTGGAAATCGTCCTGCCGGCGCTCGTTGCCCTTGGGCTGCTCCAAAAACAAAAAGAAGGAGAGCTGTTCTCGCTTGCGCCCATCTCGAAGGCTCACCTGCTGAAGAACTCAGAACATCCGCTTCAAGACATTCTTAAGCACACAAACGATACAGTAAAATCCTGGGCAAACCTAGAGCATACGCTTGTTACGGGCAAGCCCAAGGAAGGTGAGTTCTTGGGCGGGGATTTAACGACTATCGAGCGGTTTGTTCGCGCCATGGACGATGTTGCCCGTTTGGTCGCAAAAGAGGCGGCCGATGCGATCGAATGGGAGGGGGCAGAGAGTATTCTCGATCTAGGAGGAGGGCCAGGAACCTACGCGCTCGCGTTTAAAGAGAAAAGGCCTTCGATGCGCGTGACGCTGTTTGACCTTCCAAGAACACTTAAGGTGACAAGGCGGATTCTCGAGGAGAAGGGCGGGGCACGACTTGTCGACATCGTGGAGGGCGATTGTGCCGAGGACGATTTTTTGGGCCCCTACGACCTTGTTTGGGTGTCTCACCTCTTCCATGCCAGGCCAAAGCCTTGGGTCGAGCACGTCCTTCAAAAAATTCATGCCGCCCTTAGGCCAAAAGGCCGGGTCATTATCCAGGATTACGTGTTGGAGCAGGACAAAACCAGGCCGCTCGATGCCTGCTTGTTCTCTGTCCACATGCTAGCCGTCACGCAAGAGGGGCGCTGCTACAGCTTCGAGGAGTATGCCACGATGCTTGCCCGAACCGGCTTCAAAGAGCCATCCCTTAAGCCTGACGTTGGAAAGGGTTCGGGATTGCTCGTTGCAAGGAAGAGCTAGCGCGTGCGGCTTGGAGAGTTTTTTTTTCTTGGGCTTGAAGATGTGTCCGCCCACGCCGACTGGGCGGTTAAAAAGTGCGTTCGCCTGTTCCTTTTGTTCTCCAACCTGGCCTTGGATGCCCGAACGCTCGAACGTAGTGTTGATGCCGTTCAGTGCATGAGCGCCCAGCACGGGGTAGGTCCTGCGATCTTCGGGGTCGATCAAGAAGGCGGGGTAGTTCGCAGGATAAAAGAGCCGGAAATCGACTTTCCGTCCGCGTTTGCTTTAGCAAGCCTGGGCAAGCCGGAAATCGTAGAAGAGGTAGGGTGGCTCACGGGGGGGTACCTAAGAGAACACGGGGTAGATATCGACCTCGCTCCCGTGGCCGATACGCTTTTTTGGCCCGAAGACGAGGCGATCGCAACCCGCTCGTTTGGCTCGGACCCGAAGGTTGTCGCCGAGATGGCCGTGGCCTTTCTTGAGGGCCTTAATAGGGCGTTTGTCCTCGGGGCGGCAAAGCACTTCCCCGGGCATGGGCACGCCTTCATGGACACCCACCTTCACCCTTCCTTGGCGCCTCAAGATGAGGATTTTTTGGGGCGATTTCAGCGAGGCCTTTGGCCGTTCAGGGCGCTCGTTGCATCGGGTGTGCCGATGGTCATCCCGTCGCACGTCCGGTACCCGGCCTACAATCCCGACCTTCCTGCGACGTTTTCTCAGACCCTCCTCAATGGCCTTCTAAGGGAGACACTCGGCTTTCAAGGGGTCGTTTTGAGCGACGACCTGCTCATGCAGGCAGCGCTCGCCCCGTTTCAAGGGGACATTGCCGAAGCGGCGGTACGGGCGTTTTTGGCCGGCTGCGATGTGCTTACGATTGGTCCGGACAAGGGCAGACAGGTCTTGGCGATGAACGGGTTTTCCCTGGCCGTTCAATCCGGACGAATCCCAGCCAGGAGGCTTAAAGAAGCAAGGGCGCGCATTGGACGTTTGGTCTCAGGCGCGCTACTGAACAGGGCTTTAAGCGCAAAGGCCACGCTTCCTTCGGCCCAGCGGCGTTTCGGGGTTGCGAGAAGGCTCTCTCGAAGCGTGGTCAGGGTCTCCGACCCTTGCGCTCATTTACCCTTCTTAATCCCGCCCAAAGGGAGGGTGCTTGTCGTCGAGGCGGAGCCTAGCGAAGTCCTTTCGGGGGTGCTCTATCAAAAAGGCCTAGAGCCTGTATCTGTGGGCTTTCATCGGGCGAAAGATGGAATGGAGCGAGGCCAAGTCGTGCTCGTTCGAATCGGAACTCCGCCGCAAACCCAGGAGGTTCGCCGTTGTCTCGAAGCGCTCGAGGGTTCTCCAGTTAGAATCTGCGTTCTTTCGACCGGAGTGATTTCTAGGCCTCTGCCGGGTTTTGAGGGGGAGGTTTTTGTTTGGGCCGGCAGCTTGACGCCAACGGCCCTCGATGCCACGCTGGAGCGTGTATTGAAGGTCTCCTAAGGCCTGCTTGACAACAAAAGGCCTGCCGATTAATATGCCTTTATCTTTTATATTCCTGACAAAGAGCTTTATGAACTTATAAACAACGCGCTTGGTCGAGATGAGTTGGGCATTTGCGGGAACGGCTCGTGCTAGAGGGTGGAGAGTTTTTTTCGCCCTTATTTTTGCCCTCGGGTGTCTTTTCCCGACTTTTTCCGTTGCATCGGAAGCTTTAAGCGAGGTTGTCAACCGCTTTGTAGCCAAACATCCGAAGGCGCGCGTCGGTGTCCTTGCCTTCGACTTGGATGACAATCGTCTTCTCGTTGCCCATAACCCGAAAGACTTGTTTGTCCCCGCCTCGGTTGCAAAGGTATTCGTTACGTCGGCTCTTTTGAGCACGCTCGGCGCGGATTACCGCTTTGTCACCAGAGTCGTCACAAACGGTAGCCTGGAGATTGAGCGAGGAATTTTGCATGGCGATTTAATATTGAAAGGCTCCGGGTATCCAGGGCTGGACGATAAGGACATTCGAGCGCTTGCGGGCGTTTTGGTCCGTTCCAGGGGTATTCGTGAGGTTGAAGGCGAAGTCGGCGTCGACACAAGCCTATTCGTTCCTCCGGAAAGGCATTTTTATGCCGATGCGGATGTTTTCGGCGATGATTGGGCGCATACTTCCGGGGCGATGGCCTACATGGGTGTAGTTAGCCCATTGTCGCTTCAGTGCAACAACATCGAGATACGCGTTCGAGGGGCTTCTAAAGTAGGCCGACCGGCCCTTGTGGAGGTTGATCCCGAGTTGCCAGTGACGAACCGCGCAAGGACGGTATCCGGCAAGCGCGCGAGGGTTTATGCCTCGCTTACTGATCAGGGTACGGTATCCGTCTCGGGCAGTATTGGCCCTCGAAGGACCAGGGTCCTGTATAAGCCGGTTAAATTTCCCGAGCAGCTGGCCGGGCTGGTGTTTAAGCGGGCGCTCGAAAAGGCTGGGGCAAGCATTCGAAAGGGCACAATTCAGGTGCACGAAGACCCAATTCAAGGGGCTACCGAGATCGCGAGCGTATCCTCAGGCCCTTTGCCTGAAGTTCTGTACCCTATGAACGCCTACAGCAACAACACGATGGCCGAAGGGTTCCTTTTGGTGTACGGTGCAATGTCCACCCAGCCTGGGGCAGACCATGCCTCCGGAATCCAAGCGCTGTCTCGCTTCCTCGAGCAGACTGTGCGCATTCCAAAGACGCAGGCCGAGCTCTTCGATGCCGCAGGTCTGTCGAAAAATAACCGGGTAAGCCCCCTTGCGATGATCAAGCTTCTTCACTATATGCATGCCAATCCGGACCGGTTCGAAGCCTTCAGGGCCTCCTTGGCGGTACCGGGAAGACCAGGAACGCTTTCTAGGCGTTTTGCGGGCAATCCGTTGCGGCAAACGATCCGGGCCAAAACGGGGACGCTTGACAGCGTAAGCGCGCTTGCAGGGTATCTTGTTTCGGCCAAAGGTAATACGGTGGCTTTTTGCGTGTTTGTGAACCAGATGGGCGAAACGTACGAGGCCAAGCGCTTTGAAGATGAACTGATAAACGCCTTGGCGAAGAGCGGATAGTCACTCTTGGAGGGGGTTCATGGCAAGGTTTTATAGGTTCTGGGCGCTTGTTTTGGCTGCTACAGTTGGAGTGCTACTTTCTGGGACGCCAGGCTGGGCAAGCGCGCGCTTTCCTGTTTGGCGCGGGCTTGTTCCCCACGTGGAGTTCTGGAAGATTGTCTATTCAGAGTTCACCTCTGCGCAAGCGATTGTGCACGATAGGAACCGCCTCGGTGTGGTTTACGAGATTGTAGACTATGCCCCCATGATCGAGGCGGCAGGCAGCGTGCCCGGGTTGTGGGAAGATCAGCAGCCGTTTTTGGACAACATCAAGGCCTACTACCAAGGCATCTTGTTGTCTATTGCAAAAAAATGGCCAAGAGGCCCATTCAATGCGGAAGAACGCCGCGTTCGAAAGCTCTTTGGCGTCAGGGCTTCAAAGGCTACCTTCCTCGAGGCCGCCGAAGACGGCCGGATCCGCGTCCAATGGGGCCTCAAGGACCGCTTTCGAGAGGCAATACAACGCTCTAGGCTTTACATGCCGATGATGGAGGGGGTTTTTCTCCAGCATGGACTGCCGACCGAATTAACCAGGCTCGTGTTCGTCGAGAGCATGTGCAACCCGGACGCCAAGTCATCAGCCGGTGCCGCCGGAATGTGGCAATTCATGAAAGGAACGGCAAGGTCCTACGACTTGAGGGTCACCCGTTACATCGACGAAAGAAAAGACCCGTGGAAATCCACCGATGCTGCGGCCCGCCTGCTCAAGGACAACTACGAAAGGCTTGGAACTTGGCCTTTGGCGCTCACGGCGTACAACCACGGAACTTATGGCATGGTGAGGGCTTCTAACGAGGTAGGTTCGAATAACCTCATGCGGATTATCGCCCAGTATCAAGGTCCTTCTTTTGGGTTTGCCTCGAAGAACTTTTATTCGGAATTCCTCGCCGCGCTCTGGACGTACGAAAATAGGCATCGGCTGTTTGGCGACGGGGACGTAAGTCACCCTTTACGCTACCAGAAGGTAGAACTTCCTACGGTCGTGTCGTTGGCCAAGCTGACCCGACGCTCCGGGATCTCCACGGAGGACATTGCGCGGCTAAACCCGTCGCTTTCCAAAGAACTGCTCGAAGGCAGGGCGTATCTTCCGAAAGGTTACGCGCTCAACGTGCCCAAGGGTAAGGCAAACAGGGTCGTAAAGGCCTACCAGTCTCTCCCTAAAAAAGACAAGTCGCAGGTCCGTAGCAGACCTACGGCTTATGTGTGGCACAAAGTCCGGCCCGGCGAGACGCTTTATGGCCTATCTAGGCGCTACAATGTTCCCGTGCAGAAGATTGCCAGCGCCAACGGACTGTCTGCGCGCGCGAAGCTTCGTGTGGGGCAATCGCTCAAGATTGCAGGGGGCAGGAAGCAGGCTGTTATTCACAAAGTCCGGCCCGGCGAGACGCTTTATGGCCTATCTAGGCGCTATGGGGTACCGCATCGACAGATAGCCTCTTGGAACGGAATTTCTCCAAATGCTAAGCTGAAAAAGGGGCAGGTTCTCCGTATTCCGCGCTCATAGGCACTGCGCTTGACCCACGACCAAACGATATAGGTTTTTAGAGTGCTCAACAGGTTTATGCATGCAGTATGGCTAGCAGCAGCCTTTATGTACTATTTTGCTAAAGTAAAGTGGAACTCCAGGCTTTCCGGAGCGCGGCTTGAGGCGTACCGCGAGAAGAAAATGCGGAGGCTTCTTGGACATGCCGTGAGGCACAGCCCGTTTTACAGAGACCTTTACCGAGGGATCGACGTTTCCTCCTGCAAGCTTGAGGATTTGCCGATTACGAAAAAGGAGATGCTTTACCGAAACTTCGACGATGTCGTAACGGACAAACGTCTTCGGTTGGAGCAAATCGAGCGCGAGCTCCAAGGGGAAGGGGATGTCTTAGGCTTCTACCTAGGGCGCTACAAGCTGTACAAAACATCCGGTTCAACGGGAAAACCGGTCGTTTTTGCGTACGATAAATCCGCAACGCTCTACGGCATAGCGTGCAATATAATCCGTTCCACGCTTAAATGGAAAACAATGGGCTTTTATTTCCGGATGGCTTTTCGTATTCTTGTACGAAAACCTTACTGCATCGCGACAATCGTCACGACAGGCCGATACAACGCCACAGTTTCCAACGTCTCTGCCCTTCCAAACTGGGTCCTTAGAAACGTCGTTCTTCCCGTGACCATGCCGGTTGCTGAAATGGTCGAAACGCTAAACGCCTCGCAGCCCATCGTTCTTGTAGGCTACTCGGCCATAATGGAAGTGCTTGCCTATGAACAACTTGGTGGAAACCTTCATATTCGGCCGAAGGAGCTCAAATGCGGCGGGGAACCTCTTTCGCTAAAAGGACGCCAGGTGATTAACAGGGCCTTTGGCGACTGCATGATGGAGGTCTACTCGACGACCGAGAGTCTTGCCTTGGCCTCCGAGTGCGTTGCCCATAAGGGCATGCATATCCATGAAGATGCCGTGATCCTGGAGGTGGTTGACGATAAGGGCAAGCCGGTCCCAGAAGGAACCTTTGGGTCGAAGGTGCTCTTGACCAACCTCTTGAACCGCGTAGAGCCGATCATCCGGTATGAAATATCGGACATGATCAGTACCGTTCGGGACGATGCTTGCCCGTGCGGGCTAAAATTCCGAAAGATTCCCCGCGTTGAAGGGCGAACGATGGATATCGTGTGGATGAAGCGCAAAGACGGAAGCCTAGAGCCTCTCCATCCGTTCTGCTTTTACGATTTTTTGGAAGAAATTCAAGAGCTCAAACGCTACCAAGTGCTCCAAACTTCAGAAAAATCCATCGTTCTATACCTTGTGCCGCTTGTTCCTGGGCAGGACGATCGGCTGAAATCCATCGTCGCAAGAGAGTTGTTGGCCATGCTCGAGCAAAAGCGCCTCTATGGAGAAATAGAATACACGCTGGAGGTGGTTCATGATATTCCAAGAGATAAGGCCTCTCTAAAGTTCAAACCAGTCGTTGCCCTTGCCGACGTCGTTCGTGCGCCCTAAGGAGGCCGACCGCACGAAGCGCTGGCCGGCCCTTCTTAAAGCCTTCAGTTCGATGCTCGTGTTCGGGGTTGGAGCCTGCCTTCTGTGGCAGTACCGCGGTTTTGTCGTTGCCAACGTACGCTTCGAGGTGACCTACCTCACGCTGGATATCCTGGGCATCGTATCGTCTTGCATCTTGATCGGACTAAAATACCAGGCGACGTTCTGGCTGATTGGGTTACGGCTAGGCATAGCGGACAGCATGGCGGTAGGGTTGACGAACAGGTTTTTTAACCAATTTTTTGCCAGCTTGGGGGAGGTCCTTGTCGCCGTTTACATGAAGCGTGCACATGAATTGCCTCTACTTGCCTACAGCGGGCTGTTCGTGGCTACGTGGTGTCTTTCCCTCCTGATTAACCTGACCCTTGTCGGGTTCGTGGTGCTGCTCTTTGTCTGGCTACCCTACGGGCTTCTTCTTTTGTTTGGCCTTGCCGTCGTGGCGGTGGTTGCTTGGATTTTGTTAAAACGCTACCTCTCAAGGCCGTTTTCCGGGCGCTCTGCCTCCTTCTTTGGGGCCTTAGAGGCGATATTCAGACATCCTTCGATCGTCGCCTGGGTCGTCTTGCTCGACCTTTTGTATGCGCTCGGGATGGTGCTTCGTTACTGGGCAAGCTTTCGCTTGGCTGGCATGGAGCTTTCGTGGGGCAAGAGCATGGCGCTTGTTCCGTTTGCCAACGTGATTACGATGCTTGGCATTACGCCGCTCGGAGCAGGGTTGACCGAGTACGCCCTTGGATATTTGGGGCGGGTGCTGGACTACGACGTAAGAATAGGGGCGCTTGCATCGTCTTTGGACCGTGGGGCCATGCTTTTGACTACGATTGTCTTAGGACCTCTGGGTTATGCCTGGCTTACGCTAAGAATCCCTGGTGGCCGTAAAAAAAAGCCGAGCGGCGTCTTGCCCCCTGCGCTATGAATGCTTGCGGACCAATACCTCCCGAATGCCGTTGGGTGTCATGTAGAAGGCTTCGATCTTATGACCACCGAACAGGTCTTGAATCATTCGGTTCGAAAATGTGCGCAGGCGTTTCGCTGAAAGAGCGGGCAGGGGTTCGACCGTCACTTGGTTGATGTTGGCGATTTGGATGCGCTCGTAAGCCAGAGGGGCCGTTTCTTCGAAAAAAAAGGCGTACAGGAGACCCTTGTCCTTTAAGGCGCCCAACGCCTTAGTTAAAACGATCGGGAACACGAGGTCGCTTAAATAATCGAGCGTGTTCCATAAGATTACCCCATCGAACGGAATCCCCTGAAAAGGGAATGCCTCGACAAGACGCATGGCCAACGTGGCAACTTTAACCTTGACATTGGTGTCCCCAAGCCCTTCTTCCCTCTCGTTGACTTCCCTTAGGATGTCGTAGAGATAAACCTTCAGCCCGAACTGCAGAAAGTATTCTAAGTTCGTGTTAGAAGCGGGGCTAAGGTCGAGAACGATCGGCTTTTCCCCTGTCGCTTGAAGGCCTTGGAGGAAAGATTTGAGGGCGTGAACGCCAAAATACGCTCTTCCGCCTTGTACACCCTGGGGCTTACCACGCTGCTCCCCGGCAGGCTTGCCACCTCCTTGCATGTCAATTCAAGACGGCGGTTGCCCGGAACACCTAAGGGCCTTTCTTTGAGACGGTGGAGAGTTCTTCTCTTTGCTCTGGCTGGGTTTGAGATTCTTTGTGTGGATGCTGGGTATCCACGCTTCCTTTAAACTTGGCGCCGTCTGCAATCTGGATTCTAGGAGAAACGATGTCTCCTTCCATCGAGCCCATTTCGAAGATTTCTACTTTATCGCTGACAACCACGTTGCCCACGAGCTTGCCATGGATACTCACGGTTTTGGCGGCTACTTCTGCGTTGACCTCTCCATCCTTGCCGATGGAAACGGTACAACCGGGTAGATGGATCTTGCCTTCAAACCTGCCGTCGACCTCAAGGTCTTCCTTGCCGGTAACCTCGCCTCTAAATGCGATCCCATTCCCGATATGGGTCGCTTTAGAAAAGGCCTTGGGGTGGGGCATTCCTGGTTGAAAAGGTTGAGGCTGTATAGAAGGCTGCGGAACGGCCCGTTCCTCCAGCCCGATCAGCTCGATCGACTCGTCCTTTCCCGGTTCTTTGTCCTTGCCGATTCCTTTCCACACGATTGTTCCTCCTTCTTGCTTGGCTTTGTTCCAGTTTGTCCGATGCCATGGGTGAAGTCAAGCATACCAACATATCTGCATCCCGAACCTGACTCTCCCGTGATCCCTAGGCGTTCCCCAGCATCGAGCATAAAAAAATACCCCTTAGTGCAACAAAACAAAGGGATGCCCTTTGACCATACAACCGACACGGAGCGTTTGTGCATCAAGCAGAGGGTCGGGCATCCATTCAATCGCTCCCGGATGTGTTATAATGGTGGCGTTGTTTGGGTTGGATCGAATAGTCTTCGAATGTCTCCTGCGGGCCCCAAAGACATCGGGATGCTTTCGAGGATGGACCCGCCGGATTCGAAAAAAGACGTAAGAAGCGTGTTGAGGGCAGGCAGGAGGCCGGCAGGCAGTTCAACGATGGCTGTAAGCGCGGTAATTAGCGTGTCCATGAGAATTTCCTTCAAGTTATGTTTCTGAACGAACGAGACTCCATCAGCAGGCCGTTTCGAGTCGAGCCTTTTTTGTTCGCCTCGGCGCTAATCCATCTCATTTTACTCCTTTTGCTGAGCCGTACCGTTCCGGACATTGGCAGGCAGCCCAAGAAAACGCCCCCGCACGCCGACGTGACCCGAATCCTGCTACAAAACCCCCACCCAAAAGCCCCGCAAGAAGAGCCACGGACCGCCCGATATCTTGCCGAAACGGCGCATAGGGCACTCCAGGAAACAAAGAAGGAGGGGGGATTGTCGCTTCCTCATCGGGCGTCAAAGCCCGCCGTGAAAGCGCATCGCCAGGCTGCCCGTCCCAAGACGCCGGAGACGTTCTCAAAAATGCTCCCTCACGAACAAAAAAGCGACATTCTTGCTTCCATCCCCAAGCTTCCAAGCCCAGATAAGGGCGCCATAGGCCAAGATCGACAGGCTTACGCGCCGAATGCCCCGCTGTTCCCTTCTGTCGAGGACCTGACAAAGGCCAATCGTAAGCCTGCAGCCAACCTTGACGAGGCGATCCAAAGGGGGGAACTCATCAACCTCAACACTAAAGAGTTCAAGTACACCTCGTATTTCTTGAGCATTAAGCGGGCCGTGGAAGGGTGCATGTCCTACCCGGAAGATATGGCGCTTCAAGGGATCTCTGGGGGGGGCCTCGTCGCTTTTGCCGTCGAGAAGGACGGAAGCGTGTCGGAGGTGCGGCTCGCGAGAAGCTCCGGGTACAACTCTTTCGACCACGAAATCCTCCGGGCTATCCGGATGGCCTCTCCGCTTAACCCGATCCCAAAACGCCTTGGGGAGGATCGCCTGTTCTTGGTCTGGCCTTTTGAATTCGTCCTTTATCGCTTCTTCTCCTGACTAGTAGGGTGGACGAGCCTTGGCTCACGGTTTGCCCTGACTTCGTCAACCCTGGATACGGGGGTTGTGTAGGGGGCGCCTCTTAGGACCTCCGGGGCTTCTTCGGCTTCTTTCGCGACGGCTTCCATAGCGCGAAGGAAGGCCTCGATCGTTTCGAGCGTTTCTGTTTCCGTCGGTTCGATCATGAGGGCCCCTGGCACGATTAAGGGGAAGGCAATCGTCGGAGGGTGGAACCCATAATCGAGCAGCCTTTTGGCAATATCCGCCGTCTTGATGCCATAGGCGGCCTGGACACGGTCAGAGAAGACGCATTCGTGCATGCAGGCGGTATCAAACGGAAGGTGGTACGTTCCTTTTAGCCGCTCTTTCACGTAGTTGGCGTTTAAAATGCTCGTCATGGCGACGTTTCTAAGGCCGTCCAAGCCGAGCAGTCGTATGTAAACCCAAGCTTTGAGCAGCACCAAGACGTTGCCGAAGAAAGCCCGCAGCCTTCCGATAGATTCCGGGTTTTCCTGCTGGAGCGATAGGCCCTCCTTCCCGTTCTCTATCCTTGGAACGGGAAGGTAAGGGGAGAGCTCTTGCACAACCCCTATCGGCCCGGCACCAGGGCCTCCTCCTCCGTGTGGGGCTCCAAACGTTTTGTGGAGGTTGAAGTGGACAATATCCGCCCCTAGCCGCCTTGGTTGGACAAAGCCCAAAAGAGGGTTTAGGTTTGCCCCGTCCATGTACACTAACGCTCCTCGGGCGTGAAGCCTTTCCGCGATTTTAGGCATATGCGCTTCGAACAACCCGAGCGTGTTTGGGTTCGTGATCATGATGGCGGCCGTGTCGTCTAGCGGGGCGGAATCGAGCAAGCTAGGCTCCAAAATTCCGTTTGGGCCGGAAGGAATTACGACTGGTTTAAACCCGGCGAGCGAGGAGCTCGCGGGGTTTGTTCCGTGTGCGGTATCCGGGATGAGGACAACGGTCTTTTGGATGTTTTTGGCTTGCAGGTAGGCTTTTATGATCAAAAGGCCGGCAAGCTCGCCCTGGGCGCCCGCAGAGGGTTGGAGGCTGACGGCATCCATGCCAGAAAGTGCCATAAGGTATTGCTCGAGCTCCTGGAGCGTTTGCAGCAAGCCCTGAAGCAATGCGTGTGGCATGTAAGGGTGAAGCTTAGAAAGCCTTGTCCGGGGGATTAAGACTTCGATCGCCTTGGGGTTGTACTTCATCGTACACGATCCCAAGGGATAAAAATGCGTATCTACGGAGAAGTTTTTCTGGGAGAGGCTTGTAAAATGGCGAACCACGCTCAGCTCGTCGAGACTAGGAAGCTCCAGCGTACCCTCTTTCCGGACGAGCTCTTCTGGAATGGATGGAGGCCGTCTATCCTTAGGGTAAGGCTTGCAAACCACAAGCCCCGGGTTTGGACTGTGCCAGGGAAGCTCAAACAAAAGACTGTCCTTACGATCGGGTTTCTGCATGCCCGGCTCATTCATGCCTTATCACCCAAGCCAGCTTATTGACGGCTTCCTCGAGCTGTTCGTAGTTGAGCGTTTCCGTAGCGCAAACGAGGAAGCTCTCCTTGGGGAGGGCAAGGCCCCTGATGAGGACGTCTCGAATCGGGATGCCGAGTAGAACACCCTCATCGAAGAGCTCCCGATGTCGTTCGTCGGTCAAGCCTGGGATGGCCGCTGCAAACTCGTTGAAGAACGGACCGTCGAACAAAAGCCTTGCGTTCGGGATTTTCTCCAATATGAGTTCGGCTAGGTAATGAGCACGTTGGAAGTTTTGCTTGGCCAGCCTCCGCATTCCGGATGCTCCAAGAAGTGCCAGGTAGATGCTCGTGCGTAGGGCAAAATGCGCGTGGTTGGTGCAGATGTTCGAGGTGGCCTTTTCCCTTCGTATGTGCTGCTCCCTCGTGGCTAACGTGACGCAAAAAGCCCGTCGCCCGTCGGCATCGCGCGTCTCTCCAACGAGCCTTCCAGGCATCTGACGAACCAAAGAAGCCTTCGTCGCAAAAAGCCCAAGCGTCCCCCCCCCGAACGCGACGGGGTTTCCCAAGGCTTGTCCTTCGCCAACCGCGATGTCGACGCCGAAGTCGCCGGGGGCCTTGATGAGCCCGAGTGCCGTGGGTTCGTAGGTGACCGACACGACCAGCGCGCCTTTTTTGTGAGCCCGCTCCACCAAAGGCCCCAAGTCTTCCAGCGTCCCCAGGAAGCTAGGGTAGTCGACCACTACGGCGCCCACAGGCTCGCCGTCGTCTAGCTCGGCATCGAGCGATGCCAGGTCGCTGGTACCTTTTGGCGTAATCGGCAATGTTTTCAGCTTAAAGCCAAGGTGGGCTACGTATGTCTTGAGTGTCTCGCGGTATTCCGGGTGCAAGGTTGCCTTGATGAGGGCTTTGTGCCGCTTGGTTACCCTGAAGGCCATCAATACGGCCTCTGCGAGCGACGAGGCGCCGTCGTACATGGAAGAATTCGCGATCTCCATGCCAAAGAGCCTTGCGATGAACGTCTGAAACTCAAAAAGCGCAGTGAGCGTCCCTTGACTGGCCTCGGCCTGGTATGGGGTATAACTCGTGAGGAACTCTCCCCTTTGGGCGAGCGCCTCGACGGCTGCCGGAATGGCGTGGCAATACGCCCCCGCGCCCAACAGGACTGTCTTTGGAAGGGGCGTTAGGAGTAGGCGCTCCTCGAGCGTTTGTTCGATTTCCCACTCGGACAAAGGCTCCGGGATGCCCTCGACCTTATGCTCGCCGGGTTCGCCGCAAGTGAGCGTAGGCAGGAGCGCCCTAAGGGACGGAGCTCCGATTGTCCGTAGCATTTGTCTTAGCTGTGGGGCATTGTGGGGGACAAATCCTCGCATGATTTAAAGCCCCTTAAGGGAAACTTCGTAATCTTTGGCGTCCATCAACCCGGCTTTTGGGTCTTGGCAAAGCGGTATTAGCTTAAGCATCCAGCCCTTGCGGTAAGGGTCTTCGTTGACCCAGCCGGGGTTTTGGGAGAGTTCTTCGTTGACGGCCAAGACTTCGGCATCGAACGGTGCGTAGGCCTCCGCAACCGCCTTGACGGACTCTAGCGAGACGACAGCGTCCCCGCGGCAGACGCGTCCAGATCTCGCAAGGAACTCGATGTACACGAGATCCCCGAGCTTTCCTTGCGCATAATCGCCGATGCCAACCGTAGCGGTTCCGTCGTCTGCAAACGCTACCCATTCATGGTCGGAGGTGTAAAACCGGCCGGGTTCAACCTGCATGGTTCTGTTACCCCTTTTTTCGCTTGGTTTGAGGTGGGTAGAAAGGAAGGCTGGACGTTTTGGCTGGAATTACCAAGCGCATGGCGTCCGTCAACAAAACGTCCAAACCTGGGCTAGAAAGATGGGTAGGCATGTAGCCCATCGCAACCCCCGATCGCCGAAACGGAGAGTAAGTACCCGACGTCACACGCCCAACGATCGAGCCTTCTAGATGAACCTGGTATCCCTCCCTAGGAACCCTCGAGGTTGTGGCGATGAACCCAGTTCTTCGCTCTTTTGGCCCTTCTTGTTTGCGCACAACGAGGGCCTCTTTGCCGATAAAGTACGGCTTTTCCCAATGCATCGCGAACTCGAGCCCAGCTTCGAGGGGCGTTGTTTGCCGGTCGAAATCGGTTCCCGCCAAGGCGTAGCCCGCCTCTAGCCTGAGCACGTCACGGACACCGAACCCACATAGACCGCCGAATGCCCGGCCTTTTGCCCGGAGCAGGCCGTCTACGAACCCTTCAGCTTGCGCTTGATCCTTGAGGTAGAGCTCAAACCCGTCTTCTCCGGTATAGCCCGTCCTCGAAACGAGCGTTGCCGTACCCATGAGCGAGAGCTTCGCCCATCCGTAGTAAGGAAGTCCTCGAAGCGTACTCTCATGGCCCTTGCAAAAAGGAAGCAGGGCCTCTTCGGCCGTTGGGCCCTGCAAGGCGAGCTGGATCGGATACTCTTCGCTTCGCTCTATCCGGACGCCAGAAGGGACAAAAGAGCGCAAGTGCTGAAAAACCACTTCTTCGTGGGCCGCATTGACGCACAAGAACCAGAGAGCATCTTCTATACGATAAACCGTTACGTCGTCTAAAATGCCCCCTTCTTCCTCGAGCAAGAGGGCGTAAGCAACCTTACCCCTTGGCAGCGAGTAGAGGTCGCGGGTAAGCATGGCGTTCAAGAACGCAAGCGCGCCTTCTCCAGAGACCAAGATCCGCCCCATGTGAGAGATGTCGAACAGGCCCGAGGCGAAACGAACGTGTTCCCACTCTTTGAGGATCCCCTCGTAAGAGATAGGAACCTGCCAGCCCGCAAAAGGGCCCATCCTTGCCCCGAGCTGTGCGTGCAGGGGCTGCAAAGGGAGCGTGCGCAACTCGCTCATAGGGGGATTTCCGAGGCGAAGAGCGGGTCGGTCGTTTGACTGGACACGGCGACCGACATCGTTTGCGTTTGCACGGGCTAAGGCACCAAAGGAAGGTTTAGGTGGCCGAATAGGCGCTCATGAATGCCTTCCAGCATGGGCAGGCGTACCGCCTTTGGTTTTTCCTGGAGAAGAAACGCAAGGAGAGTGT
>DDYN01000035.1 GCA_002347965.1 Nitrospirae bacterium UBA2233 | reverse complement strand
ACAGCAGTTTAGGGACTTGATCGGCCATGTAGCCCATCTAATTCGTTCATCAATACCACCCGGAAGTCCCCATCTTTAGATGTGGGGAAGAAGGGTTCATAGGTTAGACAAAGAAAAGAGAGGTGAAGGTAAATACAATCCAGTCTGAGCAGGCCGTTTTGGGTAAAAATACAAAAAAACAACAATTTTAACCTTATTTTTTCATCTCTGACCCCCAAATTTTCCCTACTTTTTCTAGAAAACCCAGAAATACAACCCGCTTTTTGCCAATTTCCGATAAAAAATTCTGCCATTTTCATTGTATTTTTTGGCTGAAACCCCGAAATTTGGCATTGCATTTTATGGGTTTCAAGAAATTTCTGCTTAATTTTTCAAAAATCACCTAAAATTTTGGCCCAGATTTTTCTGTTTTTTTTGTTACAACCCCAAATGATTTTAAAACAAAAACAACCTTAAATATCATGGGTTTGTTGATTTATCGGGATTTTTGTCAGCTCAGAATTCTTCATGGCCGCTGAATGTTGCCTAGATTTTCCCCCAACATTCAGCGCAACATTCAGCGGGGTTTTTCCTTGACATGACGGGATTTTTTATATTTCTGCTGAATGTTGACCCCCTTTTTCTATATGCTTACGCGTGAGAGAAAAAAAATTAAGAAAAAAAAGAAAAAAAAGAGACAGAGAGGGAGAGTATGGGGAAGAACATTCAGCACATTCAGCGGAGTTCCATTTTTCCTTGTCGTATCAAGGGATTTAGGCGTTGAATGTTGCGCTGAATGTTTGAAAGGCACGATTTTCGCGGGTCTTGCGTCGTCGGAAAGAGGTGCCGCTGGCCCCGACCTAGCAGGAACGACTTCATACGGAAAGACAAGCTGTATCCTCTGCCATCAGCCGAAGCCCAGCGGCTGTGGCACGAATACAAAGAACGTCAACAAAAAGCAGACCCTGAAAAGGAAAGGGCCGAACCTTGAGCGGTAGGGTTTATGGGGGGGGTGTCAGGTGCGAAGGGCTTTCATAAACTCTTCAGCCGAGACGCCGGCTTGCTTGAGAACGCCGGTCAGAGTTCCTACCTTGAGCTCCCGATGGTTCGGTACCACGCAGCCGAAGGAACCACGGCGCATAAGGATATGACTACCACGTTGACGGATCACTCTAAATCCAAGACGCTCCAAAGCCTGGATAGCCTCAGCACCTGAAACAACGGGAAGCCTAGGCACGGTCCGGCACGTGGAATGACGTCAGAAGAGGGCGGATGTAGGAAGAGAGTGGAAATTCCTCCAGATAAAGTTCGGTGGCTTCTTGGAGGTTCTTGATGGCCTCTTCGAGGGTCTCGCCCTGGGTTGTCGTCCCTGTCTCAGGGTTGTAAGCCACATACCCCCCTTCTGGAGTTGGAGTCAAAACTGCGGATAATTCCATAGCGGTTTTTCTCCCGTAGGGCTTGTTCTTTCCTTTTATCGTAGCAAAAACCGCATTGGTGAGACAGCTATGTCCAGAAAGAGCCATAACTGTTAATGACGAGTGGTGCTATTTACGCTGCCGATAGCAACAAGGCGGAACCAGAAAGCGCTAGTCGAAAGGAAAACCCATGCGCATGCGTAACCCTCCCCATCCCGGGGAGATTGTCCGGGAGCTCTGTATCGAACCCCTGGGCCTGAGCGTCACGAAGGCCGCGAGGGTGCTCGGCGTAAGCCGAAAGCAGCTCTCGGCCTTCCTCAACGGGTGTACTGTCCCCCTTGAGTCCACCCCATAAGGACAGGAACATCCCTTCTCCTTCCCATCCCCTTTCAAGCGCTGTAGGTGATCGATACCCAAGAGACGAGTGAAGGTATTCCTCGTTGTAGAACCCGATCCAGGCCTCCAAGGCATGGATGAGCTTTTCTTGACTCTCCCATTCCCTGATGTGGATCAACTCCTCCTTGAGCGTCCTCATCGCTCTCTCGGTATCGGCATTCCCCTTGGGGTTCGAGTAGCTCGTGAAAGCCTGGGTAATTCCAAGAAGACCACAGGCCTTCATAAAGGCCATAGAGGTAGGCTGTGAGCCGTTGTCCGACATAAGGTTCAACCCCATGCCCCTGGTTCCTTCGGGAAACTGGTCCTTGATGGCCCTATCTAAAGCTTCCAGCCAGTCTTTGGATAGGGCCCTTGAACCCGCATGATGGCCAACGATCCTCTTCGTGTACCAGTCCAGGACCAAGACGATGTAGACCCAGCCAGAAGGGGTAAGGACCTTCGTCATGTCGATCCCCCACCACTGCCTTGGCTTGTCGGCCTTGGCTTGGGTTCCTCGGGGAGCCTTCTGGCCTTGAGTCTTTCGTTGGGCTTCAGCGTAAGGCCGTTTTCTTGCATGAGCCTCAAGACCCTTTTCTTGTTCACCAGGATGTGTTCTTTATAGCGTAGCCATGCCCATACCCTTCGGTATCCCCAAAAAGGATGCTCTTCTTTGATCCTTCGGATTCTTTCGAGGATGGGGCCGTTGCGTTGTACGATGGCCAAGGAGGGGCTTCTCATACGAGCCCTTCCGTTTTTTTGAGCTCTAAGGTGAGCTCACCTACGAGCTTTTTGAGTTCTTCGTTTTGGGCCTTGAGCTTCCATTCCCTAAGCGTTGGTTGGCCGTTCTCAAAGACCTTCTCCATGTTGTTCAGGAAGCCCGGCCCTTAGGCGCTCCTCAAGGCCGGAGTGACGCGTGGTCCTCGTTTCGATGGCCTTGATGAGCGAGTCTTGAGGCCCTAGGATGCGCACCCTCTCTTTAGCCCTCGTGATGGCCGTGTACAGGAGCTCCCGGGTAAGGATCGGGCTTTCCGGCTTGGGCAGCAAGAGAATGACCTCGTCAAACTCTGAGCCCTGAGACTTATGGACGGTCATGGCGTAGGCCAGCTCGTGGGCGGGCAGGGAATCGGCAAAGAATTCCTCGAGCTTCCCATCGATGAGGAAGTGGGCCTTTTTCCTTTCGCCCTTTTGGGAGATCACGCCCGTATCGCCGTTGAACAGCTTGGTCCTGTAGTCGTTCTCGGTAATGAGGACGGGCACGGCAGAACCTTCCCGGTTGAAGCCCCTGGAGGCTGCAAGGCGGCGCTGGATTTGAAGGTTGAGCCTCTCGCTCCCCACAGGCCCTCGGCGCAGGGCGCAGAGGAGCTTTTTTTTATTGAGGAGGCGCTTACCGAAAATTTCCTCGAAGGAGCGGGGCCAAGCAAGAAGCTCATCGTAATATTGGGCCATTTCGTCGACAATCCTCTTGAAGTCCGTGGGGTTGGGCTCATCGAGGAAGACGACCGGGCCGCTTGCACCGGATTTGTTTAAAACTTCGAGGGCCTCTTTGAAGTTTCCTTCGTTGACGGCCTTGGCAAGCTCGCCGATCGGGAGAGCCTTGTCGGTCAGCCTCCGGTTCTTTTGCAGCGTAACGATGTGGTCGGAGACGAACTCGGCGAAGCCAGAAGAAGGGGGGACGTCTTGGGCGTCGGCCATAAGGAGCGGCCTAAGCACTTCTTTCTGCTCCTTGGAAAAGGCATTCCGTCTGGAGTCCTCGCCTGGGGGCTCAAGGAGGCGGTCTAAGTCCGCAAGGACGTTCCCTGTCTCCACCGAGGCGAGCTGGTGAGGGTCGCCAAGCAGAATCAGCCTTCCTTTGGGCTTGATCGCCGAAAAGAGCTTGGACATCAAGGGCAGGTCCACCATAGAGGCCTCGTCTACGATGACAACATCCGCGGGAACCGGGTTCTCCTCGTTATGGCGAGGAAGGGGGCTCGAGGGCCGCAAACCCAAAAGCCTATGCAGGGTTACGGCCTCCTTGGGAAGGACTTCCGAGATGTCTTGCCCGAGCCTTTCTTCGAGGGAGCGAAGGAAAGGCGAAATTCCCCCCCCATTTCTTTGTGTATTTGCAGAAGACAGCAGGCCCCCGAGTGACTCCATAATTCTTGCGGCCGCCTTGCCCGTCGGTGCGGCAAGCTGAAAGCTTGGGATGGTGGGCTTTTTGGCCTTAAGGGCCGATTCGATCATCCGGAGCATAAAAAGGAGCACGCAGTAAGTTTTGCCCGTTCCCGGACCGCCCAAAAGGATGGCAAAGCGGTGACGCTCGGCCACGAACACTCCCACGGCTTGCCAGTCGGTTTCTTTAGAGTTGTCCCCTTCGAAAAGCCCTTCACCAGGAAGGAGTCCTTTAGGATCCACGGGGTCTCCATCCTCTTGAAAGAACTCCAGGAGCCTTGAGGCCAGCCTCTTCTCGTAGCCGAAATAGCGCTGAATATAAAGGCGCTCTCCGTCCAAAACGAGAGGCGCTGCGGATTCCTCCTCATCATAACGGCCGATGATCGGGCTTGTCTCCAGGTAGGCTTTCAGATCCGCTCCTCGAAAATCGGCCTCGAGCTCTTTGAGTGGCAGGCAGGAGTTGCCGAGCCTCGCAGCGCGAAGAACGCGCGCGGCTGCGAGCGCGGCTTCAGCGCTTTGGGCCCCGTGGTCGTAACACCAAAGCCCGAAGGCTCTCTCTAAGGGGCTAAAGACCCTCTCTTCATCACTGCCGATTTCTTCGAGCCGCTTTTTGAGCCTTTCTTTTTCTGGCATCGCTTGTATCATTGGGAGGCTCCTTTATCGAGAAGGCCGTCGATTTCGAGGATGGCCGAGTGATCCATGGCTTTTAGAGAAAAGACTCCGCGCTCACCCGATCCGTTCAGGCCGCGCACGAAGAGGTAATAGACCCCTCCTAGCCTTTCTGGGGTATAGCCTTCAAGATGGGCCTTGAGATATCTATGAAGGGCTGTCAGGTAGATCGTGTACTGCAAATCGTAGGCATGCTCCATCATGGCCGCCTCAACCCCTTCTTTCGTGTAGCCTTGGGGGAGCAAATCCAAGTCGTTGGTCTTGTAATCGAGGATATAGTAGCGGCCTTCAATTTGGAAGGTGAGGTCGATGAACCCGTTCATCAACCCGGATAGGCTCTCATTCGAGTCGCCCCTGAACCCTTGGCCGATGCCTTGCCTTTTGAGGGCATCGAAAAGGTCCTTGGCCGTGCTTTTTTGTCCAAGTCGGAAAAAGAATTCCATTTCGCGCACCTGCGCCCCCTTTTCGATATCCTTGAGCGCTAGCCCAAGCCCGGGGAGCGGCTCGCAGACCGTCGCTTGAGCGCACCCCAAAAAGGCCTTGGTGAGTTGCTCGCTCTCAACCCCATCTAACGAACGGACACCGAACCTATCGAGGCTTTCCTTGGCGAGTGTCAGGAGCTCTCGATCCTCGAGGGCCTTGGGGCAGGCCAGAGTCTTAAAGTCGGCTTTCTCCATGAAGGCGTGGAAGGCATTCCCAAAGGCTCGACCTCTAGGAAGGATGGGCTTGGCCGTTTCCAGTAGGATAGGGTCCAGGGGCTCGTCCTCCCCCCCAGACTCCACGGCGATGGGACGGCTCCTCAAGCTAAGGCTCGAGAAGCTTGTGATTCTCCAGGGTTTGGGTTCGCGGGGAAGGTCATCCCTGGCCCCCTCGAGCGACGCTTTAGCCTGCGGCTGCCAGAGCTGCCGGCTAGGTATTGGGGGGCTTTCGATCGCGATCATCCCCGAAGGATCGGCTTTAAGCTCATCGAGCCTTCGATGGACCCTCTCTTTCGTTAGCCACCCGGAGTTTTTCTTGTTTCCATCCCACGTCGTTTGAAGTGATTCCATGCCTTCTTCGGCACGGTGCAGAACCCAGGCAAGAGCGCCGTTCTGGGTCGTGTTGATCGGTCCATGGCCTAAGTAGATCGCGTACTTGGCACGGGTAAAGGCCACGTACAAAAGCCTTACGGCCTCGGCTTTGTGTTCTCGAACGGCGCGCTTGCTCCCCTCCTCGGGATCCTTCTGGTAAGCGACTTTCGCCTTGCCCTCATCGTCGTGGTAGTAGTAGGGGGGGCTCTCGGGAGAATTTTTGCCAACCCCAAAGAAGGACGCAAACGGGAGGAAGACGATGCCGTACTCGAGCCCCTTGGCCTTGTGAACCGTGCTGATCTTGACGAAGTCTTCATCGCTTTCCAGGCGTATCTGCGCGGCATCCCCTCCGCCTTCCCTCATCGCCCGATCGAGGTAGCGGATGAGCCCTTCCGTGCCGAAGTTTGCGGCCTCCGCCTCCGCCAAAAGCTCGGCGAGCTGGAGGTAATTGCTCATCCTGCGCTCTCCGTCTCCCATAGAAAGGACGGAGGGTGCAGCCTTTTGGATGAAGGGAAAGAGCATGGCGAGCACCCCCGCCCTCTCCCATCGGTCTTTGGCATCCTTGAAAAGGTCCCGCTCTTTTTCGAACGTTTCCGGGTCTTCTGCGAACGAGGCAAAGTTATCGAGGGTCTTTCCAAGGAGAAGGGAAACCAGGGCGCTCTTCACGGCACGGTCGTCCGTGGGGGAGGCCGCTGCTTTGAGCAACCAAAAGACTTCCTCGGCCTCGTCCGTTTTGAAGACGCTCTGCTGGTGCAGGCATACGGAAGGAACGCCCCTTTTGGCGAGGCCTTTTTGAACCATGGAGGCTTGGGCATTGGTACCCACAAGGACGGCGATGTCGCCCGGCACGATCCTTCTTTGTTTTATTGGGTCTTGTTTGTCTTTCTCGCGGATTTCCAAGCCCGCCGTTTGATCCAAGAGCCTAACGACCTGTTCGAGGCACGCTTCGAGCAACTCCTTCCTTGCCTGACGGGCTTTCAGGGAGCCTTTCCCTTCTTTAGGCTGAAGCTCCCAGACCGTGAGGGCCGGAGCGCTACTCTTCTGCCCATAGGCTATGCCGATTTTCCTGTTCTCGTGGAGGCACTCGGCCTCTTTGTAGGCGATCTTCTCAAGGATAAAAGGGTTGGGATCTCCCCGAAAGAGGCGGTTGAGCGCCGCAATGATCCCGGGGCTCGAGCGGTGGTTGACCTTCAGAACCTTGTCTTTGGAAGCCTTGGCGTCCTTGGCGGCTCTTAAGTAGGCGAACACGTCGGCTCCCCGAAAAGAGTAGATCGCCTGCTTGGGATCGCCGATCATGACGAGCGTCTTGCTCTTTTCTCCTTGGTGGATGGCCTTGAGGATTTCGTATTGCCTCGGGTCGGTATCCTGGAACTCGTCCACAAGCATATACGGCCAAATCCCGGCTAGGTCTTGGCTCAAGACCCGGCCCCGATTTATATGGCACAGGGCCTCGTAAAGATCCTCGATCATGTCGGCGTAGCTAAAAAGCCTTCGCTCGCGTTTGATGGCCCTCGCCCTCTCCTTGGAATTTTCAAGCGCATCTTTAAAAAGAAAAGCGCCCGATGCCACCCAATCCCGCAAAGAAAGCAGCTTCGAGCGGAATCCATCGCTAAATGGCGGGGGGATGTCCTCATAACCCTTATTAAGCAGATCGGGCCAAGCATATTTTGTGAACGATTGAAGCCAGCCGGGAAAGGACAGAGGGATTTCGGCCTGCTTAAGGGTTCTGTCCAGCTCACCTATAAGGTTTACGAACCCGCCTGCCGCTTCGGCACACGAGCCAAGCGTCATATTTCCAGACAGAATTCCCCCTTTATTCTTGCCCTCTTGGTCGACCTTGCGGGTATTCTTGCCCTTTTGGTCGACCTTCTCGCCCCTTTTGTCGACCTCGCAGGCGACGCTCTTAGCCCTCCAAAAACCCTCCGCCTGCCACAGCGATCGGACCTCGTTGGCGAGATCCAAGACGCCCTTGAGGTTGAGCCCGACCACGTCGGCGGAGGGTTTTTGGAGGGCTAGCTTGAGTTTTTCATGAAAAAGGTCTGGGTTCTTGAACTTATCTTGGACATAGGCGACCCAATCCTTGCACCGGCCAATGGTCTGGAAGCGCCAGTAATCGCAGCAAACTTCCCTGAAGATCGCCTCGTCGTCTACCTGATCGCCCCTATCAAAGAGGACCCCGCTTTCGAAGGCGAGCTCCTCCGTGGCCTTCAGCGAAAAGGCGTGGATGGTGAAAATGGGCGCTTCGTTCATGCGCTCGGCCGCCTTGCGGAGCCTTGCAAGCATGTCAGGATCCTTTTGGCCGTCCTCCTTGATGGCCTCAAGGAGGCCTTTACGCACCTTCTTGCGAATATCCTCCGTGGCGGCCTTGGTGAAGGTTACGATAAGGATATTCTCGATGTCGGCGTTTTCCTCCTTGAGAATACGCTTGTAGATCTCGACCAAGTTATGGGTCTTGCCCGTACCGGCGCTCGCTTCGATAAGCTGCATCCCCTCGAGCCCGATCGTCTGCCACAACGGAGGATATTCACTCACCTTGAGGCTCCTTTTGGGATTTCGGCGTTGAACAAAGGGCCTAGGATGGCATCCACGTGGGAAATCCAATCATCCAAGGGAAAGCCTTCTTCGTCGGGAAATAGGTGCCTGCAAAAATAGGGGTCTTCTGTATCTCGGTATTGGTACGTTTTGTGGACATCCTGGTCAAACTCCTCCATCAGCCCTTCTATAGCTTCCGCTTCCCCATGTTCCCTTTTTTTCTTCAAAAAATCCTCCGCAAGGTTCGGCATGAAAGGCAAGGGACGCTCGAGCCCTTTAAGGTAGAGGTCAATCAGGCCCCTCAGGCACGCCTNNCAAGCAGGAGGCCTTCCTCCTTTCCGCTTACCAAGAAGGCGAGGTAGTCGATCCAGGCGGGCAGGACATGCTGAGCCTTGAGACTTCCTGGCCGAAGCCGACGAATACCGTCAGACCAGACATCCTCGATCCTTCCCACGAGGGGAGGAACATCCGGAAAAGAAAGCGCAACATCCAAAGGCTCAAGGGGCTTGGCCTCTTGGAACCATCGTTGTCGGCGTTTAAAGAGCCCTTTTACCGTCTCGAGCTCCTGTTGAAAGCTGGCCTCTCCCAAAGGCGGGGGAGGGAGCGTCCCCTTGGCCGTGTAAAGCTCAAGAAGGCTGTCGAAACCCTCCATGCCCCCTTTAGAAATGGCTTTTTTAAGGAGATCCTCACGCAACTGCCAGGCGGCGAGGCCATCCAACACGAAGGATTCTTCGTCTTTGAGCTCGCCCTCGGTTCTTTCGAGGTTGACGTTCAGAACATCTTTAAAAAAGTACTTCGTCGGGTTCCTGAAGAAACGCCTTAAGGTATCGAGCTCGACCCGGTCCGGGCGGATGGCGACGGGAATGCAGCCGCTTAGTAAGGGGGCAGGAGGTTTTTTCTCCGGACTGGCCGCCTTGCTCCAACCCTTATCGAACGTAAACACCCTAGTAGCCGGGGTGCCTTCTTCGAAATACCTCCTGCTAAAGGGCTGAAGGGGTTGGAAGGTGATGAAATCTTTGGCGTTTTTTATGAGGCCAAGCGGGTTTTTCAGGTACTCAAGAAGCTCCAAAACAAGCTGGGAAGGCTCGAGCTCCTGGCCCGTCTGGAGGTCCTTGCCGATGTAGCTGACATAAAAGACGTCGCGCGCGGCGAGGAGGCACTGAAGAAAGAGCAGCCTGTCATCCTCGGCAAGGTTTTTGTCCCCCGGCATTCTTTCCTTGCGGATAAGGCTAAGACGGCTGCCCGCGCTTTCTTTTCGAGGAAAGGCATCGTCGTTCAGCCCTAAAATGCAGACAACCTTAAAAGGAAGGGCTCTAAGGGGCACCATGCCACAGAAGGTGATCCCTCCCGAAGGAAACGGCGGGTGAGCCGTTCCTTGGGCAAGGTCTTCCACGATGGCCTGACGGACGGTTCCCCAACAAAGGGTTGCCCCCTCAGGAAGACCTTGGGTCTCCTCTGTGAGCGCGGCTATCGCTGCGTTCATGAGTTTCTTGGCATAGGCCTCCGCCTCGTTGTCCGGGTCCGGGCAAAAGGCCTTCTCGATCAGCCATGCAAGGTCGGCATGCCACTGCTGGGGAGTTTTCTTGCCTTTAAGCCTCTCATGCCAATCCTGGAGCGTCTCGAGAAACGAAGAGAGCTTGCCCAACGCCTGAGCCCCCTGACCCTCAAGGTCGCCGTAGGGGGCAATCGCTTGCGCTTGCCCTTTTTCGCCGAAGGAGGCTCGAAAGAGCGCATCCTCGTTGGGCTGAGCAAGCCCTAAAAGGAGCCTGTTCATCCCGAAACGCCAGGTGTTTTGCCCGTAGCTTCCCACTTGGAAGCGCTCCCTTGTGGATTCATCCAGCCCCCAGCGAATGCCCGAGGCTTGCACCCAGACCTTAATGTTGGCGAGGTCTTGCTCTGTCAGCTCGAAGGCGCGCCTCGTAGCGGGGACAGAGAGCCACGCCACGATCTCGCTGGCACGAAACCTGGAGGAGTCGATATCCAGAAGCGCCCGAAAACTCGCGAGCAAGGGATGGCTGGCGGCTTTTGGCTTATCGCAGACGCTGAAAGGGAGCCTGATTTGGCTTAAGGAGCTTCCGAAGACGCCCTCGATAGCCTGGGCATAAACAGATACATCGGGCATCATGACGACGATATCCCTCGGCTCAAGGTTCTCAAACCGCCCGAGTAGATCGAGGATTTGATCGTAAAGGACTTGGACTTCCCTCAAAGGGCTTGTGCAGGCATGGACCTGGATCGAGACGTGATCCTGAAGCTTTCCTTGGAGGCTCCTAAGGAGGGTTTGGCCCTCTTGGGGTTTAAAGGGCCCTATTTCGACGCGGGCGCTGTTTGTTAACGAAAATTCCCGAGCCACGAGCTGAAGGAAGCCCAGACCCGCCCTTCCCATCGAGGCAAAGAAGGGGTTGGACGAAAAGGACTCCTCATCGAGACCCTCGAGGGGGTTCTCCCCCTCAAGAAAAGAAGCGTTGGGGTCGGCAAGGAAGGCGCTTAAATCTGTATGGGCGCTGAGCCTTAAAAAAGCCCTTAGATAGGCGGGAGAAACGTTCGCAAAACCGAACCAAAAGACCCGCTTGGGAAGAGATGGGCACTTTCCTTGACTCCCCAGGGAATTCACGAGGCTTTCGATGGAGAACCCGCCTTTGATATCCCAACCCGAAGTCTGGCCTGCTCTTTCCAAAAACCTCCGCCAGAGCTCCGCCTGCCAGGCGGAACCTTCGTTATCCCCTTTTTGCCAGGACTCCAGGATTTGGGGGCGGTACTGGATGTAATCATCAAACACGCAAGCCAAGCGGTCTGCAAGCTGAAAGCGCTTGAGCTCTCTGAAGGGGTCTGAAGACCTTAGGGCCCTAGGGTCGTCTTCGAAATAGCCCCTCAAAAGAGGCTCGTCCTTGGCCAAACCCTCGAGCAAGTCAAAAAAGTACCAGCGCATCCTGGCAGGCTCGAAGGGGGATTTCTTGGGGATACCCGCTAGGTTCTGGTGAAGGACTTCCCAAAAAAAGGCCCCGGGAAGCCGGATATCGATGTTGGCCGCGATGCCCGAGTGCTCGGCGAGCCACATTTTGAACCAGCGGCCAAGCCCTGGGTTGGGAACAAGTACCGTTTCGGGGGTAAGGGGGTTTTCCCTTCGTTGAAGCAAGCCATGCAGCCTCTTCGCCAGTTCTTCGAAGTCGGAGTGAACGAAAAGGGTCAACATGTTGCCGCTTCCTCCTTACCCAATGTCGTTAACTTAAGCCGCCAAAACCGGCTTAAAGCCTTGAAATATCGCATAAAAGCATTATTTTAAAAGGTTCGGCATGGTATACTCGCTTTCGATAACAACCCTCCACGATCATTACGAAAGGAGTATGCCATGCCGGAGTTTCATCCTAATCCGGATAAACTTGGCATGCAACCACCGAGGATGCTCCCATGGGTCCTAGGGTTCCCAGATCCATAGTATTGAGCAAAGAGGAGGAAGCGGCCTGTGTCGCCTTTAGGGGGCATACGCTTCTTCCTTGCTCAAGCAACACCTGCATGCCTTTCTGATGGCCTACAACTTCGCCAAGCGGTTGAAGGCCTTGAGGAGTCTGACATCTTACAGTTCATTTGCAAAGCATGGGAGAAAGAGATCCTGAAAGGTTCACGATGGATCCATACCTCTTCACTGTGGGACCAAACACCTAGTATCTTCGGAATCTTCCCTTATAGTATACTGTCTAAGGAATAAATCGCTAATGTGTAAAACATTCCTGTACCGGGCCGATGTCAGCAAATCTACGGCAAAAAGGGCCGATGAATGGCTCGGGACTGCCGGACCCTGTACAACCTGCGCCTCGAACAGCGCATCCTCGTCTACAAAGAAGCTCAATGGATCGGTCCGTCTATCAAACAAGATATTCTCGAATTTTTAGAAGCAGGAACGACAAGGAGATCAACAGTAGGAGGAATCGGCCATGTTTTTATTTCAATCGCTTACGGAGAATTTTGGTGCCACAACGAACAGCTTGGACGCTTTAATGAATACGTCAATCGGACTTCGTAATACGCTAGCTAACAATCTGTCTGTCTTTGGGTCTCTATCCAGAATGTTGCAGTTCAATCTAGATGTTTTACTGTCTGATTCAGACGATTTGTTCGGAACGCATTTATTCAATGCAGTCTATGGTCTCAAAATTCTCGGAGGCTAATTTTTGCGAAATGGCCGCATGGGTGTCGCTCTGCCGCGCATGACGGTGTCGTCTGCGCTTTCTTCGAGGTAGAGGCCACGGACAGGGTGCTCATTCAGGCAAGGGCCGAATGGGACTTGGGATACCCCTCCTCCGGTAGATGGATTGGGTTAATCCAATCCATCTACCAACCATCAAGGAGAAGGCCGTGGCCAACGACGAGGCATTCTTATTGGGGTTGAGAATCGGCCACAATCTCGTCAATAATCGAAAAAACCTCTTTGAGCTCGGAATAGATCCTTCCCGCCATTTCGAGAAATTCATCAAAAGTAAACTCGTACCCCTTCTTGGGGAGTTTCTCCTCCCTTTCAATGAGCTGTAATTTCTTTTGATCGTTGATCAATCTATACCCACGGGCCTTAAGATTCATTAAGACATCTTCGTGCTCCTTGAGCTTATCTAGGATCAATTGCCTGTAACCACTTCTATTATCGCCTTCTACGTCAACCCTGACCCAGAAAGGCTGACCATCCATAAGCCGAGAGGGATCAATTCGGTAAAGTTCCAAGTGTATGGCTCCATTGTTCCATTTTTCCTTGGAAATCAGTTGAAAATCCCTCGTCTCTCCCCACGAAAAGATATCCCACCCATCCTCAGGCTTAAAGGTGCTTCGAAACGCCTTTGCCAGAAGATCGTTAAAGATAGATTTCGCCTGTTTTTCATATTCCTGTTGAACTTCATTCAGGAAATCCTTATATTTTACGAATTCCCTCGAAAGCTCGGAAAACTCGGAAAACCCCTTTTTCCCTTCCATGAACCTCTCCTTGATGTAATTTAAGAAATGCCTGATGAAAAAGTATTCGTCGACAGAAAAGTCAGCGATCGAAAGACATTCGCGTATATAGTCATAGAGCTTTTTATAGCTTAAGGGTTTAAACCTGGGATCTTTTGGGCTGGTGCCTTTTGGCGTAAGGAATATACAGGCGGTTGGATAATCGCTGTCTTCTTGCTTATTTTTGATGAAATCAGCATACTTATTTGTTTGAAGAAACCCCTCGGTTGAAAGGATCTTGTTTTCGATAGCGATAAAGATTTTATCGTTGCGGAGCACAACGATATCGATTCGGCTCCTGTCATCAGGGAGGCTGTACTCGCATCGAACTTCATAATTGCCGCGACCGAGACTTATAAGCTCGTCTTTATAACCACAGTGTTCATAGAGCTTCTCTATCAATTTTAGAGCGATGTTGCTTTTGGCCGGGTTGAGCAAAAAGGCAAGATAAGCACTAATGAAGTTTTCGTTGGTTGCTTGTCTAAACAATACCGGCAATGGCTCCAAATCGCTTCTTATTAATCGGTTTTCTTGTGAATCTTTGTAATAAGCGAAAAGGAGGTCATTAATAGCGTCCTTAAACTTTTGAAGCCTTTCTTCTTGCATTGTTTCTCCTTTTTGAGGTTCCAAGGACAAAGCCTCACTACATTCTTCGAGGAACCAGTTGTTTAGTCCCACATCATCCTGATATGAGCTACTCTAGCCTCCGACAGGCATTCATACAATTCCTCCGGTTTTGCTAATTTCAAAACGTTGTCAATACTCTATCGTCATACCACTTTCCATGGTATCAGCCCTCCTTTATCATGCTTCCTCCTAACCAAAGCAAACTTAAGGATGTTTGGCCGGAAATTGCAATGTCCCTATACCCATCATTCTCCCCCTGATAAGCACCAACCCTTGAAACACCTATGTCAACTTGTGCTTTGCCACGTATTCTTCCAGGCGTTTTAACTGATCCTCCAACCCCTCGCAGGGTTTGAAGCCTCTGGCTTTATAAGCTTCCCAAACCTCCACCACCTTAGCATCATGCACCCCTCGAATACCCTTCACACTTCGCGCTGGTGCTTGTGGTATCCATCCAGCCCCAAGCTCTTCCCAGTCCACCCACTTGACGGGGAAGAGGCAATGGGCATACTCGAAGTATCCCCTTTTGGGGTGCCAATCTTTTGGGTCGCAGCCCGAAACCCAGCCGTCTATATCGTAGACGTACCGGGTAAAGGAACATATCTCGGCAATACCTCGAACTCTTGTCCCTTCGATGGCCACGACGATGTCTCCAAGCTCAATCTTGTTGAGTAAATTGATGAAAATATAAGACTTTATACCTGTCGCCTTATATGTCGCCTCATATGTCGCCACGGCATTGGCTATTTTCTGATCCTCCGCTTTCCAAAGGGACGAAAGGTCACCCAAGTATGGCCATCCCTGGGCCACGACATGCCGTGCCTTAAGCTCTTCATAGCTCGACCAAGGATCTCCACCTTTTTTACCTTCTTCATTTTTTAGGTCTATAGCCACCCACCAGGCATTCATCGCATTCTTCATGACAATTCTCCTAATTTTGTTATCGTGTGTAAATCAAGAGCCAGATCGGCGTTAATTTCTTTCATGGAACTTTTCTTTGCCAGCTTAGTGAAAAAACCTCCTCAATCGGCATTTCTTTTGACAACCATAGGTTTTCTGCCCTACCCGCAAAACTCCCGGAACGGGCAGGCGTAAGGGCGCACGCACTGCTCGCCGGGTTCAATGTCCGGCATATCCTTACCGAGGACATCGAGGGCTTGGGATACCCAACGCTCGATGTCCGGGTAGAGGGCCTTGGCCTCATCGATCAGCTCATGGAAGCTCAGGCGCCCCTCCAAAGGCGCATCGTCTGCATGAAAATCGGGCGCGGTCGTGGCCAGGGCTACGCTTTTGAGGGGATACCCTCCGCCTTCGATCACCCAGGCCTGGATGGCCAGATCCTGGATATGCTCGGGCCTTGGATGACGAGCGGCCTTGATCTCGATAAGGCGAAACCCCGAAGCCTCCTTGAAAAACACATCCGCCCGGATCAACACGCCAGAGTGCCGGAAGGCGGGCTCGAAAAGGACTACGGGAGCCTTCTCACCCAGGAGGTCCTGGGTTTCGGCAAGGGCCTTTGCGGGGTTGAAGACATCCCCGATCAGGATACCCGATGGGTAGAGCGCTCTGACCGCCTCTCCCCAAGACCGGCCCGAGGAGAGCAAGGCCTGACTCTCTGGGCTCCAATGGATCAGGTCCTTCCTGTAGGCCTCGAGCCAAAGGCGCTTGTGGCACTGGAGGTACCCGATGAGCTTCGTCTTGGTCAGGGTTCTCAAGGTTTGCACGAGAGTCTCCTTGATGGCTGAATTTGTCATAATTTAGATTTAGCGCATGGCTGCGACAGAATAGACTTCCCTATCGGGTAGTGCGCAGGGTATCCTAAGCAAGATTCTATGCCAAGAGACGAAACTTTAAGAAAAAGGAGGGGTCCACCGTGCCGCAGGGTCTTGGAGAAGAAAGGCTCAAGCGCCTTCTGACCATCCTGGCCATACTTCCATCCGAAAGGCACAAGAACGGGATCAGCACGAGCGAAATCCTCAGTTGCCTTACGGAAGCGGGCTACGAGGTCAATATGAGAACCCTACAAAGGGACATGAAGCTTCTCGAGGAAGCATTCCTGGAGGCGGACCAAAATCTTCACGTCGCCCTCACCTATAAAGGGCAAGATCCAGAGAACCGGTCCTGGAAGCTACTCAAGCCCCTTATCGGCATGAACTACGAGCAGGCCAACGCCCTGCTCCTTGCCGAGCAGATCCTTGAGCCCATACTCCCCACTCCCGTCCTCGATAGGCTCCTTCCTTACTTCAAAGAGGCCAGGGAGCGCTTCTTCAAGACGGCCAAAGTGATGGCCAAGGAGCGGAAGGTGGACTTCGTGCCGTGGGGCTTCAACCTTTTGCATCCAGATTTCAGGGGCAAGCAGAAAGCGGTCGACGTCATCTTCGAGGCCCTCTTCAATGAGAAGCGATTCAAGGGCACCTACAGGAGCCGGGGTGCCGAGAAAAGCTGGGAGGCCGTCTTCAACCCCTTGGCCTACGTGGGGAGGGAAGGCGGAGGCTACCTGGTGGCCACCTGGGGAAATTCCGATCAGCCAAGACACCTCCACCTGCACCGTTTCGAAAAGGCCGAGCCCCTCGAGGAGCCTATTCCGGAGGGAATCGTAGGAACGTTCAGGCTTTCGGAATACATCAAGACGTTTGCCTACCCCTTGGGGGACAAGCCGATCAGAATCAAGCTCAAGCTGAACCCGGACATCGCCCAGCCCTTGAAGGAGCGCAGGCTCAGCGAGGACCAGGAAATCAAGGACGAGGAGGGCTTCGCCATTCTCACGGCCACCGTGGACGACACGGAGGCGCTCAGGTGGTGGATCCTGGGCTACGGGGCCAACCTCGAAGTGCTCGAGCCGTTGGAACTCAGGCAGGAGATCGCGAAACGCCTCAAGGAGACCGCCTCCCGGTACGCCTCGTAGGGCCCTAGGCTTCGTGGTTCGGGGGGGATCCCGGCCGGGATCCCCCTCATTTGGCCGTCATGAAAAAGACGGAGGCCTGGGGAAAGTGTTGCCTCCAGGCCTCGATGGTCTTGGGGAGGCGCCTTGCGTAATCGGGGTCGTTGGTGAAGTACTCCACCTTATCGTCCTTGAGCATGGCGGCGTAGACCTTCATGCCAGGGCCGTCCATGAGAATCGCCTCCATGATGGTGAACATGCCCCGGACACCCCCCGTAACGACCCGTGCCCCGAGGCCGTCTATATCCTTGTTGTCATCGTTAGGCAGCTGGAAGCGCTCCACGAAGTCCTTGTAAGCCGGGCCCACCAGCTTATGGAAGGCCTGGTCTTTCGTCTTGGATTTCAAGACCCCGAGGTCAACAAGGCTCAGCGTCTTCTCGTGAACTCCCCTTAGATACTGCCCGTCGAAACCAACGCCTATTCCACCGTAAGACCAGCACTCTCCCGATGTTTCGACCTCGAGCCTGTCGCTGCCTAGGGGGAGAAACTCGACCTGGCAGTCGTTTTCTTCCGATTTAAACAGGGCCCCTTGGGGGCTGAAGGCGGCGAAACCCTCGATCTCGCCCGTATGAGAGCCCGAGAGGGCACTGAGCTCAAAGGTGAAGCCCCGATCTGCAACCTCCTTAATGTTGAGCCACTGGCCCTCCATGGAGGTCGTCTCGGCCTCGGTCCACTTTCCTATGGCCCTTTTCCAATCGGAGATTCCCCAGCGGACCCCCGTCCCCTTGATTTGAGAGATTCTTGCCGTATAGAGCCTTTTTAGGCAAAGGGCATTCGATCCGCAGCCGTTGCGCTCCTTGAGCCAGGCCCTCTGGGAGGCCTTAAGCTGCTGACTTTCTCCTTTCTTGAGGGCGGCCTGGTAGGCCCGGGCCATCTCCTCATCGAGTCTGGAGAGCTCGGGGTCCTGGCAGATCGCCACCTCGGCTGGAAGCCTGGCCTTGGAGCAATCGAAGCTGGCGGCCAGGGAAACGGCCGGAATAGGAATAAACATGAGAACCACGCTCAAAAGCTTATGCATCCGGAACTCTCCTTAAGCTGACCCCAAAAAAGCCAAGAAGACACTTCAGGGTCTCGTTAAGCGGCGCAAATCCTCCCAGTGTGTTTTTTTTCACGAAACCCATGCGCTGAGGGACGGAAAAGCCACGCAAATTACGGGGAGTATAGAATGGTAGAGTTCATTCTATACTCCCTGGATTTCACCCAATTCTCAAAAATATTAATCATGTTGAGGATCCTGCTCCTGCGCCGCCAAGCATTCATCCATATAGTTTGATTCTATATTCTCCTTTGTGTAGTAAAACAGGTTGTCATAGACCATTGCGACAAGAAGTGGAACAATACCCTGGGTTATGCTATCATAATTCTTATCTTCTAAATCTTCTAAAATAGTGCGAATAAGTACTTCCCGAGGTGTTCCCTTGTCTCTAGCTTTGATTACAGAGAGAAAAAACCTTTTTTGCCGCTCACATTTCGCTATCGATTCTGGCGTTTTCCCCTTATAAGAAGCAGGCTCATCTGATGGAGCTAAAGTACTTAGAGCAACGAGAGTTAGAAAAACAGATATAATTTTGTGTTTTTTGATCCAGACTGCTGCTTCATTATCTGGATTGTTTTTGACTGCTCGATACCCGAAAAAGAACACGGCAATAATTAAGACACCATAAAAGAAATCGTACATGACTAAGATCCTTTTTAATTAAATTAGTGCTTGAAGAAACTCCAAAGATAAAAATTACTAATACCCTGCTCGCATAGAAAGTGCCTCGTTAATTTGAATTAGGGTCATGACTAGGACAGGAGCATTGAAGCATGCTAAAGTCCAGTCATGTCAAGGAAAAATAGGTATTGCATACGTTCCAAAATCTCCGAGGCTCGATTTAGGATGATTGTACGCCTCTTTGCCTACGACCTAAACGCTGTCCAGATCTCGGGGCTCACCCATCTCAATAGGAACACCGTCAACCGCTATCTTCTGGGAATCAGGAAGAGAACCGCCGAATCCTGTGAAAAGGCCTCCCCCTTCCAAGGAGAGGTTGAGGTTGATGAATCCTACTTTGGAGCAAAGAGGGTCAAAGGAAGAAGGGGCCGGGGAGCCTTCGGAAAGACCATCGTGTTCGGCATCTTCCAAAGGAACGGTAAGGTCTATACGGAGATCCTCCCGGATGTCTCGAAAGTGACCCTTCAGGCCGCCATTCGGGGTAAAGTCAACCTTGAGTCTATCGTTCACTCGGATGGCTGGAGGGGCTATAATGGGCTCGTGGGCGTGGGGTATTCCAAGCACCTGAGGGTGGATCATGGCAAGAACGAGTTCGTCAATGGGAAGAGCCACATTAACGGGATCGAGGGCTTTTGGGGTTTTGCCAAGTCTAGGCTTGGCAAGTTTAGGGGGCTCAAGCCCTCTGGGTTCTACCTTCATCTCAAGGAGTGCGAGTTCCGATATAACCATAGGGGTGAGAATCTTTACGATTGTATCTTAAAGTTGATCAGAGAGAACCCTCTATTTTAGTCATGACCCTTGAATTAATATTACTGAAGAAATCCAAACCGGATTCAGCCTCTATCTTGCTCATAGGCACGGTATAATAGCTCCATGTCTTTCCCTTTACAGAGCTATCATTCGGGACTTCTATGGAGATAATTTGAGCCAAGCCGGCTTTAATTCGTTCAATGTCATTATCGCCCAAGGGTAGCGCTAATATGACCTTGAAGAGCCTGCTTGGGATCGCAATCTCATGATCTCCAATCCAAGACTTTATGCCGATTATTCCGGACACTTGGTAGATTTCATAGCCACTGTAGACAACCTTTCTGATATAACGTTCAGAGCCTGCCCCTTTCTTGTGCCGAGCACGATCATCAGCCTGGTCAAATCCTCCCCGCTTTGGATCGGATAGACCGGGAACCCTTGGGCCTCGAGGTCCTTGATGGCTTCTCCTTCGCCCAAGGCCAGGACGCCGAAGTAGTGCCCGGAGACTGTCTCCAGGAACCCGCGTTTGATCTTGGACCAGTTCTGGATCTCCCCGTCGCTAAGAAGCAAGACGACATTCGGGGAAGACCCGAGCGCCTCCTTAAGGGTCCTTAGATAAAGGCGCGTCCCTCCCCCTTCAGGGCTGAAGGCAATTTTCTTGAGGGGTTCTAGGTCCTCGATCCCCACCCATCTCGAGGCCCTCGTCCTAAAGGAGAACGCCACGATCTGGAACCTTACAGCGGCCAGCCTCTCGCCTAGACTCTCCAGGATCCCGTAAAGGCCAAGCAGAGCGTAGTGGTAAGGGGAGTCCACCCCCCAGGGCACGCCGCCTGCATCGCCTCTGACCATCGAGCCCGAGGCATCGATGACAAGGCAGACATCCGCCTCCAAGGAGCTTGGGCGGGCCTGGGCGAGGGGCATCGTGAGGGCATGCGCGGGCACCTGGACATTGAGCCCGTTGCCCAAGGGGCTCTCGGGATCGAGGATCACCCTCGGCTTGATCCTCCAGGGCTCATGTCTTTGGGGATCGAAGGGCTTGAACCCGTACCGGACCATGGGGAACTCGAACCCAGAACCCTCCTTGGGGACCGTTACCGGGATTTTCTTGGCCAGCGTCCTGTAGAAGGTATCCAGGTCTTTTACGCTCGGCCTGTCCGCACGGTCTCCGCCCTGGATCCCCCAGGCGATGAGACCTCCGCGCTTTTTCTTGGGGTCTTCATCGCATCCCCCCGAAGGGCCGAGCGCGGGGAGGGGTTTTCTGGGCTCGATGAGGTCAGCCAGCCTCTTGGCGATGAAGGCCGCCTTCATGGGCCAGTCTTTCTTGGGGCCAAGACGCATGAGCTTTCTTCTTGGGGTCTTCCCCGAGATGTCGAGCTCGACCAGGATGTCGATCACCGCATCCACCACCCGGGGGCCTTTCTGCATCAAGGGAAAAAGGAGGTCCTCTTCTGGCCTTTCCCCCCACAGGGCGAGGTTGAGCAAAACGAAGGCCTCGTAGAGCCTGTTTGGTCCTCCCGTCAGCATCTGGTCGTAGAAGAAGACCGGCTGCCCGTAGAGAGGCCTGCCGTAGACCTTGAGTGAGGTGTTGACGACGAGGTCCTCGAAGACGTTCGTCAGGTAGGGGGCGTAGAATTCTTTCTTGTCCTCCTTGAGGGCCTCCTGGATAGCCTTGAGGATGGCCTCGTGGGTTTCCAGATCCATCGGACAGCCGAGACGATCGAGCCAGTGGAAGCCCTCGTGGTAAAGAAGCGTGATCAAGACGC
>DDYN01000040.1 GCA_002347965.1 Nitrospirae bacterium UBA2233 | reverse complement strand
AGGTAAGCCGGAAGAGCTCAAGGAGCGCAGTTGGGGCGTTTCCAACCGCATAGAGCGCGTTTGGGAAAAGCTCCGCGGCCTTCTGCATCGCAATCGCTGCCCTTGTTGTCCCGAGCGCTTTGGCCCTCTTTGCGACATCCTCGTCCGCCATGAAACAGCGGACTTCTCCGCCCAAGTCCTGGAGCCCTTTTTTGTTGATGCCGGCCCGAACCATTTCGACATCCACGATGACGGGGCTTCCTTGCTGGAGGGCGAGAACCCCTTTTTCCGCCGCCCCCTCGGAGATCAGCAGCGTGTCAGCAAACGAGAAATCGGCCGTGGCATGAATAACCCTGGCCAAAATGGCCCCCTTCGGCCCTTGAAGGAGGCCTTCTTGACCTTTCTTGCGAAGCCCTTCTTGGACTATCCGAAAGCTTTCGGACTCGATGAGCTCCGGGTTCATGGCGGTCCCCCTTTTTGGCTAACGAAGCGGTTTTGTATGCATCGTCCGGTCTAAGAGAAAGCGTAGAAAATGCGCCTAGGGGGTTGTTGGCAAACGGCAACGGGGCGACCGGACTATGTACAAGGAAAAATAGCTATCCTGAGGCTCTTCTGAAGCCATCTCGAGTTTGCCCTCTCGAAAGCGGTACACCTCTTTGTTCAGCTCTCTAGCCATCCGTATGGCTTCTTCTAGGTGTCGGCTTGGCTTTACGAGCACGACCGTGGTGCAGGATTCCATAAGGGGCTTGAGCCCGTCGATACCGTACGAGAGAGGGTAGACGGCGAAGGCCTCATCGCCGAGCGCCAACGGAACGAGCGCGCTTGCCGCAGCAAGGCTAAAGGAGCTAACCCCTGGAACCACTTCGACAGGAATGCCCGTTTGGGTCACGTAAGGCAAAAGCCTTGCGCCCGTCCCGTACAGCATGGGGTCTCCAAGACAAAGGAAGGCAACGCTCTTTCCAAGGCGGGCCTCTTGAAGGAGTGCCTCCGCCGCTTCCTTGAGGTAGCCCTCGAGCCGCGCTTCATCCGGCACCATCGGGAATACGAGGGTGCGAACATCTTGGTTGGGGCGAAGATTCGGCAAGGCGACTTGAAGCGCCCGGCTTGTAGCGTTTGACGAAGCGGTCGGAACGAACAAGACGTCGGCCATACGAAGCGCGTCTAGCGCCATAAGCGTAAGGAGTTCTTGCCTTCCTGGTCCAAGCCCGACAATCAGGATCTTTCCAGCCATCGTTCCGCCCTTTAGCGTTCTTGCCTAGACAAAGACACGCGGGATGCGAGCTTGCGTCCGCACGGCCCTATGTGTGTCAAAAAGAGGGAGTACGCCCCGCATGCCCAACACGAAGGCGGGGGGAACGAGCCGCCGCCTTCGAGCGATTCCCGTAGCGAGTGTGGGCCGGGGTTTCGTTCGCCCCGAGGCTTGAAGCGGGCTTTGCCCGACTTGCGGGCTATTTTCCAACAATTCAGACTAAGCTAATCTTTTTGGTGCGTGTCGTCAACCCCTAGGCGCTCGAATCGGGCAGAGGCGAGCGCGGGAACGAAGATGTCCGAGTAGGACGCTTCGAAGGATTCTGGAGGGCTCGCCATCCCTATCTCCAAGGCTTTTTGATCGCCCAAATTGATACGTGTCCTTGCCTGGACCCCGCAGGCATCCTGGTTGACGTAAACCTTAGCTTTCGAGCCGTCGAAAAGGACGACCTGCTCCTCGAATCGGTATACGTACCCAGACGGCTGTGTCCCGGAACAATCGGCCAGCAAAGGCGGCTGCTCGCCGTTTTGCTGGAGCGAGCGTAGCTCATCGAGCATATTCTCTACGAGCGAAAGCCCCTCGAGGCTGTTGAGCGGGCGCAAATCGAGCCTGACGTAGATCGTGGGCACCTGCCCGTCCTGGGGAGGGTAGGCGATGACCATTTCAGAAACGGCCTGGCGATCTTCCTCCCTTGGAAAGCGCAGGGGAACCTGCTTCCAGCCGTCCGGAAGCTGCAAGCGAACCGCTCCGCCGTTCGAAGCCAGCTTTATCTCTTCGGCTTTGGCCGTGCTTTCTGTCATAAACAACCCTAATGCTAGGGTGCAAACGAACGCCAGGATTCTAGGAAACCGCCTGCTCATGGCACGATCTCCTGCTTTAGTCGGCGATCAACGTTTTGAGGCCGTCCAAAAGGAGTGTAGCGTTACTAGGCTTGGCTGTCTCACCCATGAGTCCGATACGAAGGATGCGGCCCTTGAGCTCCCCCAGCCCTCCGCCGACTTCGATCCCGTAGCGGCTCAAAAGCTCCTTCCGGATCCATGCTTCGCTCGTTCCCTCCGGGACGAAGGCGGAGGTTAGCTGAGGCAGTCGAAAGGGCTTGTCCACCAAAAGCTTGAATCCAAGCGTCTCGAGCCCGTCTTGCAGCGCTTCTCCGAGGGCTCTGTGGCGCTGCCAGCGAGCTTCCATCCCTTCTTCCAGCACGATTTGAGTGCCTTCGTAAAGGGCGTAGAGCATGGAAATCGGGGCAGTATGGTGGTAGAGGCGCTCAGTGCCGAGGTAGCGCCGGATCAAGGTTACGTCCAAATACCAACTCGAAACGGGGGTCTTCCTCCGTTCAATCGCCCCGAGGGCCTTTGCGGAGAACGTGATGGGCGAAAGCCCGGGAGGGACACTAAGGCACTTTTGCGTGCCTGAGTAGCAAATATCGATACTCCAAGCATCCACCTCGACCGGAATCCCCCCCAACGAAGTGACGGCATCGACGACGAAGAGCGTTTCCTTGTCCTTTAGGTACGCGCCCACCTCTTCAAGCGGCTGACGAACGCCAGTGGACGTTTCGGCGTGAACTACAACGAGCGCTTTGGCCTTGGGTACCTTTTTGTGCGCCTGGATAAGCCGTTCCGGATCGAAAGCCTCTCCCATTGGGGCTTCGAGCGCGTGCACCCTGGCACCCAAGCGCATAGCGACTTCGAGCAGCCTTTGGCCGAACACGCCGTTTACGCCTATGATCACCTCGTCGTCTGGCTCAAGCACGTTTACAAGGCTAGACTCCATGCCTGCGGAACCCGTTCCCGAGACGGCAAATGTCAGCTCGTTTTGCGTCCTGAAGACCTGCCTCAAGTTCTCTGAAGTCCGATCGAGGATAGCGAGAAAATCAGGGTCTAAGTGGCCTAAAAGGGGCAGTGACAATGCCTGCAAAACCCTGGGGTGGACGTTCGACGGGCCTGGCCCCATCAAGATTCGTTCGCCCGGCCAAAAGCCAGTATCGAACTTGAGCGAAAGCATGCTTTGCGTCTCCCGGTTGTTATTTTAACTATGTGAGCATTGTACATTGTAGCATGGCCTCGAAGACCCTAAAAGCGCTTGAAATAGACGGTATTTTTGTCAGCTTAAACGATTCTTTCTGAGCGTTTGCTTCGCTTCACGAACGGCGTCATACTGGGTACCAAGGGGCAGGTATACATCCATAGCCTTTTGGATATATTTATGTTCTCTTCAATCTGCAGCCCGATGTAGGAACAAAGCGGTGCTTCGCTATGTCTTTGAACAAGAACGCCCGATTTCGTCATAGTATATCGCTAGCCGCCACCCTCCTTGCTTCGATGGCCGGTATAATGATGGGCTATATCAGCGTAACTCAGGGGGTTTTGGAAACTACCAGCATGGTGGAGCCCGCCAACCAGTCTTCAACCGCTTTTTACGGGCTCTTTAAGTTTTGGCTGGCGAACGCGTTCTTTATAGGGGCGGCGTTCGGGAGTGCAGCCAGCGGATGGCTGCTCGACAGAGCGGGCAGGAAGCGCATGCTTTGGCTGGCCGGGCTTACCGTC
>DDYN01000053.1 GCA_002347965.1 Nitrospirae bacterium UBA2233 | reverse complement strand
CAAAACGGGACTAATTACCTAAAATAAAATTAATCGATCGAACAAAAAAGGCTGACTCGTAGCCTCAGCGCTGAAATATTGCAAAGGAGAGCTAAGTATGGATAAAGATAAGCCAAAAAAACCGGCCAATGCCCTCATCCCCCAAGCAACGCCTCTTGGCCTTGAAGAGCTTGCCGCTTACCAAGAAGGATCCATCGTCAGCCGTATTCTACTTAAGACCGGTTCGGGCTCGATCACGCTGTTTGCCTTCGATAAAAACCAGGCCTTAAGCGAGCACACGACGCCCTTCGAGGCGCTCGCCCATATACTGGAAGGAGAGGCCGAGTTCATCGTTGGGGGCAAAGCTATGAGCTTGAAAGCGGGCCAACTCGTGTGGATGCCCGCAAACATTCCGCATGCCCTGAAGGCCACCACGCGTTTTAAAATGCTGCTGACCATGCTAAGCGAGGTGAGCTTATGAGCTCTGCTAAAACCATGGACAACGTGTTTTGATGTGCTGTTTTTGACCTCTTATCGTTGACAAGAATAAAAAGCCTTAATAGATGCCAGTAAACTTGATTTTAAAAAAGAATATCTCGTTCATATTGAAGAAACAAGCCCGATTAGGGTCAAGGAACGCGCGGAACGCTCAAAGACCGTTATGGGCTGCAATAACGCTAAAGTGCTTCTTTTTGAAGGAGGAACCTAATGCCGCAGAAGTATGCCGTTTGGCTTGGAACCCCATACCCACTCGGGGCTACGTGGGATGGGCTAGGCGTAAACTTCGCCCTTTTTAGCGAGCGGGCGGAAAAAGTCGAGCTTTGCTTGTTCGACGAATCCGGCCAAAACGAGGTCGCCCGCATCCCCATGCCAGACCAGACAGACCAGATTTGGCATGCCTATCTTCCAGAGGCCCGTCCAGGGCTAAAATACGCCTACAGGGTCTACGGCCCCTACAAGCCCGAAGAGGGGCAACGGTTCAACCCCAACAAGCTCCTTTTGGACCCTTATGCCAAGGCGATCGTAGGGGAGCTCAAGTGGGACGATGCGCACTTCGCCTATAAAGTCGGAGATCCCCAAGAAGACCTGTCTTTCGACGAGAGAGACAGCGCACCATTCACCCCTAAAGGCGTCGTCGTGGAACAAGCCTTCAGCTGGGGGAAGGATACAAAGCTCGACATCCCGTGGCATGAGACGATTATCTACGAGATGCACGTGAAGGGCTTCAGCAAGCTCAACGCCCAACTGCCCGAAGAGCTTCGCGGCACCTACGCCGGGCTTGGCAGCGAGCCTGCTATAGATTACTTTAAAAGACTCGGGGTTACCTCCCTAGAGCTCATGCCCGTCCATACATCCGTCGATGACCGCTACCTGGTCGAAAAGGGCCTTCGCAACTACTGGGGCTACAACTCGATCGGGTTCTTTGCTCCAAACATGCGCTACGGCGCGACAGGCCAGATTGCGGAGTTCAAAACCATGGTCAAGGCGCTCCATGCGGCCGGGATCGAGGTAATTCTAGATGTCGTGTACAACCACACGGCCGAAGGCAACCATTTGGGGCCGACGCTCAGCTTCAAGGGGATAGACAACGCCGCCTACTACCGGCTTGTTGATGACGACCCCCGCCATTATATGGACTACACGGGATGCGGTAACTCGCTCAACATGGACCATCCCAGAGTCCTCCAGCTCATCATGGACAGCCTGCGCTACTGGATCGCGGAAATGCATGTTGACGGGTTTCGGTTCGATCTTGCCTCAACATTGGCCAGAGAACTGCACGAGGTGAACCGGCTAGGGAGCTTTTTTGACATCATCTGCCAAGACCCGGTTATCTCGCAGGCAAAGCTCATTGCCGAGCCATGGGACCTTGGCGAAGGCGGTTATCAAGTGGGGCAATTCCCGCCCGGCTGGGCAGAATGGAACGATAAGTACCGCGATTGCATGCGCCGCTACTGGAAGGGTGACGGCGGGCTTGTCGGGGAGCTCGCCTACAGGCTGACGGGCTCGTCCGATTTGTACGCCCTCTCTGGACGTCGGCCCGTAGCCTCGATCAACTTCATCACGGCACACGACGGGTTTACGCTCAACGATTTAGTCAGCTACAACGAAAAGCACAACGAGGCCAACTTAGAGGACAACAAAGACGGCTCGGACAACAACCTAAGCTGGAACTGCGGGGCTGAAGGTCCGAGCGATGCCCCCGAGGTCAACGAGCTAAGGGCCCGTCAAAAAAGAAATTTCTTGGCAACACTCATGCTTTCCCAGGGGGTGCCGATGCTCTTGATGGGCGATGAGGTTAACCGCTCCCAAATGGGCAACAACAACGCCTACTGCCAAGACAACGAAATCACCTGGATGCGGTGGGATTTCAAGCCCGAGGATAGGGAGCTATTCAAGTTTGTGCGCGACATCATCGCGCTTCGAAAGGCACACCCCATATTGCACCGGGCTCATTTCTTCCTGGGCCGTCCAATCCACGGAATGGGGATCAAAGACCTTCTTTGGCTTAACCCGTCCGGCCAGGAGATGAGCGACGAAGAATGGGAGCAGGCTTTTGCCCGTAGCCTTGGCGTGTTCTTTTCGGGCTCCGGGCTGACCGAGACGGACGAGAGGGGCCATCCGCTCGTCGACGACAACATGCTGATCCTGTTAAGCTCCCATCACGAGGAGATCCCCTTCAAGATCCCCGAACTTCCGATTGAGGGTAGCTGGGAGGTGGCCTTCGACACGTCCGATCCAAAGCGAAAGGGCTCTTGGTTTGCACCCGGAGACGAGTATCCGCTAGCAAACCGTTCGTTTGCCGTGCTGTTGAACGCAAGGCCGGAGGAATAGCCAGGCTTCGAGGGAAACGGGCAAACAACGCCTGATGAACGCTGCCACAATCAACGGGCGATAAGTTTGCCCGGGTTAAGCATGCCCGTGGGGTCGAGCGTAGCCTTGAGCGATCGAAGCAAGGAAAGCCCGGCTTCTCCTTTTTCTTCGGTCATGTAAGAGAGGTGGTCTGCGCCTACCCCGTGGTGGTGGGTGAGCGTGGCTTTCTGCCCGAGGATGGCTTGTATGGAGGCATGCTTAATCGTTCGCCAGCACGCGATGGTTTCTTCGAACCCATCGGCAAGCCTAAAAAAGAACGTAAAGTAAAGGCTCGCGCCTGTTTCGTAGCCGTGCGAGAGGTGCGCCATGGCATAGACCCGCCCGTTATCCGTAGCGAGCGCGCCCTGCATGGCCTTCATGACGGCCCTGTAGGTAGGCAAAAGCTTGGAGTAGGCCGTTGCAGTCTCTAGCGTGTCCACCCCGTAGCCAACCTCCCAAAGCGCGTTGCGCAGGTATGGCAGCCGAAAGCGGCTCTTTTGCCAGCTCTTCCCGGGGACCCTCCCAAGCCCTATGCCCTTGTGCGTACGGACCACCGCAGCGGCTTCTTGAAGGACCTTCGCAACGTCGCTACGCCTGCCGGCCGCTCCGTAGAGCAAGAGACAGCGCTGTTCTCCTTTTGGCATGCGAAAGCGCAGCGCCCTGTTGGCCAGCCCTCCAAACCTGCCCAAATTAGCCAAAAGAAAGGAGACTCTCGTCTCGAAGGCATCGCTTAGCCGAAGCATGCATAAGGGGACTCGCGCTTGGATAAGCTCCCGAGCCGCCTCGAGCCCTGCCTCGAACCCCGGAAGCAGCGCGCCTACGAAGGTTTGCTCTTCTGGGAGTGGCCGAACCCTCACGACGGCCTCGGTCAAAACGCCAAAGCACCCTTCCGAGCCGAGAACGACGTGCTTGAGCTCTGCCCCGGCCGCCGAAGCGGGGTGCGGGGGTAGATCAAGCCTCCCTGCCGGTGTGATCATACGCCCGCCTTGGAACATGTCCGCAATTCTTCCGTAGCCCAGCGATTCCTGGCCGCTCGAGTGCGTCACGACCCAGCCGCCCAAGCTAGAATAGGCGAAGGATTGCGGGAAATGCCCGAGCGTGAACCCATTGGCCCTCAGCTGTGCCTCGAGCCATGGGCCTTGAACGCCCGCCTCGAAGCTCGCCAAATGGCTTTTTTGGTCGAGCTCGAGCAGCGCCTGCATCCTTTCGAGGCTAAGGGTCAAAACGGGCTTTCCGTTCTCAACCGGGTTCACCCCGCCAGTAACTGAGGTTCCACCCCCGTACGGAATGACCTGGGCATCGGCTCCCCTTGCCCATTCGAGCAATTCTGCGATGTCCGATGAGCAAACAGGAAACGCGACGCCATCGGGCACGCTGTGAACTTCCCCGAACCGAAGCGCGGCCAAGTCGGCAAAGCTCTGACCGCGCGCACGCACAAGCCGTGCCTTGGGGTCGTAAGCAACGCCGGGGTGGTCGGGAAGCCTTGGAAACGGCACGGGGATGCCCTCGGCCGGGACACTGGGCGCTGGGGCGCTTTCTCCAAGCTCGGCCACAAGAAACCCCAGAGCCTCTTTTGGGAGAGGATAGACAACATCTTCTTCACCCCAGCCGTTCCAGCGACGCATGGCTACCCTGCTATCAAAACTGTGCGCAAACATGCGCACGGTTATTTTCCTGCCCCGAACAGGCTTGTTCGTAACTGACAGGCGTAATTTCCGCGACTGTACCCGGAATCATTCCAGATGCAGTGCCGCCGTTGCCGGACGGACTCGCCACGGTGCGGGGCCGTTTCGGCAGCCAGCCGTCTTAGGTTCGCTATTTGCAATACTAGAGCTACCCTCCCTTGGGAGCATAAGCTCTATCTACGAGCGCGAGATAATCCTTCCATTCGGCATTCCAGCGCGACTCGTCCCAGCCCAACGGAGCCAAAAGCCGCGCTTTAAGCTTCCCTCCAAGCATTGCGCCACCTTTTGGCAAAAGATGCCCGAGCCTGGTTCTTCGCAATAGCAAATCGTCTAAATGGACGATGCGCTCGTTTTCGGCCGCATGAACGAGCTCTGCAAAACTGTAAGGTGTCCCCTGAATTGTTTTCAAGTCGGCATGGTTTACGCCTTTCATGAAGGCCCATAAATCTTGCCCATACCTGCCTGCCAGCCGAAGCGTGCTTGGAAGGCCAAGCCCCGGGTAAGATTCCATCACCAGCGAAAGCGCACCTTCAGTGGTCGGCTCAAGCCCTACCGGTCGCCCCTTTGGCTGCAACCCCCTTCCCGAAATTCGCTTTAGGATGGAAGCGAGCGTCTTTTGAGCCATGACCCGAAATGTCGTGAGCTTTCCGCCCGTGATCGTGATCAGCCCTTGCTCGTCTAGTAACGCCTCTTCCCTGCTCTCCTCGGAGGGGGGCCTGTCCCCCCTCCCGACAACGGGCCGGATGCCCGCATAGGTCCCGAGCATGTCCTTCTGGCCCAGCCCAAGCTCACGAAAGCGCCGCTCGATCCCCTCTAAAAGGTAGGAAACTTCAGCTTCAGAAGCCACGGGCTCTTCGTCCAAAGAGGCCTTGTGGTCCACATCCGTCGTCCCGACAAGCGTCACGCCTTGCCAAGGGAAAGCATAGATCGGCCTTCCGTCTTGATGGTGGGCAAACGTGACCGAAAGCGCCACGGGAAGCCTTTGTTGGGGGAAGACGAGGTGCGCCCCCCGAAGCGGCCTAAGCATGGGGGCCTTACCAAGCTTTGCCCTGAGCTTATCCCCCAAAGCCCCCGCGGCGTTGACAACCACCCTTGCCTGGATTTCGTGCGTCGCGCCCGAGCGAAGGTCGCTCACGGCCAGGCCCGCGACCTCACCCTTCGCGTTCCTAAGCAGCCCTTCGACTTTTGTGTAGTTCATGGCGCAGGCCCCAAAACGTTCGGCCTCCCGAAGAACCCTGTATACGAGCCTCGCATCGTCCACAATTCCGTCAAAATAGGAAAAGGCCGCCTTTAGCCCTTTTAGCCGGACGTTTGGGGCCGAGAGCCAGCAGGCCATCTCGTTCAAACGGCCGAAGGGGCGCTTGCTTTTGGCGAGCGCCTGGTAGAGCCTAAGGCCCGACGACAACATCCAAGGACGCATTTTGTCGCCCTCGTGGATTAGATAGAGGTACTTGAGAGGCTCTACGAGCCCCGCCCCTTCTTGAAGCAGCCGCTCGCGCTCTCTGGCCCCCTCTTTGACGAGCCCGATCTTTGCTTGCTTTAGGTAGCGAAGGCCGCCGTGGATCATCTTGGAGCTCCGAGACGAAGTCCCGCATGCAAAATCACGCTGCTCAAAAAGGACGACAGAAAGCCCGGCGTGCGCCGCCTCCCTGGCCACGGCCACACCCGTGATGCCGCCGCCCACCACAGCCACATCCCAAACCTTGGAAGCAAGCCGCTCTATCAACTCGGCTTTCCTAAAATCTTTGCTGAAGTAACGCCTGATGATAGTATACATCAAAGAAGATGCGGGCCAAAAACAACTTCAGAGGAGGCCAAAATGCCCAAGTTAAAGGTTGGAACTTCGCAAACGTGCTTAGGCGCCTTCTTGGCGCTCGCTTGCTTTATCGGCCCGGCAAAAAGCCAGGAGCTCGGGACTATCCAAGCCCCCCCCAAGGGTAGCTCCTTCACCTTCGAGGTCAAGGCAACGGGCGACAAGGCCGCCACGATGAGCCTTTGGCAGGCCCCGGGAGAAGGGCTCGAGGTTCACACGCTCAAAGGCCTCATCCGCGACGTGAAAGGAAGGATCGGCCCGCAAACTCTTGAACAAGCAACGCCCTACAACTGCCTGGCCTGGGAGATTACGAGGCCGAACGACCCTAAGTTTCGAGGCGAGTACCTCTACGCGATCGTGGACAACGCGCTTTGCTGCTATTTAGAACGGCAGAGCTCGGGCGAAGAGAAATACTACGTCAAGCCGCTTGCGCTGTTTAGGTTTCCTTTGAGGCCGGAGGATAGCTTCAAAAACAACGCAACTTTCTACTTGCATCTTCCGGATACGGGCGTTACGCTCGCCAAATCCTACACTTCCAAGGGGGCTACTACCGACACGATCGAGGCCGAGGTGACCGTCGGCCAGAAAGAGCAAGTCACGACCAAAGCGGGCACGTTCCCCACGACAAAAGTCACGGTCGTATTCCGCTCGCACACGGGCCGGTTTTTAACGTCCGCCAACACGACGATCACGATGGAGCGCTGGTGGTCCGAAAAGCTCGGCTACTTTATCAAAGAGCACGACGACATCCTGATGGACGCCCTAATCGACAGCAAAGGCACGATTAACAAAGAACTCGTAAGTTTTCGCCTTCCTTCCAGCTAGCCCTCCTTCATGGCCCGTATGCGTGTATGCTGTATTGGAAACTTCAAGATAAGTTATGACCAAAATGTCTTAAAACACTATCGAGAGGAGTGAGTATGGAATCAAAAGAAAGTACGCTTTGGAGATCTTTAGGAATGGATCTGGAGCGTCACGACGCCTTCCTTTCTCCCTTGCCCAAGGTGTATGAGGAAATATTCCTAAGCCAGCCCAACAGACCTAAAGGGATGGCATACTTCGACACCGTCATGTCGGGCGTCCACAGCCTTCGGGTCGAAGAGCTCGTCGCACACAAGCAGCGTGGCGGCTTCGTCGTCGGCACGTATTGCGTTTACGTCCCAGAAGAGCTGATCCTCGCCATGGGGGGGATTCCCGTGGGGCTCTGCGCTGGCGCTCATTTCAGCGTTCCCGCAGCCGAGGCCGTTTTGCCCCAGACCCTTTGTCCCCTGATCAAATCCACCTTCGGGTTCTACCTTGAACGCATCTGCCCCTACATGCAAGCCTGCGACCTAATCGTCGGCGAGACAACCTGCGATGGCAAAAAGAAGGCCTGGGAGATCATGGCAGGTGGTCTTCCAATCTACGTCATGGAGCTGCCGCAGAAAAAAGGCCCAAAAGATGAAGAACTCTGGCAATCAGAGGTTTGGGGGTTGCTAGACGAGATCCGCACCCGTTTCCATGCCCAAATGCCCAGCGTCCAATCCCTACAAAACGCCATCCACAAGGTCAACCGCAAGCGCTCCGCCCTGAAGGCGCTCTATGCCTTAAGGCAGAACGACCCGCCCCCGATCAGCGGCAAGGACAGCCTGCTCATTTCACAGCTCGCCTTTTTTGACGACCCCGAGCGGTTCGGAAGTCAAGTAGAAGCCTTGAACGAAGAGCTCAAGGCGCGCGTGGGGCGCGGCGAAGGAGTGGCCCCCAAGGGCAGCCCAAGGCTGCTCATCGCCGGCACCCCCATGCCCTTGCCGGACTGGAAGCTCCACCATATCCTCGAAACGAGCGGAGGGGTGGCGGTAGCCGAAGAGACCTGCACCGGAACCCGCTACTTCGAAGCGAGCGTTCAAGGAGATGCAAAGACACAGGAAGGCTTGATCGAGAGCATCGCAGACCGCTTCCTAGGGGTTCACTGCGCCTGCTTCAGCCCCAACCCGGAGCGTATCGAGGATATTCTTCGCCTGGCCAAATCGCAAAATGCGGACGGGGTTATCTACGCCACTTTGCCGTTTTGTCAAACCTACCAGTTGGAGTTCCCAAGAGTTCAAGAAGCGCTAAGGGAGGCGGGCATCCCCCTCCTTTCGATCGAGAGCGATTTCAGCGACGAGGATGCTGGCCAGCTCTCGACGCGCATCCAGGCGTTTTTGGAGATGATCGGTAAATGATCGTTGCCGGGCTGGACATAGGCTCGACCACGACGAAGGCTTACCTGATTTCCGAAAAACCGCTCGGCGGGGCCGTTCTTCCTACGGCCCCAAGCCCTTCTAAGGCGGCCAAAAAAGCGCTCGAGGCCGCCTGCAGCCGCTCTTCGATCGAGCCCGAGGCCATCTTGCGCATCGTGGCCACGGGCTACGGGCGAAAGGCCTTCTTGCCTGCAAGCGCCTGCATCAGCGAAATTACCGCACAGGCTAAAGGAATAAGCTTTCTCTTCCCTAAGGCACGGAGCATCCTGGATATCGGCGGGCAAGATAGCAAGGCAATCGCGCTGAACGAGCGGGGAGAAGTCCAAGACTTCGTCATGAACGACAAGTGCGCCGCGGGCACGGGCAGGTTTTTGGAGTTCACGCTTCATAGCCTGGGCATTTCTTTTGAGCAACTGCCCAAGCTCGCAGACGCCGAGCCCTACCCGTTGAACACAACCTGTGCCGTGTTCGCCCAGTCCGAGGTCGTCTCGCTCCTTTCCAGCGAAGTGCCGCTACCGGCCATCGTGGCGGGTCTTTTCTGGCAGATGGCGACAAAGGCAAAAAACATGGCATCAAGGCTAAGGCTCGCTTTCCCGCTCGTTTTCACGGGCGGCATGGCCAGACTCTCTCAGGCCAGAAACGCCCTTTCCAGGAGCTTCCAGGAAGAAATCCTCATCCCCCCCGAACCCCAGCTCACGGCAGCGATCGGGGCGGCCCTTTTAGCCAAAGAACATATCTAGCCCTTGACATATCGCTCATTCGGGCTATACTACTAGTGCATATAGCATGTAAAATGCAATGGTTCCGTAGTTTTACTATGGTTCATCTTTGGAAGCTTACCTGACAAGACGAATTAAGCGTTGCCGTGGCTGCAACGCCTCTTTCAGAAGAAGGCCAACGACCTAGGCCTGTACCGTTGTATACCCCTTATCTATCCAACGTCAACCAAAGGTCCCCGCCCGGGCCGCTTTACGGTTTTGCTACGCGAACATCTCATTCTCTAAAAAGGAGACCGGAAAATGACGGACTTTGATACGGTCGTTAACACAGCATGGAATTTTATCTTAAACACGGTGTTACCGTTTGTCTTAAACTCGCTCGTCCCTTCTCTATCCATTCCGATGAGCCAATGGTCTGGCAGCCCTGGTGTATGAACGCATCGAAAGGAGGGAAACGTCATGCAACATTATCCTAAGCGTAAACAAGGGGGTTTCGGCCTGCTTGGCCTTACGTTGAGCTTTGTTCTTTTCTTTACGTCAAACGCTCTCGCCGCCGGCAGCCTAACGCTGGGCGCCGCTCCGGACCCAGGCCGAAACGCTGCCATCTGGAAGGGAATCATGAGCCCGATGGCGGCCATGGCGGGGATGGTGGGCGATATTATGTTCATCCCCGAGCCCACGCTGATGAACAACGCCCCTGCCCTGGCCGAGGTAATGGCCATCACGCCGCCTGCGTGCGCCTGCGGTCTTGGCACGTACTCTCTCATGGATGCGATGATGGTTCCCATCTCGACTATGATGTCTGGGGCTCCTGTTGAAAAAATAGATGCCCAAGAGGCCTGGGATATGGCCCAGAGGGGCGAGCTCGTTCTTATCAATTCGCTCCCAAAAGGCGGGTACGACCGCTTTCATTTTCCGGGCGAAATCGAAGCCCCGCTTGGAGCTGAATTGATCGAGCTCATGGACAGCGGAAGAATCCCCAAGGATAAGTGGGTCTCGCCCGAGTGCGTCTGAGGGTGCGAAACCTACATGGCAAGTTTGCTGTGCAACGCTTACGGCTACAAAGTGAAGCTTATCAACGGCGGGTATGCCGGGCTTATCGGGGCCAAGTTTCCGATGGTCATCAACGGCATGCGAGTCGAGATCGTAAACGGTCAAACCCAGGTCACGGAAAACTACGAGCCTACGGAGCAGAGGGTCCAACAACCCTCGACTTCGACGCCTCAAGCAGTAGTATCCCAAAAATCACAAAACCCTGCCGGTTTGCTTCTTAAGGCCCGCACACGACCCCTCGAGCTCATCGCTATCCACGCCGATTTTATCGAGGCCCAAGCCAGGGCCAAAGGGGATACGAAAGCCCTTTTGGCGATAAGGACGCTCAAGCGCCTTGCTTCGGAGTTCGAACGCATACCTGATGACCTACCCATTGAAGAGAGGCTTCTTAGGACAACCCAAGTGCTAACGGGGATGTCCGAATCGTTAGGCGGGGCTCAAGGGACAGCTCAAGCCGATTTGGCGAGTACGCTCAGACACACGGGTAGTATAACGCTCGAGGCACTCACGCCCCTTCTTACGAAAGGCCGCTCGGCCAAGAGCATTTCGAACCTGCAGGTCAAGGTGGCTCTCGAGTCCGACCCCAACTTCACACTCGTGGACGTAAGGGAGCGTAACGAGTTCAACCTGCATTACGACGGGGCCGTTAACCTCCCGCTCCAGGCCTTCCTTATGCAGGCCCAGCAAGGCAAGCTCACCTTCGATAAGAATAAGCCCCTCGCCTTAATCTGTGCATCCGGAGGACGGGCAGGGCAGGCGGCAGCGGCCGCCCTTATGGCCGGCTTCAAGGATGTTTACAACATCTTGGGCGGTGTAAACGCCGGTTTTGGCTGCGGGGTTCCTTTGGTGTTCAACAACACCAAGCTTCCCAACCCGAGGGCTGACGTGTACCCGCCAGAGGTTCGTGCACTCCCTTTGGCCTATGCAGGAGGCAACAGGTACCGGTAGAGTTTTATGCATGCAACGGCGGGCGGTAAGCCTTTACCGCCCGCTTTCATGAGCAACAAAACAAAAAGGAGTGGGTCATGAAAAGAACGAGGCTAATCGCAAGCCTTACGGGAGCTGGGATGATCTTTGCCTGTCCTAGCGTTTTTGCCACGCAGGTTACCCAGTCTATCGGCCCTTTGGTCGGGTCCTCGGCACAGGTTTCAACGCCCATATCCGCCCCCCTTGCCACCCCAGAAGCCCTAAGGGCTGTGCTTATCCCCATGACTCAGCTGATGGGCGGTATGCAGCCTATCCTTGGGGCAATGCTCACAAACCCGCTCATGCAGGGTGCGATCCCTGTCGTCGTCAACCCCATTGAATCGCTCATGTACGACTTTGTCGGACCGCTAGTTAAAGAGTCCACAGGGCAGGAACCGATCAACATTTCAGGGAGAGAGCTCAGCCAGATGATGCGGCAGAACCCAGACCTCCAGCGCATTGACGTGAGGACCCCGGACGAGTATGCCCAGGCCCATATCCCGGGAGCCGTCAACATCCAACTCCAGGATGTCAACGCGGCACTGCAATCCGGAAAAATTGACAAGAACAAGCCTCTGGTGTTCATCTGCCAGTCGGGAGCCCGCTCGTACATGGCCGGTCTATTGGCCATCACCTACGGCTACACGGACGTCTACAACCTGTTTGGCGGAACGGTTGGCGGCTGGATTGAGGCCGGGCTCCCTGTGGAGCAGTAGTGGTTGAACCCAAACCAAGCCTGCACCCTAGACTTTGGGCTGGGTTTGCCCCGCGTGTTCGCACCTTCGTGAGCCTGCAGGGCGCAGGCGCGCTCTCCAGGCTCACGCCTTCGGAGACGGCGAGGCGGCGGAGAGGCTCCCTAGATAGACTCACCACACAACAGGGCAATAGAGCTGCGGACGTCCTCTATGAGCTGGTCTTTTTGTTCAAGGGTATACTTGGAAGCATCGATCGGGGCTCCGATATGGATCGAGACACTCTGATCGAGGGAAAAATCCCACGTCTTGGGGGGCAAAACCTTTTCGGACCCAACAATGCCGACCGGGATGATTGTGGCCCCGGCTTCGATGGCCGTGATAAACCCGCCCTTTTTAAAGCGCCCGAGACGACCGTTGCGCGAACGGGTTCCCTCGGGCGCTACCCAAAGCACAATCCCGCTTTCCATGGCAGCTCTTGCGCGCGCAAGGTCTTTTTTTGCTTGCCCTATATTGCTGCGATCGACAGAGACGAACTCTGCAACCCGAAGGCCGGGGCCCCAGATAGGAACCTTGAACAGCTCTTTTTTCGTGAGCATTCTTATGCTATCCGGAAAGGACAGGACGATCAGCGGGATGTCGTAGTGGCTTCGGTGGTTGGACATGACCATGTAGCGCTTGTTTGGCTCGATTCGGACGCCGTAGGGGTTGTTAATCGTGTAGCGAACCCGGACGGCATTCAGCACCTTGCTCGCCCACCACTTAAACAGGTTGTCGCAGTAGCTTCGGAATTCCCCGCCTCTAAGGCCCCTGAGATAAAAGCCATACAGGGCGCCCAAAGAGATCCGGAGCGTGAGATAAACGCTCACGGCCATAATCCATAATTTTTTGAAAAAACGCGGCTTCAAGACCTAGACCTCCTCACTAAAGCATGTAGGAATGGGCCGCCAGACCCGTGCGAACCGATTGCTGCTTAAGCCGAACAAAGGCCGAGCTTAACCGGCCATGTTGCCGATATACCAACAAAAGACGAAAGGGCCTGCTACGCCTTAAGCCATGCACAAAGAATGCTACTTGGCTAGTCTACACCCCAAAAGCTCGCTTATTGCTTGCCATAAACCTGCTTGAAGCGATCCACAAGCTTTCTTAGGATATCTGCGTCGTCAAGGTTTGTGCTTTGCCTTGTCTTCATCGCGGCAACGAGGATTTGATGCAGGGTTTCGATTTGCTGCAGATAGGCCTTTCTGGCTTCCTCGTTCCCGGGGGCTGCGGGCTTGATCCTTTGCGTGAGAAAGTACTCTGCCACGATTTGTTGGACCTTCTTGGCGTGCTCTTCTTTGTTGGCCACCCAACGGATCAACTGAGGAGCAGCCTCCGGCCCTTGCTTTTGAAGGGCTTGAACCTGCTTCATCGCCATCTCGATCGTCGCTATGGACTCTTCCATTTCTTTAAAGCGCAGAGGATCGTCGTAAATCCCGCAAGGAAGCTGGCAATGGCATAGGGCGCTTGCGGGCAAAAACCCCAAACTTAAAGCGAAAAAGGCCAAAAACACCGCCAAAATACCGCCTAAACGCCGCGACATTTTTTCTCCTTTCGTCGTTCGTCCTTCCTTAGCCTTTGACAAAACCACGCCCAACCGCTTATTCGTACACCTTTTCTTCTTCGTACTCCGCCCCCTGGGCGTCTTCTTCCACATTGCGGGTTTTTTTGGGGCTAGATAGCAACTCTCTGAAGTATTCGTGCTGGATCAGCAAGTCCATGATTTCGTTCGTACCCGTCCAGATCGTTATCAGCCGGGTATCGCGCAAGAGCCGCTCGATAGGGTAGACGTTCGTGTAGCCGATTCCGCCCATCACCTGCATCGCCTCGTTTACGACCTTCCAAGCCGCGTCCGTGGCAAACCTTTTGGCCTCGGACACAAACCGCCTTGTTTGTCCCGTGGGGCCTGTTTTGTCGGCAAGCTCGCCGGCCGTGAAGTTGAGCGCCCTCGCACAATCGAGCAGCGTAACGCTCTTTGCGACCTTGAAGCTCACGGCCTGGAAGCGCCGGATCTTTTCACCGAAGGCCTTGCGCTTGTCTGAGTAGGCCGCGGCCACCTCAAGCGCCGCCCTTCCCATCCCAACAGACCCCCCGGCCGAGGTGAGACGCTCTGGGATCATCATCCGGTTAAACACCTCCGTCCCCCGGCCAAGGCCTTCCACGCCGCCAAGTACGTTCTCGATAGGCACGCGGACGTTCTTAAGCACGATTCGGCCCGTCCCGCCGCCACGCGTGCCCATCAGCCCGTATAGGTGGCGAACCTCGAGCCCTTCGGCCCGCTCGACCAAAAACGCCGTCATCGCACGCTTAGGGTCGTCTATCCCGTCGAGTGTCGCATAGAGCAAGAATACGTCCGCCCCCTCGGACCCCACGACGAACCGTTTCTGGCCCGTCAAGTAGAAGGCGTCCCCCTCGCGAACAGCCCGCGTCGTCGCTCCGAAGAAATCCGAGCCGCCGCGGGGTTCGGTCAACGCCTCGGCCGCGCCCATTTGCCCCTTGAGCATCGGCACGAGGTAGCGCTCTTTTTGGGCCTCCGTCCCGAAGTTCACGATCGCCTCGCCTACGATGGAAATAAGCGAGTACAGACACGCAAGCGACGTTCCAAGTACCCCCACCTCTTCCAGCGCAAGGAGCTCTTCACGCCAGCCAAGGCCTCCTCCCCCGTAGGCTTTGGGAAACCGAAGGCCCAAAAGCCCGCGCTTGCCTGCTTCGAGTAGATAATCCTTGGGATAGCGAACCTCGTCGTTGTCCATTTGGGCCAACAGCTCTTTCGGGACGCCCGCGACAAACTCCCGCACGCGCTCGACGAGCTCCAAGTCTTTTTGGCTAAGCAACGCTTCGGGAATCACGCCTGCTTCCTTTTTGACTTATTCTACACTTCTATACTGCAATTTTACCCAATTTGCACGCCTGTCCCAACGGGGCGCAATACGGCCTGGTATGCCCGAGCGCCTTAAGGGTTAGGGGGCCGAACGCTCGGCCGCGAGGGCGTCTTCCCCGGACATTCCCGTGGGCTGCCTAGGGGTCATCTCCAACGGCTCGAGCAGCTTGATTTCTTCTTTCATGGGAACGCCTAACTCTTGGAACCGCCTTGCAGTCACAAGAACCCTCGATTCCAGCGACCCGACAGATGCGTTGTACGCATGGGTTGCTTTGCCTAACGCCTTGCCAAGGTCGTCCAAGTGCTTCGTGCAGGTCGCAAGCCTTTCGTATAGCTCGGCGCCCAGTTTTTGGAGCAACAGCGCGTTCTTGTGGAGCCTCTCTTGCCGCCATCCGTGGGCCACGGTGCTCAAAAGCGCCATCAAGGTCGTCGGCGTCGCGATCAGCACGCGCTTTTGGATGGCCTCCTCGATCAGTCCCGACTCATTCTGGACGGCCGCGCTAAATAACGGCTCACCCGGCAAGAACATGACGACGAACTCGTGGGCTTGGGCGAGCTGGCTTGGATAGGCCTTCTTGGCGAGCTTGCGCATGTGCTCGGCCACCTGCTTGGCATGGCGCTTAAGGGCCTCTGTTTGGCCCTCTTCGCCTTTAGCGTCGAGCGCTTCGAGGTAGGCGTTCAGCGAAACCTTTGCGTCCACGACGATGCTTGCCCCTCCGGGTAGAGAAACCACCATATCGGGCCTTAATGTGCCGTCTTCGCGCTCCACGGAAACTTGCACGCAAAAATCGCAGTGTTCCGTCATTCCGGCAAGCTCGACAAGCCGCTTTAGCGTCATCTCTCCCCAGCGACCCTTGACGGTCGGCGTCCTGAGCGCCTGAACGAGGTTGGCCGTCTCCTTCTTAAGCACCTCGCTCGCCTGACCCAAGGCCTGCACCTGGGCGATCAGACCGCCGAACTCCTGCTGTCTTTTGGCCTCGGTCTGCCTTAAGACCTCGTCGTAATTCTTTAGAAGGTCTTTTATGGGAATAATCATCCCCTCAAAGGCCTGCTTGTTGGCCCTCATGTCGCCCCTGGCCCCTTCGAGCAACCCCTCGAACGAGGGCTTTGCAAGCTCGATAAAGCGCCCCAGAGCCTGCTGGGAAAGCGCCTGAAAGGTGTCGGTGAGCCGCTTTTCGGCGTCTTGCAGCAAGCTCCGCTCCTCTTCCAGTCGAACTCTGGCCTCTTCAAGCCTGGTTTGGAGCTCGACCCGGCTTGAGCGTTCGTTCCCGAGTTCAGCCTGGATCGATTTTAGGTCTTCTTCTTTCTTGACAAGCTGTTCTTCGAGAAACGCAAGGGCCGGGGATCGCTGTATGCGTACCAGCCACCACACCATGGCCCCTCCAAGGCAAGTGCCGAGGGCGAACGCTCCAAGAGCGAGCGCTTCCACCCCTTAGGCCTGCCTGGCCATGGCCGCTCGAAGCCCTTGTTCGAGCGTCGCGTACGTCGGGATATTCTCAAGGCTCGCCCCGATGTGGACGAGACTCTGGGCAAGGTGGGGCTTTATACCGACCAAGACCGCCTGCGTGCCAAGGATCCGGACGGCAGCGATGAGCTTGACGAGCTCGCCCACGACTTGCGTGTCCACGTGCGCCAACGCCGATAAATCAAGAAGCACTGTCAGGGGCTTTTGTGTGGCCACAGCTTCAAGAAGGGTCTCGCTAAGCTCATGCATCCTGACGCTATCGAAGCTGCCTAGCAACGGCGCCATAAGAATTCTGCCCCAAACGGGGATGACGGGCGTGGAAAGCTCCTTGATCGTCTCGGCCTGGGCTTGCAGCGTTTCTTCGAGCTGCTCCTTTATTTTTTTGAGCTCGGCCTCCCTTAAAAAGGTCTCGTCTACCAGCCTGTTGATCGTTTCTCCTACCGGCCTGTAGCGCTCGGGAAGCCTCTGAACCATGATAACGGCCGGCTCGCCTTTCAAGGTATGATTGAGCGCTTCCGTAAGGACTTCGAGCGTTTCTAGCAGCTCCAACCGAGAACGCCTCGCTTCCTGAAGCAGCCCGTTGATCGTTTCTCCTACCGGCCTGTAGCGCTCGGGAACACGATCCAAGGGTACAACGGCATCCTGATCGCCCCGTTCGGCTTTGTGCAAAACAGAGCCCAGGACATCCAGGGTAGATTGAAGCTCCCTTTCGAGCGCCTTGAACTCCGAAATGTCCATAAATGCGATAACGAACCGGTCGGTATCCCAGCCCTCCATGCGGCTAAGCTTCCGGAACGAGGAGATCGTGGGTATCTTCCTCCCGTCCTTGGCGTAGGCATTCAGCCGGAAGCGGAGCGGCTCGTTAAGCTCTATTAAATAGGCAAACCCGCCAAGGAGCTGCTCTTTGTCTTTGGGGTGGATGATTTTTTCAAACAAGTTGAACCCGGGAGAGAGAACCTCTTCCCTGGAATAGCCGATGGCGCTCAAAGCCGCCTGGTTAGCCTCGTACACCCCGCCCGCTTGGTCGATGACGAGCATAGGCTCGGTCGCATTCTCGAAAATTTCGTGCCAGTATAGATCGTTGCCCTTGGTGTGTTCGTCTGTCATCGTCATCCTACACACGCCGTGGAGACT
>DDYN01000057.1 GCA_002347965.1 Nitrospirae bacterium UBA2233 | reverse complement strand
ACGCCCGCACCCTTGGCGTTCAACATCCATGCCCGACATTGATTGATCCAACCCAGCCAAAGAGGCGCGAAGGCAATAACCAAAAGCGATTGCAAGAGCTGAAAGAGGATGCCCATAAGCTTGCTCATCGTGCTAAAAAGAGCAAAAGGAGGAGTGTGGCGAACATATAAAGCAGGTAGCCATAGATTCGACCGTGCTGCATCATGGCGATTCTGGCTGCAACCCACTCGGTAACGCGGACGATCGGGCGATAAAGAAGCGTCCAGAGACGGTCTTCCACCTGGATATGGTAGCGTGGTTTTTCGGAAAAAGGGTCGGGCGTCTGCCGCTCGATAGAAAAAACAGGCTCAAGAATCTGACGTATCGGTTGCCCGAAGCCTTCTGCCGTATCTTCCATGCGAGGTGTAAGCACGCCGAACCCGCAATCCCACGCGGGCGCGCGGTGCACCCTGCCGTGGTAGAAAAACCGGACGGCGACAAACGTCAAAATCACCACGGCCAAGACGACCAGCAAGAAAAACAAAGGGCTGTAGCTTGCGCGCTCGGAGGCGATAGGGGTGAGAAAAAAGAAGCTCTTGCCGGCGGTTTGGCCGATGCCTACACCAACCAGGAGCTTCGTGGCCTTATCGAGTATCAACACGGCTGGCACGGGCAAGATTCCCAGAAGAATGCACCCCGCAGCAAGCCACCCCATGCCTAGCCTCTCCCATAAATCGGCGTCGTGAGCCGTCTTAAGTTTTTCCTCGCGCGGCTGTCCTAGAAAAACAACCCCGTAGAACTTGACCATTACGTAAGCGGCAAGCGCGCTTGCCAGCACAAGACCGCCCGCCGCCACGGGAATCAGCATGTTGAGGAAGGAATTGGGCAGGGAGGGCGTCAGCAAAAAGGTCTGCAAAAGAAGCCACTCGGAGGCGAAGCCATTCAAAGGCGGCAAACCGGCAAGTGCGAGGACTCCGACAAGCGTAAGCAGGGCCACTTTGGGCATGGGGTGGACGAGCCCGCCCAGTTTGCCCAGGTTCCGCTCGCTTGTGGCGTGCAATACCGAACCGGTTGCAAGAAAAAGGAGGGATTTGAACAACGAGTGGTTGATGGCGTGGTACAAAGCGGCAGTAAGGGCCAGGGCCGCGATGGGTGCCATGCCAAACGAAAAAAAGATCAGCCCGAGCCCCAGGCCGACCAGCAGAATGCCGATGTTTTCGATGGACGAATACGCGAGCAGGCGTTTCATGTCGGTCTCTACCGCCCCAAAAAGGACGCCGAAGAGGGCTGCCAACAAGCCAAGCCCAAGGACGATGGCCCCCCACCACCATAATTGAAGGGGCAAAAGATCAAAGCCAACGCGCATCATGCCGTAAACGGCCGTCTTGAGCATAACCCCGCTCATGAGAGCCGATACCGGGGAAGGTGCCGCTGGATGTGCTTCCGGAAGCCAGACATGAAAGGGCAATACCCCTGCCTTGGCGCCAAAGCCCAACAACGAAAGAAGGAAGGCCATGCTTGCTGCACCCGCGCTATGATCCATTTGGCGCATCGCGGCAAAGCTCCAATCCCCTTTCCCCAAGATGGCGAACGAGAGCAAAATGGCAAATGCTCCGAGGTGGGCAATCAGGAGGTACAAAAATCCGGCCTTACGAATGACCGTAATGCGATGGTCGGTAACGACCAGAAAATACGAAGAAAGCGCCATGATCTCCCAGGACATCATGAAGGCGTAGGCATCGTCGGCCAACAAAACCAGTGCCATGGCGGGAAGGAAGAGGTGGTACCAAAAGCCGAGCAGGGAAGGATTGGCGCCTTGGGTCCGGCGAAAATACCCCAGACAATACAAAGAAATGCCAAAGGATGAAGCGCCAAGCAAGGCTAGAAAGACCGAGGCTAAGGCATCCAGGCGCAAGTGCAGTAAAAATCCGGATAAGTAGAAGGCGAGCGGTATTTCAGCCTGGGATTTGGAAAGGGCCCAAACGCTTCCGGCAAAAATGCACAAAGAGCCGGCTGCGCTTAAGGGAAAGACAAAATAAAACCGTTCCCTCAGAAGAAGGGCAAAAAGGCTAAGGAGTAACCAAAGGGCGACAGCCCCAAGAATCAAAAGCACCATCAACGGGTCCAGCTATTGGGAGCCAAAAACGCATCGGCGCAGACCGATCGGTTTGGGCAAGCAAGGGGCGGGTTGTTCGGCAGCGCGCCTTAGGACGCTCTGCCTGCAGGTTCTTTCCACCATGACCTTTCTGGCACATAAGGATATTTAGAAACGAGAAGCGATACGCCAGTGCCATCCAAGGCTTTCAGCGCGATCGAACCGGGCATTATGTATACCACGCGGCATTTCCCTTTGTCAAGGGCGGTAAGAATGGCAGGATGGATGTTAGCCCGCGCTTTCTTTGTCTTTTGGGTTTTGTTAGAGTGATGTGTTAGCTTTTTGTGTAGATCTAGGTAGGATTCGAAGGGGATTTTAGATGCGAACTGGCATCTTGGTTGTTTTAATCGTCTTTTTGACGACGGCTGTTCCGAGCCTAGGGCTCTGCGCTTCCCCGGCCCACATCCAGGCGCACGTGACGCTTAAGGGCCAGGCGCTCGGTAGGACGCTCGCTAACCAGGAGCTGCTCCTGGAAGCCTGGGAAGAGGGGGCAAAAATCCGGGCAGACCTCCTCGATTCCGATGGCGTGTCCACAAGGAGCGCCATCGTCAGGAAAGACTTGGGCAAGCTTTATTTGATAGAGCACAAGGGCCAAACCTTTCAAGAGATGGCCTATCCGCCCCCGCCGAATGCCATTGACTACTCAAAAATTCCAACCCTTTCGACAATCCTTCGGTTCGGGCTGTTCAAGAACGCAGCCGTAACGCTCCAAGAAACGGACAACACCCGGCTGATTCGCAATTATAGGTGCACGGGCTACACGATGGACGTTGTCGAGGGTAGGAACAAGTCCAACGCCACAATCTGGGCGAGCACCCAGGTGAGCGCCGACAAGCTCTTTGGGCTGGAGCCGGAAGTGATTGTCCGGCTCGCACCTCAAGCCTACCAAAGGCTTGTCAGGGACATCCTTGCATCCTACACGGAGATCGAGGGGTTTCCTATCGAGGCGAGCGTCGAGCTTGGCGCAGTCCGGCTTGCCGGCGGGTCTTTTCGCTGGGAGCTCCTTATGTACGACCGAACACGGGCACCCTTGGGGGCTTACGACCCGCCGAAAGGCTACGCGGCCGAGTAGGCCGACACCCGGAATACGCCTTCGCCACCTTTCAACCCGTCTGCTCGAACTGCTCGTGCGCCGCGTTACCGATACGCATCTGCCGGCTGCGTTCATACCCTGGCCCTGGCAATCACGATGCCTCGGGTTCGCCGAGCAGTTTCTCGCCGTGAATGCCGTACACGATCTGCATCTGCGCGGGCAACCAGGCCACTGCGCGCTCCGGCCAGGTCTGCCAAGCGTTGAAGGAAAACTTGAACATTACGGCACAAACCTCATTCCTCTACACGGCAGGACAAAACGTCTTTTTTATCGCATGCATGAATCTCAAGGCTTATACCCATCGCTGAGGGTTTTCAGAAAAGACACGATCGCCTTTTCTTCCTCCACAGACAGCTGAAGATTGCCGGCTTCGGTCTTGTTTAGGTTAGCTGGAACTTCTGGTTCCGGCCAGCAACCCTGAGCCAGCGCATCCGCCTCTGTGGTCAGAGGGTTGGCGCAGACAGGCTTGGTGTCCCTTGTGTTGTAAAAGTGCACAACGCCTTCTAAGGTCTTGAAATAGCCGTTGTGCATGTAGGCCTTGATGACCCCAGAATGCGGACGCTTGTCCACGTTGCGCAGCGTGGGCACCTTTTGTTTGCCGTCGTTTGCCGCCGCAAAAGACTGATAATCCGGAAGACCCGCCAAAAAGCCGCCTAGGCCGATGTCAACCCAACGCCCCATTTCCGGGTTGACGGCGGGCTCGTTGTAGAAGGGGTTGTCCGGGTTGCGGGGCACACCGAGGTTGTCAAAGGTGAAATCGGTGAACAATGGCGGCTGATTCTTGGGTCCTGGGTCCACGACATGGCAGTTGGCACACTTAGCCTTGCCCTTGAACAGATTCAAGCCCGCTTGTTCTTGCTTGGTCAATTTGGCCTTGCCTTTGAGGTATGCGTCGTACTTCGAAGTAAAGGCATTCGATTCTAAGGAGGACTCAAAGGCCACGATGGAGCGTGCGATGTCCGCAAAGGCTGCATCCACCTGGCTTGGATCGCAGGCATCGTGGCCCCAGACTTGCTTGAAAAGATCGGCATACGAACCACGGCAAACCCTGGAAACCACGTCGTCTGGTGTGGCAAGGGCTTGCTCTAAGGGGTTCAGGAACGGCCCTTGGGCCTGGTCGGCGGCGGGCTGTCCCAGTTTCTCCCCCGTGGCGCGGCCATCCCAAAAATTGCCGCCGATGAAGGTCAATTCGCCATCCTGGACGGTGGCGTGCAGGATGGGGCTGAATGTGGCATAGGCCGAACTGGGGGGCTTCCGATTGCCGTAACGGCCACCTACAGAACCTTCATACACCGCTCCCTTGGCGTTTAAAGCGGAATCATTGCCTGTCCAGCCAACCTCCGGCGCATGACAGCTGGCACAGGCCTGATTGCCGTTGATCGACAGGTTGGGGTCAAAAAAGATGTATTTGCCCAACTGTTCGGCGGGCGTCAATCCGTGCGCCACCGATGATGCGAAGGCGAGCCCAAGAGCCAGAAAAACCATGACGACTGTCCGCTGATGCATTGGTTCCTCCCCATGGTTGTCAACGATCGCCGACCGATGTTTTCATGCTCATCAGCCTCTACCGTTTAGCTTAGCATCAAGTTTAGCACCAGAATGACACGGCGCTAACAGCAATTACGTCTTTATCCTCCTACGGAATACAGCGCGATTGTCCGGCCTTTCGGGGCCGTTGGGATCAAGGGGGGCTTTGGGTTAAGATAAGCAAGGCAGTCTTCCAGAAATAAACCTAACCGGCTGAGTACCCATGCCAAACCTTGCCTGCTTGATCCCTGCACGCTTTGGCTCGACTAGGCTTCCTGGCAAACCGCTTGCTTTGCTGGGCGGCAAGCCCTTGATCGCGCGCACGATCGGGCGGGCCGAGGAGGCTGGGATATTTTCGAGGGTCGTGGTGGTCTCCGACCATTCTGGAGTCCTTCACGAAGCGAAGAAGGCAGGAGCCGAGGTGGTGCTTGTCGACGAGCCTTGCGCCTCTGGAACGGACAGAATCGCCAAGGCGCTGTCTTGGGTCGAAGACGACTTTATCGTAAACCTCCAAGCAGACGAGCCATTCATCGCCCCGTCTCTACTCAAGGCGCTAGGCGATGGGATTGTTCACGAAGGCAGGGATGGGCTAATTTATACCTCTGCAGCCCCCATCCTCCGTTGGGAAGAGTTTGAGGATCAAAACCGGGTCAAGGTCGTGATGGATACGCAAGGAAGGGCGCTGTACTTTTCCAGAAGCCCCATTCCTTGCCAGCAAAGGACTCAAGATGGGCCGAAGCGGGCTTTCGTTCACAACGGAGTTTATGCAATGTCTCGCCGTACGCTTGAGCTGTTTTCCGGCCTGCCTCCTGCGACGCTCGAGGAAATCGAGCGTCTCGAGCAGCTAAGGGCGCTAGAGCATGGTTTCGAGTTCCGCGTAATCGTTGCCCTAACACAAGGTTTTGGCATCGATACCCCAGAAGACCTACAAAAAGCCGAGGCATTCCTCCTATGCGGCCAAAGTTCATCTTTGTAACAGGCGGCGTTCTTTCCTCTTTGGGTAAGGGGCTTGCCAGCGCCTCGATGGGGACGCTCCTCGAGGCCAGGGGGCTCAACGTAAACTTCATCAAGCTAGACCCCTACATCAACGTAGACCCGGGCACGATGAACCCGTACCAGCACGGCGAGGTGTATGTCACCCGCGACGGGGCCGAGGCAGACCTGGATCTTGGTCATTACGAGCGTTTTACGCTGGCGCGCATGACGAAGGACAACAACATCACTTCGGGCAAGATCTACTTCAGCGTGCTTCAAAAGGAACGCAAGGGGGATTACTTGGGCGAGACTGTTCAGGTAATCCCGCACATAACCGACGAGATAAAACGCTCGTTCTTTAAGATGAGCCCAGAAACCGACATCGTAATCGTCGAGATCGGGGGCACGGTGGGAGATATCGAATCGCTCCCGTTTTTGGAGGCCGCAAGACAAATGCGCGGGGAATTGGGCGCGCAAAACGTCCTCTTTGTCCACGTTACACTCGTGCCGTACATTGAGACGGCCAAGGAGCTCAAGACCAAGCCAACCCAGCACTCCGTCAAGGAGCTGCGGGAAATCGGAATCCAGCCCGACATTTTGCTCTGTCGAACGAATCAAGATATTCCTCCGGCCATTAAGGATAAAATCGCGCTGTTTACGAACGTCGAGGCAAACTGCGTGATTACGGCCAAGGACGTGGAGTGCATCTACGAGGTGCCCCTTTTGTTTGGTGCTCAGAAGCTAGACGAACGGATTATCGAGAAGCTGAGCATCTGGACACGCGCACCCAAGCTCGAGGGCTGGAGAAGGCTCGTGGAGCGCTTCTACGGGCTCGAGAAAACGCTCTCCGTAGGCATGGTAGGAAAGTATATGGGGCTTACCGAGGCTTACAAAAGCCTTTCGGAGGCCCTTGTGCATGCAGGCATCCAGGCGGGTTTTCGTTTGGACATCCGCTACATCGATTCGGAAAGGCTCGAGGAAACAAACGCCGAGGAGATGCTCCAAGGGCTTGACGGGATCGTCGTTCCCGGAGGTTTTGGCCAAAGGGGCATTCTGGGGATGCTCGCGGCCATCAAGAACGCCAGGCTCTCCGGCCTGCCCTTCTTCGGGATTTGCTTGGGGATGCAGCTTGCGATTGTCGAGTTTGCCAGGAACGAGCTGGGGCTCGAAGGTGCCAACTCCGAAGAGTTCGAGCCGAACACGCCCTACCCCGTCATCGCGCTTTTGGAAGAGCAGAAAAGCAAGCAAAACTTGGGCGGGACGATGCGGCTTGGGACCTATCCTTGCCGCCTCTCTTCGGGCTCGCTTTCGTTCCGCGCCTACGGCAAGGAAGAGGTCTACGAACGCCACAGACACCGCTACGAGGTCAACCCCGAGTACCGGAGCCTTCTTGAGGAGCGGGGGCTTCGTGTTATGGGCCACTCCCCAGACGGGCTCTTGGTCGAGGTCGTCGAGCTTACCGGACATCCTTGGTTTGTGGGATGCCAGTTCCACCCCGAGTTTGAATCCAAACCGCTGGCCCCGCATCCTTTGTTTGTTTCGTTCCTCGAGGCCGCAGGGAAGCGTGCATCCCAGAGGATCCCGGGTTGACGGCGAAACGAATCGAGATCATTCCCGGGCTCTCTTTGGGCACTGAAAGCCCGCTGCTTATCATCGCGGGCCCTTGCGTGATAGAGTCGGAAGCCTTGACGCTCGAGATCGCCGAGATGCTCAAAAGAATCACGAAGGAGCTTGGCGTCGGGTTCGTGTTCAAGGCTTCCTTCGACAAGGCAAATCGGAGTGTTCATGGAAGCTTTCGGGGGCCGGGGATCCAAGAAGGGCTGAAAGTGCTCGCCAAGGTCAAAAAAGAGGTCGGGGTGGCAATCCTGACCGATATTCATGAGCCTTGGCAGGCTAGACCCGCGGCAGAAGTCGTAGACGTGCTGCAGATCCCCGCGTTTTTGTGCCGCCAGACCGACCTTGTCCTGGAAGCGGCCCGTACGGGCAAGCCCTTGAACATCAAAAAAGGGCAGTTCATGGCTCCCCAGCAGATGGGCGGGATTCTTGAAAAAGCCAGGCATGCCGGGAACGATCGGGTCTTCTTGACAGAGCGGGGGACTAGCTTTGGCTACCAAGACCTGGTCGTCGATTTTCGCTCGCTCGACGTTCTCAAGCGGCTTGGAGTTCCCGTCGTTTTCGATGCCACCCATTCTGTCCAAGCTCCGGGGGCGGAGGGGGAACGTTCTGGCGGAAAGCGCGAGTTCGTCGCCCCCCTGGCGCGGGCGGCCGCGGCCGTCGGCGTGGATGGGCTGTTCTTCGAAGTGCATCCAGACCCGGACAGGGCGCTCTCCGACGGTCCTAACATGGTCACGCCGGCGGTGTTTTGTTCCATCCTGAAAGATGTCTTGCGCATAACGACATCGCTATCCGAGAAAGCCTAAAAATTCTTTTTTTGCGAGCATAAGCGCCTGAAGAGACCCTATTTTTTTTCGCCGTGCTTGAATATACGTTATATTCATGATATTGAAAAAGAGTGCACCTTTGGAAAAAATACAACCAAGGGGTTTAATCATGGGAACGCGCTTGTTCCTGGCGATTCTAGCGGCATTGCATCTTGCCTTGCCTTCGCTATCCTGGTCCGAGACGGTACAAATCAAGGTTGCAACCCTTGCCCCTGACGGAACGGAGCTTGCCGACATCCTTAAGGGCATGAAGGAAAAAATCAAAAAGCGTACCCAAGGAAGGGTCGAGCTCGTTACCTATCTGGGCGGGGTGATGGGCAACGACCACGACGTCGTCAAGAAGCTTAAGCTTGGCCAGGTTCACCTCGGTGCTTTTTCGACGCTCGGAACACGCGTTGTCTGCCCAGAAAGCAAGGTGCTGGCCGTCTTGCCGTTTCGGCTCGATTCATACGAAGAGCTCGACAAGGCCAAAGCGCTCATCGGGGACAGGCTCAAGTCCTATGCAGAGCAGCACGGCTTTCAAATGCTGGCCATCTTGGAGCAAGGCTACAACCAGCTATACACGAAGACCGCTCCCGTACGATCGCCTCACGATGCGGCGAGTATCAAGGTGTGCACCTGGGACGACGTGGGCGGGGAGATCCTACAGGCCATCGGGGCCCGCCCCATGCCTATTTCAGAGGTTGAATCGATCCCAGCGCTTCGTTCGGGCATGCTGGACGCAACACCGGGCCCGGCCGTATGGGTTCTCGGCACGCAGACGTTTACGCTGCTCAAATACATAAACTTTCCCAAGTGGTACACTAGTATCGCCTCGGTCGCCATGACAAAAAAGGGCTATGAATCGCTCGCAAAGCGGCTTTCCAAGGAAGACCTTGAGGCGGTAATCGGGCTCGTCAAAGAGATCGAGCCCGTTGTTGTCAGTAAGGCCAGAGAGGTCGAGGAAAAATCGCTTGCGGCGTTCCAGGAATACGGGATGGAGGTGGTCAAGCTTACCCCCGAGGAGTATGCCGGCTTTAGGCTGGCAACGTCTAAGGTGCCCGACAGGTTCGTCGGGAAGGATTTTCCAAAGGAACTCTTGGACGAGGTGATGCAGGCTGTCCGCTAGGCCTGATTGCCGAAGACCATCGGCCTTAAGAGCGCTGCCGTCTTCGTTCAACACGGCTGGTATTCCTCTACCACACCGCCGGCAAACGCGTAGCGATGGTAGGGCTTTTTTGGCCAGAATGTATCAAATACTACGCCGCCTGCTCAATCGCAAGCGAATATTGCCGTCGCGCTAGCCAAAATACCCCTCCGGGTGGTGTATGATTTTGTTTCACCTTTTTTAGGCCTCTCCAGCGGAGATACCCAGCCCCTGTCAACATCCCTCATTTTGGCATTTAGGAATCTTCTTGGCCTAAGGAGCGCTGCCGTCTTCGTTCAGTACGGCTGGTATTCCTCTACCAGCGCCTCTCCGAACGTGACCTTGGGGAAGGCGCAGTAAATCGGCGCGCCCTTCCCCGGTTCGAACTTCTTGGGCATCTTTTTGCCCTGGACGGGGTAAGCGTCTTGATGGAAGGCGATTGCTTTTGCGGTCTCTGGCATGGTAGTGCTCCTTTAGTAATTCTGCGGCTTCTGATTCAGGAACATATTATTATAGCAATACGCATGCCATTGTGCCGCTAAGAAGCCCCGGCTTTTTTGCTTCGAGCCTTTTTGCTCTTACACGCGGATGCCGAAGGGCTCGTAGAGCCTACGTGCCACTACAAGCCTGTTGACCTGCCCCGTCCCTTCGAAGATGTCGTAAACCTTGATATCCCGAAACCATTTTTCTAGCAGGTGGTCCTGCGTGGTTCCGGAATCGCCGATCAAATCGATGCATTCCGCGCATACCTCTAGCGCGGCCTTTCCCATGTATGCCTTGGACGCCGAGGCTTCGAGCGTGTTAGGCCTGCCTACGTCGGCCATCCATGCTGCCTTTTGGATCAGCAGGCGGCCAGCTGCGAGCTTCAGCTCCATTTCGGCCAGCTTCTCTTTTATTCTTCCGTAACGAGCGACAGGCCTGCCTAAGTTGTAGTTTTCCTTGATGAAGTCTCGGGTATGCTCGAAAGAGGCCCTTGCGATACCGAGCGCCATCGCGGCCACGATCGGACGGGTTGCATCGAACGTACCCATAGCGACACGAAACCCTCCGCTTTGGCGGGCCTCGTACAGGTCTTCACCGCCAAGCAGGTTTTCTTTGGGTACTCGGCAGTCCTCGAAGTACAAAACGGCCGTGTCGTTCGCCCGAAGACCCATTTTATGGACCTTTTCTCCCTGAATAAAACCGGGCATCCCCTTCTCGACAACAAACGCCCTGTGGCCGGCTCTGCCTAAGGAAAAGTCTATCGTGGCGAACACTACGACCCACGAAGCGATATTGCCGTTGGTAATGAACGTCTTCGTTCCGTTTAAGATGTACGCGTCTCCGTCTTTTACGCAGCGCGTCCGTATGCCAGAGACATCCGAGCCGCACTGGGGCTCCGTTGTAGCGTAAGCGCCCCATCTCGGTTCCTTATCCTTGAAGACCCCAAAAAAGCGTTCCCTTTGTTCGGGTGTACCGAAGGAGGAAACGGGGGGACCGCCCAACCCCGCTCCAGGTAGCGTAAGCGTAATGCCCGCGTCTCCCCAGCCAAGCTCCTCGACAGCCGTCACGACAAGCCGATTAAGCTCCTTTGGGGTCTTCCCCGCTTTTTTCTCGGAGCTTTCCTCTAGCCTGCCTCCGCCCGAACCCGTGTCCATCGTGATCCCCATCTCTTTGAGCTCGGTCAAGAGCCCGATGGGGACTTCTTGGTTCCTGTCCGCTTCGAGCGCGTTCGGACGCATTTTCTCTTGAGCTACCCAGTGAACGAACTCCCGAATGGTTTGCTGCTGTGGCGATTCAAAAAATTCAAGCGCCATGCCATGGTCCTCCTTAAAGAGCTATGTCGGAAAGGTGCATAAGGGCTTCTTCTTGGCCGGCATTCGTGGCCAGCGCCCTTGCATCCCGCATCCATTTTTCAACAGGGTAATCAAAGGTATAGCCATGGCCGCCAAGCATTTGAACGGCCCAGTTGCTCGAGAACAGCGCGGCCCTTGATGCGGCCACGAGCGCTTGGGAAGACAGCTTTTCCGCCTCCTCAAGGCCGTTATCGAGCGCCCAAGCGGCCTTTAGGACCCCAAGAGAGGCCCCGTCGTTTTCCATGTGCATATCTGCCGCAGCGAAAGAAATCCCCTGAAACTGCGCAATCACTTGGCCGAATGCCGTTCTTTGAGAGGTGTATTCGAGCACGTATTCGAGGCTTGCCCTCGCGACCCCGCAGAGCATTCCCCCCAATAAGACACGAACACCAGCAAGGAGCCGTCCGATACGGCCATCGCCCTGAAGCCGTTCGGCTTGCTCGCCGTCTAGGCTTAGCCATCCTGCAGGTGTCGCCAGGAGGCCCAAGCGCGTTTGTGAGGGTTTGGTTTTTGGCGCCCCCTGGAGAACCCAGGCGTTGTCGTTGCCCAAAACGACGTACAGGTCTGCCGGACAGGGCCAAACGAGGCCTTTTTGGCCGTATAGCTTCCCGTTTTTTTCGTGAACCTCGGAGGCGTCAAGGTCGAACCCGGCCGTCGGTTCTGCCCAGGCAAGAGCGCCCAAGCGCGCAAAATTTTCAGGCTTCGCAAACGGTGCAAGAAGCTGCTCCTTTTGGGGTTCGCTCGCAAGCTCTTTGATGGCAAGCCCGGCAAACCCGCTCCCTAGGAGCATCGGGGCTATCCCGGCGTCTCCCCAGGCTAGCTCTTCCAAAACAAGCGCCTGTTCAAGATAGCCTAGGTTTAGCCCCTCTAACCCTTCGGGCAAGGCCATTCGTGAGAAACCGACTTCGAACGCCTCCCGTCTCAGCGCTTCGGGAACCCCCTCTTTTTCGGCATCCCGGTTAAGCGGGCGGATACGCTCCTTGGCGAAATCCTGTGCCAAGGCCTTGAGCTCTCTTTGTTCGTCGTTCAAGCCAAAATCGATCATCTAGGCACCTCCATGCCGGGCTTTATGGTTCCTCCATCGGGAAAGCTTCCTGCTTGCTAGGGTTGTTTTACCAAAAGAAACGTATTTCATTAACGCTCGTTCAACCCATACAACACACACAATGCGCCTCTTGAAAACGCTCATCCAAGAGCCAGCTTAACGCCTCTATGCTAAGGCATTTAAGAAGGGGGCGTCAATGGACGGTGGGCTTATTAGGGGCGAAACAACGACCCTCAACCGAATAAGACGAAAACTCGCACGCACCGGGAGAGGGGGTGCAGCCTCATTTTTAAAGCGATGCCTTAAAAAGCCTTTGCGTTAGGACTCTCGTACTTTCTGTCTTTGTCGTAGAAGCTTAACCTGCGGGACCAAACGAGGCAAAACCCCCAAAAGCAAGATGCAGGCGCAAAAGGCTTGACGGGCCCCCTCGGGTCAAGGCTCCGCTCGTCGAACGACGTACTCTTCTATTGTGGCCCCGAAAGCATCCATCTGCTCTTTGGTCAGCTCTTTACCCCTCCATTCTTGCGGGATTTCTAGGCTTAAGTGGAAATAGCGCCCTCCCCGCATGCACACCTGCCAAGCGAGGTTGACAGGAAGGGAGCCGATCACGACATCTCCGGGCTGAATGGCTCGAACGTCAAAGTGTTCCACGACCCGGTCCACCTGAACCCCGTTTGTCTCAGCCCACTCTCTTGCGCCCGGATGCCGGGTTACAAAATAGGTCGTCATGTCTTCCTCTGTACGCATCCCCAGTTCTAACGACAGTCAAGTATACGTTGAGCCTACAGTGAAGGGCTCAAATGGGTTTGCTGACAATGAGCAGAGGTTCAGCTACCTGGCACCTTCGTTCTTTTGTAAAACCCTTCCAAGTTTTAGCGTATCTCAACGGCCACCGAAAAGTACAGCCCGAAAAAGACGACGCTTCTCCCCTTTTCCATGCCGCGAAAGCGCGGCCAACGCGGCCCGGCTGGCGTTTTGCGAGTGGCGGTATCTGCCTGTCAGGCGCCCTGGGGGGCTTGCGGAGGGACGACCCGTTGGGTGGTCTTGAAATGGAGCTTGGCGACCTGGTGGAGCCCTTCTAGGCCGAAGGTCTGGTAGAAAGATCGTGCGGCCTGCTCGACCTCTGCCGACGCGCCTTTTGGAAGCGAGAGCCCAAACTCCTCTCCAAGCTGCTTTAAACTCACGAGGAACTTGGCTCTCGCCAGGATGCTCGCCAGGGCGACGGCGGGGTGTTCTTCGGCCCTGACCTGCTGGAGGAGGACGTTTTTCCTCGTCTTTTCGAACAGCGCGCGCTCGAGTACGCTGGGGTCGGCAAACTGATCTACGAGGATCAGCTTGGGTTCGTGGGCGATAAGCAGGTTCTCGATCGCCCTTGCGTGCGCCCACGCAAGAAGCCTGTTTAAGTTGCCAAATTTCCCGTAGAGCTCGTTGTAGCGCTTCGGGAAAATGGCCACGATGCTGCTTGGGTAGCTCTGGCCAAGCTCATCGGCAAGCCTTAAGGCCTTTGTATCGCTAAGCCGCTTGGAGTCCTTGACGCCCAGCAGGCTCAGGACATCCAGGCTTTCTTCCGGCACGAACACGGCCGCGACGACAAGGGGGCCGAAGTAGTCCCCCTTGCCCGATTCGTCCGAACCGATGATGCCAACCATGCACTTAGCGGGCCGCGCCCGAGCGTTTTAGAGCCTCGAGCGTGGCGGAATCGACCCCGTAACTTGCAAGGACCTCGAACGTATGCTCGCCGAACTTTGGCGCCCTTGCCTTTGGCTGGAACGGGGCGCCGTCTAGCTTGATCGGGCTCATAGCCTGCGGGATCGCCCCAAGCTCGGGATCGCTCAGCTCTCCAAACAACCCCCGGGCCTGAAAGAGCGGGTGGCGAAGCGCCTCCGCGTGGGTCTGGACGATGCCAAAACAGGTATCGACCTTAGAAAGCACCGCTTCCCATTCCTGCATGGATTTTTGCCGGAAAAGAGCGCAAAGATCCTCGTAGACAGAGCTCTGGTCAGAGGAATCCGCCGCGTCAAACTGGCGGGACTTCCACTCTGGCTTGCCTACGGCCTCAACGAAGCTTTCCCAGAACTTCTCCTCGATCGCGGCGAGCGTTACGAACCTGTCGTCCAACGTCTCGTAGACGTTGTAGCACACGACCCCTCCAGTTAAAACCTTGATTGTAGACCCCTCTTCGGATTGTTCGAACATTGACTCTGCAAGGGCGAAGGGCTGGGAAAAGGCGATGCCGTCCGTCATGCTGATGTCCAAAAACGCCCCCTCCCCCGTCCTTTGGCTCCTGATGAGGGCGGAGACGACCCCAAGGGCGGCCATGAGCCCCCCTCCGAACAAATCGGCCACCTGGATGCTGGGGATGACAGGCCTGCCGGCCCTGTCCTTCGCCGTCGAAAGCAGCCCGGCAAACCCGATGTAGTTCAAATCGTGGCCCGCCCGGTCTCGGAATGGGCCGTCTTGCCCGTAGCCCGTGATGGCGCAGTAGACAAGCCCGGGGAAAAGGCCCTTGAGCGTACCGTAGTCTAAGCCTAGCTTTGCCATGATGCCGGGCCTGAAGCTTTCGACGAGCACGTCCGCACGCTCAAGGGCCTTAAGGAAGGCCTCCTTGGCCTTAGGTTGCTTTAAGTCCAAGCAGACGCTCTTCTTGCTTCGGTTCACGAGCAGATGGTAGGCGCTCTCCTCGCCAAAAAACGGCGGCATCCAGCGAATGTAGTCCCCTCGCACGGGGTCTTCGACTTTGATCACCTCCGCGCCCAAATCCGCCAAGCACAGGGTGCAAAAGTTCCCCGGTAAGAGCCTCGTTAAATCCAAGACGGTGATTCCGTTGAGCAGGTCCATCGTGAGTCTTCCTTTTCATCCTTTCTGCTGCAAAGGGGCCTCGAGCGCCTCGAGCGCCTTCAAGATTTGGTAGGCGCGTTCTACTTGGGGGTCTGTTGTCAACAAATCAACCGGCCCATCCAGAGCAGGCCTCGATGCGCCTTCTTTTTTGTCCTCGCTCCCATTTTCAAAATGCCGCTCTAGGTCGCGCTCCCTGAACGTAAGGGGCTCTTTTTTGAGCCGCTTGAAGTCCGTTTCCCCGCCCTCGGCGACCGTGATGTCCGGGGCAATCCCCGTTGCCTGGATGGAACGGCCCTTGGGCGTGTAGTAGAGCGCCGTAGTGAGCCTTAAGGCCCACCCCTCGTCAAGAGGAAAAACCGACTGAACGCTGCCTTTGCCAAACGTCTGCGACCCCAAAACAACGGCGCGGCGCTGGTCTTGGAGCGCCCCGGCCACGATCTCGGAGGCCGAGGCCGAGCCCGCGTTGACGAGCACGACAAGCGGGCAGGTTGGTTCGTTGCCGTCGTTTTTGGCCCTGAAGCTGAGTTCTTGGTCGGCCCTTCGGCCTTTGGTGTAGACGATCAGGCCTTTCTTGAGGAAGAAATCCGACACGCCGACGGCCTGGTCCAGTAGCCCTCCGGGGTTATTCCTAAGGTCGAGCATGAGCCCACGAAGCGGGGTTTGCTTTTGAAGAAGCGCAACTTGCCTGGCAAGCTCCTTGGAGGTGTTTTCCTGGAATTGCGAAACGCGCGCGTACCCGTAGCCCGGGGCGAGCATGCTCGTCTTTACGCTCTTGACGCGGATGACGTCCCGTACCAACTCGACCTCTCTGGGTTCTTGCATGCCCTCCGATAGGATCAAGAGTTTGACCTTGGTGCCTTTGGGTCCCCTAAGACGCTTTGCCGCCTCTTCTGTCGTCATTCCCTGCGTCGCGGCCCCGTCAATTTTCAAGATTGCATCGCCGGACCGGATGCCTGCTGCTTGGGCGGGCGAGTCTTCGATGGGCGAAACGACGGTAAGAAGGCCGTCCTTGAGCGTGATGACCATCCCCACGCCCGCAAACGACCCGCTCGTTTCGATCTGCATCTCCTTGAACTCCTCGGGCGTCAAGACGGACGAGTGCGGGTCGAGCTGGCTGATCATCCCCTTCATCGCGCCTTGGATCAGCTGTTCGGTTTCGAGGTTCTGTACATAGTTTTCCCTGACTACAGACATGACATCCGTGAAAAGCTTGAACTGTCCGAAGGTTGAGGATTCTTGATCTTGCTTTAAGGCCAGGCCATCCAGGCCGTAAAAGATCGCCGCTAGGCAGCTCAACGCGCTTAGAATCAAGACCCACTTGCGACGTTGCTTTGGCGTTGCGCTCATAAGGACAAAACTCCTTTCTGGTATGGGTTTGGATACAGGGGGCTTGGCCCCAGGGCTTGGGTTTTCAGGGCGTTGCCTCTTTTCGCACGGCAAAATACGTGGCATAGAGGCCTCTGATAGGCTCCGTGTGGGCAAGCCCTATCGCCTGGCCCTTCGCGACGCGCTCTATGTTGTGGATCAACACTTCTTTAAGGAGGCCATAAATCGTGTATGTCCTGTTTCCGTGGTCTAGTACGACGACATAACCAAGGCCGTTCACGAACCCTATGTAAATCGGCCTTCCAGACGCTCCGGCGACTACCAAAGGATCCTCAGCGTTTATTATAACACCACCCCACAGCGGCTTGGGGGGTTCTGCCGGCTCGGATGGAAGCCCGATGTCCAGCGCCTGTTTCGCCTCTCGCTGGAGCGCCAGCCAAGCTTCCGAGAGCTCTACAGGTTGGCCTTGGGGCATCGTACGTATTTGAACATGCCCGCGATGGAAGGCTTGCAAGGGAATGGGCGGTACAGCGCCTCGAAGCCATGCCAAGCCGGCACAAGGTACAAGGAGGAGTGCGGCAATAGGTAAGAAAAGGGCCCTAAGCCGCACAAGAATCTTCAAGGATTTTCCTCATAAAACGCCTTACAAGAATCAACCCGCTAAGGCCGACGACAAGCGCCACCCAAGCGCCCCCTACGACTAGAAAGTCCCGGAGGGCGACGAGCTTAAACCAAAAGGCAAGCCAAGCGCTTGCCGCGCCCGCCAGCAGGCTATCGCGCAACCCCGTAGCTACAAGATGCCCGCCCATGAGGATTTTTAGCCTGGAAGGCCCAAGCCCATGCCAAAACCACACGTTCCAAAGGGGGCGGGTTCGCTCGAGCCCTGGGGCGAGCAATACCGCGTACAGGAACCCGAGCGAAGCAACCCAAGCGAACGCAACGGCAAGGAAACGCCTGGCGGCCGTCGGGCCGTCGAACCCCAAAAGCGGGGCAGGTTCTTGCCAGAGAACCCGTACCCCTTGCAGTCCTTCGAGCAGCGGGCGTTCGAGAGCTACGCGCCCGTTGGGCTGAAGGGCGGTTCGCGCCGTAAGCCTCCAAACTCTTGCTTCTGGATGTTCGGGCAAGCGTTCGGGAGTGAGGACCAGGTCTTTGCGGCGTTTTTGGAGGCCGGCAAGGCGACTGGTGAGGGTTTGCATGTCGGAGGCCATGCCTGGGTCCGCCAAGACCCAGGCATGCGTTTTTGGCTGGATAATCCAGAAGCCCATCGGCTCCCCGATGAGGAGCACCCCCCATAGCATGGAAAAGACAAGGATTACCCGCCCCAAGAATCTTGGTGTGTCCGAGGTATCCTTGGTGATGGCCCACCAGATGCAGCCCAGAGAGCGAACCCAGAATACGGCTCCTTTGAGTCTTTCCATCGTCTACGATTCGAGCCTAACCCAGGGGAAGCGGTCTTGCAGCGCCCTGGGCGTTTCCGGACTCGAGGCGGTCAAGAGGATGCCCGCCGTCTCCTGAAGCACCCCTTGAACGCCGCGGAGGAAGCGTTGGCCAAGGCGATGTCCGAGCAGCTCGAACGGGCAATCGAGGACGAGGAGCTCCGGCGCAAGAAGGCACTCCCTCATGAACAGCACCCTCCTTTTTAAGCTCTCAGGCAGGATGCTTACCCGCGATTTCAGGAAAGCTTGCAAGCTGCCGGGACATTCCAAAAGCTCTAGAAGTGCTTCGGTGCGCTCCCTAAGAGTCCCCTTAGGGCACCCCTCTGCCAAAGGGGCTAGGCACTTGAGGTTGAACGCCACGCTGGCCTCTTCGATTAGCCTGCTTCCTTCCAGCACCGCTCCGATCCTAAGGCGCATCTGCTGTAGCTGTGCCAACTGGCACTTGAGCACGTTCCGGCCAAAGCACACGATGTAGCCTTCGGAGGGCATCTCCCTTAGGGCGGCGAGCCTGGTGAGCGTGCTCTTGCCAGTTCCTGGACCGCCAAAAACGCCCAGGATTCCACCCCTTGGGAGGGAAAAAGACGCCTCGGCAGCCATCCGCCCCCCCGCCTTTGAGCCGGAGACACGAAGGAATGCGAGACAATCTTGATGGACGCTCGTTTGCGCAAAAGCCATCGCCCCTGAAGCCGCCTTGGTATTTCAAACACCTAGGCTTGATTATAGCAAAACTCATCGCAAGATGGCCCAAAAGGGAAAATCCCCTTTTAATCTTCGCGCTAGAAATGTTTTTGCAAGGGGAAGCTTGAGATTGTCTGGCACGTAAGGGGGCGAAGGATGAAAGGCGACTTTTTAGGCGATCAAAGGGAGGACGCCGCCCTGCGCCTAGCCCGAAGCTCAGTCCTCCGAAGGAGGCCGGCCAAGATTCGTTTTTCTTGCTTGTTCAAGGCCCCAAAAACCTCTTTGAGCTCCATTTTATACAGAGCATCCGCGTTGTAGAAGGTTTCTAGCCCCTTTTGGGTAAGCTTGGCCTTGATGATTCGCCTGTCGTCCGTATCGCGCACTCGAAGGACAAGGCCAATTTTTTCTAGCCTGTCCATGATGCCCGTGACGTTTCCTCCGGTGATCAGCAGCCTTTTGCCGATTTCTTTGAGCTTGGCGTCGTTCATCCGAACGAGCAGCGAGATGACTTCGAACTGGGGGGCCGTTACGCCGGCCTGGACAAGCACGCGCTGAAGGCGGTTGTAGATCCCGTGCAGGACTCTGACCATCCGAAAATACACAAGCTCGTCCCGGGCGCTATTTCTTTGGTTGAACGAGGCCGAGCTCGCCTTTTTTGGCGAAGGGGCTGCCTTGAGGGGGGAGCTCATCTTGGTCAAACGACTACGTCGATTCTTGGCCTGCTAGAGCCGCCAAAGGTCCGTACGAGCCGGTCTGCCCCGTAGGCGACGAACGTCCCTTCGGGGCCGGGTTCGGTAGAAGAAGAGGCCGCCCAGGCCTCTCGGTAGGCACGTTCAAGCCCGAGTTCCGGGTTGGCGAAACGCCTGAACCGCCCTTGCTGTATACCCTCGGAAAGCGTCACGCGGTCGACGACGCGGGTTGTGTAGGCGCCTATGGGCGATACCGCGCTAAAAGGGGAAACGCCACTCATGGCCGTCGTCCCAAGCGCTTGCAAAAGCCCTGCCATTTCCTTAGGCATGCCTACTTGAACGGGAAACACGTAGGGGTTTAGCACCATTCACCCTCCCCGAAGCGCGCGTTTTTCTAGAAAATAAATTATACCACAAAGCCTGTCCAAAAGGCAGCCCGTTAGGACATCCGGGTTTAGGGATGGTATATATAGGAAGGAGAATGAACAGCGTACGCAGCAAAGGAGAAGCCATGAACGCTTACCGGGCCGCGGGAGTTGACCGCAACGTCGCCAAGAGGTTCATCGAAAAGCTCCGGTTTCGCACGAAGATATTGCATGCCGACAAGGTTAGCCACGGAATGGGGGGGTTTGCGGCGGTGCTCGGGATGGAAGAGGGGGCGTTCCTCGTTGCCTCGAGCGACGGCATCGGCACAAAGATCCTCGTTGCCAGGATGGCCGGCGCTTACCAGGGCTTAGGGGTCGACCTTGTCGCGATGGTCGTCAACGACCTGATCACGACGGGGGCCAAGCCCCTTTTTTTCCTCGATTACCTTGCGTTCTCTTCGCTCGAGGAGAACACTCTCGATGAGCTGACAAAGGGGCTGGCCCAGGGTTTGGAAGCCGCCCGGATGGACCTTGTGGGCGGAGAAACTGCCCAGATGCCTGGAATGTATCAAGATGGCCTGTTCGAGTTTGCGGGGTTTGGGATAGGCAGCGTTCCCAAGCGTGCACTCATCACGACGGACAACCCCGCGCCGGGCGACGTGCTCGTGGGGCTTGCATCCAGCGGGCTTCACAGCAACGCCTTCACGCTCGTAAGGAGGGTTCTTTTCGAGCAAAACCACTACGGAATAAGGGATAGACTCCCCGAGCTTGAAAACAAGCCTCTTTCGGAGGTTCTCCTCGCGCCGACGAAGATCTACGTGGATGCAGTCCAAAGGCTCGTTGCGGCGGGGATCCCCAAAGGAATGGCGCATATCACGGGCGGGGGAATCACGGAAAACCTCCCGAGGATGCTGGCCAACAACGTACAGGCCGTGGTTGAGCTGGGCTCGCTTTCCGTCCCGCCGTTGTTTCGCTGGCTGATGGAAAAAGGCCAGATCCAAGAAGAAGACGCCCTTGGGACGTTCAACATGGGAGTGGGGTTCGTCGTGGCCGTAAGCCCCTCGAGGCTTGAAGAGGCGATGGAACTGCTTGGCCAGGCCGGTGAAACGCCAAGCGTGATCGGACGGCTGGCGGAGCGCTACCCCCAAGGGCCCCACATTCGCTACGAGGGCAAGCTTGCATGAAGCGGGTTGCCGTGTTCCTGTCTGGGCGCGGAAGCAACATGGTCGCGCTCGTGCGGGCCTGCAAGGAAGGGCGGGCCGAGGCCGAGGTGGCGCTCGTCGTCTCGAACGACAAGAAAGCGCCTGGGCTTGAAAAGGCCAAAAACTTGGGGATCGCCACGGAAGTCTTTGCCCGGGCGGATTTCCCCTCCAAAGCCGAACAAGAACGCCGCATGGTCGAGCTTCTTAGAGCCTGGCGGATCGAGGGGGTATGCTTGGCGGGGTTCATGCAAATCGTGGGCCCTACGCTTCTTAATGCCTGCCCGAACCGGATCCTCAACATCCATCCGAGCCTTTTGCCCGCTTTTCCGGGGCTGAAGCCACAAGCGCAGGCGCTTGCATACGGCGTTAAGGTATCTGGCTGTACGGTGCATTTCGTGGACGAGGGGGTGGATTCCGGCCCGACGATCATCCAGGCCGCCGTCCCCGTGCTCGAGGATGACACGGAAGAGGCGCTTTCCAGCAGGATTCTCCAAAAAGAACATGAAATCTACCCGCTCGCGCTCGATTGGTTCTCCAAAGGCCTGCTCGAGCTCGAAGGGAGGCGGGTTACCTTGAAGGGTGGGGACGCGCTTAAGGGCCTTCCGCCCGAAGGGTTTTGGTGGCCTGGCCTGGCAGGCTAGATTGTGGGAAGGCCGATTTCGACCAGATAGCTCGAGATCGTTCCCATCTGGCCAAGAACGAGCACGATGCCAAGACCGATAAGCAGCACGCCCGACACCTTCTCGAACACGAGCGTTTTCGAGCGAAGCCCCTTAAATAAAAAAAAGAACTGCGGGACGAACACGCCGGCCAAGAAGAACGGGAGCGCGAGCCCTAAGCTGTAGGCTATCAAAAGGGAAAACCCTTGCCAGAACGTATGCTGGAACGTTGCGAGCGCGAGAATACCCGCCAAAATAGGCCCTACGCACGGCGTCCAGCCAAACCCGAACGCCGCGCCCGTAAGGAACGCGACGAGCGTGCCCGAGCCCTGGATGGCCCCATGGTAGCGGACGTCGCGCGAAAGAAACGGGAGCCGGATGAACCCTAAAAGATGCGCGCCAAGGGTCAAAATCAGCACGCCGGCCGCACGCTCGAACCAGCCCTTATAGCGGCCGATCGGCCCCAAGAGCCCGACGACGACGAGCCCCAAAAGGAGGAACACGAGCGAAAACCCCAAAACGAACATGAGGGAACGAACAAAGATGCGCCCCCTGAATGCCTTAGGGTCGGCCCCGTAGGCCTGTTCGAGGTCCTTGCCCGCAAACCCGCCGACAAACGAAAGGTGCGCTGGAACGAGCGGCAGAACGCAGGGCGATAGGAACGAGAGCACCCCGGCCCCGAACGCAACGAGAAGGTTTACGAGCGAAAACGAAACCATTCCGGCCTCCTTCCAGGGTCATACAAGACGAAAGGGCCAAAAAAAAGAAGCTTTTTTAGTGTAGCGAAGATCCCTTGGGCGTACAACCTTGAATGCGCGGGCGCTCAGGGCTACCATACAAGGAATGGCTGGAGTGACTAGAAAACAACAACGTTCAGGTCTTCGAGATAAGGGATCCTTGAGGGCGCGCATTGAGGCTTTGTCCTGGGTCGAGAAGTTGCGTTGTGCCTATGCGGAAGCAACGGACAAGGCGCTGTATCCAGACGTGCCCGCGCTTACGAGCGTGACGGTTCGCATTCCTTGGGTAGACCCGTTGGCGGTCTTTGGTCAAGCCAAAGGGGCGCGAACCTTTTTTGAGCGGCCGTCCAGGGGGCTTTCGATGGTCGGGATAGGCAGCTTATGGCGGGTGGATTGCGCCGGCGAGGGCCGGTTTGAGAAGGCCTCCAGTGCCTGGAAGAGCCTTCTTGCGAGAACGATCGTGAGCGATCGGGATGCCCCGCCTTTTCCAGGGCCGGTCGTGTTTGCAGGGTTCGCGTTCGATACCCCTGCAAACCCGGCCAACCATTGGCTTTCTTTCGGCCAGGGCCGGCTCGTGCTTCCAAAAATCTTTATCGTCTCGAAAGGAAACCTCTCTTGGCTTACGCTGAATCTCATGGCCGGCAAGAAAAGCGAGGGTACGCTTAAGCAGCGGGTTGATGAAGCATTCTGCCTCCTAGATGGGTCATCGAAGGGCGTTGGCGCGTTGCCGGAGCCTCAAGCCGGCAGCCTGGCCGAAGATTCTAACGAGAATGAATCGCCGGAGAGCTGGAAAAGGGCGGTTTTCACCGCAGTCCAAAAGATACGGGAAGGAACGCTCCAAAAAGTGGTGTTGGCCAGGCAGGTCCGCATGCGTCAGGAAGGCCGGATCAGCCCTACCCTTGCCCTCGACAGGATGCGTCAAGGCTTCGTCGAATGCACCCTGTTTGCCTTCTTGGAGGACGAGGCCTGCTTCTTGGGGGCAACGCCGGAGCGTCTGGTAAGCCTTTATGACGGCTCTCACGTATTGCTAAGCTGCCTTGCCGGCTCGGCCGGACGTGGGCTTGATTGCGAGGAGGACTTAAGGCTTAAAGAAGGGCTTCTTTCGGACCGAAAGAACCGCTTGGAACATGCGCTGGTGGTGGACGCCATAATAAAGGCGCTTACGCCTTTATGTAGCGAGCTCACTCTCTCGCCCTCCCCCTCGCCGGCCTACATCAGGAACATCCAGCACCTTCACACCCTGGTCTTGGGCACTTTAAAACGAAAGCCGGCCAACGTGCTGGACTTAATAGACCTCCTGCACCCAACACCAGCGGTTGGGGGGCTGCCAAAGGAAAAGGCCCTTTGGCTCATCCGCACGCTGGAGGGGTTCGACCGCGGTTGGTATTCGGGCCCTGTCGGATGGCTGGATGGATCTGGCGACGGGGAGATGTTTGTCGCGATACGCTCCGCGTTGCTTTCTGGCAACGAAGCCCTTCTGTACGCTGGCTGCGGCATCATGGCCGACTCGGACCCTAAGGCGGAGCTTGAAGAATCGCGCTTGAAGCTCGAAGCGATGCGATGGGCGCTGAACGGCAAGAACTAGCCGCCCAAAGGGCCCTCCATGCCTTCGTGAGTGCTTTCGTAGACGAGCTGGCAAGGTCCGGCGTCCGGAATGCCTGCTTGTGTCCCGGGTCACGCTCAACCCCGCTTGCGCTTTTGTTGCGCAAACATCCGGACATCAAAGTATGGGTCCATATCGACGAACGCTCCGCCGGATTCTTTGGTCTAGGAATGGCGAAGGTCTTGAGAGAGCCCGTCGCGATCGTTTCTACCTCGGGTACGGCGGCGCTCAACTTTGCCCCCGCCGTGGTTGAGGCGCGCTACGCCCGCGTGCCGCTTTTGGTGTTTACGGCAGACAGGCCGCCCGAGCTAAGGGATGTGGGGGCCAACCAGACGATCGACCAGACAAGGCTTTTTGGCGTCCACGTCAAGGCTTCTATCGAAGTTCCCCTCCCTGAAGCCTCCAAGGAAGCACTCCGCTACGTGCGCATGCTGGCCTGCCGGGCCGTGGCGGAGGCACGCTCGAAGCCCCTGGGGGCCGTCCACCTTAACTTCCCTTTTCGCGAGCCGCTCGTGCCGATAGATTCCGGGTCAAGCACACAGGACAGCCCAAGAGAGGACTACAGGCCATACGTCACCACCTCGCAAGCACCGGGCCAGCTTACCCAAGATGCCCTCAAAGGGCTTGCAGCCGAGCTTGGCGAGACCCAAAGAGGGCTGATCGTGTGCGGCCCGCAAGACGACCCGGGCTTTCCTTCGGCCGTTATAGACCTTGCAGAAGCGCTCGGGTTCCCTATCTTATGCGACCCGCTCTCGCAGGTTAGAAGTAGCGGGCATGCCTGCCCGCTTGCGATCGACACCTACGATACGCTCCTTGGCCACGAGCGAACAGCCCTTTCGCTCGCCCCGAGTTTCGTTCTGCGCTTTGGTGCCACACCCACTTCTAAGACGTTGCTTTCCTACCTCCAAAGCCTCCAAGGCGCAAGGCAGACCTTTGTGGACGGAGGGGAGGGCTGGAGCGACCCTGGCCTTAGAACCTCAAGCGTGCTCCAAGCCCACCCTCGTCTGCTCTTGGAGGGGCTTTGCCGAATCCTTGGGCAAAAGGCTGAACCAGGAGGGTTCGCAACCCGCTGGATTCAAGCTTCGCTTGTCGCACGCGGCGCGCTTGTGGCCGCTCTTGAGGCCGAACCCGCGCCCTCCGAGCCCTGGGTTCTCAATACCCTGCCTCAAGCCTTGCCGGAGGGTGCCACGCTGTTTATCGGAAACAGCATGCCGGTGCGCGACTTGGACGCCTTCTTCTTTTCGACCCCATTTCGGCTCCGTTTTCTGGCGAACCGGGGTGCTAGCGGTATAGACGGGGTCGTTTCCTCCGCGCTGGGTGCGGCCGCCGCGCTGCCCGGTCCGCTCGTTTTGGTCGTGGGCGATCTCTCCTTCTATCACGATATGAACGGCCTTCTGGCCGCAAAACGCCACGGCCTTCGGGCCACTGTCGTCTTGTTGAACAACGACGGCGGGGGGATTTTTTCTTTCCTTCCTCAGGCCAAAAAGGCCGAACACTTCGAGGAACTGTTCGGGACCCCGCTTGGCCTGGATTTTTGCCACGTGGCCTCGCTTTACGGCCTTGCCTACCAAAAGCCTGCAACGAAGCGAGCGTTCATGGAAGGGCTGAAGGAAAGCCTCCTTGCGCCCGGGGTGAGCCTTCTAGAGGTGAGCTCAAACAGAGATACGAACCTTAGGCTGCATCAAAAGCTTTCGTTGGCCGCGATTATGGCGCTCGAATCCTGCAGATGGGATACAAACCTACCCTGAAGGGAGCTTTCCGATGTCTACCGTTTCTTGGAACAAGGTCCGCGACTATAAAGACATCCTCTACGAGAAGGCCGAGGGGATGGCAAAGGTTACGATCAACCGGCCCCACGTCCGGAACGCCTTCAGGCCGCTTACGATCCTCGAGCTCAAAGAGGCGTTCGAAGAGGCAAGAGACGATCCGGGCGTAGGGGTGGTCATCCTGACAGGCCAGGGCAACGAGGCGTTCTGTTCGGGGGGCGATCAGCGCATCCGGGGCGAGGGCGGCTACGTCGGCGAAGACGGCGTGCCAAGGCTCAACGTCCTCGACCTTCAACGTCAAATTCGTACGCTACCCAAGCCGGTCATCGCGATGGTGGCTGGGTACGCGATCGGCGGGGGCCACGTACTGCACGTGGTCTGCGACTTGACGATCGCGGCCGAAAACGCCGTGTTCGGGCAAACAGGTCCGAAGGTGGGGAGCTTCGATGCGGGCTATGGCGCCACGATGCTCGCTAGGATCGTGGGGCACAAGAAGGCCAGGGAGATCTGGTACCTCTGCCGGCAGTATTCGGCCAAGGAGGCTCTCCAAATGGGGCTTGTCAACGCCGTTGTCCCCTTGGAGCGTCTCGAAGAGGAAACCTTCCGTTGGGCCGGGGAAATCCTGAAGAAGAGCCCGACGGCCATCCGCTTCCTCAAGGCGGCCTTCAACGCCGATACGGACGGGCTAGCGGGCCTCCAGCAGCTGGCAGGCGACGCAACGCTGCTTTACTACCTGACCGAAGAGGCAAAAGAGGGCAAAGCCGCCTTTTTGGAGAAGCGCGACCCGGATTTTTCAAAGTTTCCAAGGTTTCCTTAGCGGGCCGACATGCAAAAAATGCCATCATGGCGGGTTTGGGTGCTGGCGGCCCGCCCTTACACGCTTTCTGCGGCCGTTGTCCCCGTGTTTGTAGGAACGGCTGTCGGGCTTAGCGAGGGCGTCTTTCGCCCTTTGGTGTTTCTGGCGGTGCTTTTGGCCTCGCTCCTGATACAAATTGGCGCCAACCTGGCCAACGACGTGTTCGATTTCGAGGCTGGCGCCGATGACCTTGGAAGGCTTGGGCCTGTCAGGGTCACGCAAAGCGGGCTTGCATCCCCGTCGAGCGTCCGGCTTGCTACGGGCATTGTCTTCGGAGCGGCTGCGCTTATTGGATTGTACCTGGTTTCTACAGGCGGCTGGCCTATCCTGGCGGCCGGTGCTTTATCCATCGTATCCGCCGTTTGGTACACTGCGGGCCCTTGGCCGCTGGGCTATAACGGGCTCGGCGATGCCTTCGTGTTCGTCTTTTTCGGCGTTGTGGCCGTCGTGGGCAGCGCCTACCTACAGACGCTCGAGCTGAGCCGCCTGGCCCTTTTGGCGTCCTTGCCCGTCGGGTGCAGCGTCACGGCCATTTTGGTCGTCAACAACCTAAGGGACATCGAAACGGACAAAAAGGCTGGCAAAAGGACGCTGGCCGTTCGGCTTGGGGCAGAGCTCACCCGGCTTGAGTATGCGCTTTTGATCGTCGCCGCCTACGCTTTTGTGGCCTTGCTTTGGCTGCTTGGCGCCGGGCCGTGGGTGGGGCTTTCTTGGCTTACGGCCCCGATCGGGATGCAAGCGCTCTGGCAAGTCTTGAAAGGAACGAACGGTCAGGCCCTCAACGAAGTGCTCAAGAAGACGGCCCTGCTCCATTTGGCCTGCGGAATTCTCCTTGCTTTAGGGCTTTGCCTATGAACATCGCGGCCGTTACCTGGACGGCCTTTAAGCTGCCGTTTCGTACCCCGCTTCGAACGGCAAAAGGGCTCCTTGAGTACCGGGAGGGGCTTTTGATCCGGATCGGGACCGATGCCGGGCTCGAAGGGCTTGGAGAGGCATCCTTGCACCCCTTGTCTTCTTGTGCTGACGGCCTGCATGGCTTGACAAACACGCTTGCCGCGCTTGCCCCCGGGTTGATCGGAACCAAGGCCGAGACCTGGCCTCAAGGACCGCGGGTGCTACCGCCACCCCTCGCCTTTGGCATCGAAACGGCGCTTCTGGATGTCCTCGCCCAACATAGAGGCACTCCCATCGCGGGGCTTCTTGGCGGCCCAAAGCGGAACGCCGTCGAAGTGAACGCGCTCATTGCTTCTGAGTCGGCCAACGGGGCGGCGCTCGAGGCAAAGGCCGCCAAGGAAGCGGGGTTTGGCTGCATCAAGCTCAAGGTGGGCGCGGCGTCGAGCCTCCAAGAAGAAAAGGAGCGCGTGGCCGCCGTGCGAGAGGCTATAGGGCCAGGGGTCAAGATCCGCCTGGATGCCAACGGTGCATGGGGCGTCCAACAGGCCATCTTGGCTATCCGAGCCCTAGAAGGTTGCGGTATCGAACTGGTCGAACAGCCCGTTTCCGCAGACGACCTAGAAGGGCTCGAGCGCGTTCAAGAATCCGTCCAAACGGTGATTGCGGCCGATGAGGCGATCGCTGACGTCCAAAGCGCGGCTCGGGTGATTGAGATGGGCGCCGCAAGCGTGCTCGTCTTGAAGCCCATGATCTTGGGGGGCATTAAAAAAGCCCTCGATGTCACATCGCTCGCTCAAGACGCCGGGCTCAAGGCGTACGTCACCACGACGCTCGATTCTTCCGTCGGCATCGCGGCCGCCCTACAGCTTGCCTGCATGCTTCCTGAAGGCGGCCCGGCTTGCGGCCTGGCGACGGGAGAACTGCTCGGCTCCGACATCGTCGTGCGGCCGTCCGAGATTTCCGCGGGAAAGATGGCGCTCTTGGGCCTACCGGGTCTTGGAGTAAAGCTAGACGAGCATGCGCTCTTTCGCCATACCCTTTTCAGCGGACATGTCGGGCCATGAAGCAGCCGCCTTTTTACCAAAAGGCCATCATGCCGGAGTGGCTCAGCCAGCGCGCCCTGCTGACGCCGGATCGTCTGGCGCTTGTCTGCGGCCAAACGCGCGTTTGCTTTGCCGAACTGGAATGTTTGGCACGGTTAACCGCTAAGCGGCTTTTTGACCTTGGCGTTCGGGCCGGACAAAGGGTTGCCTTGCTTTCTGGCAATTCTTTAGAGTTCGTGCTGGCTGTCCACGCCCTCCCCAAGCTCGGCGGCATCCTCGTCCCGCTGAATACCCGGCTTGCCGAGCAAGAGCTCGCCTGGCAGCTTGCAGATGCCGGGGCGAGCCTTCTTCTTCACGACGAGCCCAACGCGGACAGGGCATTGCTGCTTGCCCGCAAGAATACCCAAGTTCGTGCCGTATCCATAAAGGAGCTGCCCTTGCCATTAGGGCCAGCCAAGGCGGCGGAGCGCTCCGCGATTCGGCTTTCCCGAGTGCATTCCATCCTTTACACCTCGGGCACGACAGGAACGCCAAAAGGAGCGATGCTAACCTACGGAAACCACTTCTTCAGCGCTACGGGTTCCGCGCTCAACCTAGGTGTCATGAAAGAAGATTGCTGGCTTACGAGCCTTCCTCTCTACCATGTAGGGGGGCTCTCGATTCTTCTGCGCAGCGTGATCTACGGCATCCCCGCGATCGTCCACAACGGGTTCGATCCCGAGGCGATCAACCGGGCGATCGATGAGGACGGCGTGAGCATGCTATCTGTCGTGGCCGTCATGCTGACGAGAATCCTGGACGCAAGGGGGCACAGGCCGTTCCCCGGCAGCCTTCGCTGCGTTTTGGTAGGCGGCGGGCCCGTACCGCTCTCGCTCCTAGAGGATGCCGAAAGGCTTGGCGCGCCCGTCGTTCAGACGTACGGGCTTACAGAGGCAGCCTCGCAGGTGGCAACCCTCTCCAAAGAGGACGCCCCAAGAAAGCAAGGCTCGGCCGGCAAGCCGCTGTTTCCTACGGAGGTATCCATCGTGGACACGTGCGGCCGCGTCCTTGGGCCGGAACAAGCCGGAGAGATCCTCGTGCGTAGTCCGGTCGTCATGGCGGGCTACTTTGGCAGGCCAAAGGAAACGGCAGAGGTCCTTCGAGGGGGGTGGTTGCACACGGGCGATGTCGGCTCCCTGGATGAAGAGGGCTATCTTTACGTGTCGGACAGGCGCTGTGATTTGATCGTGTCTGGCGGGGAGAATATCTATCCGGCGGAGGTTGAGGCGGCCCTTCTGTCCCACCCTTACGTGCTAGAGGCGGGCGTAATCGGCGTGCCGGATGCCCGCTGGGGCCAGGCGGTCGCGGCGTTTCTGCTCCTTAGGGAGGGTAAAAAGATTGATGAGGGCCATGTCAAGGCATTCTTGAAGGAGCGGCTTGCGGGCTACAAAGTGCCGGCCCACGTGCGGTTCGTTGACAGCCTGCCCAGGAACGCCTCTGGCAAGCTACTAAGGCATCGGCTCCGTGAGGCCTGGCTCTAGGCCTTTTTTAAGCCAAGACGTCGGCTAGCGACCTTACGACACGAAAGCCGGCGGAGTCCGCCCCGATCGAAACGAGCGTACGCGCCAAAGAGGGACGAATGCCGACGAACACGACGCGCGCCCCAAGCAGCTCTACGGCCCTGCATGCTTCGAAAAGACGCTTGGTCAGGTGGGTATCCCTAACTTCGCAGCCGCTGAACTCCATCAGCACTTGCTTGGCCTTTTTGGAGGCGACCTCTTGAAGTAGCTTATCCTCTAGGATGTCCGTGCGCTGCTCGTCCATCTCGCCGACGAGCGGAACGAGCAGCGTTTGCCTTGAGACTTCAATGACCGGGCTCGAGAGCTCCTGGATAGTCCGGTAGTTGGAAAGGCTCTCCTCGACAAGACGAACCTGTTCTTTTTCGTAGGCCATGAGAACCAAGCTTAGGTCGTCATCGAGCCTTTGACCCAGGACGATAAGCATCGGAACGGTGGGACTGTCAAGCAGGCGCATCAGCTCGTTTCGGATGTAGGAGTAAGATTTGACGATCATGGTCATGGCGAGCCCCCTCTTGACGTAGGAGCGCCCGATCCTGATCCGGTCTTGGGCGTAGGATTCTTCCGGAAGATCGTCATCCAGCAGGCTTTCGAGCCAGTGCTCCATCCCGTTACGGAACTTGGCCTCAAACGCTTGATCTTCGAACGGACTGGAAAACCCCCCGGATTTCAGGAAGTCGGTCACGCCGTTGGCAATCCGACGCACTTCGCCTTGGTCCAGCGCTTCGTTGAGGGCAAAAAACTGACTCTGACCGGCTTCAGGGCAGCCTTTCGGCCGTGCTTCTCCGGGACGGCTGCACACTACGGCCTCCTGCAACATCGTGGAATCTCCCATTTCAAAATAGGGTTATGTGTATATCCTGACTTTTTTAGCTTAAACCATAGGCTCGCTCTTTTCAAGCAAACGCCTTGTATAACGAAGGAAGTATTTCCTGGAGAACTAGGAAATGCTCTCGAGGCATTTTCTAAGCCGCCTCGATCAACGGCCTTGCGTAACGAGGGCTTACGCCTACGGGTAGGCCTTAGGAGGTTCAAGGTAAACGGGAGTTGAAATGAAAAAAGAGAATGGTGAGCCGTGCTGGATTCGAACCAGCGACCCTCTGCTTAAAAGGCAGATGCTCTGCCACTGAGCTAACGGCCCAAAATGGCGTCCCCAGGGGGATTCGAACCCCCGTTTCAGGCTTGAAAGGCCTGTGTCCTGGGCCGTCTAGACGATGGGGACGAGATATAGCAGTTATTACTTTAATGTAGCCCGATCGCGCGCCCTTGTAAAGCCATAGTAAAACGACCGCATTGTCAAGGGTTGGGCGGACCTGCTACAATAAACTAAAAATACCACAAAGGCCAATGCCGTCGTTCTTCAATATTCACCAATGATTGGTGTAATATAGGGTAGTTCATTCTACCCCATTTAAACCGAACCCGCCAGAAGGAGTCCATGCGGTGTTCCAAATCTTTACGCGCCAAGAGATCGCACCAAAAACGGTCCATCTTAAAATTGAGGCCCCGTTGGTCGCCCGAAAGGTGCAGCCGGGCCAGTTCGTAATCGTCCGGGTGGACGAAAAGGGCGAGCGGATTCCCCTGTCCATCTGCGGGTTTGACCGCGAGGCCGGCACGCTCGAGCTGATCGTGCAGGCCGTCGGCAGGACGAGCCACGAGATCTACGACTTGCAAGCAGGGGATAGCTTTTTGGACGTCGTAGGGCCCTTGGGGGTTCCAACCCACGCCGAAAAGTTCGGAACGTGCGTTCTGATCGGCGGCGGGTATGGGTCCGGGGCGATCCTCCCGATGGGAAGGAAGCTCAAAGAGCTAGACAACAAGGTTTACGGCATCGTCGGAGCCAGGACGAAAGAGCTGCTCATCTTCGCGGACAGGCTTCAAGCGGCTCTTGATAGGCTGTTTATTACGACCAACGACGGCAGCGCCGGCATGCAAGGGCTCGTAACGGACGCGCTGAAGGCCATTCTAGACGATGAGCCGGTGCATTACGTCGTCGCCGTCGGGCCGGTTCCGATGATGCGGGCCGTTTCTGACATGACAAAGCCTCTCGGAATCCCGACGATGGTCAGCCTCAACACACTGATGGTTGACGGTACGGGAATGTGTGGCGCCTGCCGGGTTACGGTGGGCGGGGAGACGAGGTTTTCTTGCATCCACGGGCCAGAATTCAGCGGCCATGACGTCGACTACGACGAGCTTGTCGCCAGGCAGCGGATGTACGCCGAAAAAGAGCGGGCCGCGCTGGAGGAGTACCTCAAACAAAAGGAGCAAAGCCTATGTCAGGCCTAAGCATAAAAGATCGCATCAAGATTCCGCGCCACAAGGCGCCAGAGCAGCCGCCAGAGGTTCGAAGCCGAAATTTTGAGGAGGTGTGCCTTGGGTTTGGCCTCGAGGAGGCCAAAGAGGAGGCGCTCCGTTGCATCGAATGCCCGAAGCCTTCCTGCGTTGCGGGCTGCCCTGTCGGCATCGACATTCCTAGGTTCGTCAAATTGGTGGGCGAAGGCGCGATTCTCGAGGCGGCCCACGTTTTGAAAGAAAAGAACATCTTGCCCGCCATATGCGGAAGGGTCTGCCCTCAAGAAAAGCAATGCGAACAGTCCTGCGTGATCGGAAAGCGCGGAGAGCCCGTGAGCATCGGCAAGATCGAGCGGTTCGTGGCCGATTTCGAGAGGCTCTCCGGGCGTGTTGAGCTCCCCAAGCCGGGTGCTTCGACCGGTTGCAGCGTGGCGATCGTGGGGTCCGGCCCGGCCGGCATCACTGGCGCCTTCGAGCTTGCCCGCTTGGGCCACCGGGTGACGCTTTTTGAAGCGATGCACAAGCCTGGCGGCGTTCTATACTATGGCATCCCGCGGTTTCGCCTTCCTTCGGACGTCATCGAGTCCGAGCTGAAGGCGCTCGAATACCTTGGCGTGGAGATATTCAAAGACGCCGTCATCGGCAAGGCCCTGAGTATCGAAGACATCTTTAAGATGGGCTACGATTCTATCTTGCTAGGAACGGGTGCGGGGCTTCCAAAAATGCTCGGAATTCCGGGCGAGAACCTTGTGGGCGTCTACTCGGCCAACGAATGGCTAACGAGGCTTAACCTCATGCGGGCGGATTTGTTCCCGGACTATGCAACGCCGATCGAGTACGGAAAGAACATCGTCGTTATCGGCGCCGGCGACGCGGCCATGGACGGGGCCAGGACTTCCATCCGGCTTCAGCCCGAGGCGGTCACGCTAGTATACAGGCGTTCACGGGCCGAGGCGCCCTGCAGGGTAGAAGAGCTCCATCACGCCGAAGAAGAGGGCGTCAAGACACGCTTTTTAACGAACCCTGTTCGATTCATCGGGGATAGCCATTACAAGCTCAAGGCGATCGAGGTGATGGAAATGGCCTTGGGGGAGCCGGATAGCTCGGGTAGGCGCCGGCCCATCCCGATCGAGGGTTCCAACTGGACCATAGAGTGCGATACGGCGATCATAGCGCTCGGCTGCGACATCAACCCCTTGGTTACCCGCTCGACGCCCGGGCTCGAACTGACCAAAAGCGGCATCGTCGTCGTGAACACCGAAACGGGCATGAGCTCTATCCCGGGGTTGTTCGCGGCGGGAGACGTCATTACGGGAGGCTCGACCGTTATTTCTGCAATGGGGCAGGCAAAGGTCGCGGCTAAGGGAATTCACGACTATCTCGTGGCCAAAAAGGGGCTCAGGCTCCAATACGCCGCCGTGTAGACGAACAAAACGGGAGGTTGCCGGGGTGGCGGAACAGGTAGACGCAAGGGACTTAAAATCCCTCGGGGGATTCCTCCGTGCCGGTTCGATTCCGGCCCTCGGCACCAGCTTTATCGAAAACCTCCTGGACCCAAAAACGCCGCTCAAGCCCATCCTCAAAGAGGCTATCCGGTTAAGGAGGGCGCACTTTGGGAACAGCTTCAAGCTCCATGTCTTAGAAAACGCCAAGAAGGGCGGATGCAGCGAGGATTGCTCCTACTGCGGCCAGTCATCTAAGTTCCCTACGCCCGTCACGCCCTCGGCGCCGCTCAAGGCAAGCGAGCTCATCGCCGGCGCCAAAGAGGCGCAGGCAAGCGGGGCTTACCGCTTCTGCATGGCGATCGCCAGGCGGGGTGCCGTAGAGGCCGATTTGCGAGTGGTTGGGGAGGCCGTTTCTTTCATGGCGCGCGACCTCGGCCTCAAGACCTGCTTTTCCTCGGGCTTTCTAGACGATGCCGCCCTCGATTTTTTAAAGGCCTGCGGGCTCGACCGCATCAACCACAACCTCAACGCCCCAAGAGAGGTCTACCCAAGGATCTGCTCGAGCCATACCTACGAAGACAGGCTCCAAATGGCAAGGCGCGTCAAGGAAAGAGGGCTCGAGCTTTGCTGCGGGTTCATCGTAGGGCTGGGCGAGAGTCTAAAAGAGCTCGCGGGGTTGCTACAAGACCTTGCAGAACTCAAGCCGGATGCGATCCCCGTGAACTTTTTGATCCCCATCCCGGGAACGCCGCTGGAGGGTGCGCCGCCTCTTAACCCAGAACAATGCCTTCGCGTGCTATGCGTTGTCCGCCTTCTTTTGCCCGCTACCGAGGTCCGTTTGGCGGCGGGAAGGGAGCTGCACTTAGGCGCGCTCGAACCTATCGGGTTTCTCGTTGCCGATTCGGCCTTCTTGGGTGATTACCTTACGGCAAAGGGGCAAGAGGGCTCAAGGACGCTTCGGATGGTTCGGGCGCTCGGGCTTGACCCTCTCCAGGCATGAAACGGTTTCGCATCCAGACGAGCTGCTTGACAGACCAAGGCAAGCGCAGGGCGAAAAATGAGGACCGATACGTTGTTCGAACGCTCGACGACGGTAGTCGTATCCTGCCGCTTGGGCTCTACGCCGTGCTAGACGGGCTTGGGGGGCACCCCGAGGGTGAGCGCGCCGCCATTCTGGGGCAGGAGTACCTAGAGGGCCTTCCGGTTTCCGAGGTGTTCCCGCTGCTCGGTGACACTGAACCAAGTCGGCCTTTGGTAGCGAACAAGCTTCAGCGTCCTTTGCTCGACGCTCTCCTCAAGCCCCTCGATGTATTCAAAGGCCCAGAGCCGGGCCTTCCCGCTTGCGTGGGCAACCGCATCCGAAGGGTTTGCTTTGGGCTTGCCTACAAGATTTACAAAGAAAACATATCTCTTGGGCGCAAAAGGCCCGCTTGGATGATGGGGACGACGCTCGTGTTGGCGCTTGTCGTTGGCGACGCAGTCGTTTTTTTGAACGTCGGAGATTCTGCCATGCTTTGGGTAGACGAAACGGGGGCTATAAAGCTAGCCCACGAGCAGGAAGACCCGGCAACGGGCGTGCTTATCCAGGCGCTCGGCATCTCGCCCCCCGATACGATCGAGCCCGAAACGGGCGTGTTCGAGATCCCTAGAGAGGGCTGCCTGGTCCTTTGTTCGGACGGCCTTAGCGATCTCGTTCCTCCGAGCGAGGTTGCCTACGTGGCCAACAGGCTCAGAATTGCTCCCCTTATCGCCACGGAGCTCGTAAACATGGCCAACACCCGGGGGGGACACGACAACATCACGCTCGTCGTCGTCGCTTTTGAAGCCTACGATCCAACTCCATAGGAGGGTGCCATGGGCAAGGGAATGCCAAGGAGGAAGTTTTTTGGATACGGCTTGGGACTGGGAACGGTCCTGGTCGCTAGGCCATGGGACCTCTTCGGGGGAATCGCCTCGGCGACAGAGGGGCCAAGGGCGCTAGTTGCCCGAACGCTGGGAAAAACGAACCGAGCCGTTACTACATTTGGTTTGGGCGGCCAAGCCTCGCTCCAGTGGACGCCCGAGGGGATCGACCCCGTGGCGCTCATCGCGAAGGCGATCATGCTCGGTACGACCTACCTCGACACCTCGAACGTCTACGGTCCAAGCCAGGCAAACTTCGGCAAGGCCTTTAAAAAGCTCGACCTGATCCCCGGTAAGCCAGTCTACAACGAACCCATGAGGCGCAAAATCTTTTTAGCAACTAAGACGATGATGCGCTATACGGCGCCGTTCGAAGGCGACCTGGGCCCGGGCTCGCGTTCGAACGGAGAAAGCGTCAGGGGCGCCATAGACGATGTCAAGCGTTCGCTCTCTTTAATCTTCGGGGATGGCAAGGGCAATTACCCTAAAGGTTCCTACCTGGACCTTGTTCAGGTCCACAACATCCAGAGCTTTGAGCATGTCGATGCGATCTATGCCGGCTTGGAGAACCCAGACCCCAAGGCGGGACCTGTTGGCGCGCTCGCGGGGCTTTTAGACTTGCGCGACGGGACGAACCGCACGGGGTTCAACCCTGGCAACGAGCGGCTAATCGGGCATATAGGCATTACGGGACACTGGAATTCGCCAGCCCACATGTACGCCATGCAAAAGGATTCCCGAGGGATTCTCGATACGCTCCTTGTCGCGATCAACGCAAACGACAGGCTCTACTTCAACCACCAGTACAACGCCATTCCGCTTGCTAAGGCCAAGGGGATGGGAGTCATCGCCATGAAGGTGTTTGCGGATGGGGCGTTCTACGGCAAGACTCCAAGATTTTCCAGCGCGCCCTCGGACGTCGTCCACGCAATCGGGTCCGATGCCTTTCCTTCGAAGCTAGCCGTTCGGTATTCCTTGAGCATCCCCGGCGTGGATACGGCGATCATGGGGATCGGCAACGAGCGGCAACTGCTGGCCAACATCCAGGCCTCGCAACTCAAAGGGCCGCTCTCCGAAGCCGAACTGCGCGCAATCGAGGGCCGGGCCAAAGATGCGCTGGGCAAGACGACGAACTACTTCCAAAGGCCCTACGAAGGGCTTAGCGCGCCCAAGAACGTGAGGGTCGAGCTGGACATGCCTTACGGCAAGAAAGACCTGGATGTACGCATTTTCTGGGATACCGCATACGCCGGCGACGAGCCGCTTGCTTTCTACGAGGTCCTGAAAGACGGCAAGCCTTTCAAACGGGTTCAGGCAGCCCCTCAAACCAGCCTAGAGCCATTCTTCGTGACGGACGCTCTTGCCAAGGAAGCCGCCCATACCTACCAGGTCCGCGTCACAGACAGGGCCGGGAGGAGCCGAGCTAGCCAGGAAGTGACGGCAAAGACCTAGGGAGCGGAAGAAAAAGAAAGTGAAAACTACCAATTCCCCGTGAAGAACTCCCCTTTGCGGACAAGCGCGCCCCGTAAGGGCATGGAACGATAAAGTACTTGCAGCCGATGCGTTTTTCGTAGTCCACTACGATGATCACGCCAGGCCTGTCGGTTGCCATCGCCCGCTTGCGCCTGTCCGCTTCTATGTGCTTGATATTGTCCTGTTGCCGCTGGTGATCGTCGCGCTCGTATCCATCCATTTCTACAGGGTGCGTAAGGGTGGCGGTGTTTTCCCGTATCTCCGAGCGGGAGGACGATAGGCCTTTTGACGATCGTTCGTCCGAACAAAACCCGTCCTTCAACGTAATCCTTCCATGCCTTGTCGAGCCAACTGGATACTCTACGGCGATACTTTGACAGAAACGTGCAATTTTAGTATGCTTCATACAATAATAAACAAGCCTAAAAGGAGGTGAATGGTATGGCCGAGTTCCTGAACACGGTCTACGAGTTCTTCGTCAACAACCTGGCCCCGAGCTTGCCCGGGCTTCTTGGTGTGAGCGATCAGCTCTCTGGGTTTTTGACGAGCCCGATTACTAGTTTAATGGGCTGAAATAAGGAGGTTTTCTATGGGATTCCAACCTGCCCCGATCGACCCTGGACTCTTGAGCGAGCTCTTAAATGCCTTTCTGAACGCGTTCGTGCATCTTTTGTCGAACTCTTTCCCGGCTACCAGCACCTCGCTGACAAGCCTGGTGTAGGAAAGAATCAACCAAAATAAGGAGGAGCCATGCGAAAGCGATGGTTCAAGGCGCTGGCCTTAGGCCTGCCGCTTATCTTTAGCGCAGCCCCGTTTGTGGGGACCAAAGCAAACGCCCACGAGGTAACGAGGAACGACTTGATGGTCCGGGGCTTGACCCAGCCGATGGCCGACTTGTTCGTGCCCTTGGCGGGCAACATGTTCTCCTTCACGCCCAACCAGATCGCCACGACCGACGTGGGCGCGTTCTTCATGTACCTGATGGGAGGCATGCGCTACTGGATGGAGGGCGCGATTCCGCCCTTACAGCTAAAGCTCGAGGGCGTAACGGCAAACCCGGTAACGGCGGCCCAGATGCGCAGGATGATGTCAAGCCAAGAGGTTCAGATCGTTGACATACGCTCCAAGGCCGAGTTCGACGGCATGCACATCCCGGGCTCTATCAACGTCCCGCTTTCTGAGTACGACGAGTTCGTGAAATCGGGCAGGCTCGACCCCGACAAGCCAGAAATTCTCATCTGTGCTTGAGGGATTCGAGCCCTTGTAGCGGGCTACCATACGGTTACGTATGGTTACGACAACGTTTACTACCTGAATTCAGGCATCGGAGAATGGATCGGGGCCGGCATGCCCTTGTCTTTGCAAGGCGTTGATGTGACCAAGGGTCAAGCGCCGGTTGTCTACCAAAAAGGCCAAATTGTGGCCCAGTCAGAGGATGCCTTCGGCTACCAAAGCGCTCCTAGCCTAGCCGATGCCTATCCGGACCTTGTTTTCAAAAAATCCGCAAAAATCGTCAACACCAAAGACCAAGCTCTTGCCGAGCAAACGCTGAACACGTTCCTTGGCGTTCAAGGAAGGGCCGCCGGCATCAACCGGGCGATCGGCGGGTCTACGCCGGATTCCGAAAACTGGGTACCAGCGCCCAACTTCGGGCCCACGTTGATCGAGATGGTCAACAGAATCGTCAACTACGCCAATACGGGCTGGATCCAGGGCAAGTACATGCACTCTTGGATCGCAAGCCAACTCTACGAGAAATGGCGAGAGGATCCGAACCTAACCGTCGTGGACGTACGCAGTGCGCTCGAGTACAACGGGCTGCATATTGCCAAGATCCAGTTCCACGAGCTCGGTGAGGACGTCGAGCAGTTTTTGGATTCCGGCGAGCTCGACAAGAACGCCCCGATCTGCTTTGTGTGTGCCAACGGGCCAAGGGGGGCGGAAGCTTCCATGATGGCCATCGATAAGGGCTTCACGCAGGTGTACGACTTAATCGGCGGGACGACCAACTGGACGGCCGCCGGGTTCCCCGTGGTTTATTGATGGGCGGATAATAGGCACCAGCCGTTTTCACGGGGCACGGTTCACATTTCCGTGCCCCGTGTTGTAAGGTTCAACGTTGTCTTGTTAAAAAATGGAGGTTTGCCGTGTAACCCTCCAAAATGCCCCACCTTGCGTTGCTTGCGAAAAACAAGAAGGCTAGCCGAAGAAGACCTTCGCAACCTCGAATATCTTCTTGTCGAGCTTTTTAACCTGGCCCGTGGCTTCTTTCAGCGGAATATCCGCAATCTGCATCCCTCGTAACGCGGCCATGTGCCCAAACTTGCCGTCCAACACGAGACCTGCGGCGAAAACCCCGAACCGAGTGGCCAGGACACGGTCAAACGCCGTCGGAGTCCCCCCTCGCTGGATGTGCCCCAAGACGGTAACCCGGGTTTCATAGCCTGTCTGATCTTCTATCTCCCGCGCCAGGACATTGCCAATCCCTCCAAGCTTGACATGCCCGAACTCGTCCATCCGGGCGTCTTGAACGACCAGCATGTTCTTCTCGGCCACATCGCCAAACTTGGCGCCTTCCGCGACGACGACAATGCTGAAATCCCGGCCGCGCTCGTGACGCTTTTTTACGATTCTGACGACCTCTTCGAGCGAAAACGGTTCTTCGGGGATAAGGATGGCATCCGCCCCGCCCGCGATCCCAGAGTAAGCGGCGATCCATCCGGTATAGCGGCCCATCACCTCGACGACCATGACCCGGTCGTGCGACTCGGCGGTCGTGTGGATCCTGTCTATCGCCTCGGTTGCTATGGAAACGGCCGTGTCGAACCCGAACGTCATGTCCGTACCGGAAAGGTCGTTGTCGATCGTCTTCGGGATTCCGACGACCTTCACCCCCGCCTCGAACAGCTTGGAGGCCACGCCGAGCGTATCCTCCCCTCCGATCGCCACGAGCGCTTCAATGCCCAGGCCTTCCAGGTTTTTAACGGTTTTCTCCAGCCCGCCATCGTGCTTCAACGGGTTTGTCCTGGAAGTCCTAAGGATTGTTCCGCCTCTGGGCAGGATGCCCGCTACCTCGTCCACGCCCAAAGGCATGGTTTCTTTTTCCAAGGCCCCCTTCCAGCCTTTGAGAATGCCGATCGTTTCTATGTTCTCGGGAAGCAACCTACGAACAACGGCACGGATGGCGGCGTTTAGGCCTGGACAATCGCCTCCGCCGGTTAAAATTCCCACACGCTTGGGCATACAAGGTCTCCTGTTGTTTCCTTAGGTAAGGCTATAGTCGTCAAACTCTCCTTTCGTCCTCTCCAAATTCTACAACGCGCCCAGGAAACAATGTCAAGGCCGAGAAAGTTTTGCTATGATCAAAGGAGCCTCCAAATTGACATGAACATAGGCAGAAAAATGATGAACCGGGCTTCCTACGGCGGGCTAATGCTGGATACGATGCTAGGAAGGCTTGCAAGGTGGCTTAGAATCCTCCGTTTCGATGCCCGCTACTACCCAAAAGGGCCAGACGAGCAGCTTGTCGCGCTCACGCTCCGGGAAAGCCGCGTGCTGGTTACGAAGGACCGGCTCCTTACTCTCCAACGCCCCCCGGTTGCATTCTACCTCCTGCATAGCAACGTTGTCCGCGACCAGCTTCTCGAGATCGCCCCGTTGCTTAAGTTTCTCGAGCCGACTAGGGTCATGGGAGGCCTTTGCACCGTATGCAACGCCAGGCTCCTCGTTACTCCAAAGCGGCAGGTGATCGGCCGTATTCCTACCCATGTCGCAAGGAACATGGAACGCTTCTGGACATGCCCAGGCTGTGGGCGCGTATACTACCAAGCAAGCCACCAAAGGCTCATGCGGCGGTTTTTGGAGGACCTAAACGGCTTTGCCCGCTACCTGGAAGGCGGTTGAGGAGGCCACACGAACGGAGACGTCATGAACACAAAAGAACTGCTCTTGCTCAAAGAGGCGTTGCTTCGATGGAAAGAGGAGCTCCTCGAAGGGGCGAACCAGCTTTCTCAAAAGGGCCAGCTTGATCCGGGGCAAACTTCCGACCCCACAGACCGGGCCCAGATCGAGGACGGACGGATCCCAATTTTGAGGATCAAAGACAGGGAGCGAAAGCTCATCAAGAAGATCGACGAGGCGCTCGAGCGTTTCGAGACGGGTACTTTCGGCCTTTGTATCCACTGCGGGCAGGAAATTGGCATAGAAAGGCTAAAAGCCAGGCCCGTCACTGATTTGTGCATAGAGTGTAAGGCCGAGCAAGAGCGCAACGAAAGGCCGCTAATCGGGTTTTAACCTTGGATCCCGCTCGAAAAAGGCACCTCCAAAAAAGTCCATCCGTATGCTGGGGCTTGGCAAGGAACAATATATACGATACAATGTGCACTATCAAATTTATCCGTCAAGGAGTCCGAGCTTTAAAGGGGCTCTTCTGAACAAGGAGGGGTATGGTGCGCGCTTACAAGACGCTACGAGAAAGAGTGGTCGAGGCAATCAGGGAATCCATCGTCAAGGGACAGCTCAAGCCGGGCGAACGGCTTACCGAAGAAGAAATGGCCGAACAATACCAGATCTCGCGTACTCCCGTGCGCGAAGCCTTCAGAGAGCTTGCGGCCGAGGGGTTCATCGACATCTACCCACACAGGGGGGCCGTCGTCTCGAGCTGGGACCAAAAAGACGTCGAGGATTTCTACGAGCTAAAAGCGCTGCTGGAGAGCTACGCCGCGAGGAAAGCCGTGGACAGGCTGACGGAGAAGGACCTTCAGAAAATGGAGAAGCTCAACGAGCAGCTCGAACGCATGGCCGGCAAAGAGGACTCCGCCGCCGTCCTCAAGGCCCATAACGAGTTTCACTCCGTCTTTGTCAACGCCTGCGGAAACGACAAGATCGTTCAGATCAACGAGCAGCTCGTTAGACAATACAGGCGCTACCGCATTGCCATTTCGCTTACCGAGGACGGTAGGGATACGTTCAAGACGCACGCCAAGATTATAGAGGCCTTCCGCAAGAAGGATGCGGACGAAGCCGGCAGCTTGGTTTGGGAGAACGCGATGGAAGGCGCCAGGGTCTTAACCCGGGAACTGCGCAAGAAAAAAGAACAGCTCCAGGCAGCGCAGGGCAATTCTTCGGATGCCTCGGCAAGGTAGGCGTTTTGCTCTAAAGGTCGCGGCGGGCGGGTTGCTCGTGTCGCTTGGGTTCAGTCATGCTCATGCCCAGCAGGCGTTGGGAGGCTCGCAGGCCAGGCCTGCCGGACCCGCAGGGGTCCAACCCGCGGGCTTTCCTCAGGGAACGGGGGGCTACACGTTCTTCGCCCCGCAAGGGCAGGAGCCCTCGTTGGGTCCGCTCCCCCTCCCCCAGACGCCGCCAGGCGGGCACACGTGCGGCGGGCTGTGGGATTTCCCTTGCGCTTGGTACGTTTTACCCTAAAGGTAGGCCGATAAAGTTTGTCCCGAGTAAAGCCCGCCCTTCCACCCAGGTTTCTTGGCATCTTGGGCAGCGCCGTGTCCGCGTCGCTATCCCCGTGGATGCAGGGCTTTTTCATGGAGCTTGCCCACGAAAAAGGCTCCTATGTCCCGTTTGAAGTTCCATCGGAGCGCTTCTCGAAGGCCGTCGAGGGCCTCTACGAGCTAGGGGTCGATGGGTTCAACGTAACCGTCCCTTACAAAGAACGCATGCTCGAGCACCTGGACGCCCTAAGCCATGAAGCCCGTACAATCGGGGCGGTGAACACTGTCGTCCGGCTTGTGGGCGGGGGCTATCTTGGCCACAACACGGATGCCCAAGGGTTCATGGCCGCGCTGGATTTCGGGTTTGGAGGGGCGGCGATAGGGGGGTCGCGTATTTTGGTCGTTGGAGCCGGCGGGGCGGCCCGCGCGGTCACTTACGGGCTCATAAGGCAAAGACCAGGACTCCTTGTCATCGCCAACCGAACGCTCGAGCGTGCCAGGATGCTCAAAGAGGCCGCGAGCGCCCTCGGCCCGACGATCATCGAGGCCCACCCCTTGGACGTGCTCCTTGAGCCCGAGTTTGTGGGGAGGTTCGATTGGATCGTCCAGACCGCTTCGGCCGAAATGGGGGGAGGCAGGCTGGACATCCGCTTTCCAATGAACCCGCCCCGTCCCGTTCGGGCCGTCGATTTGGTCTATCACCCCCCGTTGACCCCATTCCTCAAGGCGGCCAAGCGGGCCGGGGCGAGCATTCAAAACGGCCTCCCCATGCTCCTGTTCCAGGGGCTCTTGGCCTTCTGGCTGTTTTTTGGAAAAAAGGTCGAAAAAAATCATCGACTCCTATTGGAAGCGCTCGAAAAGCGCGTCAGATAGGCTCTCTAGGAAAACTGCTTGACCCTCCACCGGGCTTGTGCCACGCTCATACATGAATCACCTTTGAGCTTTTGCCCTTTATTTCATACTATTACGAACGTTAGGGTTGCGCACGTTCGATGCAAACCAAAGACTTGGGACATTTGCTGATCTCCAAGGGCCTTGCTTCGGAACTTGCCGTAAGCCAGGCCGAGTGGCTGGTGCGCCACAAGGGCGGGAGCCTCTTGGAACACGTCTTGATGCTGGAAGAAACGAGCGAAGAGCAGCTTGCGGCGTTTCTGGCCGAAATAAGCCACGTTCCAAGGGCACAACAAGGCAGCCTCACCCCGGATGCTTCCCTTTCAACCGTGCTTCCTCCCGAGCTGATTAAGAACAACCCCTACATCGTCCCGCTCAAGAGAGAGGGCCGGGATGTCTGGATGCTCGTCGCCGACATCGAGGCTCTCGGTACGCTAAAAGACCTCGAGTTCGCCACTGAATACCATTTTCGTCCGCTCGTGGCAACCTTCGGCCAGGTTCGGGCCTGTCGTGAAACGCTCTACCCCTCGCTCAAACAAGAGTCTGCCGTCAAGCCGGCAATCCAGCTAAGGGACTATACCCGCGAGCGTTTCACCGCAGAACCCAAGGGTATCTGGCGGTTCGAGGAGAACGACACAAACCTCGATATTTTCGTCAACACGGCACTCATGGAAGCGCGCGAATCCCAGCGTAAGCCAGCCGCGGCGGTTTGGTCAGTAGGCCAGCAAAAAACGGACGATGCGGTCGTCAACCTTGTCGACTACGTGATGAGAAAAGCAATCGCCGCAGGGGCCTCGGATGTCCACTTCGAGCCCTTCGAGGACACGTTCCGCGTGCGCTACAGACTAGACGGCAAGCTCGTTAAGGTGTTCTCGTTTCCCGTGCCAATCGCGGGTTCGGTCGTTTCGCGCATCAAGATCTTAAGCCAGCTCGACATCGCGGAGAAGCGACTCCCCCAGGACGGGAGAATCCACTACGCGCTCGGCCACGGCAGGACTATCGACATCCGCGTGAGCGTTATTCCGACGTTCTTCGGAGAAAAAGCGGTCCTTCGGCTGCTCGACAAGGCGGCCCTCCAGATCGATGTCCGAAGGCTCGGCATGGAGCAAGACGAGCTCTATTCCGTGATGCGCGCGATCCACGCCCCTCAAGGGATGGTGCTCGTAACCGGCCCGACGGGCTCGGGGAAAACCACGACACTCTACAGCATGCTCATCGAGCTCAACAAGGAATCCGTCAACATCATGACGGCCGAAGACCCGATCGAGTTCGACTTGCCCGGAATCAACCAAATGCAGGTCCACGAAGAGATCGAACTCACGTTCGCCTCCGCGATACGCTCGTTCCTGCGCCAAGACCCGGATATTATCCTTGTGGGCGAAATCCGGGACTTCGAAACGGCCGACATCGCCATAAAGGCCTCCCTCACGGGCCATCTCATACTTTCCACGTTGCACACCAACGACGCCCCTTCCGCGCTCGCAAGGCTGACCAACATGAACGTCGAGCCATACCTGGTCGCTTCTTCGGTCGTTTTAACGATGGCCCAGCGGCTCCTAAGAAAGCTATGTCCCCATTGCAAGGTTCCGCTCAAGCCTCCCCCCAAGGCGCTGATTCAGGTGGGGTTCGACCCCAGGGATATTCCAGACCTTAGCCTGTTCGGCCCAAAAGGCTGCCCAAAGTGCTTCAACACAGGGTATTTGGGCAGGGTAGGAATTTTCGAGGTGCTCGCCGTCAACGACGAGATCCGGGAAATGTTCTTGGACCGGGCGCCCATTGCGGAGGTCAAGCGCGAGGCAAGGCGGTTTGGAATGCGAACGCTAAGGCAGATGGGGCTCGAAAAGGCCAAGGCGGGCGTCACGAGCATCGAAGAAGTCGCCTCATCCACCATGCCGGACCGATGAGCATGGACATCGCGATACGAAGCCTCCTAGAGGTCCTCGCCGACAAGAAAGGCTCCGACCTTCACCTGACCGTGGGCGTACCCCCGGTGGTCCGCGTGGACGGAGCACTTGTGGAGCTTGAAGGATATGCCCCCTTGACCCCCCAACAAATCGAGGCTATCGCCAAGGACATCGTGAGTGCCCCCGGCAAATGGGAGGCCCTCACTACTCAAATGGAGGTCGATTTTTCCTTCGGGATTGAAGGCGTCGGCAGGTTTCGTGTCAACGCTTACCATCAACGAGGCTCGCTTGCGCTGGCGATCCGGCTCATCCCGTTCGAACCTTGGCCGCTTCGCGCCCTTGGGCTGCCCCAAGTCTTAGAGGAGCTGGCCCTAAAGCCCCAGGGGTTTATCCTTGTGGCCGGGCCGACGGGGTCAGGAAAGTCGACAACGCTGGCTTCGCTGGTCGACGCCATCAATCAGGCCAAGAGGGCGCATATCGTCACGATCGAAGACCCCATAGAGTACCTCCACCGCCATAGGCGCTCCGTCGTCAACCAGCGCGAGATTGGCCAAGACTCTGTAAGCTTCCCGAGGGCGTTAAGGAGCGTGCTGCGCGAAGACCCGGACGTCGTGCTGATCGGCGAGATGCGCGATTTGGAGAGCATCGAGGCCGCGCTGCACATCGCCGAGACGGGACACATGGTCTTCTCGACGCTGCACACCAACTCGGCCGTCCAGACGATCAACCGCGTTATCGACGTCTTCCCGCCTCACCAGCAAGCCCAGGTGCGGATCCAGCTCTCCTTCGTCTTGGACGCCGTCCTTTGCCAAAGGCTCCTGCCCAAGGTAGGAGGCGGCAGGGTCATGGTCTACGAGTTCCTCGTAGCCACTCCGGCCGTCCGCAACTTAATCCGGGAGGGCAAGGCCCACCAGATCTACTCCCAAATGCAGATGGGCCAAGAAAAAACCCGAATGGTCACGATGAGCCAAATGCTCGCCGAGGCGTTCGCAAGGGGCACAATATCCGAAGAGGACGCACTGTACGCGGCCTCCGACGCGGAAGAATTCTACCGGGCTCTCCAGCTTTTCAAGAACACGAAAAACAACGGCCCGCTTCTTCGGGGCCGGCCGTCCTAAGAAAATAGGAACAAGCGCCCATGCCGGTATACGCTTACACCGCAAGGACGAAGGAGGGGGAGGTCAAGCATGGAACCCTCGAGGCAAGCTCCGAGGCGGCCGCCAAGGCCTGGATGTACAGCGAACGCCTCCTTTTGGTAGGGCTCAAGGAAAAAAAGCCAAGCCTCCTCAAAAGAGAGATTCGCGTGCCCTTCTTGAAAGGACGGGTTAAGGCAAAAGAGTTGCTTGCCTTCACCCGTCAGCTCGCGGCCATGATAGAGGCGGGATTGCCGCTTCTGACCGCGCTTGGCACGCTCAGGAAAGAAGAGCGCAACCCTTACTTCGCCAAGGTCCTATCCGACATCATCGCCGAGGTCGAGGGAGGCGCGAGCCTCCATGACGCGCTCGGAGCCCACCCCAAAGTGTTCGACGAGGTCTACGCGGGGACCGTAGAGGCGGGCGAGAGCTCTGGTATTTTAGGCAGGGTGCTGGGCAGGCTGGCCACCCACATCGAAAAGGCGCTCGCCATCAAGCGCAGGATCCGCGGGGCGATCGTCTACCCGAGCGTGCTGGCCGTCTTATCTTCGGGCGTGATCCTGCTATTCCTCCTTTGGGTAATCCCGAGCTTCGAGGCCACGTTCAAGGACTTTGTGACGATCCTTCCCCCGACCACGAAGTTCATGCTAGCAACAAGCCATGCCCTAAGAGACCACGCGTTCATCACGGCGGCCGTGCTCGTCTGGGTTGTCGTTATGGCATACGCGCTCATGAAAGTGCCCCGTATCAAGCGGGCTTGGCATAGGCTCGCCTTGAAACTTCCGGCCATCGGGCCCGTTGCGCACAAATCCGGCCTGGCACACTTTGCCGACACGTTCGGGACGCTTTTGGCCTGTGGCCTGCCCGTCATGCGCTGCTTCGAGACAAGCTCGCGGGCCATCTCCAACCTCGCGCTAAAAGACGCGATCCTGGGCGTGGCCGAAAGCGTACGCCAAGGTGAATCTATGGCCGCTTCGATGGGGAAGGACCCGCATTTTCCAGGAATGGTCGTTCAAATGGTGGCTGCGGGCGAGATGTCGGGTACGCTCGATCAAATGCTCCAAAAGGTAAGCGCCTACTACGAGTCCGAGACAGAAAGCGCGATCGAGACGATGTTGAGCCTTTTGGAGCCCGCCCTACTCTTGGGCATGGGCGGAATCATCGGGTTCATACTCATTTCTATGTACATGCCGCTTTTCAAGATGGGCGAATTGGTGAATCAAATCCAAGGCTGACAAAAAGGAGCACGCATGGAGATTTTCACGGCATCCGGCCAAGCCTCGACAGACGTCCTCGGGGCTTCGGGCAGCCTCATACAGGCAAGCTTAGGCTCCATGTTGGATTCAATCAACCTGATCGGCACCGGCCTCAGTACGTTCTTGAACGACCTGCTCATCCCTAGCATGGGCTATCTCCCTTTTTTCGAGTGGTTCGTTTACTACGTTGACGACGTGCTCCTTACGCCTTTTTTGGATGTCAACGCGCCCCAAAACCCGCTCGTTTTGAACGGATTTTTGCTGCCATGAGAAGCGGTCAACATAAAGAGGGCTTCGACCATGAAAGACTAAACGCGCCAAAAACGATCGTTGCCCAAAGCGCCCGACGTAAACCAAGCGGCGTCTTCCAGGAAGAACCACAACAATAAGCTGCGGCTTTTCAGCCCAGCCCGAGACGGACGAAGCACTGAAAGGAGGAGGCATGTTCCTTAGGAGGTCAGAAAATCGAGTTTCAGAACCATCCGCTACCAACAGCAACAGCAACAAAGGAGAAGCTGCGATGAAAAAGAACAAGCGCTCGGACGGCGGGTTTACGCTCATCGAGCTGATGATCGCGGTCGCCATCATCGGGATTTTGGCCTCGATCGCCTACCCGGTTTACAAGAACTACACGCTCAAGGCCAAGGAGTCCGAGGCCAAAATCAACCTTGGCTCGATCTACGACATGTCGCTCATGTGGAGCTCGGAGAACGACGGCTACCCTGTTGTCCCGCCATCTTTAAGCACGGTACCGCTTGGCGCACGCGTCTCTTGGAAAATGGACACCGACGGCCAGAAGAAATTTGCCGCGATGGGGTTTGTGCCCAGCGGCCCCACCTACTACTCCTACCAGATTGCAAAAATGGGCGTTGCAGGAACACAGATCAGCCCGGACGTTTCTTTCCAAGGGTTGTCTTTCCCCAGGCACACGGAGGTAATCATCGCCGCGGCCGGCGATTTGGATGCCAATTCGAACAACTCCGAGTGGGTCTACGCCACGACGGCCCCGGGGTCGACAACGGCGACGGACCCAACAACTGGAACGACAACGACTACTCAGGACACCTCCCCCTTTACCGGCAGCACCATCACGGAAGGCAAGAACTTTTTGAAGGTCAACAGCGAATATTAACCTAACGGCACGGCAGGGAATGGGAAAAGCCCTCGCCTTTGCGGTGGTGCTGTGGGGGGCAGCCTGGGGGCTCCAACCTCGCCTGGCGGCGCTGGGCGCCGCCAGGGCTCACGATTCTTCCTTTTTCTTTTCCGCCCCCCCCTTGTCGTTGCTAGATACACGGCTTAAGCCTCTTGCCGCGGACGCGCTCTGGATCCGTACGGTTCAAGCCCTTGGGAGGCTCGACGTGCGGCAGGCAACGGTGCCTCAAAAGCAAGGCCTTTACCGGGCTGCCCTTGCCGTAAACGAGGTTGACCCCAGCTTTGCGTTCCCTTTAGAGGCGATGGGCGTGGTGTTGTCTGCATGGATGAACGAGGATAGGCTTGCCGGGAAGCTCTTTTTAAGGGGACAGTTCTTGGCGCCGGAAAGCTGGAAATTCCCGTTTTTTTTGGGGTTTCTTGCCTATTTCTACGAGGGCGATGCCGGCAGGGCGGCCAATTATTTAGGGTTGGCCGCGCTTAAGCCCGGATGCCCTGTATACGTTTCCAGGCTTACGGCCAAACTCTACGCGTTTTCGGGTAGACCTAAAGAAGGGCTTAGCTTCCTCGATTCCGTCATGGGCCTTGAGAGCCTGGCGGACTTTCGGCCTCAGATCGAAGAGCGAAGGAAAGAGATCGTGCTCACCGCGGCCTTTCAAGAGCTCCAGGGCGCAATAGAGCGCTACAGGACGCGTTTCGGCAGGCCCCCAAAAAACCTTGGAGTATTGACGGCCTCGGGACTGCTCGAGGAGATTCCCAAAGACCCGTTTGGGGGTCAATTCAGGATTGACCCTAAAACGGGCTTGGTATTCACGACCTCGGGAGCAACCCCGCTCAAGCCCAAAGAGCACTTCAAGCGGCCTGGGCTTTCACCGCTTGGCGGGACAAAGAACCCATGAGAGCTGGGCTTGAAGCGATCCGCGTCGCTAAACTCTGGGTGGGGTTTCGGGTCGGGTTTTGGGGAAAGCGCCTCTTTGCGCTCCAAGGGATGAATTTAGAGCTCGAAAAGGGCAAGACGTATGCCCTGATCGGGCCGAACGGAGCGGGGAAGAGCACGCTCATCAAGACAATGCTCGGGTTTTTGAAGCCAACCAAGGGTACGCTCGCGATCTTGGGCGGCTTGCCCAAGGAGGCCGTGCTGTCCGGAAAAATTGGGTACACCCCCGAAAACCCGGGGCTTTACCCGCATTTGAATGGTCTGGAGACGCTAATGCTGGCAGGAAGCCTGCTTAAGCTGGGCAAAATAACGGCCCGAACGCAGGCCATGAGGCTGATTGAACGCCTTGGCCTTTTGGGGCACGAAACAAGGGAAGTCAAAGGGTACTCCAAGGGCATGCAGCAGCGGCTTGCGCTCGGGTTTTCGCTAATGGGTACACCGGAGCTGCTCATCTGGGACGAGCCGATGAGCGGGCTCGACCCCATCGGGCGTGGGGTTGTGCGCAACCTGATGGCCGAACTCAAGAGTGAGGGGAGAACGCTCGTCTTTTCGACCCATATCATCCCCGACATCGAGGAGTCCTGCGACGCACTTGTGTTGATCGACAAGGGAAAAAATATTTCCGAGTTTTCCCCCAAGGCTTTCCTCGACGAGAGCACGCGCGGCTACATCTTGAAAGGGTTGGGCCAGCTTGCACCCAACGGCCTCGGAGCCGATGTCCGGGTTCTGGAGGCCCAAGAAGGGGGCTGGGCGCTCGAAGTCCCAAAAGGCTTGCTTGGCGAGACAATCAATCGGCTCACCCAAATGGGCGGTGCGATCGAAACTCTGGAGCCCATCCGGCCGTCTTTGGAAGAGCTTCTCGTCGATCGGTTTTTGAATCATGCCTAGGCTCGCGCTCGTTACGGCTAAAGAGATCATCCGGCAAAAGCTCTTCTACGCGATCGCGCTAGTTGCGCTCGTGCTGATCGGGGTGGGGGTGCTGTTTGGCACCAGCGCGCTCTACGACCCAAAGCGGTTCGTCTACGACGCGGGCCAAGCAAGCATGTACCTGTTTGGCTGCTTCACGGCCATCCTGTTTGGGGCAAGCATGGTCCCAAAAGAGCTCGAGCGCGGCTCAGCATACCTTTTGCTCGCCAAACCCTTGAGCCGCTCCGGGTTCGTGACGGGCAAATTCTTCGGCCTGCTGCTCGTGGGTGCCCTCTTGGTATTAGGGCTGCTCATCCCGTTCGCGCTCGTCTACGGGCTTGTTTACCAAGGAACGCTGAATGCCGCTTTCTTTTTGGGCGCCCTGATCGACGTAGGAAAGCTAGGCGTTTTGGGAAGCCTTGCGCTCGCCCTCGGCACGTTCAGCACGCCCACGCTGTCTGTCATGCTCACCGTGTTCGTTTGGCTTATCGCAACGGGCCTTGAGCCCGCCGCCACGAGCGCTAGGTTCATTGAAATAGGCTGGATGCGCGCCGTCGTTCCTGCTTTGTACAGGGCTCTTCCCAATTTTGGCATCGTGGCCGCGGACCTGGAAGCTGTGGTGGTTTTAGGCGTTCCATGTCCAGTATGGCTTTTGAGCCTTTTGTACCTTGCGCTGTGGTCGGCCGTTTTCGTGCTGCTTGCCTGTATAACGTTCGAAAGACGGAACCTGGTGCGGTAGGGGAGGAAGCAAGCAGTGGTAAATTTATGCCTTTTCATCCTGGGCGCTTGCTTGGGAAGCCTTTTTGGGGTCCTGATCGAGCGGCTGCCCAAAAACGAGCCCGTGTTGATGGCCCGCTCGCGATGCAGAGCCTGCAACGGGCAGATCCCCTTCTACGAAAACATTCCGATCGTTAGCTACCTGCTGCTTAAAGGACGATGTCGGTCTTGCAAGGCCAAGATTCCCGCTTGGGTCTGGCTGATCGAGGTTGTCACGCCGGCCATTCTGCTTGCGCTTTATCATCTTCACGGACCAAACCCTTTGTTCGTCCACGTAGCCGTACTCTCCATGCTTTTGATCCCGATCGGGCTGATCGATTTGACAAACTGGATCATCCCGGACGCCCTCACCTACCCCGGCATGGTCTTGGGCCTTTTTCTTGGGCCGTGGCTTGGCGTCGTCCCCCTAAAGGCCGCGCTTTTGGGCGGTATCGTGGGGGCCGGTAGCTTTCTTTTGATCAGGCTCGTCTACGGATGGGTTCGAGGACACGAGGGGATGGGGCTTGGCGATGTCAAACTCATGGGAATGGTCGGGGTGTTCTTGGGGCCGTTTGCGCTTGGGAACATTGTCTTGCTTTCCGCGCTGCTCGGCCTTCTTTTTGGGCTCACTGGCATTATCAAAGAAGGGAAAGGCCTCAAAGCGGCCGTTCCCTTCGGGTTTTGCATCGCCTTAGGGACGATCGCGTTCCTTGGCGCCCTACCCTTGGGAAGAATGCCATGGCAAGCGTAAGGGGCCAAGATTCGGGGTTTATCGTGGGGCTTGCCCTCATAGTGCTGTTCTTTTTGAGTATCGTGGCCTACGGAACGCTTTTGATCGCCGGGCGGGAGTCTGTGGCGCCCATCATCGAAAAGCGCGCCTACGAAGGGCTTGTAATGGCCGAGACGGGTCTCAAACAGGCGATGTTCGGGCTTTTGGACGAAACGACCCCGCCGATCGGGGATGAGGCCGGAGAGTTCACGCCGGGTATAGACGTCTCGCTAGGGTCTGCCCAAGCCCCTACAGACCTGCTCGCGGGAGACCCCGAAAAAATGCAGGAAACCTTCGAGAATGGCTGGGTGGAGGCCAACAGTGCCTACGTCGAAAGGTTAGAGCAGATCAAGGCGACGAAAGAGAACCTTCCAGAGGCCTACCGGGACTTGCCGCTCATGCTCGCCACGCTTTTTTTGGACAACACGCAAGACCCTGCCAATCCAAGCCTACAAACCCCCACGGGTAGGCGAATCGAGGTGAACGCCCTTCAAGAGGGCCAGGTCAAAAACCTTCTTACGGCGATTGAAGGCAATTCTGTCCTCCTGGAGGTCGTGGGGGGAAATACGGCCTACATGAGGCGCTGGGAGTTCATCCGGCTGTCGAACATGAGGGATGAAGGCGGCAACGAGGCCGACTGCTACGATTTCGCGCAGGAGACGGGTATCCAAGCGCCGGGCATTGCCAAGGTCTACATCGCCCGGGGCGTGCTCGTAAAGGCCTCTACATACGAAAGAGACCTCAAAAACCACCCGAGGCTTATGGCCGTGGCCTTCTTTGGGCCCGAAGAGAGGCCGGGCATGAAGGCGGTTTCTGTCGAGCTGATGGGTTACGAAGCCACGGGAACGGGTACGCTCGAGCGTGTAAGCCTCCAAGAAAGCGCAGAACCACTTCAAAACGGCGTATGCTGGTTCGGAAGTTTTAGAGAGGAGCCGTTTGGAATCAATTAGGGAAAAGACCAAAGAATCGGGCTTCACGCTGATGGAGGCCATGGTTGTCGCCACATTGCTGGGGCTTCTGGCCGTGTTCGCCGGGCTTTCGATGGCCTGGTTCCCGGGCGCCCAGCAAAAAGAGCGCGCCCATCAGGCCGCCTACTTCCTGCTTGCAGCCCTGGAAGAGACAAGAACGCTCGAGCGCTTCTACGGCAGGGATGTCTTTCTTTCCTGGGAAACGGGCGGCTCGGGTGCGATCGTGAATGTTTCGCTTTTTAGGGACGACGATTTGGGCGGATCTCTGGATAAGCAAAAAGACGCGCTGATCGATTCTTGGGATTTTTTGCGCATGTTCAAAGACGCCCGCGTCGTGGCCGACATGGGGGTTTCGACCCAAACGTACCTTTCGTTGCAGACAGGCCCTAGGCCTACGTTTGCGAGCGGCACGGGGGTGTTTTGGGTGCTCACGGAACGCGATTTCGGCCGCATGGACTCCGGGGCCGACCCAGGCCAGGCCGCAAGTTACGGCGTTGTCGTGAGCAACACAAACAACATGGGAGCAAGAATTTGCCAACCTGGGCTGGATTGCCCATGAAAGACGGAGGCGGGAAGGAGGGCGCAAAGCCGAGCAATCGGACGCCCAAGGGCTTTAGCCTGCTCGAGGTGGTCGTGGCGATCGCGCTGATCGCGCTCTGCGCGATGCTTCTTTTGCCCTTTCGGGCCTCTAGCGAGAGGGTGTTGGCCCAAAGGCTTCGGACCTACGAGGCACTCTGGCTTGCCCGTTCACAGGCCGAGAGCTTTGGCGCCCTTCCTTATGAAATGGAGACGGACGAAAGCTTTGAAGGGCTCCGGTCGGGCCTAGGGCTCGTTGCGCCCGGTCAAAGCGCCGGGGTCGTCAGGCGAAAGAAAGAAGACCGAGACGACCGGCGGGATTACCTCGTCGTGGACGAAAAGGCGGAATTCGTGGAATACCTAATCCAGCCTGACGAAATCCCGCAGAATGGCAGCCTTTTTGCGGTTCGCATCCAATGGGTGCCGTTTGGAGGGGCGGCATCCAAAGAAGACCTTCGGCAAAAGATGAACGAGACGGGGAATGGCTCGCTCACCCAGGGGAGGCTTCTTACGCTAGGGGCTTGCAACCCGGACCTCGGCTGGGCAAGGAACCCTGGAGCTTGGGTAGGCTCGCAAACACCGCCATGAAGGAGGACGCGCCTTGAAACCATGCCGAACAAGGGGTTCCAGCGGGTTCACGCTCGTAGAGCTGCTCGTGGGCGTGGCCGTCTCCGGGCTCGTTGCGCTGCTCCTTTTCTGGACGGTAGCCCAGGACGCCCGCTTCAAGGCGCTCGAGCGGGCAAGGGCGGGCGTGCGCGACAAGGTCCAGTTGGCCATCGACCTGTTTCAAGAGGACTTCCGGGGGATCGAGAGCACGAATGGCCTCGAGGCGAGGCCTGGGTCTTTTTACGTGCAGTCGGACAAGGGGTTGCTTACGCTCAACTGGGGCGTTCGCTTCAAGCGCTGGCTATACTTAAGCGAGAGCAGCAGGCCGGGCTTCCAGCCCCTCTGGGTTGTGTGGGGGGCAAAGAAGGGCTCGCGCCCCGGCCCATACTGGACGCTCTACCGGATCGTGCACCGGGAAGCCTACGGGCGCATGATCGAGGTATCCCGTCTTGAGCTCAAGCCCTTGACCAGAGCCGAGTTGCACCTCTTTGGCCTGAACGAAAGGGCCGAGCCAGGCCCTGGCGCCCTTGTCCGGCTGGATAAAACCTACCCCTACAGCGTTCCATCTGGCAAACTCGAGCGCCTGGCCTATGCCGAGCTAGAGATCGAGGCGCTAGCCCAGACGGGAGCAAGCCAAAGGATGCTCGGGACGTTCGGGCAGAACTACCGCCCCTACCGGTTCGTCGCACGTGCCCAACCAAGGAACATCGACGCGGCGTTTGTCAACCCAAAGCCCCTGTCGGGGGTTTCGTTGCCCCAGCCCAAAGCGGAGAGTGACGCCATGGAAAGGGTGGACTACATCGCAGAGGGGGTGAAAACCGTCACCACCGAGGCGCTGCAGGCCGGCCTCCAGGCCGTCCAGTTGGCCGTGAGCGTCGCCTCGATGGCCGGCGGGGCGGCCACTGCACCCGTAACGGCCGGTGCCGGGGCGGCAGCAGGCGGCGGGGCGGCCGTTGTGGCCCCGGCTTTGGGCAGCGCGGTTAACCTGATCATGCCCGTTGTCGAGGCCCTTATGGACAAGCTTTTCGATTGGCTCGTCAAGCCCATCTTGCGCGCCACGACTACCCCGGGGGTTGTTGCCTACTGTGATGCCGCCCTCTCGAACCCGATTAGCCCGGGCGGTTCGGGAGCGGGCGGCGAAGAAGGAAGTATCCAGCCCCAAGGCGGCGTGCCCGAGGGCGTTGAAGCGGGCGTTGGCGGGACACAACCGAGCGTTCAAGCGCTAGAGGAGATGAACGCGACAAGTAACGCCCTTCCTCCTGGCAACCGCTCCGGACTTAAAGGACGTGAGGCAGGGCCAAGCCGCGGAGATTTCCTGCCAGGGCGAAGCCTGGGCCAGGGTTTTGCGTTCGGAAGAGCGGGCAAGCCTCAAAAAACGGGCGAGCCCCAGGGACAACCAGAACCCGGCCAAGTAGGGGCTCAACAAGGGGTGGCCACGGGGACATGGAGGGCAACCTTCACGCAGGCGATCGAAACGAGCCCGTGGAAAGAGGCTTGGCTTCTCCCGAAGGGGTTCTTCGTGGCCAGGTACGAGGGATATTTGTTTAACCCCGCCGAGATGAACCCGGCGGGGCTTATTCAGCAGGCCACCCAACCGGTAGGCACCCAGCCCCAAGGCGGCGTGCCCGAGGGCGTTGGCCTTGGCGTTGGCGGGACACCGCCAGGGCTTGGCGGGACACAACCGAGCGTTCAAGCGCTAGAGGAGATGAACGCGACAAGTAACGCCCTTCCTCCTGGCAACCGCTCCGGACTTAAAGGACGTGAGGCAGGGCCAAGCCGCGGAGATTTCCTGCCAGGGCGAAGCCTGGGCCAGGGTTTTGCGTTCGGAAGAGCGGGCAAGCCTCAAAAAACGGGCGAGCCCCAGGGACAACCAGAACCCGGCCAAGTAGGGGCTCAACAAGGGGTGGCCACGGAAGAGGCGTCTGGGTCGGAAGAGGCCACGGGTATTCAGTTTGTCCCCACGACTCAAAACCCATACCTTGCCCTGCTAGGGCTCCCCTTGAACGCCGGACTCGATCAAAACAGACAGGCTGCGCTTACATTCGAGGGAAACACGTTCGCCTCGCAGGACTGGGGGAAGGTCTTTGTGTTCTCTCCCTATTTTATGCCCGGGCAGTCGACGCCCACCCACCCCTTGCCGATCAACAAAGGCGAACCGTTCGACATTCAGGTGCTCAACTCCATGGAGAACGTCACGGCGGGCGATCTTTTGGCCGCGCTGTTCGCCGCGCTTCCTTTCAGCCGAAACGCCTACGAGGCGACGCTCCCATTTTTGAAGCTTCTTAGGACGACGTCCGAAGGCATCGACATGCTCGTTCAAACTCTTGGCCAGGCAACCTCGTTGCTAGGAGGGGGCCAATCTGGAACTGCTACGGCCCTTCCAGCCCCCACTTCGTGAATAAAAATGGCTATTAGAGCGGTTGTTTGTTCGACGAATTGACAAATGGTCTGGCCTGCGCAATGATCGAAGTACGCATTAGGGCGTCCAAACTAAATAAGGTAAGCCGATGCTCGGCAGTATTCTTGGGACTCGCCCGTACCTAGTCGGGCTTGATGTAGGGTCGTCTTATATCAAGGTCCTTGAGCTTACGCGGGGACGCAAAGGTTTACTTCTTGGCAAAATCGGCTGTGTTCGTTTAAACCCGGAGTGTATCGTCGAAAAAGACCTCGTTGACTCTAGAGAGGTTGCACGAGAAGTCCGGTCTCTCTTTACCGAAATCAAGCCAAGCCACAAGAAGGTGGCCATCTCCGTGTCCGGATCGAAGGTAATGACCCGGCTCTTCGAGGTGCCCTTCATGCCCGAGCAAAACATCCCAAGCTACATTAAAGAGAATTTCGCAAGCGCCTTTCCTTTTAAGCTCGACGATGTCTACCTCGACTTCGCCGCGCTTAGGCTCAACGAGCGCGGGCTGGCACAGGTGGAGATCTCCGCGGCGGCAGCCAAACGAGAGTTCGTCGATGAATACGTGCGCGTGGTCGAGCTTGCCGGCCTTAAGGTGCGCACCGTGGACCTCGATGCCCTCGCCCTCTACAACGCCTTCCAGCACAGCCAGGGGCCGGACTTCGACGGGCAAGCCATTGTCGTACACACGGGCCACGTCCGAACTTTGGTCGTTGTCGCGGACAAAGAAGGGCCGCTTACCGTCCAGGATTTCCCCCTTGGGGGCAAAGGCGTCATCGAACGGATCCAGCTTGCAACCGGAACCGGCCCCATAGAGGCGGCCGACATGCTCGAAGCCCCGGGGCCGCCCGCCGAGCAAGCGCTAGGAGCGCTCGAAACCTTCCTGGGGGAGCTTTTCGAAGCGCTCGCGTTTACACTCGGCAGGGAAGGGTTTAGGCTGACGGACCCAGGAACGCCCATCTACCTCTCTGGAGGGCTTGCATGCCTTGAACATTTTAGGCAGGCTTTTCAGCGACGGACACCCGCCCGCACCTCGGCCCTGAACCCGTTCGCCAGGGTTGGCGTCCAAAAAGACAAGCTCGACTTGGGCGAGCTAAAAGAAAAGGCCCCCTTGTTCAGCGTGGCCTTTGGCCTTGGCTTGCACGAGATCAAAGAGGTCCTTGCGAGGGTCCGCGCATGATCAAAGTAAACCTGCTACCCCTCAAAGACAAACTAAGCACGGACGCCCGAAGGGAAGCCGCCCGGGCGCTGTTCGCATCGCTCATGATCGGGCTTCTCCTCGCCGGGCTGCACGGCTTTTTCGCGACGCGAGAATCACGGGCAGCCAGGGTTCGTCTGGCTTCGCTCAATGTAGAGCTTTCCAAACTCGAACCCAGGGCAAGGGCCATCCGCAGCGCAAGAAGGACGATCGAGCAAGACCAGAAGCGCCTTACGGCCCTAAATCGGCTCGAGCAAAGGCGCGTCTGCGTCCCGCACTTCATGGCTTCGTTCTCCAAAGACCTCTTCCCCTACGGGTGGGTTGAGGAGCTTAGGCTGGAGCAGAACCGCCTTAGGGCAAACGTCCTCGTTTCCTCCGCGGGGGCGGCTTCCAGCCTTCGGCAGAAATTCGACGAGTACCCCTGCGTCGTGAGCGTCAGCCTTTCCAAGCCGGAGGGCGTTCAACTCGACGGAGGCTCGTTCCTTCGGACCTCCTTGGAAGTAGAGCTCGGCCTGAAGGAGGGGCTAGATGGCGAATAATCGGCAAGGCCTTCTAGAAGCCCTCGATAACCTACTCCTTGCCCTCCCACCTGTAGGAAGGGTCGTTCTCGGCATCCTGCCCGCAGTAGCGATCGTCCTCGCGCTCGAGGTTCTCTTGATCCGCCCGAAACTGCAAGACTATAGCCTTCTATCCATCCAGGAACGAACGACACGTGCCAGGCTGGTGCGTGTCCGCGAAGAAATTCAAGAAGGGGGACACGTAGAGCTTGAAGCCAAAGCCCTCAAAGTAAGGCTAGAGCAGACGCTCGGCCGCCTCAAGGGCCCCAAAAAAGACGATTCGTTAACAGCCCTAGATAAGATGTTCCAGGAAGGGGGGATTGCCCTTATAGAGGAACCCTCCATCGAGCCGGCCAGAAAAGGAGAGTACCCGGCCCCGCTCGAGCGCCTCAGCGCTTCGGTCGAGACGAGCTACCCTTCTTTTGCCTGGACTCTTGCGAGGCTTCCCTTAGAGGGTCTTGCTTACATCCCGGAGAATTTTGCGCTCAAACCCTCTGCGCAGCTAAAGCCTGGCGAGCTCTACACGGAAATCCCGCTCAAGGGAAAAGTCGGGTTCATTCGGGTCCTTCCGGAGGGAACCGATCCAGAGGGCCATGCAGGAGGTGCCCATGAGAAAGGCCTTTAGAAGGCCCGGCATTTTTGGATTGCTAGGGGCCTTGTTTGTATGCCTTTCGGCCCTTTGGACGCCCGTCTTAGGGCAAGACAAATCGCCCTTATCGGACCTTCAACGCCTAAAAAATGCGCTTGCATCCGTGAAAAAAGAAAGCATTCCGGACATTTTTTTCTCGATCCCGGAAAGAGAGCGGATGCTATACCCGATCCATACCGAAGGGCCTCCGTCGCCCCTGCAGCGTTTCGCAATCCGCGAGCTTAGGCTCAAGGCGACGTTCGTGGCAAGCCAGCCGATGGCCGTTGTGGCGACGCCGGACGGCGATTCTTACATCGTTCGACCAAAAGAACCGATAGGGCCCTTTGGCGGGGTCGTCACGGCAATCGAGAGAGGAAAGCTCGTCATTACCGAGCGCTACTATACCTACGACCGGAAGATTAAAGAAATTCAAAGAGAGCTTCGTATGCCGCAAGACGAGCAACGCACACTGATCGGGAGGACGAGATGAGCGCCTTGCTGACCCGCCACGCCCTAGGGGCAGCCTGCTGCATCCTGGCCTTGCTTGGGACGCACGACGCAAGCGCTATCGAGGCGATAGATTCTGGCCAAACGATACTGCTTAAGCCCCTCCTTTCTCCCCCCTACCTGCTGAACTGGCAGACCTTCAAATCCTACGCCAGCGAAATCCTAAAAAACGCGCCGCCTAGCCCTTTGTTCCAACCGGCGGCCCTACCCGTTTCATCGTTCGAACGGCCAGTCCAGGAGCAGAATCCTTTGCCGGCCCCTCCAGAGGGCGTTGATCCCCGCCCTGACCAAAAAGAAGAAGCATTGCGAGCAATGCCGCCGCTCCAAGCTACCCTTGACTCCTATTCCCCTACGCAGATCCCCCTTTCTCCCGTGAAGGGAAAGCCCTACAAGATCGCCAAGACGCAAGGCGCGGAAGAAGAAGCCGCTGTATGGCCTAGAGAGGCGCTTTTCCAGATAGAGCAACAACCCCCTAAGGAGCTTTACAAAAAAGAGCTCCCCAAGCCGCCTACCCGGGCACCCGAGCGGTTCCGGGCGCCGGAAAACAAAGACCTCGTTCCCTCCGCCGAGTACGTCCTGCCTAAAGAGTACGTAGGCAAGCCTGTCACGCTCGACTTCAAGGACGTGGACGTCAAGGACGTCTTCAGGGTGCTGGCCGATGTCTCGGGGACGAACATCGTCGTGGGCGAGGACGTGGGCGGGACGATTACGCTCTACCTGCGAAACGTGACCTGGGAAAAGGCGCTGGACGTCGTCTTGCAACAGAAGGGCCTGGCCATGAAGAGGCAAAACGGGGTCATTCTTATCTCGAGCTGGGATGCGCTCAAACAAGAAGACTTGAAAAAGCCCTTGAACATAGAGGTTGTTCCTATAAAGTACGGAAACGCCTCCGACCTCGCCAAGAAGCTGACAAACCTCAAGAGCCGCCGCGAGGATGCCTACATCGGGTTCGATGAGCGGACAAACGCGCTCATCATCCACGACACGCCGGAAAGGATCGAAACGATCCGAGGGTTTTTGGACAGGGCGCTCGACATCGAAACCCAGCAGTGTCTGATCGAATCGCGCATTGTCCAGATGCGCTTCGATGCCCTAAAGAGCATCGGAATCGACTGGAGGGTGCAAACCTGGAACGACAGGGCTCACGGCAACGCGTTCGGCTCGGTCTTTCCCCACGATATGGCGACAGACTCGAACATCTCGTTTTCCCCGCAGCAGCAAGGCGGCGGGCAAGGGCTTCAGGGCTCTTTGGGACGATTCGGCGGAAACCAGATGCCGGACTACCAAGGCGGCGTTTTCACGTTCGGCCTTACAGACATCTCCAACACCGTCACCGTCGATGCCATTATCCGGGCACTTGAGCAGAAGAACCAGGCCAAGCTGGTCTCGCAGCCCCGAATCATCGTCGTCAACCACACGCAGGGGATGATTAAACAGGGCGTACAGCTGCCCGTAAGGAACCTCTCCCCTGAAACGCAGAGCGTGTACGAGACGGAGTTTAAAGACGCGAACCTGCTCCTTGAGGTACTGCCGCACATCCTCCCGGACGGTAGGGTCATCATGGAGATCCACGTCACAAACGACCAGCCGACCTACCTCTCCGAGACGGGGGATTACGGCATAGATAAACAAGAAGCGCGCTCGCAGATGATCGTGGACGACGGCCAGACGGCCGTGATCGGTGGGGTGTTTCAGCTTGCCGACCAGAAAAACAAGGGCGGCATCCCTCTTCTTTCGAGCCTTCCGGTCTTAGGATACGCGTTCAAACGGCACGATTTCCAAAAATCAACGATGGAGCTAGTAATCTTCATGACGCCCAGAATCATCAAAACGGGAGGCACGCTCTGAGCATGGGGCTTCGGTTTCTTACGGCCGGAGAATCGCACGGCAAGAGGCTCGTCGTCATTTTGGATGGGATGCCTAAAGGGCTGCCCATCGAGAATGAACGGGTCCGCTCCGAGCTCAAGCGCAGACAGGGAGGTTACGGAAGGGGACGGAGGATGCAGATAGAATCGGACACGCCCGAGTTCCTCTCGGGCGTACGGTTCGGCAAAACCCTAGGATCTCCGATCGCCGTGAGCATCGAGAACGAAGACTTCCAGAGCTGGCAGGATGCCATGGCCCCGTTCGGCGAACAAACGGACAAAAGGGCCGTTACCCGTCCAAGGCCAGGCCATGCAGACCTGGCGGGCGGGCTCAAATACCACACGCACGAGCTTCGCGACATCTTAGAACGGGCCTCGGCAAGGGAGACGGCAGCGAGGGTCGTCGTCGGCGCTCTGTGCAAGCTGCTCCTTCAAGCGCTCGGCGTTCGCGTGCTGGGCCATGTTCTGTCGATCGGAAAGGCAAAGGCCCCAAGCAAGCAAACCCTAAGTGAGGCCGACTGGCAAAGGGCGCTTGCTTCGGAAGTAGCCTGCATAGACCCAAACGCCGAGACGGACATGATCGAGGCGATCGAGCAGGCCAAAAAAGACGGCGATACGCTGGGCGGCGTGGCCGAAGTCCGGGTGCTCGGCCTCGTGCCAGGCCTCGGCAGCCATGTCCAGTGGGACTTGAAGCTCGATGGCGGGCTCGCTCGGGCGCTGATGAGTATCCCGGCCATTAAGGCGGTCGCGATCGGCGAAGGCTTCGAAGCGGCCGAAAAAAAAGGGTCGGAGGTGCACGATGCGATCTTCTTCGATAAAAAGCAGGGGTTCTATCGGAAGACAAACCGTTCCGGCGGCCTCGAAGGCGGCATGACGACGGGAGAAGAGCTGATTGTACGCGCCTTCATGAAGCCGATCGCCACTCTCATGAACCCTCTCCCGAGCGTGAACGTCAGAACCAAGCAGCCGGAACCCGCCGAGATCGAACGCTCGGATACTTGCGCCGTGCCCGCGATGTGCGTCGTGGCCGAGGCAATGGTCGCCTTCGTTTTGGCGGATGCCTACCTTCAGAAATTGGGCGGCGATACGCTGGGCGAGCTCATCGAGCGTCTTGATCGCTATAAAAACCTCCTCGAGGAGTATTGAATTAAACGCAAAAAGCCTCCCCGTCCGGCGGCCTTTTGGCTCGACCTACGAAGCTTGTTGCACAAGAGATACCCCAAGCAGGCCAAAAGCGACAAGATTTTTTGATCCCTAAGGCCACGGCTAGGTTCTCATCAGAAGGAGTGAAAACGTTTAAAAAAATGCCCCAAAAGGCTACAATAACGCATGTTAATGCCTTCCCGCCTCAAAAACGCAAGCGACCACGCCCTTAGAGAGCACTTCCAGGACTAGGCCGCAGCAATAGGAGAATCGGAATGCAAGCAGACATCTCGGATAGAACCCGCTTGAAGACGGTTGCCGCGAAGCTGGCCGAGGCGTTCGAGCTGGGCAATGTTAATCACCCGGGTAGGCTGCAATTCTTGGAGGCACTCCTCGGCGTCCGGGGACAGGACGCAGTAAGAGAGCATCCGCAGTTCCACGCGCTCATCGAAAAAATAAGGGACCTTCTTTTTGAATTTTTTAGCGTGGATGAGCCCGACATTGCCAGGATTGCAGAGGGACAGGCCAGCGCACATTACAGGGCTCACGTGCTGACGGCAACGTTTCTCGAAGGCGCTTTCGAGATCCTGGAGCTGGCACACGCAGAGGTGCCCGAAGGGCTGTTCAGGCGTTTTCAAAGGAACCTCCAAAGGCTTACAGTGGAGACATCCCTCCGCTACGACGCGATCCTTCGGCAAGCCAGGGACGAGCTTTTCAAGACCAAGGCGATGCTCGAAGAGGCCCTAGAAGCACAAAATGAGACGATCAAGGAGCTCTCTACGCCCATCATCCCCGTCTGGAGCAGGGTTCTCATGGTCCCGATGCTAGGCGGGTACGATTCGATGCGTATGCACGACTTGAGCGAGCGCCTCCTGGCGGCCGTGGCCGGGCAAAAACCAAGGGCCGTTCTTCTGGACCTCTCCGGCTTGGCACACGTGGACACCCAGGTTGCCTCCGAGGTGATCCGGCTCATCCAGGCGCTCCGGCTGCTTGGGTCAAAAACCTCCCTTTGCGGTATCAAGCCCCAGTTGTCCCGGACGCTCACGGGGCTCGGAGTAGACCTGAAGGACGTTCCTACCTTCGCCACGCTGGAGCAGGCGCTCAAAGCGGCGATCGGATAGCCAGTTGCAGGTCTACGTAGATGCCGATGCCTGCCCGGTAAAGCAGGAGGTTCTGAAGGTGGCCAAGCGCTACAGCCTTGGGGTGACCTTCGTATCCAACGCATCGATGCACCTTCCGGGCGATTGGGCGGCGCAATGGGTCGTCGTCAAGGGTCAATTCGACGCCGCGGACGACTGGATCGCCGAACGTGCCTCTGCAAACGACATCGTGGTAACCGCGGACATCCAGTTCGCTTCGAGGTGCATCAAGAAAGGCGCACGGGTGCTCACTCCAACGGGCAGGGTGATCAGCGACGCCAACATCGGGCCGATGCTGGCGACAAGGAACCTTTTGTCCGAACTCCGCGGGGCAGGGGTCATGTCCGGCGGGCCTCCGCCCTTCCAAAAGCGGGATCGCTCCCGGTTCCTGCAGAACCTCGACCAGTTAATTCAGGGCGTAAAGCGCGGCGTATAGGCTCAACGGCAAGCACCTTCTGCTTGCCCGCGTTTTCATCCCTCTTCAATTTACCCTAGCGGGTCGCGAGGTTCTGGCTTACGGCACTCCGCCTGGAATGCCGGCCGGGCCCGTTGGGGCCAAAGCCTACCTTAACGCTTGGCCTGCCGCGTGGTATGCTTGTAGGGTCAAAAATCCATGCGGGGCTTGCATGAGGCGGGTTCAAGGGACCATTCGCAGAATTGCTTTTGCGCTTTTTCTAGGAGGAGTTGTCATGTCTCATGGAGCATCCACCCAAAACGACGAAATGGCCTTTCAGTCCTTCCTAGATGCCCACAACCGCCTGATTACCCCCTTAAACAAGCAAGCCGCGCTTTCCTACTTTGAGGCGACCCAGACGGGCAAAAAGGAAGCCTACGACCGCTACGCCGACTTAAGCCTCGTAGAAAGGCTCATCTACGCCGACCCGGAGGCATTCGGGCGCATCAAGGCGTTCAAGGACAAGGGCGAGGTTCAAGACCCGACCCTCGCAAGGCAGCTTACCCTTTTGTACAACGCCTTCTTGGCAAACCAGATCCCGCCCGAGCTCCTTGAGCGCATCACGCGCAAGGAAGCGAGCGTCGAGGAGACCTTCAACACGTTCCCCTACGAAATCGAGGGGCAGCGCGTCAGCAACAACGAGATCAACCGCGTCCTCAAAGAAGAGACCGACTCCACACGGTTGGAAAAGGCCTACGAGGCGCAGAAGGCCGCGGGGAAGGCCGTGGCCCCCGAGCTTTTGGAGCTCGTCAGGCTAAGGAACGAAGCGGCAAGCTACCTTGGGTTTCCAGATTACTACACGATGAGCCTCGAACTAGACGAACAGGACGCGGGCAAGGTTCATGCGCTGTTTGATGAGCTCAAGGCGCTTACGGACGGGCCTTACGGGGCTCTAAAAGAAACGCTCGACCAAGCGCTCGCCGTCCGCTACGGCATCCAAAAGGATGCACTCATGCCCTGGCACTACCAAGACCCCTTCTTCCAGGCCGCTCCGGACGTGTTCGGCGCCGAAACCGAGGCGCTGTTCAAGGGCAAGGACGTCATCGAACTCAACAAGTTTTATTACGCAAGCCTTGGAATCCCGATCTACGACATCCTCGCAAGATCCCAGCCGATCACGCCTGCGCCCGGCAAGAACCCTCACGCCTACACGATCGACATAGACCGATTGGGCGACATCAGGGTCTTTTTGAACGTCGAGAACGACGCCTACTGGATGGACACGCTCTTGCACGAGTTCGGCCATGCGATCTACGACCGCTACATCGACCCGGAACTGCCCTACACGCTCCGTATCGCGGCCCATACGTTCGTGACCGAGGCGATCGCCATGTTCTTTGAACGGCTTCCCAAGTCTGCCGCCTGGCTTTTGGACATGGGCCTTCTTGACCCGAGCGGGGCAAAAAGGCTTGCCCCCAGCCTCAAGGTCTCGCTTCGTGCGGACGAGCTTGTTTTTGCCCGCTGGGACATGGTCATGGCCCGCTTCGAGCGCCAACTGTACGAAGACCCCGACCAAGACTTAGACGCCCTTTGGTGGCGGCTCGTCCATGAATACCAAGGCCTCAAGCCACCAAAGCGCAAGAACCCCGACTGGGCGGCCAAGATCCACTTCAGCTCCTCGCCCGCGTACTACCACAACTACCTGCTGGGCGAGCTTTTGGCCAGCCAGCTCTACGCCACGGTACTGAGCGATGTTTTAGGAGCCAACCCGGATGCCGAGCCCTCACTCGTGGCCGACCCGAGGCTTAAGGGGTTTTTGATCGAAAAGATATTTAGGCACGGCGCCAGGTACCGCTGGGACGAATTGATTAAGCAAGCGACAGGCCAGCCCTTAACCCCAGAATTTTTCGCCCGGCAGTTTGCGCAGACGTCCCAGCAGGCGCGCTAAACTATTTCCCGGACGGCAAGGTTTCGAAGAGGGATCAGCCCGACGCGGTTGTAGAAGTCGCCAAAGCGCTCGCCTTCGAGCTTAGTCCGGCTCCAGAGGTAGAGCACGGGCCTTAGAGTCTCCACGACCTCTTTCTTCGGCACCTTTTCCGCAAAAAGTGCCCCTAAGCGCGTTCCGAGATGACTGGCGCCAAGGTAGATGTTGTAGGAATCAAGGCCCCTGCCTATGATTCCTATCTCCGCCAAAAGCGGCCTTACGCAGTTGTTCGGGCAGCCCGTCATTCTTACGGCTAGCGGCTCGTCTTGAAGCCCGAACTCTTCCAGCACCGCTAGCAGCTCTTCTAGAAGGCCGGGAAAGGCCCGTTCGGCCTCGGCAATCGCGAGCCCACAGGTTGGAAGAGCGGGGCAGGCCATCGCGGTGCGCTCGAAGGGCTTGAGACTTTCGGCCATGGGCACCCCGAAATCGCTTAGACACTCCTCGACCTTACGCCTGTCTCCTGGCAGGAGGCCAACAAACAGCATGTTTTGCTGCGGAGTGGCCCGGACATCCGGCCGGAAGGCCTCGAGCAGCGCCAGGACGGCGCTTTTGTAGCGATGTTCTGGCGCATCCTGAACCCTTCCCGATGGGATGGGGAGCCCAAGCATGAGCCTTCCGTCTTCGAGCGTTTGCCAGCCCAGATGGTCATGAGAAGTCTTCCAGATAGGCTTACGCGCCGGGGCAACAGGCTTGCCAAGCCTTCTTTCGAGCTCATCTTTGAACCCCAAAAGTCCAAGGCGATCGAGCGTGTACTTCATTCTTGCATGACTTCGCTTGGACCTGTCGCCAAAATCCCGCTGGATTGTGAAGATAGCCTCGAGCGTGGCAAGCAGGTCATCCGGCACGACGAACCCCAGCGGTTCTGCAAGCCTGGGGTAGGTGGTGCGCTCACCATGGCTAAAGGCGATTCCGCCTCCCGCCAAAAGAACAAACCCTTCTAGCCGGCCGTTCTCGACAGGAACGATGCCGATGTCGTTCGCATAGACGTCGATGCAGTTGTCAAAAGGCGAAGCGATGCCGATCTTAAACTTACGGGGGAGGTAAGTCCTGCCGTAGAGGGGCTCTTCCTCGCCCTCCGTGCTCGCCGCTAGCTTGCCGTCCAGCCAAACTTCAAGGTAGGCGTTGGATTTTGGCTTAAAGAAGGCCTCAATCTCCTTGGCTGTCTCTATCAAGGTTTGCGCAAGGACTGCTCCTGGCGGCGCGGGGCAGAGCGTCACGTTCCTTAGGACGTCGCCGCATCTGCCGTATGTGTTCAAGAGGTGTCGGATAATCCCAGATATGAGCGGCTTCAAGCCTTGTTTGAGGACACCGTGGAGTTGGACGCTTTGCCTGGAGGCAAGCCTAAGCGTTTTGTTTCCGTAGGCATCGGCAAACTTAAACATGGCAAGGAGCTGCTCGGCCGTGTAAGCCCCGCCCGCCGAACCTACTCGGACCATGAACCGGTAGGCCGGTTCCAAGCCCTCGCTCCTCCTTGACTTCCTTTGGTCCCTGTCATCTTGCTGGTAAACCCCGTGAAACTTGATAACCTGGGCGCCCTCGTCCGAGAAAGCCTCTTCGTGGTTTTCTAACTCCTCAAAAAGGGGTTGTCGGAGGTAGGAGCTGTTTTTCTTAATCTCCTCGATTTTTGAAAGATCAGAATCTTTGCGCATGGGCTTTGTCTCTCCTTTGGATCACGGGATCACGCCGTTCGGTTGCGTCATAAAAAGAGCCTTTCTTATCATGAAACCACCCTTAGGCACGTTGACACAAGCCCTTGGCCGTTTACCTGTAAATTATAAAATAGATCGCACTCTGGAAGAATGGCCCTTTACGGCCCTGCTCTTATTTTTTCGGGCGGATACCTTTTTGTCCAGTTTCTCGTTCCACGCCGGGTTTCCACGCTGCCGGGCGGCGACAAACCTATCCGATGCTTCCTTGTGCCGCTCGGGTTGCTAGCCGGGTTTGCCGATGCCTCGGGTGGCGGAGGATGGGGACTAACCCCCGATCGCTTCCGAGCGATAACGCACGATTGGCATGCTTGAAGGACACGCCTGGCCGTAGTATAATGGCAGCGAGTTTTTTGCGTACGTGGACCGATAAACCTAAAAGGAGGAGACGGCATGAAAAAGGCAGCTGTAGGGCTTGCGGGCTTAACCGCGCTTTACACCCTCTCTCTTACTGGATTGGCAATTGCTCAAGACCCGGTTGCAGAAGGCAAAAAGATGTACGAGCAAGAATGCGCAAGCTGTCACATGGCTAACGGGGCTGGCTCGGGGATCTACCCCGCCGTCAACAACCTCTCCAAAGAAAAAGGCCTGGAAATGCTCAAAGGCTACAGGGACGGCACCTACGGCGGAAGCATGAAATCGGTTATGGTGCCGTTCGTCAAAGGCAAGACAGACCAACAGCTCGAGGCCCTTGCCGCATACATGGCAACGCTAAAAAAATAGCGGAGAGTTGGCATGTCTAGGGACTTTCCAAGAAGGGCTCTGTGGAGTGCTTGTTTTTTGGGGGTTTTTGGGGCGTCTTCGCTCTTTGCCGCCGGCAACACGGGGAAGGAACTTTACTCAAAGGAGTGCGCCGCCTGCCATCAGCAGAACGCTAAAGGCCAAGGTATCTACCCGCCCCTTGCTTCCCTTTCAAAAGAGCAGGTGGTCCAAAAGCTCAAAGACTACCGTGAAGGCAAAGGCGGCGATTTGAAGGCCATCATGGAGCCTTACGCAAAAGGCAAGTCGGATGCAGACTTCGAAGCGTTGGCATCCTACATTGTCACGCTAAAAAAATAAAGGCAAAAATTCCATGGGGGGCTACGCATGGAGGGGCTACGTAGGATAAGCGCCTTAGTAATATGGGGATGTGTATTCTTAAGCGCCTGCTTCGCCTATGCCCAGGGTTCCTCCGTCGTGAGCAAAGAGTTCTACGAGCGGCGTTGTACAAGCTGCCATAAGACTGATGGTACCGGGGATTCACAAGCTCCACCCATCAACCACTACAAAACATGGACGTCGTTTGCTAGAGCGATGGACCGTTGCCCGATCGCTCCCGAGTTGAGCGACACCGAACTCGAGCTTGTCTCGAACTACGTCGTTTCGCTCTCACGCTCCCGCTAACGACGAAGTAACCCACCCCCCGAGGAAGTCGTCGACTCCCGGGGGGTTCCTTTTTTGGGCCTTCCTATTCGCACTCAGAATATCCACACTCTTTGCAAGTCGCGCAGCCCTCTTTTGGCTCGAGCGTACCTCCGCACTCGGGGCAGGCACCGTAGGATGGAGGGTCTTGATATTTGTGTTTGTCTTCCCCCAAGTGCGTAAGAACGGCCTTCGCGATAGCATCGGCGCACGAGGTAATCTGATTGTCCCCAAACCCGACGGGCTTGTGGCAGCGGATTCCGATAAGCTGCTTGGTGGTTTCTTCCGCAGGAATCCCGCTCCGCCAGGCGAGCGATACCAGACGGCCGATCGCCTCGGACTGTGATGCCGCGCAGCCACCCGCCTTTCCGATCGTGTTGAACAGCTCGAATAGCCCCCGCTCGTCCTCGTTGATCGTCACGTACATCGGTCCGCAGCCCGTATCCATCTGGATCGTCGTCCCATTGAGGACCTTGGGGCGCTTGCGCTTGGCTGGTCTGGCTTGGACTAGCGGCGCTTGCCCGCCCTCTCGTACAACCCGCGTCTTACCCGTCTCTAGCACCTGGGCTTCCCTAGAGCCGTCCCTGTAGATCGTTACCCCCTTGCAGCCCTGTTCCCAGGCCAAAAGGTAGACCTTTTCGACGGCTTCCGGCGGCGCTTCGAACGGAAAGTTCACCGTTTTGGAGATGGCGTTGTCCACGTGCGCCTGGAAGGCCGCCTGCATCCTTACATGCTGTTCCGATGGAATGTCGTGGGCGCACACGAACAGCCCTCGCACGTCTTCTGGAACCTCCTCGACGTGCGCAACGCTACCCTCGAACGCGATCCTCTCCATGAGCGCTTCGGAGTAAAACCCACGCTCTTTGGCGATCCGCGCAAACTCCGGGTGCACTTCGATCAGCCTATGGCCGTCAAGCACGTTCCGAACGTAGCTGACGGCGAACAGAGGCTCGATTCCGGAAGAACACCCCGCGATGATGCTGATCGTCCCCGTCGGCGCGACGGTCGTAACCATCGCGTTGCGCTGGGGGATGCTGTAAACGCTCCCTTCAAAGTTGGGGAAAGGCCCTCGATCTTTGGCAAGCTTTCGGGATGCCAAGACGGCCTCCTCGTGGATAAAGCCCATCACCTCGCCGGCGATCTCGAGCGCCCTCCGGGAGTCGTAGGGCACGCCAAGAAGGATCAGCATGTCGGCGAACCCCATCACACCGAGCCCGACCTTGCGGTTCGCGAGCGTTACCCTGGAAATCTCCTCCAGCGGGTAGCGGTTCATGTCAATCACGTTGTCCAGAAAATGGACAGCGGTCCCTACGGCCCCCTGGAGCCTACCGAAGTCAATCCGGCCGTCCTTGACAAAGTTGGAGAGGTTGATCGAGCCCAAGTTGCAGGACTCGTAGGGCAAAAGGAACTGCTCGCCGCAGGGGTTGCAGCTCTCGATTTGGCCCGCATGGGGCGTCGGGTTTTTGGCGTTTACCCTATCTATAAAAACGATGCCCGGGTCTCCCGTAGCCCAGGCGTTCTCGACGATAAGCTCGAAGATACGCCTGGCACTCTCCATCCGGACGACGCTGCCGTCCCTGGGGTTGATCAGCGCGTACTCGGCACCCGTCTCGAGTGCCCCCATGAACGCATCCGTGATGGCTACGGAAATGTTGAAATTCTGAAACCGCTTGCCGTCGCGCTTGCAGACAATGAACGCTTCGATGTCGGGGTGGTCGACCCTAAGTATCCCCATATTCGCACCGCGCCTTGTCCCCCCTTGCTTGATCGTGTCGGTCGCGGCATCGAACACGCCCATGAACGAGACCGGGCCGGAGGACACCCCCTTGGTCGAGTGGACGAGGTCTCCTTCGGGCCTTAGGCGCGAGAAGGAGAACCCGGTATTGTGGACCATGGCTAGGCCAGACTGTCCGGCAGCGTACGTGTTCCAACCCTCCACGGAAAGGTCGTAGTAGGGCTTGGGCGTTGTCGCCCGCCCTACACGAGCAATTTCCTGGCCGCGTGCCGCGACACGCTCCATGAGCGCTGCCAGGTCCGGGTCTTGGAGCCGCACCTGCGAGGCAATGGTGCGCAGGTCATCGCGGCGGCAGCGATGATTGGCGTTGCAGGACCATCGCTTAAGCTCTACGGCGCAGGATCCGGGTCCGGTTGACTTATCACCCCTTAGCCGGACCAGCCCCAGCTCCGCCATCCGGTCACGCCAGGCCCGTAACGGGAGTCGCAGCGCGGTTTCTCTTGTGCTCTCCGTGGAGAGCCGGGCGAGCCGGAAGCGGTTGGCCAGGTAGACTTGCAGGTCGTCGGCGAGTTGCAGGACTTGGGGCAGGGGACAGACCTGCACGTTGAACACCGCCCGCTTTCCCCTACCCCGCGGGTTCTCCTTGGATACCGTGGGACGGTAGCCCATCAGGGCGGCAAGCGCGGCCAAGTCCTGGGCAAACTCTTCCGAAATCGTGGAGTAGGACGGACTGCCATCCTTGGCGACGTAGCCGTCGCTGTCCAGAAGCCCGGCAAGGAACGCGCGCACGACCGGCAGGGGCGACTTGGCGATAGCCTCTGGAACCCGGATGTGGTCCTCCTTGACGCCGATTGCGCCGAGCCCGCAGGCTTCCAGCAGGTCATGCACGAACCGCTGAGACAGGGTAGTCAGCAAAAAGCTTTCTGTGCTCCGGTTGTCCCGCTGGATGGCGACGTGAATGTCCCTCGAGGCCAGGACCTCTTGCACGCGCTCCAGCACGTCGCGGGTGCCGGAGAACCAACGCACCCTGTACTGCCTCAGAGAGGGCACGTAGTCAAACGACCCGTCGCCCAAGGTAAAGCCGATGAGCCAGCCCATCCAGGGGTCGATCGTCAGAGTGCCTGCCGTACGGTACTCAGACCATGGCCAGTAGGAATCCGGGCGGTCCGGTCCGAGGATCACGTCCCCTCGCGCGAGCTCATCAGCGCGGACTTCGGCAAAGCCAGTATCCCGCAGCACCATGAACGGATGCCAGGCGCTAGTCTGGATGACCGTGCCCTCGCGCGTTCGGACCGTCATTTGATCTGCAGCCGGGACATCAAACTTCCAGACATGGGTAACCTTGCGCAACCCCATGGACCCAGTGGCGGGGTCCATGGCCGCGGTCTGAATGTTGAGGTCGTTCACGTCATAAGCGACGCCAAAACCGCGACGGATGCCCGGGCGGCCGTCCGCCGTGGTCCGATGGAACAGCACTTCGATAGGCTCCAGCCCACAAAACGTGCTCCAGACCCTAGCATCGCCGGCAATGCAGCCGCCGCCGGATTTGTGGATCAGGGCGGCGTGCTTCACCGTCTCGAAGATGCCGTTCAGCGAGTCTTCCACGGGGAGGACGAAGCAGGCGCTAAGTTGGCCCAAAGGCCTGCCCGCGTTCATCAGCGTGGGCGAATTCGGGAGAAAATCAAGCGATGTCAGGAGTTCGAGGAACCTTGGATAGGCATCCCCCGGGTCTTTCCCGTATATCTCCTCGGCTTGGGCGATCGCTCCGGCCACGCGCCCGAAGAGCTCGGATGGTGTCTCGACAACGTTTCCTGTTTCGTCTTTTTTCAGGTAGCGTTTTTCTAAAACTTTCAGCGCGTTAGAGGTAAGCCTAGACATCAGGTCGTTTCCGTTTTGCCCGGACGACCTTACGTTTTGTATGAGCACGGGATACTCCCTTCGAGATGGTTGTCGTAAAGACGGGAAACAGGGGCTAGGAGAAAATTCTACGGTTGTGTTGCCGACAAGATCCAAGCGAGGGCCGCCGCCACGCCATGCTCGGTATTGGCGGGCGCAATGAAGTCCGCCATGGCCTTGAGCGGCTCGATTGCGTTCCCCATCGCAACGCGGACTCCCGCGTAGCCAAAAAGCTCGAGGTCGTTCTCTCCATCGCCGATGCAGGCGATTTCTTCGGGCAGGATCCCCAACGCCTTGGCCACGGAATCCAGGCCGGAGGCCTTGCTTACACCCGCCGGACAAACCTCCAAGTTGCCGTGGAACGAGGAGGTCGTGTAAATGGTGCCGTCCAAGAGCGCCTTGATTTCGGCCTTGGCCGATTCTACGCTGGCAACATCGCCGGAGGCGTAGAGTTTGACGACTTCGTGGAAGTTGTCGTCTTGGGTTGTTGGCCGGACGACGAAGCGGAGGTCTGCGGTGATTTCCATGACAAAAGGCACAAGCCCAAACTCTGGAAGGCAGCCAAGACAGCTTCGGACGGCCTCCAGAGGAATTGTGCGCTTAATCAAAGGCCTTTGCCGGCCGACATCCCAAAGAACGGCCCCGTTGCAGGTCACGAGCGGGGCGCTCCATGTGATCGGCCTGCTTAAGTGAGTTGCGCTATGGGGGTCGCGGCCTGTAGCCAGGGTTACACAGGCCCCCCTGCTCAAGATGCTAGAAATAAGGGGCAAGGCCGCTGCATCGAGGGATCCTTCCCCGTCAAGAAGCGTCCCATCTAAGTCTATGGCAATAAGCTGCACCTTAGAGGACAGTTTTGAGGCCACGGCTTCGATGTCCTACTGTCTTGTGATTGCAGCTTTTAATTTAGCATACCTATTGCCAGCCAAGCCAGGGTTCTTTAGGGATGTGCGCCGAGCACCAAGCAGACCTTATGTCGAACCTTCTTTCTCCAGGGTTGACGAAGCACGGGCAAGCCGCTCACGCCATCATTTGTCCGGATTACGGTAGGCTGTGAGACCATGGCCGGCAGGAATTCGCGAGCAAAAAGGAAAGGGTCGCAAGAACACCGTTCTCGGGGCCTACATAGACGCGCTTGGAGGTCTGGGCATCGGCAAGGAGAACATCGCCGATGAGGCTTAAGCTCCTTAGGCGGATAAAGGAAATGATAAAATAGTACTCAAGGAATTGCGTTAAAATGTGAGAGTAACGCGTGGAAACGTAAGGGAGGAGAAGCCATGCTAACTCTTGGTTTAATTGGTTCTTTGTGGGTGTCTACAGAAAGTTTCTTGCTGGCCTTCATAAGTGCCATTCCTTTTCTTGGCAGTATGGCTCTTCTAGGAGGTACTCAAGGTGGATATTATCCTTATCCTTCCTAGTCCAGGGCCTGAGTTAGTTTTTTAGCGATGGTAGCCCCTGGCCTATTCATTTTCAGTATTTAGAGGCCTGACCCTGGGTAGGGGGGACCGACGGCGATACTTAAGCCAACAAGAAGGAAAACTTGTGGCCAAGTTTGGCGTGACCTACCCAGCCATGAACGGTTGTATCAAGACCTCGCCGCCGGCGCTCAAACAGGTCGAGGACCTAGCCCTGGGCCTGGGCAAACGGGGCAAGGCTCTCTTACAGGAAATCAGACATGGCAAAAACCAAAAACAACGGCGCGAACCTCGGTTTCGAATCCAAGCTCTGGCTTGCCGCCGACGAGCTCCGCTCCAACATGGACGCCGCCGAGTATAAGCACGTCGTACTCGGTTTAATCTTCCTTAAATACATCTCTGATGCCTTTGAAGAGCAGCATGCCTTGCTCGAAGCGGACCGTGCCCAAGGGGCCGACCCCGAAGACCCTGACGAGTACCGGGCTGCCAACATCTTCTGGGTGCCCAAAGAGGCGCGCTGGTCTTATCTCCAATCCGTGGCCAAGCAGCCGACCATCGGCAAGGTCTTCGATGACGCCATGCTCGCCATCGAGCGCGATAACCCCTCGCTCAAAGGTGTGCTGCCCAAGGACTACGCCCGCCCAAACTTGGATAAACAGCGCCTTGGTCAGCTGATCGACTTGATCGGCACCATCGGCTTGGGGGATGAAGCCAACCGCTCCAAGGATATCATCGGCCGGGTCTACGAGTATTTCCTCTCCAAGTTTGCCAGCGCTGAGGGCAAGAAGGGTGGCCAGTTCTACACGCCCCGCTGTGTCGTTCGCGTGCTGGTGGAGATGCTGGCCCCTTATAGTGGCAGGGTCTATGACCCCTGCTGCGGCTCTGGGGGTATGTTCGTCCAGTCGGAAAGATTTGTCGAGGCCCACGGAGGCAGAATCGGCAATATTAGCATCTATGGTCAAGAATCAAATTACACCACCTGGCGCTTGGCTAAAATGAACCTCGCCATCCGGGGAATTGAGGGCAACCTGGGGAAAGAGCACGCCGACAGTTTCCATCGCGACCTGCACCCTGACCTCAAAGCTGACTACGTGCTGGCTAATCCGTTCTTCAACGATTCCAATTGGGGGTGGGGAACTACTCAAAGACGACAAGCGTTGGAAATTCGGCACACCGCCAGCCGGGAACGCCAACTTCGCGTGGTTACAACATATCTTCTATCACTTGGCGCCCAATGGCACAGCAGGCGTGGTGCTGGCCAATGGCTCTATGAGCTCCAACCAGTCTGGCGAAGGCGAGATTCGAAAAGCGATGATCGAAGCCGACGTTGTGGACTGTATGGTCGCCCTGCCCGGCCAGTTGTTCTATTCCACACCGATTCCCGCCTGCCTGTGGTTCCTTGCCCGCAACAAGAACCCCGGAAAGGGCCTGCGTGACCGGCGTGGCGAGGTGCTGTTCATCGATGCCCGCAAGATGGGCGTGATGGTGGATCGCACCCACCGTGAACTGACCGAGGAGGACATTCGCAGGATCGCCGACACCTACCACGCCTGGTGTACCGTTGACCCTCACCCCGACCCTCTCCCACTGGGAGAGGGTCGGGGTGAGGGGGCATACAAAGACATCTCCGGTTTTTGCAAATCAGCCAACCTAGAGGAAATCCGCCAGCACGGCCATGTGCTCACCCCTGGCCGCTATGTCGGTGCGGCCGATATCGAAGACGATGACGAGCCATTCGAGGAGAAGATGCAGCGCCTGACAAGCCAGTGGCGCGAGCAGCAGCAGGAAGCCGCCAAGCTCGACGCAGCCATTAAGGCCAACCTAAAGGCGCTTGGGTTTTGAACGGTGCGTTGAACATGAGGCACGCCCCCAACTGTGATAAACGCAGCGTTGAATAAAGACACACACCGTTTCGAGAAAGCATAGGGAAGATTTGGCATGACACCCGATGCACTTCAGCGCCTGATTACGAGGGGTGAAACACTGGCTGTCGAGTTCAAGGGCGAGGAGCGCTGTTCGCTTAACGACCGTGACCTCGTTGAGGCTGTCGCATGCTTAGCCAACAGGTCCGACGGCGAGCCGGGTCGTTTGCTCATTGGCGTCGAGGATGATGGCCGGATCACCGGCGCACACCCCAGACACGGCACAACCACTGATCTTGACCGGCTTGCTGCCCTGGTCGCGAGTCGTACCCGACCTTCCTTATCGGTGCAAGTCCAAACAGTGAAGGTGAACGATGCGACGGTACTGGTCATCGAAATACCGCCCCAGCAGCAACCGGTGGCGACTGCCGACGGTGTGTTTCTGCGGCGCGTGATAGGCGGTGATGGCAAACCCGCCTGCGTGCCGATGGACGCCTACGCCGTACAGTCGCTGCAATCCGGCCGGAGGTTGCTCGATCCATCGGCTCAACTCGTCGCCGAGGCGCGCTGGGAGAACCTCGACCCTCTGGAGTTCGAGCGCTTCCGGCGCAGCGTACGCGAGCGGCGTGGCCGCAGCGACGAAAGCCTGCTAGTGCTGCCGGATCTGGAGCTCGCCAAGGCGCTGGGCGTGGTGGAGGCTAATGGCAGCGTGTACGGCGTGCGCCTCGCGGCGCTGCTGCTGTTTGGAAAGGAAGATGCGCTGCGCCGCTTCGTCCCTGCGCATGAAGTCGCGTTCCAGGTGCTGCGCGGGCTCGACGTGGAGGTCAACGATTTCTTTCGCTGGCCTCTCCTGCGAGTCGTGGAGGAGATCGAAGCGCGCATCCGCGCGCGCAATCGCGAGCAGGAGCTGATGGTCGGGCTGCTGCGCGTGGGTGTGCCGGACTATCCCGAGCGCGCCCTGCGCGAAGCGCTGGCCAACGCGCTCATCCACCGCGACTATCTCCGCCTAGGAGCCGTGCATTTTCAGTGGTACAGCGATCACATCGAGATCACCAACCCCGGCGGCTTTCCCGAAGGCGTGCGGCTGGATAACTTGCTCGTCACCGCGCCACGCCCGCGTAACCCCTTGCTCGCCGACGCTTTCAAGCGCGCCGGCATCGTCGAGCGCACCGCGCGCGGCATCGACACCATCTTCTATGAACAGTTGCGCAACGGCCGTCCGGCGCCGTCCTACGCACGCAGCAACGAAGCCACGGTAAGCGTCGTTATCCCGGGTGGAGCGGCCAATCTCGATTTCGTGCGGTTACTGGTCACCGAAGCCCAGCAAGGGCGCGATCTTGCGCTCGACGAACTACTTATCCTCAACGCCTTGTGGCAAACGCGCGAACTGACCACCGAGGAGGCGGCCCGGCTCGTCCAGAAGCCGGAATCCGACGGGCGCGGCGTGCTGCACCGCCTGGTGGAGACGGGTCTGGTGGAAGAGCGCGGTCAAAAGAAAGGCCGCACATGGCATTTGTCCGCGGCGCTCTATCGTCTGCTGGACGACAAGGCGGGCTACGTTCGGCAGCGAGGCTTCGAGCCGCTACAGCAGGAGCAGATGGTATTGCAGTACGTGGAAAAGCACGGACGGATCACCCGGCGCGAGGCGACGGAGTTGTGCCGGATTACAGGCCCGCAAGCCTACCGGCTGCTCGATCGGTTGGCACAGCAAGGTCTTGTCGTTCGCGAAGGTGAACGTGGACGGAGCGTTGCTTACCGAAAGGCACCGAAATGAGCGTTAGAAAAGCACGCAAATACACGCGAAATGCACGCGTGCATTTATTTGGACGGCGCGTGAATTTGTTGGCTGAGGTGGGGTGGTGGCAGGCCGAAGTGGTGAGGCAGGATGCGGCCATCAAGGTCAATCTAGGGGGGGGTTTGGGTATGGAGGGTGAGTGGAAGACGAAGACACTCAACCAGCTTGGTCGCATCGTGACAGGAAAGACGCCGCCATCAAGCGCTGTTGATGCTTTCGGGGGAAATATTCCTTTCATTACGCCATCAGACATGAATGGCGCTCGCACCATCTCGACCACGGCAAGGACCTTGTCCACATCCGGCCGATCGTTGGTGAAAAACGCTGCGATTCCAAAGAATGCAGTCATGGTGTCCTGCATTGGCTCCGATATGGGCAAGGCTGCATTGGCCGGGACCGATTGCGTAACCAACCAGCAAATCAACAGCATCATCATTGAGACGGATGATTCACCACTTTTTGTTTACTACAACCTTAGTACAAGGAAATCGGAAATCTGCGGTTCCGCCGGTGGTTCGGCTCAACCGATCTTGAGCAAGTCAGCTTTCGGTCGTTTTGAGATTGATTTGCCACCGCTCCCCGAACAGCGCGCCATCGCTCATATCCTGGGCACGCTGGATGATAAGATTGAACTTAACCGTCGCCGCAACCAGACCCTGGAGGCTATGGCCCGCGCCCTATTCAAGGACTGGTTCGTCGACTTCGGCCCCATCCGCGCCAAGATGGAAGGCCGTGAGCCCTACCTCCCCGACGAGCTCTGGCAGCTTTTCCCCGACCGCCTTGACGACGAGGGCAAGCCGGAGGGGTGGGAGAGAAAAAAGGTTGGTGAGTGCTTCAGCTTAACGATGGGGCAGTCACCTCCCGGCGACACATACAACGACATTGGCGATGGTTTGCCATTTTTTCAGGGCAAGACGGACTTCGGATTTCGCTACCCGGAAAATAGGAAGTACTGTTCAGCGCCGACAAGGATTGCAAACGCCGAAGACACCTTGGTGAGTGTTCGCGCACCGGTTGGAGACATAAATCTGGCTTGGGAGAAGTGCTGTATAGGTCGCGGTGTAGCTGCTGTCCGGCACGCTTCCGGGGCGAGGTCATTCACATACCACGCAATATGGTCACTGCAAGAAGAATTGAAACAATTTGAACATACTGGGACAGTGTTTGGTGCGATAAACAGAAAGCAGTTTGAGGTTCTGCCATTCGTTGAGCCAGATCAAAGGCTGATAGATTTCTACGAAAGGGTTTGTGGCGCCTTGGATGATAAGGTCAGGAACAATACCGAAGACTCCCGCACCCTCGCCCAGCTCCGTGACACCCTGCTGCCCAAGCTGATCTCCGGCGAGTTGCGCATCGAGGATGCCGAAAAATTTCTGGAGAACGCCCTATGACTCCCAACACACAGCCGCCGCGCATCAAAAGCCTGCATGTCCAGAATTACGAGACACTGAAGGACATCACCCTGGAAGAGATCACGCCGCTGACCGTGCTGCTGGGGCCGAACGGCAGCGGCAAGTCCACGGTGTTCGATGTGTTCGCCTTCCTCGCTGAGTGCTTCTCTGACGGCCTGCGCAAGGCCTGGGACCGACGTGGCCGATTCCGCGAGTTGCGCAGCCGCGATCAGGACGGCTCCATCGTCATCGAACTCCAGTACCGTGAACGGCCCGGCACCCCGCTGATCACCTATCACTTGGCTATTGTTGAGTAAGCCGGGAAGCCGGTGGTGGCCGAAGAGTGGCTGCAGTGGCGGAGGGGATCCCGTGGCAAGCCTTTTCGTTTCTTGGACTACCGATACGGTCAGGGCAAGGTAATCACCGGTGAAGCTCCGGAAGCCAGCGACACACGTATCGAGAAACCCCTTTCCGGTCCGGATGTGCTGGCGGTCAACACCCTGGGCACGCTGGCAGAAAACCCGCGCGTCATCGCGCTGCGCAATTTCATCACCGGCTGGCATCTCTCCCATCTCTCGGCGGACGCTGCCCGGGGTAACCCGGAGGCGGGTGCAGAGGAGCGGCTTTCTCCAACCGGAGACAACCTGCCCAATGTCATCCAGTACCTACGGGAGCAACACCCCGAGCGGCTGGAGCAGATTTTCGAAACCCTGCGGCGGCGCATTCCCCGTATCGAGAAGGTACAGGCCAAGGTCTTGCAGGACAGCCGCCTGTTGTTGCTGGTCAAGGATGCGCCCTTTTCCACCCCGGTGCTGTCGCGCTTCGCCTCCGACGGCACCCTCAAGCTGCTGGCCTACCTGACGGTGCTCTACGATCCAGACCCGCCGCAACTGGTGGGCATTGAAGAGCCGGAGAACTATCTACACCCTCGCCTGCTGGCGGAACTGGCCGAGGAATGCGAGCAGGCGGCGGAGCGCACCCAATTGATCGTCACCACCCACTCGCCGTTTTTCATCGATCCGCTGCGACCGGAGGAGGTGTGGGTGCTGGACCGCGCTGCCGACGGCTATACCCGGGTGCACCGGGTCGCCGACATGCCCGGCATTAAAAACTTCATCGACAAAGGGGCCACGCTAGGCGAACTCTGGATGGAGGGCCACTTCGCTGCCGGCGACCCCCTCTCGATGAGGGCTGCTAAGTGATGCGGATTGAGTTCCTGGTTGAAGAACAATTCGCCGAGGAAGCGTTGAAATATCTGCTGCCGCGGCTAATTGGTGAGCGTGCACAATGGAAACTTATCAACCTAGGCATCAAGTACAAGCTACTCAAAGCGCTTCCACAGCGCCTGGCCGCCTACCGCCAGCGCATCAGCCGGGGCGAGAACTTGCGTATGGTGGTGCTGGTGGATCGCGACAATGACGACTGCGAGGTGCTCAAGTGCCTCCTCGAGGAGGCAGCGATGAGCGCGGAGCTGGCGACGAAGTCCGTCCCTGATACCAATGGACGGTTTCTGGTCGTCAATCGTATCGTCATCGAGGAACTGGAGTCCTGGTTCATCGGTGATCCGGCGGCCCTGCGCAAAGCGTTCACCAGCCTGCCCGTCATCTATGCCACCACTGGCATTTTTAGAAATCCCGATAATGGCGGATCCTGGGAGGCGCTGCATCGTTTTCTCAAGAAACATGGGATTTACAAAAGCGGTTATCCCAAGATCGACACCGCGCGGCGGATCGCTCCCCATATGAATGTCGAGCAGAATCGCTCCCGGAGCTTTCAGGTTTTTGTGGATGGTATCGAGGCCTTGCTGGCATGACCCGCATCCCTGTCAACCCCGAGCTGCTGACCTGGGCGCGTGGGCGTGCCGGGCTGGATGCGCTCGTGCGGGCAAGGCGCTTTCCCACGGTTCAGCGAGCACGGGGCCTGCCCCCAACAACGAATGGGGAATGAACCATGGCGTATCTGACTGAATCGGAGATCGAATCTGTGGCGTTGGGCTGGCTGGAGGGGCTGGGCTATCAGATACTGCCAGGTCCAGAGATTGCTCCGGGTGAAGCGATGGCCGAGCGTGATCACTACGGACAGGTTGTTCTCGAACGCCGTCTTTGGCAGGCGCTTCAGAGGCTGAACCCGGTGGTGCCACCGGATGCACTGGATGAAGCATTCTGCAAGCTCACCCGGTCGGATTTGCCGTCATTGGTTGCAAACAACCATGCGATTCACAAGTACCTGGTCGAAGGCGTACCGGTGGAGTACCAACGGGCCGATGGCTCCATCGGTGGCGATCTGGTCCGTGTGATCGATTACGAAGAGCCACAGAACAACGAATTCCTGGCGGTGAATCAGTTTACCGTGGTCGAAAATAAGCACGAACGCCGGCCTGACGTGGTGCTGTTCATCAACGGCTTACCAGTGGTAGTGATGGAGCTTAAAAATGCTGCCGCCGAAAGCGCCACCATCTGGTTGGCCTTCAATCAGCTTCAGACCTACAAAGAGGAGATTCCCTCGCTGTTTTCGTTCAACGAAGCGTTGGTCATCTCGGACGGTGTACAGGCCCGGATAGGTACGCTGACAGCCGAGAAGGAGCGGTTCATGCCCTGGCGGACCATCGAGGGTGAAGAGCTGGCAAACCCTCAGTCGCTTCAGCTTCAGGTGCTGCTCGAGGGTGTGTTTAAGAAGCGACGGTTCCTAGACCTGATCCGGCATTTTATCGTGTTTGAGGATGCGGGCGGCGGCGTTCTCGTCAAGAAGATGGCCGGGTATCACCAGTATCACGCGGTGAATGTGGCGCTGGATGCAACCCTCCGGTCTGCCGGTACAGGCGGCGACAAGCGCATCGGTGTGGTGTGGCACACGCAGGGCTCTGGCAAGAGCTTGACGATGGCGTTTTACGCCGGGCGGGTTGTGCTGCACCCGGCGATGAAAAACCCGACGCTGGTTGTGATCACCGACCGCAACGACTTGGACGACCAACTGTACGGCACATTCGCGCGCTGCCACGAATTGCTTCGCCAGCAGCCTAAGCAGGCTCAAAGCAGGGCGGACCTTAGAGAGCTTTTGACGACCGCCTCCGGTGGCGTCGTTTTCACAACGGTCCATAAATTTTTTCCATTCGATGACGAAGAGCAACACCCGTTGCTCTCGGACCGCGATAATATCGTTGTCATCGCCGACGAAGCGCACCGCAGCCAATACGATTTCATCGACGGTTTCGCCCGGCACATGCGCGAGGCACTGCCGAACGCTTCGTTCGTCGGTTTCACCGGCACCCCCATCGAACTGACTGATAGAAACACCCGTGCGGTCTTCGGCGACTACATCAGCATCTATGACATCGAGCGTGCAGTGCATGACGGGGCGACCGTTCCGATCTACTACGAAAGCCGCCTGGCGAAGCTGGAATTGAATGAGGCTGTCCGACCCTTGCTGGACGAGGAGTTTGAGGAGGCTACCGAGGGCGAGGAGGTCGAGCACAAGGAGCGGCTCAAGACCAAGTGGGCACAACTTGAGGCATTGGTCGGCACGGAGAAGCGGCTGAAGCTGATTGCCGAGGACCTGGTGCAACACTTCGAGCAACGCCTTTCGGTAATGGACGGTAAGGCGATGATCGTTTGCATGAGCCGTCGCATCTGTGTCGAGCTCTACCAGGCCATCGTGGCAATCCGTCCGGACTGGCATCGCGATGATGATGGTGCGGGAGCCCTCAAGATCGTGATGACGGGTTCGGCCTCGGACCCACCGGATTGGCAGGGCCACATCCGTAACAAGCCTCGCCGCGAGGAGCTGGCAAAGCGCTTCAAGGACCCCAAAGACCCGTTCAAGGTGGTGATCGTCCGCGACATGTGGCTGACGGGCTTTGATGCGCCGTGTCTTCACACGATGTATATAGACAAGCCGATGCGCGGCCACGGATTGATGCAGGCCATCGCCAGAGTGAACCGTGTTTTCAAGGACAAGCCCGGCGGTCTTGTGGTGGATTATCTGGGCTTGGCTGACCAGCTCAAGCAAGCCTTGGCCCACTATACCCAGAGCGGTGGCAAGGGCCGGACAACCATCGACCAGGAAGAAGCCGTAGCTGCTATGCTGGAGCACTATGAGGTCTGTTGCGGTATTTTCCACGGCTTCGACTGGTCGAATTGGAAAACCGGCGGGTCTCAGGAAAGGCTTGCGCTGCTTCCGGCGGCGCAGGAACACGTGTTGGCCCAGGATGACGGCAAGAACCGGCTGGTGAAGGCGGTTGGCGAATTGTCAAAGGCGTTTGCGCTGGCCGTTCCACATAAGAGAGCACTGGAGATTAGAGACGACGTGGCTTTTTTTCAGGCCGTGAGGTCCGCACTGACCAAAAGCGCGTTTGAGGGGCGCCGTAGCCCGGAAGAGATCGAGCATGCCATCCGGCAGATCGTCTCGAAGGCGGTGTCTTCAGATGAGGTCATCGACATCTTCGCAGCGGCCGGGCTGAAGAAGCCGGACATCTCGGTGCTGTCCGATGAGTTCCTGGCGGAAGTGCGCGGCATGCCGCATAAAAACCTGGCAGTCGAAATGCTGCGCAAGTTATTGGCAGGCGAGATCAAGGCACACAGCAGAAAGAACGTCGTCCGGGCCCGGTCGTTCGCAGAGCTTCTTGAGTATGCCATCAAGAAATACCATAACCGGGCCATCGAGACAGCCCAGGTGATCGAGGAATTGATCGCCTTGGCGAAGGAGATGCGCGAGGCCAACCAGCGAGGCGAGAAACTGGGGCTGACGGATGATGAGGTAGCCTTCTACGACGCGCTGGAGGTCAACGATAGCGCAGTGGCCGTCCTCGGCGATAAGACGCTAAGGCTGATTGCCCAAGAACTGGTCAAGGCGGTGCGCAATAACATCACCATCGACTGGAGCGTCCGAGAAAACGTCCGGGCCAAGATGCGGGTGATAATCAAGCGCATTCTTCGAAGATACGGCTATCCGCCGGACAAGCAGATGCACGCCACCGAACTTGTTTTGGAGCAAGCAGAAGCCCTTTGCCGGGACTGGACGGAAAAAGAATAAGCAACGAAGGAATAACCAGATTTTTTTGATAACACGAGGCCATTGGCAATCTTGAAGTAACGATCGGGGCAAAGGCAGGGTTAGCCGGATGACGACTTACAGGCATTGCGGGACGGTAAAGCCGGAGCGACGATAACCAACCGTCTAACCGGTGTCAGTCGATACCGATCGACTCCACGGTGCCAACCCCGTTGAAGGAGCAACACACTATTAACGCATTTAACGGCCTCAACAAAGACGGCTTCTTGACAACGACTCCTGTAACGCTTTAGGATAAATCATACCTTACAAGAAAAGGGTGGTTTGGTATGGCAAAAACATTGCCTACGGCATCCCCGGTAACGAAGCGGACCTTCCCCAGGGCCCCAAGATTGGCCGACGCGTCTGCTTCTTCTATGAATCCAATCACTAGAACTCTCGAATACAAAAAAGCGGGCGGCTACTAACCGACAAACCCCTCAACATAGGAGGCATCCGATGGAAACGCGCGTACGTAGAATGACCAAACGAGGAGCAGAGCTGGCAAGCGGGCTGCTTCAGTCCGGCGGCGGCAAGAAGGGTGCCGGGTTGGAACCCGAGCAGCAGGCCGTAGGGACAGGCCCAGCTTGCTCCCCTGTTACCATTTACCCTCACTAAAACAAATCAACCAAGAAGGACTAAGGCTGTATGCTTCATAAAAAAAGCAAAAAAGGCCCGTGCATCGCTACGGGAACTCAGGCGGGTTCCGCTGGATTAGGCGGCGGAGCGCCTCAAGAGGGGGGTAAAAAGGGTGGAGCGCCCGTAGAAACCCCAGCCGCTCCAGCGCCGGGGGTTTCTTACTACTAGGCCCCTTTTAAGCGTTACGCCGTGGTGGAGGGTATTGTTGCCGCACTTTTTGTCCTGATCGCCCTGGACTACGGGACAAGCGGCAGGCTTGGCCTGCTGGTCGGTGTAGCGCAGCTTGCCCTTTTCGCAACCGGCCTTTGGCAGGGCCATGCAAGTTCGGGGAGTGGTCTTGCCTGGCCCTTCTTGCTTCTTTATTCCGCCCTAGGAATCTCCCTAGGATACGGGCTTTACGCGCTGTCTTCGCTCGCGACCCGCGTAACACCAAAGGAAGTGGTCGCCTATTTCCGGGAAGGAAAGGCGTTTTTGCGCTTTTACAGGGAAAGGCCCGGAGTAGCGCTCTCTTACCTCTTGATGGCCTATTTTGAAGAAGTACTCTGGAGGGCGATCGTTCAAGGGGCTTTGGTTGAAATGTTCTCGAACCTCTCTTTGGGCATCCTTATCACTGCCGCCTTCTTCACGATAATGCACTTCCGTTACTTCATCGAGCTGCCCGTTAGATGGGCAGAGTTTTTCGTGTTTTCATTGACGCTAGGCGTGCTCTACGCCTCGACGGGCTCTTTGTTCCTGGTAACGCTCGTTCATTTCATGCGCAACCTGCACGTCACGTTTTTCGGCCACTGGGACGAGCAACAGGCGCAAGCCGAGCAGAAACAGTCATAAATGGACGCTTCGCTTCCGCTCGCACTCGAAGCCGTCAGTAAAACATTTCGTACAAAAGGCCGGAAAAAGCAGGTCGTCAACGCCCTTCTGAATGTCGGCTTAGGGCTTAAAAAGGGCGAAGTCGCAGGCCTTTTGGGCCCAAACGGCGCCGGCAAGACGACCCTCATCAAGATCCTTTGCGGCCTTGTATACCCAGACAAAGGCCGAGTCCTCGCCTTCGGCAGGCCCTTCGAGCAAACCCGCAAACAAGCACTCTCCAGGATGGGCGTCCTGCTCGAAGGCCATCGACACATTTTTTGGCCGCTTACGGTTGTCGAGAACCTCAAGTACTTTGGCATGCTCAAGAACGTCCCTGGCCCTGCCCTTCGTGAAGACATCGACAGGCTCGTCCAGTTTATGGGGCTAGAAGGCAAGCGCGACGTGCCCGTTAGGTTTCTCTCGCAGGGGATGCGCCAGAAATTAAGCGTTGCCGTAACGCTACTCGGCAACCCGGATGTTCTTCTTTTGGACGAGCCGACTCAAGGGTTGGACGTCGAATCTTTAAGGGATCTCAAGCAACGTATTGTTCGTCTTGCCAAAGAGTTTCAAAAGGCCATCCTTCTTTCGACCCACCAGATGGAAGTGGCCCAGGAGCTCTGCGACAGAATCCTCATTCTACAACAGGGGAGAATCCTCGCAGATGCCCCGACGCCTGAACTGATGGGATATTTTAAGGGGCAGAACTTCATGGTGACAGTTCAGGGCCTTCCATTATTTTCCCGTGGAACCCAGCCCCTCGCCGCCCTCGGGATAGAACCCGACCTAGATGAGCACGAAACCGGCGGCGTAAACGGCCTTGTCCGTATGAGGGTGCGGGTAAAAAACGGCGAGGGGCTATTTGGCGTACTCCAAGGGCTAAAGGCCGAAGGCGCCGAGATCGTCAAGGTCGAAGAGCTCAAACGCTCGCTCGAAGAGGTGTTCATGGAAATCCTCGGAGGAAAAAAGGGCGATGGGTAGGATGTCTGAGTTGAGTAACCTGGCTAAGGCCGAGATGTACCGGGAGTACCTGTTCGCCAAACGCTACTCCGTGGAGGTGGGCGTTAGGCTCTTTACGGTGTACGCCTTCTTTCTTGTGCTGTTCCTCGTGTCCAAAAGCCTTGGCGGCGGCGTAGAACGGCTCGGCGCACTCGGTATGATGAACCTGAGCGCCTACCAGCTCGTCGGGTTTGCGATGTGGCTTTTCTCGCTCATGGCCTTAGGCGTCGTCAGCGATGACATCGCCTACGGCAGCCAGATGGGGGTGCTCGAAGCGGTCTGGCTTATGCCGCACGCCCCGCTTACGATGCTCTGCGTCCGGGCGCTTATCAAGGGTTTTTACGAGCTATTGTTCCTTGCGCTGTTCATAGGGTTAGGAATGGCGACCACGGGCATCCGGCTCGCCCCGCGCGTGTTGCCCGCCCTTGTCATTCTTGCAGTCACGCTGACGGGGCTTTTCGGGCTGGGACTGCTGTTTGGGGGGCTCGCGCTCATGTACAAGCGGATCGGGCCAGTCACCTCGATTGTGCGCACCTCCTTTTTGTTCCTTACCGGCGCGCTCGTTCCGCTGGACGTTCTTCCAAAGGCCCTCAAGACGCTTGCCCTTTTCTTGCCGATGACGGACGGGGTGGCACTGATCCAGCGCCTGCTCGTCAACAATACCCCCTTGCAAGACGTGTTCTTGAGCGTGGGGATGCTAAGGTGCTTAGCGAACGCGCTCATCTACCTTACGGTCGGGGTCTTCGCGTTTTGGCACTTTGAGCGAAAAGCCAGAAAAGAAGGGCTGCTTGCCGTCTATTGACGACGCGATGAAGCCTTACGCCTTCCCCCGCCTAGACGATACGCTCTACATGAACTTTGCCCTTGCGCTGGCCAAAAGAGCCATGCTTGATGACGAGGTTCCCGTAGGAGCGCTCGTTGTCTTGGGCGGGAAGGTTTTAGGGTTTGGCTGGAACCAAAAAGAGGCCGGCCTCGACCCGACGGCGCATGCCGAGATAGTCGCGCTTCGAATGGCCTGCAGGACAAAAGGCAACTGGAGGCTTTCGGGTGCGTGCGTCTACGTTACGAAAGAGCCCTGCGTGATGTGCGCGGGTGCGCTGTTAGAAGCCCGGGTGGCAAGGGTCGTCTACGGCGCCAAGGACCTCAAAACGGGCGCGTTGGGCTCGCTCTATTGCCTTCACGATCAGGCGTTCTTGCCGCACAGACTGGCCGTCTCGGAAGGGGTGGAGAAGGACAGGGCCGCGGAACTCCTCGTTCGTTTTTTCCGGTGCAAAAAGAACCGTTGAAACGGGTTTCTGCCGCACACGGCCAAGAACCCTTCTGGTGGGAAGATGGTAATGCATTTTATCGGCCGTTTTTAACCTTGACAGTTCCGCTGCAGGTTTATTTAACCTAGCATGATCGGTTAGAATGACGATTAAGGGCAAAACATAAAAAAACAACGATAAAGAGGAAAGGCGATGCGAAAGTTCTCGATGGTTACGTTCTTTTTACTGTTTTGGGTCGCGCTGCCGCTTCAGGCCAAAACGCTTCTCGAGGAGTTCCAGTCGGATCCGAACGTGGTCCAGGCCTTGAATCAGCTCAGTACCGCGCTTTCCAACCCCTCATTGCAAGGACCCCTTTCGACGCTAAACGAGCTCTCCTCGAACCCCAAAGCGCTCGAGGCAATCCAAGGCCTTCAGAATGTCCAGAGTCTCGACCAGCTCGGTGCCGCGCTTCAAAACCCATTTGTTCAACAGTACGCACAGGCCATGGAAACGATCCTCAATGATCCCGGCGTTATCAAAGCCGTTCAGAAATTCCAGGCCGCAGTCCAGGCCAACCCGCAACTCGCCTCGGTTCTGCAGGACCCAAACGCCATGCAGCAGCTCCTGAACGAGCTCTCCACTCAGGCCAAACGTTCCCAGCAAACGGCAAACACCTTAAAGCTCCTCTTGCAGTCGGCCTTTTAGCGTCTTAGCAAGAAAGGCTTGAAGAGGGGCAAGGCGGCCTGTGTATTTGGGTCTTTCCAGCCTTCCTCCAGCGTTACGGTTCCAGAAAGGACAACCTCGTTTGCCGAACGGCCGATGAGGACATCGAGACCTCCTGCCTCGATGAGCCTTTTGTAGCCCTTTCCGTAGTAGGCAAGCCGCCCCCAGGGGACGCGAAACGTAAGCGTGCGTTTTTCGCCGGAAGCAAGCGTAACCTTCTGGAAGGCCTTGAGTTCTTTATCTGGCCGGACAACGCTGGCGCCGTGCATCGAAACGTAGAGCTGCGCCACCTCGGATCCTTCGAGGCCGCCCGTGTTCTGCAAGTCGAAACGTGCCAGAAGAGCCTCCGGGGCTTGCTGCAGCGACAGGTTGGCGTAGCTGAATCGGGTGTAGCTCATTCCATCTCCAAACCAAAAGAGCGGCTCGTCTTCAAGGTCAATGTAGCGGCCCTCGCCAAAGGTCTCGTGGTCCCAGTTCTTTTGAGGGTGGTGGTTGTAGTGGATTGGCACCTGGCCAACAGCCCTTGGGAAGGTCATCGTCAGCCTGCCAGAGGGGTTCGTCTTGCCAAAAAGCACCTCCGCGACCGCGTTGCCCCCCTCTTCGCCGGGAAAGAACGTCTCAAGAATGGCATCGGCGTTGTCCTTGACCCACGGGATAGCGAGCGGTCTTCCATTCATAAGAATAACCACGAGCGGCTTTTGGAGTTTCTTCATGGCTTCGAGGAGCGCTTGCTGGCCCCCAGGAAGCCCAAGGTCAGCGCGCACGTTTGGCTCTGAGGACATTGTGGCGGCCTCACCCACGACAGCCACGACCACGTCCGCGTGCCTTGCAGCCGACACGGCCTCGTCAAGGAGCGCCTCGGGGCTGGCTTCGTTTGTTTGTCCGGGCATCTCTCCTGACGTGACCCCTCCTAGGACAGCCACGCCCCCTTCTGCTTGAACGAGCGCGCCCCTGGCATGAGTAACGTTCGTTCCAGGGGGAGCGTTGCGCTCGATCCCTTGTATCACCGTAACCACGTTCTCTTTGGGTTGGGGGGCGCTCCAGCCGCCTAGCTGGTCTTGAGCGGCATCGGCCAACGGCCCGATCACGGCGATACGCTTCGAGGATCGAAGCGGCAGGATGTCTTTGTTTTTTAGCAGCACGAGCGATTCTCTGGCCGCCTCAAGCGCCAGCGCGCGGTGCTCGGGGGTATTTAAGCCCTCCGGCCGTATCGCATCGTAGGGGTCATCAAACAGGCCGAGCTCGAGTTTCGCCCTGAGGATGCGCCTTGCGGCCTCGTCAACCAAGGACTCCGGAATAACGCCTTCGCGTACGAGGCCGGCAAGGTTACCTAGGTAAGTCTCAGTCGCCATGTCCATGTCCACGCCCGCCTCGATCGCTTGTAGCGCGGCCTCTTTGGGCGTGTCCGCCACGAACTGGGTATCGTAGAGCATCCGGATAGAGGCCCAGTCGGAAACTACCAGCCCAGGAAACCCGAGCGCCCCCTTGAGGTAATCCCTAACGAGCGCGGCGTTGGCCGTCATCGGGACACCGTTGATCTCGCTGAATGCCGTCATGACCGAGCCGACCCTCGCTTGGACGACCGCCTCGAACGGCGGAAGGAACACCTCCATCAGCGTTCGTGACCCAATGTCGGCGGGCGAATAGTCGCGCCCGCCCATTGTCTCGGAGTATGCTACGAAGTGCTTGGCCGTCGCCAGGATGCGCCCCGCCTCGGATAGGTCTTCGCTCTGGTAACCGCGGACCATAGAGGAACCGAGCTCGGATACCAAGAAAGGGTCTTCGCCAAACCCCTCGACGACCCTACCCCACCTGGGGTCTCTGG
>DDYN01000010.1:42540-48358 GCA_002347965.1 Nitrospirae bacterium UBA2233 | reverse complement strand
TTTATTTTCTCTTTTCTTAATCCATGAAGATTTAGTAAACTTGTTTATAATTCATATTGACTCAAGAATTAAAGCATGGTCTCATGAAAAGAAGGAAAGGTTTTATGACATTACGTATAAGAAGCTTTCGATAAAGAGGCCAAGAATGCCGAAGACGACCGAAGCTTATGGGGACTTTGCCCAGGAAACCCAAAGCGTGGCAGCCTTACTCCACAAGAGGGCCAAGGAGTATGGCGAAAAGCCCTTTCTTCTCTTTGAAAACGAAAAGATAAGCTATGCCCAGTTTAACGGACTGGCCGATGTATGCGCGGCGGGTTTACAGCATTTGGGCGTCCAGAAGGGCACGCATGTCGTGTTGTACCTTTTTAATTCTCCCGAATGGCTTATAGCCTTCTTCGCTCTGGCGAAGCTTGGGGCCGTTGCCGTCACGGTCAACACCGCCTTCAAGGGCGAGGCGCTCGTTTATCCCATTGTTCAATCCGAGAGCCGGTTGGTGATCACAGATGCCAGCCTTATCTCCACCCTAGGCCAGGTTAAAGAACGGCTTACCGGGGTCGAATGTGTCGTGGCTGTGGAAAGGAAAGCAAAACTCGAAAGCGCCGACGGCTTATGGGGAGGTAAGTGGCTTCGTTTTCATGAGCTGCTGGAATCGGGAGCTTTTCACGGCCCAAGCGATATCCCTACTCTAGGTGATCCGCTTGTCATGATCTACACCTCTGGAACAACAGGCCCCTCCAAGGGGTGCCTTTTACCTCATGGGTTTGGCCTTTACAGCGGATTCCTCATCCAGGACTACCTCGGATACACCCAAGAAGACATCATTTACACCTGCCTGCCCCTGTTCCACGCCAATGCCCTGGTACTCTCGATGCTGCCGGCGATGATTGCAGGGGCCTCGTTCGCACTTAGTGAACGTTTCAGCGCTTCACGTTTCTGGGAAGAGGTCGTCCGTTATAAAGCGACCGAGTTTAACTTTCTGGGAACGATTCTCCATTTGCTCTTCAAGCAGCCGCCTTCGGATTACGAGAAGACGCATCGGGTGCGGGTGGCTTTCGGCGCACCGGTGCCAAGGGAAATCTTTAGTGCAGCCGAAGAGCGCTTCCGAGTCCGCTTCGTTGAAGGGTATGGGCTAACCGAGAACAGCATCGTGGCACTCTGGAGCCTTCAAGACAGACTCGAGGGTAGGCTTAAGATAGGCTCGATGGGCAAGGAGACGCCTTTTGCCGAGATCGCCATTATGGACATCCAAACCGGTAGGATCCTGGGGGCAGGCAAGCCAGGCGAGATCGTTTCGAGGCCGAAGCTTCCCTTCGCCATGCACCTGAACTACTACAAGATGTCCGAGAAAACGATTGAAGCGTGGCAGCATCTTTGGTTCCATACGGGGGACTTAGGGTTCAAAGACGAGGAGGGGGTGTTCTTCTTTCTCGATCGCATCAAGGATGCCATCCGAAGGCGAGGCGAGAACATCTCCTCTTGGGAACTCGAAAAGTCCATCCTTAACTATCCCAAGATCGCCGAAGTCGGCTGTATTGCCGTGCCGAGCGAGCTGGGTGAGGATGAAATCAAAGCCTGCATCGTTCTCAAGGAGGGAGAAGTCCTCGCCCCTATGGAGTTTCTTTCTTGGTGCCAGGTCAATTTGCCAAAGTTCTGGGTGCCAAGATACATAGAAGTCTTGGATGAGCTCCCTAAAACCCCAACCCAGCGCGTCGAAAAGTACAGGCTAAAATCCCAGTGGAACACGCCAAGGACGATTGACTTAAATAACCTCAAACAACCTTAAAGGAGGCTTGCATGCCTTATGTCTACCTTGACGAATGGCCAAAAACTTCGCCACAGGACCTTGCAAGGAAAGAGAACGTTCTTGTTTCCGCGAAGCTTATGCTGAACGCCGCCTTCAGTGCTCCGGTGATGGGGGGCATTCCCCAGGTTGAGGCCGCCCTTGTCTATGGTGAGGACGAGCAGGAGAGGATAGCGAGAAAAATGGAAGAAATCGCCCTGTTAAATGAAAGTCCTCGGCTGAGGGAGGTCTTTCGAACGGAGGCAGTGATGGTCCGAGAGGCCGACTCCATCGTGCTGATCGGAAATTACAGGGCCTACGATACCCCCATGGACGTGGGTTGTGGGCTTTGCTCTGCCGCTCCGAACTGCAACTTTCTCTATGACAAGCGTAAAACGACTGCCGGGATTATCGACCCGGTAGAGTCCCCACGGCCGGATTCTCCTGAAGAAGCCCACTTTCGAGGTCCACTATGCATGTGCCGCGTTAGCGACATGGGCGAGGCTGTGGGGAGTGCCTTGCTTGTTGCCAACAGCCTGCTGGTCGATGCCAAGCCAATGCTAAGTGTGGGGCTGGCTGCGGTGAAATTGGGCTATCTGAAGCGTTCCGAAGTCGCCGTAGGCATTCCTGTGGCTGCGCAGGCCAAGAATCCTTTTGTTGATGTCTTGCCCAACTACCACGCCTTCTCTCTTGACAAGGTCATAGACAACATCCGAAGAACCTATCCCACGCTCCGTCAGGTGTACTGGTATGATTACAAGACAGGGTTTTTAGCAAAAAAAGGCTCCTCCGGAAACCTAAAGCCTGACGGGTCGGATTCGGATTAAGAATGAGGTTTGTCCCGTTAATCTTTACCCCCTTTAACTATCGGAGGTGTTTTCATATGGCCATTCTTGATGGGAACTACGAAGCGCTCCACGGCAGCGTCGTTGAGGTAGCAAAACTTTGTGCCCTTGCAGCCCTCAAGGCTCCAAAGCTGACCGGTACGGAAATAAAAACCAAAATCATCGTGGGCGAGGTGGATGTTCGCCCCATAGTAGATGTCATGGAGATATTAGGAGAGGTCAGCGCGTTCGTTCAAGGGGACGCGCAAACGATCAAGCAGAACTTGGATGCAGGCACCCCCCCTACCTTGTTGCTTATCGGTGTGAATGCCGCAAAATCACCGGTAAGCTGGGAAGATTGTGGCGCTTGCGGGTTTGGTGAGTGCGGGGAGTTCAACCGCCATGCTACAAAGAATTTTGGCGCAGGTACGCTGTTTGCGGGACCCTCATGTATGGCAAGGGTGATTGATCATGGAATCGCCATGAGTTGGGCAGCAGCTGCGGCATGGCACCATCATGTGGACAATCGCCTTCAGGCATCAACTGGCGTCGGGGCTTTCTTGCTCGGCTATATGCAGGATGTATCGCTCGTAGTTAGTCTTACGATGGGACCTCCAGGGTTTAGCATTTACTATGATCGGAAGTCCATGAAGAGGGCCTATACGGACGACGTTATCCAGGAAATGCTCATGCGGAATATTCCGGCCCTTTTCCAAGGGTTTCCGGGAGACGGGCTTCCAAAGCTCAAGCACAGCAAGGATTGGATGGCTGATTGGAGGTTTACTCAGGTCGGCAAGGATCCAGAGTTTGAGGCAAAAAACCAGGAGGTTATGGGAAAACTCCAGGCTTATCTCGGGGAATTTCAAGCCAAACGTCAAATTCAGGCCTAGGGTTCCCAATGCGCGCTAGATGCGAAGAACGTTTAGAATGAGATTACCTATTTAGTCCCATTGTGTATTGGCGGAATAGTGACGGCTATCTACGGCGAGCCTTAATGGCAAAACGACGCTAACAACACGCGCAAAAAACGATTGACTTAAGCAACTTCGAAGAATTTTAAGGAGACATCGCTTTCGCCATTCCCACAATTCGACGGAAACCGATAACGCTTAATTAAGATTGGGGCAGTTCCCCCCTTAGCTTACAGATCAATCTTTGGATGCAAAGAGGCTTACGATGACCGATCTCAACCCTGTAGTCTTCGCCCACGTCGTCCAGATGAAGGCCGAATCCAGCCCGGATTTCCCAGTTTTAACGTTCGAGTACGGGGATTTGGGCGAGGAGGTTGTCACTTACGGCCGTTTGTTCGCAAACGCGCATCGCTTTGCCAAGGCNNCGCAACTACCCGGAGTTCGTGGTTACGCTAACCGGCAACAACACGCTCGGGTTCGTCAGCGTCCCCCTAGACCCGAGGCTCGTTGGCGACAAGCTCGCCTTTCAGCTAAACGACGCGGGCATCAAGGTGCTCGTGACCACGCCGGACCTGCTTGGCGCGATTTTGGAAATACAAGAAAAACTGCCCATACTCAAGGCGATTATCGTGGCGGAAAAGCCTGGCTTGCCCTTACTAAAAGACCTCGAGCCCGAGACAAGGCGTCTTCGCATCCCGATCATCCAGACCTCGGAAATCCTATCTCGGCCGGAGGTTTTCTTAGAGCAAAGGGCCGAGCCCATGACACCCTACGCCATCATGTACACCTCGGGCACGACGGGCGATCCAAAAGGCGTCCTCCAGCCCACGCTTGGCATCTGGGCGACCTCGGAGATCTTAGGCCGGAGGGTGTTCCACTACCAAAGCGACGACAAGCTCTACACGGGGCTTTCGCTCACGCACGGCAACGCCAACGCCGTCACGCTCTCCCCGGCGGTGTTCCTTGAGATCAAGGCCGTGTTCAGCCCACGCTTTACAAAATCCCGCATTTGGGACATCTGCCGCAAGTACGGCTGCACGAGCTTTTCGCTCTTGGGAGGGATGATGACGGCCATCTACGGCGAGCCCCAAAGGCCAAACGACGCCGACAACCCCGTAAGGATCGTGGCGAGCGCGGGAACCCCACCCAGCCTCTGGGAGGCTTTCGAGAGGCGCTTCCAGGTCAAGATCCTCGAGTGGTACGGGGCGGTGGACGGAGGCTGCATCTGCTATAAGCCCATAGGCGATGGCCCGATCGGGTCGTTTGGCAAGCCCTTGGAAGACTTTTGCGAGGTGCGGGTGGTAGACGAAAACGACCAAGACGTCGCTTCCTTCGAGCGGGGTGAGATGATAGGGCGTTTCACCCTCATGGAAACGAAGATCGATTACTGGGGCAAGCCCGAAGAGAGCGCCAAGAAAACCCGCGGCGGCTGGGTCCGCTCGGGCGATATCGTCTACAAAGACGACAAAGGCTGGCTTTTCTTCTGCCACAGGAAAGGGGCAGAGATTCGGCGCTACGGCGATTTCATCCAGCCGGACGCGATCGAAAAGGCGTTGATCGAGCACCCTAAGATAGACGACGTATGCGTCTACGGCGTTCCTTCCAAAGCGNNNAAAGAGCCATGTCCCGAGCTATTTTCAGGTTGTTAAAGAAATTCCTAAGACGCCCTCCGAGCGCCCGCTTACGAGGCTTCTAGAAGAAGACCTTGCAAGGGGGGCGGGGACAATCTACTCCGTCGAAGGCAAAGCCTACCTAGGGGGCTTGGTGGCACAACGCCAAGCCTAAGGCGTTCTAGGCGGAGATAGCCCAAGGCGTTCTAGCCCCGGCAGGCACGGTCCTGCAAAAGCGGGATAAGAATGTCTCGCCTATCGCGGGGTTTGGCTTCGGCGATTTTCACTCTTAACGAAGAGCATCAAAGGGGTAACAGGTCCTAGCCCGGCAGGCCGAAACCTAAAAGGAGGAAAACCATGGAAGACGTGGCTATTATCGGCGTTAGCATGACGCATTTCGGAAAGCATCCCCAAAAAACGCTCAAGGAATTAGGAATGGAGGCGGCGCTCGGAGCCTGCAAGCATGCCGGTATTGATCCAAAGGCCATCCAGGCGGCCTACGCGGGCAACGGGCTTGCGGGCATTATGACAGGCCAAGAGGGCATCAGGGGGCAAAGCGTGCTTTTGGGGCCGGAGAGCCCGTTTCAGGGTATTCCTGTGATCAACGTCGAGGACGCCTGTGCAACTTCGAGTATCGCGCTTCAGTGCGCCATGAACGCCGTTGCCGCCGGCATGGTCGAAAACGCGCTCGTT
>DDYN01000010.1:0-42514 GCA_002347965.1 Nitrospirae bacterium UBA2233 | reverse complement strand
GAAAGGCGCGCGAGGAGCTTAAAAAGGTTGGCCTCTTGGAAGACATGATGGATGTCATCTTGACGGCCTTGGGCGATGGCTCGGGCGTTGGCCAAAGGAGCCCCTTCATGGACGTCTACGCGATGGAGGCACATTTGTACGCTAGGGAGTATGGCATCCCCATCGAAAAGATCAAGGGCATGCTCGCCTGGATCGCGGCCAAGAATCACACGAACGGAAGCCTTAACCCGTTTGCCCAATACCAAAAGGCGTGCTCTGCGGAAGAAGTGCTCGAATCGAGGTTGATCGTCGAGCCTTTGCATCTTCTGATGTGCTCGCCCATCGGCGACGGGGCCGCAGCGGCCGTCATCACGAACAAAGCGCTCGCAAAACGCTCCAGCGATAAGCCCGTATGGATCGCGGCCAGCGTGGCCAACTCCGAGGGCTGGGGGAGGCAAAAGGGCGACCCCGACTGCGTCGCGCGGGCGGCCAAAAAGGCTTACGAAATGGCCGGCATCGGCCCCAAGGACGTGGACGTGGCCGAGGTTCACGACGCAACCGCTGTGGGCGAGCTTTTGGCCTACGAAGAGCTTGGCTTTGCAGAGCACGGCCAGGCACAAAGGCTCATCTCTGAAGAGGCCACGAGCTTAAAAGGCAAAATCCCCGTCAACACCTCGGGCGGGCTTGAATCCAAGGGCCATCCGATCGGGGCGACGGGGCTTGCGATGGTTGCCGAGGTCGTCTGGCAATTAAGGGGCGAGGCGGGCAAGCGCCAGGTAGAAAACGCAAAGGTCGGGCTCACGCAAAATGGCGGCGGCGTCACGGGTGCCGGACCCGCCTGCATGACAGTGCACGTCTTCAAACGTTAAAATAAGCATAGGCAAGCTTAAAGCGTGTAGCTTTCGCCAAAACTGAAGGCGTTCATGCCGGAGTGGACAAAACATCATAGGAGGTAACTTATGAGCGATAGCCCTTACGAAGCGCTTTCGATGCGCCTTGGGTTTCCTGAGTCTGCCCATCTGCGGAAAATTCTCGAGGTGTTGCTCACCCAAGAAGAGGCGAGCGTGGCTGCTTCCTTGCCCGGAGGACCGGGCGATGTCGCCCAAAAGCTAGGCATCCCCCAAGATAGGGCCAAGGACATCCTAGAAGGGCTCTGGCAGAAAGGCGCGGCCTTCCCCAAGGATTTTCAAAAAAGGGACACCTACCGCTTCGCCAGAGACTTGATCCAGCTCCACGACGCCACGCTTGCATCCAAACATTTCGATTTGGAGAAGAACCGAGAGTACACGAAAGCGTGGCACACCTTCGGAATGGAAGAATTCTACGTAAAGATGGGCAACCTGCTTCCTCAGATCTTTAGCAAGCCCATATGGAGGGTGATCCCCGCCTGGGATGCCATCAAAGACTTGGAAGGAATCGAGCCCTACGAAAACATCCGTACCATGGTTGATGCGCAGGATGCGCTGGCCGTCGTGCCATGCTCCTGCAGGGTCGTAAAGCAGGGGGTGAACGATCCTTGTAAGTTTACCGACGAGCAGGGCACATGGCACTGCGTGCAGTTTGCCAAGGGTGCGAACTACGTGACCGCTCGCGACTCTGGCAAGGTGCTCACCAAAGAAGAGGCGTTCGATCTCATGCAAAAGGCCGCCAAAGACGGGCTTATGCACATGGGGCCGAATACGAAAGACCTCAACCCCAATACCATCTGCAACTGCTGCGAGGATTGCTGCGAGTTCTTCGGCTTCTACAAGGTAGGTCACGTCACGCCCGAGGCCTTGACGGCCAAGAGCCGCTTCCGGGCCTACGTCAACGTGGCAAACTGCAAGGGCTGCCAAGATTGCATCGATCGCTGCGCTTTTGGCGCGATCGAGCTCATCAGGCCCCAGGGCTCAAAGAAGTACAAGGCCAGCGTAGACGAAGAAAAATGCTTTGGCTGCGGGGTATGCCTAGTGGGGTGCGCGTACGACGCCATGCGCTTTAAGCCCATCATGCCGGCCGAAGCCCTCGCGTTCATGGACTAAAAGGGGAACCTACCCCTTCAGCCCCATGCAGAAACGCGCTCGGGCTCGATCTTGTAGATCACCCGCACTTCGCCCGGCTGCCTGAAGGGGTAGGTATCCTTGCCTAGATACTTCTTGGCGAGCGTATTGATATGGGCATCGGCCCCGTCTTCTGTGATCTCGACCACCTTCCCCCTTATTTGCAGGTAGCGATAGGGGTTGTCGGGGTCCAGGAGCTCGAGCGCAACCTTGGGAAACCTGCGCATGTTCTTGTCCTTCTGGCGGCCTTTGGCGGAATTGACGCGGATGTAGGGCCCTTCGGCATCGAACCACACGGGGTTCACCTGGGGGCTGCCATCTGGCATGCTGGTTCCAAGGTGGGCGAAAACCCTATTGTCGGCTAGTAGATGCTTAAAAGCCTCCGGGATTTCTTTGGCCATGACGGACTCCTTCGGTTTGGTTAGGCTTTGGTTTAGGAAACAATCCGGAACTGCCAGGCGCACCAGAAATCTTCGGGGTGGGGGTCAGGCGGGCAACCCATACAGGCCGTTTCAATACCTTGATCAATGGTCGCGGCAAACGTCGTATACTCAACGATGCCGGCAGATTGACAGGGGTAGCCTGAAAGGCCCCTTCTTTTCCGTGCGTCCTGGACTCGGCATTCATGCACCCGGTAAATAACCGTATCCTTAGAAACCTCCTCGATCGAGGCACGGTTGATCCGGGCGTAGAGCCTATGCCCGAGCGCTAATTTAAGGCCTTCAAGGCCAGGACGGTCGGGCAGCCCAAAAGCCTGCTTGATCCGGATTGCCTCGTAGGGCGAAAACAGGCTCCAGCAGGCATCGTTTGCCTCTTTGGCCAAACGCATCCCGTAGGGGGCCTCGAGTGCCTGGAACCAAAACCCATCGGCGGCAAGCCAGGTAAGCGATAGCGTCTCAACAAGCGCTTCGAGCTTTTCTTTGCCAACCGCCTGCATGGCGCTTTGGATGCCCTGCTCGGATTCAAGCCCAAGAACCCTAGAAAGGCGGCCAGAAAGGCTCTTAAGGAGGCTATCGCCGACCTTGGCTTCCAGCTCGGCCGCCCGTTCCACGCCAAGTCGCTCTGCGGCCTTGTGAAACCAAAGCCCATAATGGACGATGGAGCGCCTTGCCGCCTCGATCACCCAGCCTGCAAGCTCCGCTTCTGAAAGCCCCTTGACCGGGCCTAAGGGCGCTTCTTGTTCCATGTTTCCTTTTATCTAATCTTTAGGCATATTGCCTGAGATTCGAAGGCCAAGGCTTAAAAAGGCGAACGGCTCTTAAAAAGGCCATCGTGAAGGAGCACGCCCAAAACCATCGCCAAGGCAAAGACCGCCACTTTGGGCCCTCCAAAACCAAGCGCCGTCAGTGCAGGCCCTGGGCAGAACCCTCCAAGCCCCCAGCCTACGCCAAAAAGAAACCCCCCGGCAAGAAGCCGGCCATCGATCGGCCACCTTGGCGGGTTGGAAAAGCCCTCGCCAACCAAGGGCCTTGGACTTCGGCGAGACATCCTGTAGGCCAGCGCATACACAACGAGCGCCCCGCCCATCACGAAGGCCAGGCTCGGGTCCCATACGCGGGACACGTCCAAAAAATCCAGCACCTTCCTTGGGTTGGTCATTTGGGCCACGATTAGCCCCGCCCCGAACAAAAACCCCAGAAAAACCCCGATAACCGCGTTCATCGTCGCACTTTCAAGCTTAGCGCCATAGAAAAACCGTGGCTACGCCAGCAAGCATGAACACGACCGTGGCAGCAAGCGAACGCGGAGAGCCCCGGCCGAGCCCGCATACCCCGTGCCCGCTCGTGCACCCGTTGCCGAGCCTCGTGCCCACGCCTACCAAAAGGCCAGCCAGAATAAGCCTTGCATACCCGGCCTCGATATGGGCCAGCGCAAGCTCAGGGAAGAAAAGCCTTGCGAGCAACCCGGCCGTCAACAGCCCCAGCACAAACCCCTGCTCCCACCCAAACCGCCCTTTGAGCGCTCTGGCCAGGATGCCGGAGATCCCTGCTATCCTGCCCAGAATCACCCAGGCAAGCGAAGCGGCCAAACCAAGAATGACCCCTCCAAAAAGCGCGGATACGGGCGTGAAATGTTCCGAAATCAGCACTATCCCCCCAATCCCAGAAATACCTTGTTGCTTTTTCTTTGATGCCGCACGTCCCAAGTAAAAATAAACAGGAGTGCGTTCAGACATTCTAGCTTTAAACTATAGCATTTTACCCCTAAAACACGTACAGAAGGTCTCGTAATGGGCTTAAAGGGTACTTTGATTTCTACTCGCTCGACCTTTACGAGGCGCTGCTATGCTGGCTTAGGTTTAGCGGTTTTAGGAAATGCTTTGAGCGCCAGGATCGCCATCGGAAGGGGTAAGTTCGTATTGTGCTAACCCTCGGCAAGCTTCTGGCAGAATAAGCCACACCATCGATGAGACGACTCATCTCTTAAGGCATGCTACATCCATTCTATACTTTTTTTATCGAATTTAGTTTTATAAGTTTGGAGCTGCACCAAGGATTCTTACGGTATATCATATTGCATATATCGTAATGCTTGTTTGTAGGCGAATAATAGCAAGTTCTAAGTATATTGCATGCCTTGACTTTATTTGCTAAAATTGGTTTACTGCGATGGAGTTACAAACCAACCATGGAGGCCTTAATCATGGCGCCAAACAACGGGTTTTCTCAAGGTTTTTCCTTGCCGGCCTTATCCAGGCGGGGGTTTTTGAAGACCTCCACGGCGCTTGCGGCGGCTGGAGGGGCGCTGGCAACGCTTTCTTCTTCGAGACGGCTCTTCGCCCAGGTACCCGAAGGGGCAGACATCCCCAAGTTTGACGAGGAGGGCTTCTACTGGAGTTCGGATACGTACAACTGCGGAGGCTGGACTTGCGCTCACAAGGTCTTCGTCAAGAACGGCCGTATTACGCGCGTCTTGACCGACGACACGGGCGATACCGACGACGCCTACGGATGCCCGCAGGCCAGGCACTGCGTAAGGGGCGCATCGTTCAAGTTTCACACCTACGACCCATACAGGGTCAAGTACCCCTTAGAGCGCACGGGCCCGAGGGGCTCGGGCCAGTTCAGAAGGGTCAGCTGGGACTACGCGGCCCAAAGGACTGCCGATGAGCTAAGGCGCATCGGCAAGCAGTACGGCCCGCACTCTGTGGCCGTTGCCGGTATGACAGGCGGAGGCTATGGCGGCCAGCACATGATGATCCCGATGATGACGATGATAGAGGTCGTCGCCGCGCTGGCTGGCCCCGTGGTCCTTCCTTTGATGGACACCTCTATGGGTGGCTTAGTCTATGCCATCTTGGGTGTCGAGCAAGGGACGGCCATGCAGGGCATCTCTGATTATAGGCAGGTGGCCGAGCACGCCAACAGCGTTTTCTGGGTGGGTGCCAACCCGGCCACGAACATCTTCCTTTGCAACAACCCTTGGCGTGTCGCAAAGATGGGTAAGAGGCTAAAAGAGCGCGGCGTCAAGACATACGGCATCGAGCCCAGGTTTAACTACACCCAGACCCATCTTGTAGATGAATGGGTGCCGATTTACCCGCAGTCAGACGCCGCCCTGTTCGGTGCCATGATGTACACCCAGCTAAAAGAAGGCCTGATCGACTGGGACTATGTAAACAGGTTCACCTCCGGCTGGGATCAATACCAGGCCTACCTGCTGGGCCAGACCGACTCGGATGATCCCAAGGTTCGCCGCTGGGCTGACGGCATCGCCAAATCGCCGGAGTGGGCAGAGAGAATCACGGGCATTCCCGCCGCCAAGACCAGGCAGCTAGCCATCGAGTTCGCCACCAAGAAGCCGGCCGCGCTCTTTTTGGGCCTGGGCCCCAACCGCGGCGCCATCGGCCATGCCTACTACTGGGCCGGCATCACGATGGCGATCGTTACGGGCAACGTGGGCAAGCCCGGCAACTGGGCCGGCCTTGCGGCCACACTGCCGCCGATGAAGCTTACCGATTTGATGAAGGGCATCGGCCCGATGACGGGCATGATGTTCCATTATATGCACCCCTCTGTGCTGCAGTTCCTAGGCGCCCTGCCTGGCATGGCGATACGGGTCGTGCCCGCTTCGTGGTTCGGCCCGATGCTGGTGGACCCGACAATTCCCCTGCCGTTTGGCGAAAAATCCCCGGTTATCAAGGGCATAGCAGTCTCGGGAGGCAACCTTGTCAACTGCTGGCCGGGTACGCCAAAAATGGCAGAAGGGATCGGCAAGAACGTCGAGTTCATGGTGACATCGGACAGCGAGCTGAACTCATCGGCCAGGCTATCCGACATCGTATTGCCCATCATCAAGTCCGGCGAGCGCGAGGATTTCTTCTCGCTCATGATGTCAGGCATCCCGGGCGTTATGTACTCGCACCCGCTGATCAAGCCCCTTTGGGAGTGCAAGGACGACCAGGAATGCTGGGGGCTCGTGGCCAAGAAGGCCGGGCTTGGAGGTGTCTGGCAGGACAACTTCACCCCGGAAGACAGCGTAAGGATGGCCGTTGGCGTGGCGCGCATGCTAGAGCCAAAGCTGCCCAGCATAGAAGAGATGAGGAAAAACCCGGAAAAGGCGATCGTAAAGAATCCCTTCCAAAACGTCGTGTCGCTAACCGGCCCTTACAGCGCCCAGATCAACCACGGCGCCCCTTTTGGGACCGCTTCAGGTAAGTGGGAGATCTACTCGGAGACCATAGAGCGTATGGTGAACGTCCCCGCCCAGCGCAACCTCTGGTGGCTACCAAACGACTACCCGGGCATGAAGGACATGATGAAGCGCACACCCCCGATCCCGGCATGGATAGACCACTGGGAAGGGCCGCTGGACCCGATCGCGTCCAAGTACCCCTTCCAGATGTCATCGCCGGCCAGCATAAGGAACGCGCACAACTCTTTCATCAATAACACAGTCCTAGACGATGTCTGGGGGCCTCAGGTCGTTTGGATCCATACCGACGATGCCGCCGAGCGCGGGATCAAGAACGGCGACATCGTCCAGGTGTTTAACGACCGGGGAGCTATACAAGTAAGGGCGTTCGTTACCGGCCGTATCGCCAAAGGGGTTATAGCCCTTGAGAACGGCCGTCCTGCCGCATTCAGCAAGGGCTCGACGGGCGTGGACATCAACGGCGCCCAGTCCACGCTGCTTCGCGACCGCGAGTTTCTAGGGATGATGCTCCCGCACGCCGGAGCCTTCCTCTCTAACGAGGTCACGCACACGGGTCGGGTTGATGTTCGCAAGGTAGCCGAAGCCCCGGCCTTCCAAGGGGACCCGAGGGAGCCGGGCTCTGAGGGCGGCCCGTGGATCCCGAACTACCCGTTCTCGATAGATGGTAAGGACGAGAACATCGAAACGGTGAACGCAGACCCGGAGAGCGAGGCGTTCTGGGAAGGTGCCACGTGGAACAGAGAAAAATCCCAGGGAAAGACAGCCGACAAGAATGTCCAGGGCTACGTTTCCCAGGGTGCGGTTCAAACGAAAAAGTAGGATAAATCTGAGCCCGGCCCGCGGGGAAAAGGCTTGCGGGCCGGCCATTCATCAGAAGGAGAAAAGCGATGCCCCAATACGCATGGCATTTCGATCAGGCAGTTTGCATGCAGTGCAGAGAATGCATGGTCGCGTGCAAAGATTGGAACCACGTGGCCTTCGGTCCGGCCAAATGGCGCAGGGTAACCTCGAGAGAAGAAGGGGCCTACCCCTTGATCAAGGTCTTCAACCTATCCATAGGCTGCAACCACTGCGACGAGCCTGCCTGTATGGCGGCCTGCCCGGTGGACAACATCATTAAAGAAGAAAAGTACGGGCTCGTAATACCCCTGGATAAGTGCATCTCCTGCAAGCAGTGCAAGGCGGCCTGCCCCTACGACGTGCCCCAGTTCGCCACGATGGACCCAAACGAGCTCCCCGTGATGGAAAAGTGTACAGGCTGCATAGACAGGCTTGAGAAGGGTCTAAAGCCGGCCTGCGTTGTCTCTTGCCCGCAGAGGGCGCTCGATTTTGGCCCCGAGGAGGAGATCGTGGCCAAGTACGGGAACGTGAGGCAAGCCGAGGGCGGTTTTGCAGACCCTAGCCTCACCAAGCCGAACATCGTGTTCACCCCGAGGAAATACGTTGGTGTTTAGGAAAGAGCCAAAAGGAGGTTGCCATGAATAGTTTGTTAGAAATCGTGGAGGTTGGCGATTATTTTGTAAGGCTCCTGCTGGGCGCAGTTGGGGCGATCGTTGGGTTTATGGGTATTGCCCTGCCAAACATCGTACGCGGCGTAGCGCCGAGCGAATCGTACCTTCTCTTAGACCCCATCATGGGGATGTTAGGGCAATCGTTTGTCATGTTAAGCCAGTCTATGGGGCAGTCGGTTGCTTCCATACCCGTGAGCAACTTTTAGAAAGCCTGGAGGTGAACCGTGGAATACGCAGCATATTCAACCCCTACTTACTCGGTTGACAACATCTCGCTCAACCTACTCGGCATGTCTCAGCCGCTTTCGCACCTTGGCAGCGATTGGGTGCTGGGAATATCCGGTATGCCGGCTCAGATCAACAACTCCATAACTCTCCTGGGGCAGTTGATTCCGACCATTCCGGGCGGTATCGAGTGGTTCTTGGACATCTTCGTCAGGGGTCCTTGGCCCGGGTATTAAAGGGCTGATAGCCCACAAAAACGCCCGGGTTTCCCCGGGCGTTTTTGTGGCAACCAAATTGTTGTGAACCTTTAATGCCGGATGTCTCCTAGCATTCTTTGGATCTTCAAGATGGTCTGATCCAGCGTCGAGTCTATCGAAACCCCCTCGAGCTCTATTCCTAGACCGACCAAGGATTTCACGATCTGCGGCTGGAAGCCCACGGCGTACACCCTGGCCCCTAAAATCCTTACGGCCCTCATCACGTCGGTCAAGGCCTTAAGCGTGTGAGTGTCGATCATACCGCAGCCCGTCATGTCGAAGACGACGTGCTTGACACGCTCCTTTTTTACGGCCTCAAGGAGCATTTCGCTCAGCTGGTGCGCCCGCATCGAATCGAACACCCCGACGACGGGGACGAGGACTGTTTGACGGATCACGGGAATCACGGGGGTGGAGAGCTGTTCTATCGTGGCCCTTTGGGCCTCTATGGTCTCGATAAAGCCCTTGAGCTGCTGGTTTTGACCTTCCAGCTCTTTTTGAGACCTCTCAAGGTCGGCCCTGCCCTCCTTCAGCGCATCGATAGTCTGGTTGATGGTCCGAGCGATAAACTCGAGCTCCTCGTAGCCCGAATAATCTACGCGTGCCTCTAGCTTACCCCCTGCGACTGCCTGAAGTGGTGAGATAAAGGCATTCAGCGTCTTTTTTAGCCCGCTTCGCACCCCTTTTGCGGCATAGATGATGGCAGCGATCAGAACGATCATCAAGACCAGCCCTGAACCCCGAAAAAGGGCCTGAACCCGATTAAACCTCTTGCTCAACGGGTTCAGTGTCGAAGCGATTTTCTGTTTGTTCACGACCCCGACAAGAGTCAGCCCAGTGTCATGGGGCTGCTCCCACATAGCGATCGTGTCTCGAGTATCCCTTTCGCCCCTCGTAGCGTTCGTAAAGTCGGTTTCTCCCGCAATCTTCCTAACCAAGCTCCTCTCAGCCTCATTAAGCTTACCCATACTCACCACAACGTGCTTTTTGGCATCCAGCAGAAGCATCGCGACATCAACGTCCGGGTAGGGCTCAAGAAGGGAACTTAGGCGATTTTGGTGGATATCCGCGCACGCTATGGCCTGAACCTTCCCCCTTAAGACGACGGGGAGGCAAACGGAGATGATTTGCCCAGCCCCCCAGAGGTCCTCGTAGCCGGGGGTGATAAGATCCTCCCCTTCTTTAAGCCTCCTTACGTAGCCAGCATACTGCCAGTCGTAGAACGTGACGAAATCCGGTGTCATGAGGCCCTTAGAAACGGCTTTTTTGAAATCGTGCCATGGGACAACAATTTCAAGCTCTGGGGTAAGGATGCTAACCCCGGCTAAAAGTCCGCCGGCACGCTCGTGAATAAGCTTTAGCTCATCGACGAGCGCGCTTAGGGCAAGGATTTTTTTGCGGACATCCTCTGTAATGGAAACGCCTGCCGGTACCCTTATGGAAACCCCCGCTTCTTTCGGGGTCAGCGCCATGCCTGTTTCTCGATCGAGGCTTGGAAAGGTCTGGCCCGGTTGGCCTGAATAACCCTCAAGGTGGGCCAGCACATCTTTTGCCTCGGAGGCGATAAGCCTAAGTTCGAAGGAAGCCTCCGAGAAAAAACGTTCTAGCTGATTACTTTGGAGTTTAAGGTGGCTTTTGAGCCCTTCTTCATTCTTTTTTAGCAAATCGGCGAAAAGAAATTCCCTCAAGAACCCAAAGCCAGACTGGGCCCCCACGAGGCTGGTTAGGATGGTCACCCCAAAAGGCAGGAACGAGAAAGCAACGAAGACGACAATCAAATGCCTAGATAGCTTCTTGGTCGCAAAGCTGTACAAAGGCCGGACCAACGCGCCCAGCCACGCACGCAAGACCTTAAGCACCGCATCCCCCTTCTAGATATTTCACTGCCTCCTATCAAAACACGTACTGAAGGCCCGTATCAACCGCGTCGTGCCTTGCGAGCTGACCAAAAACACTCCCTCGCTTACCCGGTACAGGTGCCACCCAAAAGGACCGTGAGCCTTCCTGAAAGCTCGTAGGTCACGTTCGGCTCGTAGCGGAACCCACCGTTCCCAGAAAGCCAGATGAACATGGCATACTCAAGATAGGCCCCGGAGGCTTGCTTTCGGGCCGATACCGAGCGCCTGGGCTCTCTAGGCGGTTTCCGGGCTCAAAGTGAATGCCGCTAAGCCGGGCTCAAGAATGTCTCCCTCAAGAGCCTAAAAAGTGGAGCGTCCTGCGAGCCTTGTAAGCAGGACCTCCAGACTCATCGAGGTTTCCGCCCCTTCAAAGCCCACGCCCAGGTTTACGATCGCCTTGACGACTTCGGGCCTCATCCCCACCACATAGCCTTTGGCACCCAACAGTCTGACGGCCCGTAAGGTTTCCGTAAGCGCCTTGGCAGTCTGGGTGTCAATGTAAGGGCAGCCCGTTAAATCTAGGATGGCACGCTTCGCTTTTTGCGCCTGGATCATGGCCAGCAGCCGTTCTGAGAGCTGATGAAGCCTGGCGGAATCGAGGATGCCGACCAACGGGCAAAGGAGGGTGCGTTCCAAAATAGGAAGTATGGGCACGGAAAGCCCAACTATAGCCTCCTGCTGGTCATCTATCCTCTGGAGCGCAAGGTTGAGCTCTTCGTTTTTTTCCTGAAGCGCACCCCGCTCGTTCTGTAGTGTCTCGGCCATGGTGTTCAGCGTTTCAGCAATCCGCTCGAGCTCGTCAAACCCCTTATACGGGATTCTTGCGCTCAAATCGCCCTCGGAAAGCCTTTCGATCGCTCCCAAGAAGCGATCGAGCGTACGCTCTATTCTCTGTTTGATTGCATAAGTAACCACGCAGACGATCAGGGCCATGGCCGCAAGGATACCCAAGAAGAACCAGTCAAGAAGGGCCTTTTGGTGGCCAAAGATACGCTTGAAGGGGGATGTCAGCGATTCAAGGTGCTCTTCTTGTACGAGTAAGACAAGGGTACCGAATTCGTGTTTTACGCCGGAAGGACAGAAGCATACCCCTCGAAGCGTGACCACGTTGGACGATGAAAATGTCGACGGATCCCCAAGGAGAGCTTGGAGGGCTTGGTGTTCCTTAGGATTCAAAGGTTGGGAGGCATCGAGGAGTTTGTTGTCAGGACTGAGTAACAGGAGCTTTAAAGGAACGCCCCTTAAGGACATTTCGCCTTTTAAAAGCAGAGATTGGGCGTTTAAGTCTGCCCCCAGCACCCCTAAGGGTTCCAACTCCTCCCCAAAGATGGGCACGAGGACAGAAACGACGATGCGGTCGGATCTGAATGGGTCCTTGTAGGAGGCCGAAAAGATCGTATCTTGAGACCGCAGGGCTTGCCTCGCAGGCTCCAAGCCCGTAGCAATGGACAGTTCTGGATTGATGCGTCCCATCTTTGCGGCCTGAACAAAATCCTCCCACGGATAGACCAGCTCAAGCCCGTCCGTAGTCGAAGCGTATGCCCTTATAGCGGCTCCTGAGGAGCTTTTTAGGGACACAAGGCTTTCTAGAGGGAGCTCTGCAGCGAGCGCTTTGGTAAGCGTTGCAGCATCCAGGCGTTTGCCTCTTGGAAGCCGGAGAGAAAACCCGGACAGCTCCGGAGTGAGCCATTGCCCCGTCTGTGCATCCAGCTCGGGTAAGATGGGGTAGGGGTTCAACGGGGCGTAGCCTTCTGGTTTCTCAAAAACGGCCCTTGTGTAAGGCTTGAGAAGAGTAAGGCTTGACGCAACGCCGGAAAGCTTGCCCGAAATGATCATGGCTTGGTCGTTTAGGAACCCCCGGGCAAGCTCGAAGAAATCCTCCCGCACCTCGGCCCGCACCTCTCGAAGCGTTTTGCCCATCCACAGCCTTGAAATGGCTTGGTTGCCGATGGAGGCCAACATGAGAGGAAGAAAGGCGGCAAGGGCTACGACAAGAGCGAAGGCTACGGTAAGCCTCTTTTTGGAGCTGGCTAGCAAGCGGTTTAACCGGAACACGCACGATCCCCCCTTCTACTTTAATTTGAGCGCTCTTGTAATTCTTTTAAGGAATTCTTAACGCAGTCTGTAGCTATTCAGCCTGCCGAATCATTCCAATAAAGTAAACGTCGTCCAGAAATCATGCACGGCTATTCCTTATTATCGCTTGGCCGCGTTCGTTCAGGAAAAGAGGCCTCGTTAAGAGGCCCACAATGAGGGCAAAGCCTTTTTTTCGGCCTGGTGCTCGGTTATCTCTACCTCGATAGAATGGCCGTCGTCATTTTCGTTATTTGGCGGACAACTTACGGATACGCCGCCCTGTCGCCGCAAAGAAGGCGTTGGCCACGGCAGGGAGTAGCAGGCGGAACCCCAAGCTCCCCCTCGACGCCGCCGACCTTGACCGTGGGGTACCCGGCCCTAGGCCAGAAACAAGCCCTCTTTTCCGCGCCCAAGCCTTGGTTTAGTATACTACAAAGTGAAAGGGCTCTTGTTTTAGCGAGCAACAGACGTACCCAAGAGGGTTCTTACCATGCCTGACGAGGCTTTCTACCGGAATGTTTTTGATCTTTTCCCCAATGGCCTGCTCATCCTGGACAAGGACGGCGTTATCCTTGAGGGGAACAAAAAGGCCTTTGACCTGCTTGGCTCTGACTTCACGGAGAGGCGGATCGATGAGGTCTTGGGCAAGGAGCAGGCCAGCCCGGGCGTAGTGGAGCGGGGAGGGCAGAAGCCAAGGTTCAAGGCTTCCTCCTTCACCGGCCCCAAAGAAGGAGGCGAAGACTTTAATCTCGTCATTTTGGAGCCCATCAGCGAGGCCGAGGCAATGGGAGCTAAAAACCTCAAAACTAGGCTGGAGGACGAGCGTGCCTTGTTCATGGAAGTCTTTGAGAATGCCCATGAGGGCATGTGCCTGTTTGGGGCTTCGGGGAGGCTCTACCTTACAAACGAAGCTTATGCTGGGGTTCTTGGCTATGCTAAGGAAGAGCTTATGAGCGATGCTTTCGATTGGAGCGCGATTGTTGCCCTAGAAGACCGCGAGCTCGTTCAACGTAACATCGAGGAAGTCTTGAAGGCGGGCGAACCCAGGCACTACGAGGCCAAATTCGTTAAAAAAGACGGCTCCTTGGTTCGTGTCATGGTTTCGGAATCAAGGCTTGGAGCCACAAGAGAGGAGTGGCCGGAGACTATTATGCTCGAGACCATCTACGACATTACTCAGCTTCGGCAGGCTCAGGCCAAGCTTGTAGTCGAGAAAGAATGCTTAGATGCCATTCTGGCAACCACCCAGGAGGGGGTTGTTATCGTGGATTCCGAAGGAAGCATCTTCTATGCCAACAACGCCTACTGCGAGCTGACGGGTCGGACAAGGAAAGAGCTGTTGGAGCATGGATGGCGAATCACAGTCTCCCCAGAGGAGCACGAGACCATTGCCACGGTTGACAGGAGGATTGAACAAGCTCTATCTTCAACCGAGACAACCTTTAGCAACTACGTGAGGCAAGACGGCACTCTCCGGCACACAAGGCGTGTTTCTAGGGCTATCCCATGGGATGGTAAGCGTAGGGTTCTTGTCTCGATCAGCGACATTACAGAAATCAAGGAGGCCCAGGAAAAGCTCAAAGAGCTGATCGAGGCCCAGCAGAGCACGATCAAGGAGCTCTCTACACCTGTCATTCCTGTATGGACTAGGATCCTCATGGCCCCCCTTTTGGGTAGCTTCGATTCGGGTCGGATGCGCGATTTAAGCGAACGCCTACTCCAAGAGACGGCCTCACAAAACCCGAGGGCCATACTTTTGGACCTCTCGGGTCTCGCCAACGCGGACACCCAGGTTGTTGCAGAAATTCTCAGCCTAATCATCTCGGTAAGGCTTTTGGGTGCGAAGACAATCCTTTCTGGAATCAAGCCTCGCGTGGCCCAAAGCCTTATACGCCTGGGTGCGAACCTGGAATGGGTTTCCACCCATGCCACGCTGGAGCAAGGCTTGAGGCACGCCATTGCAGGTTTCGATACGCGTAAGCCATGACGCAGGCAAGGCTGCTCAGAGAGGCCTGGTTTTACTGGTGGCTAACGGACGCACACATCCTAGCTGGGCCGCTTTGCGGGTCCTCCTTTGGGACTTAGGGGGCCGGGGCGGAAGATGCGGGCGATAAACCTGGTCGGGGTTAGTACGTAGGACGGCGTAACGCTCGCCCTCAAGCGCCACAGGCAAAGCCCTGACGAAATCGGCGTGTACGACGTGCCCTCCCTCGTCGGGGCCGTGTATCAATCGGGCTGCGGGCAGACCCCTGTTGTGGGCTTCAGCTGAGCTCTACCCCCAAAGCATCGCGCGGCCCAGTATCGAAAAACGAATGGCGCTCACGGCCCGATCGCTGCCGGCAGCCAGGGCGAAACATTTGATGGTTTTTGAAGCATTTTCCCGGCAGATATTTTCTGGCTTTTTAAGCTGTATATAAAAACTACGATAGGCGGTTGAGCCCGTGTGGCACCCTTATCGCGGGTGCTAGAACGGGACTAGTTGCCCAAAGTAACGCCTTCGGAGCAAAATGCATCACTCATCGGGCCTGACGGGTTCTTTAGAGGTCCGAGGCCTCTGCTTGACACGCAAGGTTCGTAGGATTAGCATGCTATTTTATAGATACGAAACGCGGAAGGATGCTTGAACGATGAACAAGGTGTACGCCACGGCTGCCGAGGCTGTCGCCGACATCCCGGATGGCGCGACGATCATGGTCGGGGGGTTTGGCCTCTGCGGCATCCCAGAAAACCTGATCTTGGCGCTCCACGACAAAGGCGTCAAAGGCCTTACCGTTATCTCGAACAACTGCGGCGTGGATGACTTCGGCCTTGGCATCCTGCTTCAGGCCCGCCAGATTAAGAAAATGGTCTCAAGCTACGTCGGCGAAAACAAAGAGTTCGAGCGCCAGTACCTCTCGGACGAGCTAGAGCTCGAGTTCAACCCTCAAGGCACGCTGGCAGAGCGCATCCGGGCCGGAGGGGCTGGCATTCCCGCGTTCTTTGTGCCGGCAGGAACGGGCACGATCCTTGCCCAAGGCAAAGAAACAAGGGCGTTTGAGGACAAGGAGTATGTGATGGAAACGGCCCTCAAGGCCGACTTTGCGCTCGTCAAGGCCTTCAAGGGCGATAAAGAGGGCAACCTGATCTACAGGAAAACGGCCAGGAACTTCAACCCCATGATGGCCGCCGCGGCCAGGATTACGATCGCCGAGGTCGAGGAGATCGTAGAAATCGGCGAGCTTGACCCTGATTTTATCCACACGCCGGGCATTTATGTCCGGCGGATTCTTAAGGGCGAGCGCTACGAGAAGCGGGTCGAAAGGAGGACTCTAAGGTGCGCTTAACGCGCGAGGGGATCGCCAGAAGGGCGGCCAAGGAGCTTAAAGACGGGATGTACGTAAACCTCGGAATCGGCATTCCAACGCTCGTGGCCAACTTTATCCCCCAGGGTATGAAGGTCATGCTCCACTCTGAAAACGGCGTGCTCGGTGTCGGCCCGTACCCCACAGAAGGTGAGCTCGACCCGGACTTGATCAACGCCGGCAAAGAAACCATCACGGTCGTTTTAGGGGCGAGCTTTTTTGACAGTGCCGAGTCGTTTGCGATGATTCGAGGTGGCCACGTTGACCTCGCCATGCTTGGCGCGATGGAGGTCTCTAAAGACGGCGATTTGGCCAACTGGATGATCCCTAAAAAGATGGTCAAGGGGATGGGCGGGGCAATGGATTTGGTCCACGGGGCCAAACGCCTGATCGTTTTGATGGAGCATGCGAGCAAGGACGGTATGCCAAAGATTCTGAACTCTTGCTCGCTCCCTTTGACGGGCAAAAGGGTTGTGCATTCTATCATCACGGACATGGCCGCTATCGAGATCACGGCAGAGGGGCTTGTGCTGAAAGAACTGGCCGAGGGAGTGAGCCTCGAACAGGTTCAAGCGCTTACCGAACCAAGGCTTATCGTTCAAGGAGAGATCGCCAAAATGGCTTAAGGAAGGCATGCACAAAAGGCATCACACCCCGGGGGTCTTGGCCCTCCGGGGTGCTTTCTTTCGGTTTGTCTTTATGCTGAAGGCAGTGCGGCCTACCCCTTGGCGGCGCCTTCTTTCTTCTCCCTGGCCAGGAACCTTGCCAGCCGATCGAGCTTGAAGATCGTGACGAACTCGATGTTCTTGCTGATCCAGAGCTTTCTTTTAACGATGGCGTCCGTGATGGCGCCTTTGTAGTCGAGTCCGTCCAAAAGCACGCGAATGTCCTCCGTCGCCATCACGAAATCCGAGCTCTGCGGCCTTCCTCTTTCAAGCCATATCCGCCCGTTGTCGATGATCAGCCCAAACTCTACGGCAGGCGTCTTGACGGCGATCGTTCGCTTCCAGTTTTCGATCGCCTTGCTCGCCCTTTTGGAGGCGCTCATTTCTTTGAGCAGCGCCTCTAGCTCCACAAGCGTCCCTTGGGAGGCCCGCTTGGCCTCCTCGGTCGCCTGGCCGAGGTCGGGCTCTTTTACGGCCGCCCAGTTAAGCTCACTCGCCAAAAGCCCTGGTTTTTGAGCCTGCTCCGGGGTGAGCTCGGATGTGGGTACGCCAAAAATGTCGGATATTTGGCCGGTGCGCTCGTCTTGAAAGACAATCTTGATTTCCGTCCCCTTTTTCATGATGCCGGGCGTCAAAATCCCCGTGGTCGTGTAGAGCATGATCGAAAGGGCCGTGTCCGCGCCCTCCAACACCAACCGTCCCCGGCCGAACGGTGCCTTGTCCAAAAACATCGAGGTGGCGAAGTACGTGATCGGAGGGGTGGAAAGAAGCTTGCCCGTTTGGCCGACTTCTACGGGCTCGGTAGGGGCGAAGGCGCAATCCGGGCAGTGGGTGAGCATAGGGGGGCAGCGCACGACCCCGCAGGCGCTACACCGGCACCCCAAAATTTTTTTCTCGTCCCTCAACGCCATGAAAAACTGCGAGAATTCGCCCATGCTCCGCTCGTAGAACGTGTACATCGCGTCGTTCATGAGCAAGTAGTCTTTGTCCTCCATCCGCAAGGTTCGCGAGGCTTCGATGGGTATGTAGCTCTCCGGGATGACCTTTTTTCTCTGTTCCATGTTCTTGGTGCTCCTTAATCTTTAATCTTTAGTCCTCGTGTTCCAGGATAGCCACGCCGCCGTACTGGCAGATCGTCGAGCCGGTCCCGTGGACGAGCGCCCTGTGCTTACCCTTGTCGATAAGCTCGTTGCGAGCGGCCCAGGCGCTCATGATGTTGGAAGCGCCGACCGCGTGTCCGCAGTAAAGGAGCCCTCCTGAAGGGTTGACGCTGATCGGACCGCCGTCTAGCATGAGGCCGTCATCTACCAGCGCATCCGCCCTGCCCATCGGGACGAACCCCATCTCGGCCATCGAAATTTCGAGCTGCTGGATGAAGGCGTCGTGGAGTTCAACCACCTGGATTTCCTTGGCAGGGTCCGTGATGCCAGCCATCTCGTAAGCCTGCTGGGCGGCCACGTGATGCGAGTAGATCCTGCCCCAGTGGTTCATGCCCTTTCCCGCGAAGCTCCACTCGTTGGAGAGCCCCACGCCCGTGATCCAAACGACGGGACGGCCCGTGTTCTTGGCGATCGCCTTGGCGGTCTCTTCCTCGGCCAGGACAAGGGCGGCCGCACCCTCCGAGTACACGCAGATCTCCATCTCCTTCAGGGGGTAGACGATGTAGCGGGAGTTCAACACTTCCTCCGGCGTAACCTGGTCGAACTGACGCTGGGCGTAGGGGTTCGTCTTGACGTGCTCAGAAAGCACACTCGAGATTTTGGCCGTCACTTCGGGCTTTAAATCGCCGGGATGCTCGTCCATGTAGGCCAAGATGACCTCTGCGTAGCTGTCCGAAGCCGTCCAGCCGATTTTTTGCTCGAAGAACGAATCGCCCGACCAGGCGATCGTCTTGATCACCTCGGGTGTGGCCGAGCGCGAGACAAAGTCGTAGCAGTCGGTCGCCTTCTCGACTCCTAACACCAGGGCGGTGTCGTACATGCCGGATGCGACGAACGCGAACGCCGAAGCGATCGTGTAGATTCCGGTCGCCCCGCCGTTCGTCACCCGGATGCCCGGCTTGTTGGGTAACCCAATGATGCCCTGCAATGGGTGTTCTGGAATGGCGGCCCGCTCGAAGATGTCGTTGTAGATGCCGTAAGCGACGGCGTCCACCTCGGCAGGCGAAATCCCGGCGTCTTTCAGGGCATCGCGCGTCGCCCACTGGGCAAGGTCATAGAAGGTTTTCTCTACCCAACGGCCTTTGAACGGCGTTACAGACGCTCCGACAATTCCTACTTTCCTCGCGGCGAACGACTTCTTCTTGGCCATTGGTACCCCTCGTTGGTTTTTTATGCTGTTAGATTTTAGAAATGTATCAAAAAAATAAAAAGAAGCCCATACTATGTATGCCGTGGATTAGAATACACTGCATTGGCGTAGCGGACAAGTGTTCGAGGTTGCGCCAAATGAGCAGGCAAGGGCTTTGTATTCTCGGGCCACACAGGCCTACCGCATTGGAGAATAAAAAGCCACCTTGAAGCCTTGAAAGTTTTTCGCGGTCGCCTTACAATGGACCGGCACATACCCATAAGGAGGAAGTCCCTATGCGCTCCAAGCCCCGCGTTGCTCCACGCCAGATCGTCGTATTGGTCGGGTTTTTCCTGGCGATGGCCGGACTCGTGCGGCATGGTTATGCCAAAGACATACAGATTAAATTAGGCACTCTTGGGCCTGCGGGTACCTCTGTCGCCCTGGCCGTAGAGGCTTTTTTGGACGGGCTAAAGACCCTGGGCTCGCACATCGGGCATAACGTAAAGGTTCAAGGGTATTACGGCGGAGTGATGGGCGATGAGCCCGAGATGAACCAGAAAGCAAGGCTCGGCCAGCTCGATGTCGTTACACCGATTGTGAGCACGCTTCCAGAGCTCGTGCCCTCGCTCGAGCCCTACTACCTGCCTTTTTTGGTCAACAACTTCGGCGAGTTCGACTACCTCATGCGTCGGGGGTTCTTGAAGGCCATGGCCACAGAGGCCTATAAACGCGGGTTCGTCATGCTCGGGACGGTGACAGAGGGGATGTACGATTTCCACTACCGGCTTGAAAGCCCTATCCGGACGCCCGAGGAAGCAAGCAAGAAGCTTAAGGCGGCCAACTGGACAGGAACACCTCAAGACAATATTTGGGTTCCGCTCGGTATCCCCCAGGTACCCGCGAGCGTGCCGGAGCTTCCCGCCTACCACAAGATGGGGATGGTCAACGCGGACACCTCTCCGGCCCTTTGGACCATCGGCGTCCAGCTATACGCCATACGGCCGATGCTCACGATCGTACAGCCCTCGTTCTTTACGGGTGCTGCGGGAGTCCTGCTGACGCGCTCAAAGTTTGAGCAGATCCCTTGGGATTTTAAGGTAGGGGTCGTGGGCATGCTGCCCTTGCTCATGTACGTGGCTAACGGCCAGTTAAGGGATGGGCACTATGCGTTCATGAACGCGATGTTCAAGTACGGGGTAAAAAAACAGATACTTTCCAAGGACGAAGTACAGGCCTGGAAAGACCCGCTCGTTGCCTATCGCGAAACCTACCTTAAGAAGAACCCTTCCAAACGGGATTCTTACGAGATGATTAAGCACATTCTTGCTGATTACCATAAGTCCCCATCTCTGGAACAGGTGGTTTATGAATCCGACCCGAATTATAAGAACTTCCCGGACAAGCTCGCGACCATTTCGCGCGCTCTTCGCGCCTTCATCGATACGGGCTCCTTGGGTGAGATCGCTTCGCTGGAGGAAAAAGGCGTGATCGAAAAATGGCGGGTCTACGAGCCTCTTGCGGCCGCAGAGAAGTTCGCCCAAACGGGAGATGCGGGCGATTTGAAGGGCTGGACGCTAAAGTTCTTGCCGGACGAGATCGTGGACGAGGCTTTTTCGAGCCACATGGGCGAAATCAAAACGCTCTTCGGGACAAAGGAGAGTATCAAAACCAGGGCCCAGGAGTGGCTTTCTTACATCGAGAGCAAAAAATACAAGGGTTACCAGAAAGGGTCGGAATAGCGGCGGCACCATGTAGAAAGAAGTCATTCTTTAGCGCTACCTACAGGCGGCTTTTGTGTATAAAGTGCCGATAGCAACCAATGCCTACCCACAGGAGGGACAGCTATGAGCTTTATAACCCCAAGGCTTCAATGGGCCCACGCCCTAGTTGGGCTGTCTTGCTTGCTGGCGACCGGGCTCGGCTTTGCTGGGAGAGGCCATGCCGAGGAAATTTCCATCAAATTTGGAACGCTGGGGCCCAAGGGGACGAGCGTTGCGCTTGCTGTCGAAGCATTCCTCGATGCCGTGAATAATTTTGGGAAAAACATCGGCCATAACGTAAAGGTTTTTCCCTATTACGGCGGTGTGATGGGCGATGAGCCCGAGATGGAGCAAAAGGCCAGGATTGGCCAGCTTGACATCGTCACCCCAAACATGGGCACGCTGCCCCACCTTGTACCTGCCATGACGCCCTACTACTTACCATTCCTTGTCAATTCTTTCGGGGAGTCCGATTACCTCATGAGGCGGGGGTTCTTGAAGGTCCTAGCCGAAGAGGTCTACAAACAAGGCTTCATCATGCTCGGCTTTATGACCGAAGGGATGTACGACCTGTACTACCGCTCTGAAAAAGAAGTCCGTACCCCGGACCAGGCGCGCAAGCTGCTTAAAGCGGCCAACTGGTCTGGTGCCCCGCATGACAACGTCTATATCCCCCTAGGCATCCCGCAAGTGCCCGTTTCGGTCCCCGAGGTTCCGACGCTCCACAAGATGGGGATGGTCAACGCCGACCTATCCCCGGCCGTTTGGGTTATCGGCGTGCAGCTCTACGCCCTCCGGCCGATGCTAACCATGATCCAGCCTTCCTTCGCGACGGGCGGCGGCTGTGCCCTCCTAACAAGGGGTAAGTTCGACAAATTGCCATGGGATTTCAAGCTAGGCGTAGCGACCATGCTGCCCATCATGATGTACGTCGTGAACGGGCAGTTCCGAGACAGCCACTACGCGTTCATCGACGCGATGATCAAGTACGGCATGAAAAAAGAGGTGCTTTCCAAGGAAGAAACGAAGGCCTGGAGAGACCCTCTGGTTGCCTACCACAAAACCTACCTTCAAAAAAACCCGGCCATGCGCCCCTTCTACCAGGACATCGTAAACGGGTTGTCTGCCTACAATAAGGAGCGTTCGCCGGAGCGCACCATCTACGAAACCGACACAGAGTATGTTCATTTTCCCGATAAGCTCAAGGCGGTCGCAAACTCTATCCGGGTTTACCTCGAGACTGGTTCGCTCGCGCGCGCAGTCTCCAAACTCGACCCCCGGTATGCCAGCCCCGAAAAGCTCAAGGAGGTTGAGCATGCCTTCCAGGTCTACCGCGAGACAGGCTTGTTTGACGAGAAGGCCTTTGAAAATAAATTTATCGAAGGCTGGAGGATCCTCGAGCCCCTCGCCGGGGCGGAAAAATTCGCGAGCACGGGCGATGCGGGGCTTGTTAAAGCTTGGTGCAAAAAGTTTATTCCCGATGCCCTAATCGATGAGGCGTTCGACAACCACATGACAGAGGTCAAAATGCTCTTCGGAACAAAGGAGGCCATCAAAATGCGAGCCCAAGAGTGGCTTGCCTATCTCGAGAGCAAGAAGTACACGGGCTACCACAAGGGTTCCAAGTAGTGTCGGAGCTTCAAGCCTTAGAGCAGGCCCAGGAAACCCCGCCGCTTTTGCCGGAGGCCGAAGACTCAGCTTTTGGATGGAAGGCCCAAATCCGGGCCTTCAACGGGCGTGTTATGGCCATCGAGAAGGGCTTACTCTACCTTACCCTGTACGCGATGTGCCTCGGCGCCCTCGCCCAGTGGTTTCTGAGGGCCTTTTTTAAAACGGGTTTTAACTGGGTCAACGAGGGAACGACGTTCTCCATGCTTTGGGCAGGGTTTTTGGGGGCTTGCCTAGCGAGCACGCGATTGGAGCATTTCAGCATCGACCTGGTTCGCTTTATCCAGCGCCCTCGGCTTAGGCGGGTCGTACGCGCCCTTTCGTACCTGATCGCCTCCGGGTTCTTCCTCATTTTCTCGTACGCCTCGATATGCTACATCTTGATGCTCGTACGTTTTCACGAGACTTCCCACTACTACGACTACCCCATCTGGCCTTTCTACCTAGTCGTCGCCTACTTCTACGTCTCGAGCGCTTGCCGGTTTTTCCTAACCGCTCTGCTTAAGGTCTTTTAGGGGGAAGGGATGGTTGGAACACTCTTTGGGCTTACGATCGTCTCGGCCTTCTTGGGAGTCCCCCTCCTGGCCATTCTGGGGCTTCAAGCGGCCATCAGCTTCCATTTCATCACCCAGGTTCCCCTAGAGGCGATGATCACGAAGGTCCAAGGGCTCATGTCTGCCCCGGGGATCCTGGCAATGCCCATCTTCACGTTCATGGGCTTTATCCTATCCTACGGCAAGACCTCACAACGCATCGCGGACGCGGCAGACGCCTGGTTTGGCTGGCTGCCGGGTGGGTTGGCGATCGCGACCGTGATCGCCTACACGGTCTTCTGCTCGGTCACGGGCGGCTCGGCCCTGGCAGTAATGGCCTTAGGGGGCATTTATTATTCCGCCCTCATCAAGGACGGCTACGACAAGAACTTCTCTTTGGGGATCTGTACGGTTTGCGGGGGCGAGGGCATGCTCTTCCCCCCCTCTGTTCCCGTCATCATCATGGCCTTCATCGCCTACGAATCGATCGATGCGCTGTATGCAGGAGGGCTCTTGCCGGGGCTGATGGTGGTCGGCATCTTCCTTGTCTACTGCGTGATCCACAGCATTCGCTCTGGCATCCCCTCCAAGCCCTTTTCGTTCAAGAAGGCGTGGGGTGCGGTGTTGGATATCGGCCTCGAGATCCCCTTGCCCGTGTTCATCATCGTGGGTATTTTCTCCGGCTGGATCACGGTGACCGAGGTGGCCGCCTTGAGCCTGGCCTACGTCGTCGTTGCCGAGTGCCTTATAAGGCGGGAGGTCTCCTGGCAAGAATTCAAGAAGGCCTCTTTAGAGAGCATGGTTCTTACGGGGGCCATCTTCGCGATCCTCGTCTCGGCCCTGGCGTTTTCCAACTTCCTGGTAGACGACCAGATCCCTCAGAAGTTCTTAGAGTTCCTCCAACACTACATCACGAGCAAGCTCGTGTTCCTCATCTTTCTCAACATCATCCTTTTGATCACGGGCTGCTTAATGGACGTCTACAGCGCGATCCTCGTGATGGTGCCCTTGCTCTTGCCCGTTTCCAAGGGCTACGGGATAGACCCCATCCATTTCGCCGTGATCTTTCTGTGGAACTTGGAGATCGGCTACTCCACGCCCCCTATCGGGTTCAACCTGTTCATCGGGGCGTTCCGGTTTAGAGAACCCTTAGAGGCCCTCTGGCGCGCCGCCTTACCCAGGCTTGCCGTGCAGGTGTTGGGGCTTTTAGTCATCACGTACTGGCCGGGTCTTTCGCTTTGGTTGCCTAAGGTGCTTGGCATGCGCCAGGAGCTTATTCCGTTCAATTTGATGGGGGGGTAGGGATCTCCGGCCGGCGCATGGCCATTCCGCCAGCCTGATCGTGCAAAACAGGCTCTAATCTTTTCTTTGGGATAGCGTTTGCTTCAGGCGTTCGAGGGTAGATAGGTCTTCTAGCCCAGAGGTATCACCCTTCACTTCGCCCTTCGTGATGAGCTCGCGCAGAAGGCGTCTCAGGATCTTTCCGGATGGGGTCTTGGGCATTTCCCGGGTAAAATAGATTTCTTTTGGGACGGCAATCCTGCCGATCGTCCGGGCGACCTCTTCGTGGATTAGCTCTTTCATCGCACCGGAAGGGTCCACGCCCTGTTTGAGCGTGACGAACGCCACAGGAACGAGGCCCTTTAGAGCATCCGTCTCGCCAACGACGGCCACCTCTGCCACGCCGTCCGCGTGCATGATGGCGCTTTCGATCTCCATCGTCGAGATCCTGTGGCCGGCTACGTTGATGACGTCGTCCGTGCGGCCCAGCACCCAAAAATGGCCGTCTTGGTCTTGTAGTGCTTCGTCGTAAGTGAAGTACATGCCAGGGATTCTGCCGTAGTACTCCTTCTCGAAACGCTCTCGCTCCTTCCAGAGCCCTCTTAATAGCATCGGGAAGGGCTTTGTTAGGACGAGGTTTCCGGGCATCCCGGCTGGCAGAGGGTTTCCTACGTCGTCGACGATGTTTGCCACACAGCCCAGGTAGGGCTTTCCTGAAGAGCCGGGCTTCATCTCCGTGATCCAGGCGCAGGAAGCGAGCGGAGTGCCTGCGGTTTCCGTCTGGCCCCACGTATTGTTGATGTAGATGCGCCGTTTCCCCAGGACCTCGTAGCACCAGCGCCAGGCCTCGGGGTTCAGGGGTTCTCCTACAAACCCGATGACGTCCAACGAGCTTACGTCGTAGGGGGCAAGCGCCTCTTGCCCGAAACGCATGAGCATCCTTAAGAGCGTGGGCGCCGTAAAGAACTTGGTCACCTTGTAGCGCTCGATCGTTTTGTACACCTTAGAAATGCCTGGAAAGTCGAGCGCGCCTTCGGTGAAGACGGTCGTGACCCCGTTGGAAAACGGGCCCACGATTCCCCAGATGTGGGACGTGAGCCAGCCGATGTCGGCTGTACACCAGAAAACATCGTCTGGATGAAAATCCATGTGGTAGCGCGTATGGACATAGTTGTTCACGACGAACGCGACACCCGCGTGCATGACCCCCTTGGGTGCACCGGTTGTGCCGGACGAGTAAATAACAAGCCCAGTCTCGTTCGCCTCGATCGCTTCCGCATATGGCTCTGGTTTGAGAGAGATTAAAAGCTCGTCCAAATAGGCATCCCTGGCTGGGTCCATCGGCACTGGATCGCCTAAGCGTCTTACGACCAACACTTTCTTAGGCTGCACCTCTAGCCTCGCGAGCGCTTCATCCACGGTTTGCTTCAGCGGAAGCCGCTGTCCTCGTCTTAGGGCACCGTCCGCAGTAATGAGCACGCTGGGCCCGAAGCGAGCGAGCCTGTCATGGAGGGCCTTTGAAGAAAATCCCGAAAAGACCGTGTTGAAGATAATGCCGAGCCGGTAGCAGGCAAGCGTAAAAATCACGGCCTCGGGCAGGTTTGGCAGGAACATGGCCAGCGTATCGCCCTTTTTGAGCTCAAGGCTTCTTAGTAGGGTGGATGCCCTCAAGACGGCATCCAGGAGCATCCGGTAGGTAAAAAACCTGCTTTCGCCGTTTTCGCCCTCCCAGATGAGCGCGAGTCGGTTGCCAAAGCCCGCTTCGATATGCCGGTCAATCATGTTGATGCAGGGGTTCATAAGCCCGCCCACGAAGAACTTAAAATCGGGCAGCCCACCTTCAAACACGTTTTTCCACGGTTGAATCCACACGAGATTCTTGGCCGCCTTTTCCCAGAACGTTTCCGGGCTCCCTCGGGATTCTTCAAGGAGCGCTTCGAAGGCCTCTTTGCTGCCCGCCAACGACTTGACCGCTCGCTCGAGGTCGGGAGCGTATACAGACTGGAATTGATTGCCATCAAAAGCGGTAAAGGGGGACTTCGAAGAGCCCATCTTCGTCTTTTCCAGGTTTTATGTTTCCGGCTTTTGGGCTCGTTGCATTTCTTTTTGACGGAGCGTGCGCCGCAGGATCTTACCCGAAATCGTCTTTGGTAGCTCCGTGACGTACTCGATAAGCCTTGGGTACTTGTAGGGGGCCGTAACGCGCCTCACGTGCTCTTGAATTGATAGGGAGAGTGCTTCGGAGGGGAAAAAGTCTTTGTTCAGCACGACAAACGCCTTGACGACCTCACCCCTTAAGGGGTCCGGGCTTGGGATAACGGCCGATTCTTTGATCGCCGGGTGCTCCAGAAGCGCACTCTCCACCTCAAACGGCCCGATCCGGTAGCCAGACGATAGGATCACGTCGTCCGCCCTCCCCACAAACCAAAAATACCCCTCGTCGTCCGCGTAGCCCGTGTCGCCCGTGAGGTAGTAATCGCCCACAAAGGCCCTGGCCATGGCCTCGGCATCGCCCTCGTACTCCCTAAACAGCCCGACGGGCCTGTTGGGCTGTACCTTGATGGCGATATGGCCGGGCTCGCCCTTTTCTAGCAGATGTCCCTGCTCGTCTACGATGACTACATCGTAGGGAAGCGTGGGCACGCCCATCGAGCCCGGCTTGATGGGCAGCCCGCGAAGGTTTCCGATTACCTCTGCTGTCTCCGTCTGGCCGTAGACGTCGTAGATGTCCAGCCCCGTGGCTGCCTTGAAGATGGCCATCGCCTCGGGGTTCAACGGCTCGCCCGCGCTTACGACGTGGCGGACGCGCCGGAGGTCGAAGCGGGCCAGGTCCTCCCGTATCATGAACCGTATGGCCGTGGGCGGAGCACACAAAACGCTTATCCCGTAACGTTCGATGATCCGAAGCGTAAGATCGGAGTCAAACTTTCCGCGCGCATCCTGGGTGAACACGCGTGCGCCCATCGCCCACGGACCCAAAAAGCCCCAGAAGCTCTTGGCCCAGCCTGTGTCCGCAAGCGTCCAGTCTAAATCGGTAGGCTTCGTATCGTGCCCCATGAGCGCGGTCGAGAAGGCATGCCCGATAGGGTAGTCGTGCGTGTGCAGGACCATTTTGGGGTAGCGCTCTGTCCCCGACGAGAAGAACAACACCATCGGGTCTGTCGGTTTGGTAAGAAAGCGGTCATTGCCGGCCAGCTCCTCGGAGGCTTTCAAAACCAGGTCTTCTAGAGCCTGCCATCCAGCCAACCTTCCTAGGGCGAGGATCTTTGTCTTGAGGCTTGGGATATCCTTCAAGACGGCCTCGAGCTTTTCTGCGCTACCTAGGTCCATAATGGCCGCCTTCATCCCGGCCGTTTGCGCCCTGTAGGCAATGTCTTTGGGCGTGAGTAACGTCGTAGCCGGGCAGGGAACGACGCCTATCCTGATGAGGCCCAAGATGGCCACGTACCATTCGGGCACCCGAGGCAGCATAACTAGTACTCGATCGCCCTTTTGAAGCCCAAGCCCCAAGCAGGCGTTCGCGAACCGGTTGGTCGCCCGTTTTAAGTCAAAAAACGTGATATGTTTAGGGTTTTCTCCGTTAGCATCGACAGCGATGAGGGCCGTTTTTCCCTCATTTTTCGCCCATTTGTCGATCACGTCCCGACAAAAATTGTAGGTATCCGGGGGCGAGTAGCAAAACTTTGCCTTGGTTAACATGTAATTCTGAACGTTTGGGGGGAGCGAACGAGCATCCATGTCCAACAGCCTCTATAAAATTTCTAACTAGATTCTAAACAAATATCGCATTTTACGCCAGTCGTCAAAACTAGGAGCAGAAAGGGCTTCAAGCACTTTGCCCGCTTGCAATTACTGCTAGAATAAGGAAAAACATTTCCCAACGAACCAAAAGGATGGCCCCATGGAATCCTTGGAGCACTTTCGAGACGGTCTTGTCCGAATGTTTGCGAAGGCAAAGGAGGGGTTGGCGATCGTCAATTCTAACCTCACCCTTCTCGCTGCCAACGATCGTTTCGTTGAGATGCTGTTTTCTCGAGAGGCCACTCCCTTGGCGGGTGAACGCTCGCTTCTCAAGGCGCTCCTGGAAGATCAGGTAAGCGCGCTTCGGGCGGGCATGGAAAAGGCCAGCGCCTTGGAAGCACCCATTGAGCTCGAGCTTGCGCACGTTCTCGAAGACGGCAAGAGGCTAGATTTAGCCTTGTGGGTCGCATGCCTGGGGAAGGCAACCGAAGAAAATGACGGCCCTTTGTTCGCGCTTATTGTCAGGGACGTCACAAAGATCGAGCGGCTCAAGCGACGGCTCGAGGATTCAGAGCGGTACTTCCGGGAAATCGTGGACAACGCCTCCGATAGCGTATTGGTGCTGGACGAGGATGGCAGGGTCTACGATGTGAACAGGGCCACCGAGTCCCTTACGGGCTACAAGGAGGCCGAGCTCGTAGAACCGGCCTTTTCGTGGTTTGAGCTGTTCTCCAAGAAAGACCTGTACGAATTCCGGGATGGCCTTACGAAGGTGCTCTCACTCGATGTGCCCGTACGGACGGAGGTCGAGCTGATCCGGAAAGATCAAACGAGGACGTACGTCATCGCTTCGCTCGCGCTCCTTAGCACGCTCGAAACCTGGAAGAAGGAACGGGCCGTTTGCGTTCTGACCGACATTTCGGACATCAAACGGCTCGAAGAGGAGCTGAAATACTACAGCTTCCACGACACGCTCACAGGGCTCTACAACCGGCCTTATTTCGAAAAAGAGCTTGAGCGGCTTTCTAAGGGAAGGCTTGTTCCTATTGGGCTGATCGTGGCGGATATCGACAACCTGAAGGAAACCAACGACAGGTTTGGCCATAAGCTAGGCGATAAGGCGATTCAGCTCGCCGCCAACATTCTTATGAATGCATTCAGGAAAGACGACATCGTTTCGAGGGTAGGAGGCGATGAGTACGCCGCGATCCTTCCCGGGGCGGACGAAGAGGTGCTAAAAAACATCATCGGGCGCGTTATGGCGACGGTCGAGAGGGCCAAGGCAGAGCATGACTGGTTTTTTGGGCTTAGTTTTGGGATTTCCGTGGCATTAGGCGTTCCCTTTGATAAGGAAGGTCTCATCCGCCAGGCCAATGCGGCGCTGTACCAAGAGCAACGAAGAAAGCGTTCCGGAGCGCAAAACCGCTAGTACTTACAATTGTAAAAGAGGGAAACCATGGCGGAGCTTTTAGCCAAGCGGCTTCTAGAGCGTCAGCGCGAAGAAGTGACCGGATCCAAGATCTACGCGAACCTTGCCCGCGTAGTGCCCGACCCAAAGAACAAGGAGGTACTAAAAAAGATCGCTGCCGTCGAGCGCTCCCACTACGATTTCTGGAAACGGCTGACAAACAAAGACGTTGCTCCCTCGAGGCTCAAGGTCTTCTTCTTGACCTGGATCGCAAGGATTTTTGGGTTGAGTTTCGGGATCAAACTGATCGAGCGGGTTGAGGAATCGAACATGCGGGCGCTGATCGAGCTCAAAGCGGGCATACCGGAGATCGAGCGGATGATCCAGGAAGAAGAGGAGTTTGAGCACGCCCTTTTGGGCCTCATCGAAGAAGACCGGCTTAAGTACACGAGCGACATTATCTTGGGACTATCGGATGCCCTGATTGAGCTTACCGGCGTGCTTGCCGGGCTGACGCTCGCGCTCGGCAACCCAAAAACAATCGCATCGGTCGCGCTGATTACGGGGCTGGCCGCCTCGATGTCCATGACGGCGTCGCAGTACCTCTCGGCGAGAGAAGAAGAAGGGAAAAACGCGGTCAAGTCGGGCCTTCTTACGGGGTTTGCCTACGTATTGACGGTGACAATGCTAATCTTCCCCTTCTTTTTGCTGGCCGACCCGTTCGTAAGCCTCGGGCTTTCGCTCGCCCTTGTCGTGCTGATCGTGGCAGCGTTTGCCTTCTACACCTCCGTTGCCAAAGACCTGCCTTTCAAACACCGCTTCCTTGAAATGTGCGCCGTGTGCCTGAGCGTCGCGGTGCTCAACTTTGGCATCGGAAAGGCCGTCAAACACTACATAGGGGTTGAGATATAGCCTTGGCCTCTTTGGCGAGGGCTCCTAGAGGCGCTCGCGTAGCTCACGCTTCAAGATTTTGCCCGAGCTCGACCTAGGGAGCTCGTCCACGAAAACCACGTGCTTGGGCACTTTGAAGTCTGCCAAGTCTTGCCTGCAAAGTTTCAGGATTTCTTCTTCCTTGATGGTACTTCCGGGCTTTGGGACGATGACGGCCGTGACAGCCTCCACCCATTTTGGGTCTGGAATGCCTATTACGGCCACCTCTTGGACGCGCGGGTCTTTGTAGATCGCCTCTTCCACCTCGCGCGTAGATACGTTTTCCCCGCCCGTCTTGACCATGTCCTTTTTTCGATCCACGATGCTCACAAAGTTGTCCTCGTCGGCCACGCCGATGTCGCCCGTGTGGAACCAGCCGTGCGCCATGGCCTCTTCGGTCTTTTGGGGGTCCTTGAAATAGCCAAGGAACACGTGGCCTCCACGGCTTACGATCTCGCCAGGAATACCGGGGGTCTCGATGGCGCGATGCGCGTCGTCTTCGAGCCTTGATTCCATGTTGAGCCCGCTCATCCCGGCGGACCCCGGCTTTGTGAGCGCGTAGCGTGGATGGAGGTGGAAGTTGCACGGCGCGGTCTCCGTCTGGCCGTAGGAGTTGTACACCTTGCAGCCGGGGAATTTCTGAAGAATTTGCTCGAGCACGGCCACAGGCATGATGGAGGCCCCGTACATCGGCTTTTTGAGCGAGCTTAAGTCGTACTCTTTGAAAGAAGGATGGTTCAAAAGCATGATCCAGTAGGTCGTGGGCAAGAACATCAAGGTGACACGGTGCGTTTGGATCAAGCGAAAAACCTCGTCGGGGTTTGGAAGGAGCATGAGAACGTTGGTCATGCCGGCAAGCAGCCCGGTGGCGAGCCTGGCCCCTCGCTCGGCCGCATGGAAGATCGGCATGACGCTAAGCCCCACGTCTTCTTCCGAAACCTCGCAGGCGAGCGCGGCGGACATGTACTGGGCAAACAGGTTCTGGTTCATCAGTACAGCCCCCTTGGGCAGGGCTTCGGTTCCAGAGGTGTAGCAGACCTCTACTGGGTCTTCGATGTAGAGTTCTACATCGGGCTCTTCTTCTGATGCGCCCGAAATCCACGCTTCAAAATCCAGCCAGCCTTCTGGTGCCTCCTGACCGAAGCCCTGGTTTGACCAAATGCGCCGATGCACGCTCGGAAGCTCGGCCAAGACCCCTTCGATGTTGCCCAAGAGGCTATCTTCGACGATCAACACCTTGGCGTCAGCGTGGTTGACCTGGTAGGCAAGCTCCTTGCCCTTGAGCATGAAGTTCAATGGGACGTAGATGCCGCCCGCCTTGAGGGTGCCAAGCCAAGCCAGGACGTGGTGGATCGTGTTGTGGCCGAGTACGGCGACCCTGTCGAACTTTTTGAGGCCGAGCGAAAGAAGGGCGTTCCCGACCCTATTGAGCGCCCGCTCAAGCTCGGTATAGGTAAGCGCTGTTTCGTTGAAAACGAGCGCGGGCTTATTTGGGAAGCGGTAGGTGCTCCTTCTTACCATGTCTGCCACAACCCAGCGATTGACCCGGTTGTATCGCCTCCTCAACTCTTTGACGCCTTCTTCGGTTATGCTATCGAAAGGGAAACGAGGTGTTTGCCGTGTTTCCATCATGCCTCCTTGCATACAATACTTTTCCTGCTGTCAAACCGTGGTAATGTACAACCATAAAATGGCGTTTTTTCTTTCTTACCATACACGAATGCAAAGGGCAAGCCTTGAATGGAGGCTATGCCTACAAGGGGAGGCGCTTTTGACGCTGACTTGCCCGGTATCAGGGGTAGGGCAACATCTTTACTTTTTCAGGGGAGTTCGAGGCTTGTTTTCAGAAGCCTTTTTCGATTAGGCTTAAAAGAAATGAACGAACGCTTTGCGTGTGGATAGAAGGCCGATGCCTAGGATTGTTGAGGGTTTGCAGCATATTCCCGGGGCGCACTGTTGTTCTACCGCTCTCCGGGATGTCATGGCCTACCGTGGGCATCCGTTTTCAGAGGCGCTGTGCTTTGGGCTAGGAAGCGGGCTTGGGTTTATCTACATGAAAGACGACCGCGCCCAGGTGCCGAGGTTCTTTACGGGCCGGAGCCTGTTCCTCGTTCCGCCTTTCTTGACAAACCTGGGCTACCCTTTTTTTTGGCGGCCGAGGAAGGATTTTCCGCTCAAGGATATTCAAGCAGCGATCGATGCGAATCTACCCGTCCTTGCCCTGACAGATTTGTACTACCTCCCCTACTACAAATCGAGTACCCATTTTTCTAGCCACTGCATTTTGATAGGCGGCTACGATGACGATTCAAGGGTGTTTTTTGTCGGGGACACCGAAAGGGAGGGGTGGCAAGAGCTGGCCTACGGGGACCTGCAGGCCGCCATGGGTTCCCCTCATGGCCCTTGGCCGATGGAAAACTACTTCACGCCCGTTGCGAACCTCGAGGTGAAAGGGTTGGCAGGGCCGATTGTCAAGGCCCTGAAGGGAAACGTCGAATCGCTGCTCGAGTCGCACTACCCTTTAGGGCTGAATGCCTTAAGGATTCTTGGCCAAGAGGTCGAAAGCTGGCCAAGAGAGCTGCCCGAGCGCTGGACATGGTGTGCAAGGTTCGGCTACCAGGCGATCGAGCGCCGCGGTACGGGTGGCGGGAATTTCCGCAAGCTCTACGCGGTGTACCTAACCGAAGCGTGCGGTTTTCTTCCTTGGCTTTGCGCTATGAACGCCCCCGAGCGGATGGGACAAGCGGCCGCACTCTGGAGTGAGGCGGCCCAGCTTTTGAAGGAAGCCTCCGAAGAGAAAAACGAAGACAGGCTTCGAGGGGCGGGCGAGCTTTTTAGGGATATCTACGCCATAGAAAAGGGGCTCTGGGAAGAGATCCATAAGAAACTCTGTAATCAATAAAGGCAAACCTTATGCTTAAGAGGCGAAAGGGTTTTTTGGCCATGGTTTTCGTTGTTTCACTTTGGCTTCCCCCGCGTGCCCAAGGGGAGGGCGAGGCCATGCTGATCGAGCAGGGGCGAATGCTGATCACCCCTTTTAAGCAAGCCTTGATGGCCGAGCTTAAGGCTGCGCTTAAGCAAGGGCCAGAGCACGCCGTCATCGTCTGCCAGGAGCGGGCGCCCCAAATTGCCTCTAGGCTAAGCTCTCAAAGTGTCCAGATTGGCCGAACGAGTCCCAAGCTAAGAAGCCCAAGCAACGCGCCCAAGTCCTGGGTCATGCCCTACCTTGAGGCTTACCAAAAGAGCCCGAGCGGGGCGTCTCCTAAGGCGCTTTTGCTCAAAGGGGGGTGGGTAGGCTACGTCGAGCCCGTTTTTGTTGCGGAGATGTGCCTACCTTGCCATGGCGAGCGGCTCGATAAGAACGTCGCGGCCATCCTGGATGCGCTCTACCCAGGCGATAAAGCAAGAGGGTTTAAGGCCGGCGATTTCAGGGGCGTATTCTGGGCGGAATTCCGGCCAAAGCGCCCGGAGCGTTAGGATTCAAAGAACCTACCAAAGAAACACCCAAGGAGGGAGCATCATGTCAAGAACCCCAAAGCTAGGAAGGGGTGTGTGCCTCGTAGGCGGGGCGATGTCCAAATTCGGAATGTTCAAAGGTTTAGACTACAAAGACCTGTTCGCCCAAGCCTTTTTAGAGATGTTAGATTCTGTGGACAACGGGCTGAACCCAAAAGACATCGAAGCCCTCTACCTGGGTAACTTCTCGAGCGATTTCTTCCTCAAGCAGTCTCATTTAGGTCCGGTTCTTACCGACCTGCTAGGGATCGTCCCAAGGCCCGCGGCCAGGCTGGAGGGTGCCTGCGCCTCTTCGGCGCTAGCGTTCCGGGCGGGCGTTCAGGCCGTGGCCTCCGGGATGTACGACATCGTGCTCGTGGGAGGGCTCGAGGAGATGTCAAAGCGCTCTACCGAGGAGGTGACGGAGGGGCTTGCCATGGCGAGCTCGCCGTACGAGTGGAAAACGGGCTTCACGTTCCCGGGCATCTTTGCGACCATAGCTACGGCCTATTTTGAGCGCTACAAGGCGAGCGCGGACGATTTGTTCGCCGTGACGCTTAAAAGCCACGAGAACGCCAAGCTCAACCCCAAGGCCCAGTTCGGCGTGACGATAAAGGAACTCATGGCCCAGAGGGCCGAAAAGGCGAAGGCCAAGAGTCAGCCCGTGCCAAGCTGGGAGGACGAACGGGCCTTTCTTTCCGACCCCAAGGTGAACCCGGAGATTGCCTGGCCCCTGAGGCTTTTTGATTGCAGCCCGATCAGCGACGGGGCCTGCTGCCTTTTGCTCGTGGCCGAGGAGATTGCCAAGGGCTTTAGCGATACGCCCGTACATGTAGCGGGGCTCGGCCAGGGCTCGGGCTATCCTTTGTACTTAAAAGAAGACCTAACCCAGTTTGAGGCCACGAAACAGGCGGCCAAGGAGGCCTACGCCATGTCCGGGCTTGGCCCTAAGGATATCCAGATCGCCGAGGTGCACGACTGCTTCAGCATTGCCGAGGTCATCCATACCGAGGACTTAGGCTTCTTTGCCCCTGGCGAGGGGATCAAGGCGGCAAACGAGGGGCTGACACGAAGGGGCGGCCCCAAGCCCATCAACACCTCCGGCGGACTCAAGTGCAAGGGCCATCCCGTGGGGGCTACGGGTGTCGCCCAGGTCCTCGAAATCTGGCTTCAGCTTAGGGGCAGGGCCGGGGAGCGTCAGGTTCCCATCGACGATTTGCGCGTGGGCGCCGCCCATAACTTGGGCGGGACGGGCGGAACCTGCACGCTCACGATCCTCCAAAAAAAGAGCTAAATATCTGGAAACAAAGGAGACCGCGATGGAAATGCCGTTCAACGAGCTGAGCTATTGGATGGGTATGGAAGAAGCCAGGCTCATGGGCGTGAAATGCAAGGAATGCGGCGCCATATATTTGCCGCCAAGGCCTTTTTGCGTGCAATGCTACAAAGACGCGCTCGAATGGAAGGAGTTTAAAGGAGATGGCAAGCTTGTCGCCTTCACCTCGATCTTTGTCGTTCCTAAGTCTATGGCAGAACAAGGCTACGGCCGGGACAACCCTTACATCGTGGGCGTTGTCGAGTTGAACGAGGGCGTCCGGATCGTCGGCCGTATCGAAGGCGTGGACACCAAAAGGCCTGAAACCATCAAAATCGGGATGCCCCTCAAGGCGGACTTTCCCAAGGTAATGGAGGCGGGCGTTTCTAAGGCTTACCTCGCCTTCCGGCCGGCTTGAGGGCCCAATGCAGCGGAATGAGCGGCTGTACCACGATGCGCTCCTTACGTGGGAAGACAAGGCCAAGCCAAAAAGGGCGCTTGGCCGTCTAGAAGAGCTTACGGCCAACCTTGCGGCCGTATGGGGCAGCATGGATGTTCAAGAGGTTCGGCCCGGCGTTGTCGTGTTCGCCGCCGACCACGGCGTGGCGGAGGAAGGCATTAGCGCCTACCCAAAAGAAGTGACGGCGTTGATGCTCAAGGCCTTCACGGGCGGTGGGGCGTGTATTTCGGTGTTCTGCCGCTCGATCGGGGCGAAACTCTGGGTTTCGGACGTGGGGGTGGATGCGGATACCGCGGGAATACCGGGCGTTTCTCAAGACAAAATAAGAAAAGGCTCGGTCAACTTTTTGAAGGGTCCAGCGTTGGGTGAAAACGAGGTCCAAGGGGCGCTGGAAGTTGGGGAGCGCTACGCGGGGCTCCTCGCCCAGGCAGGAGTGAACCTCGGCATCGGCGGGGAGATGGGGATCGGCAACACCACTCCCTCCGCGGCCATCATCGCGCTTCTTTTAGGCCTGGCCCCGGAGTGCGTCGTGGGCAGGGGCTCCGGGCTCGACCAGGAGGGCTACGAAAAGAAGGTTAAGGTTGTAACACGCGCGCTGAACGAGCGAGGGCCGAACCCCAAAGACCCGGTCAGCGTGCTTTCCGAGCTTGGAGGGCTCGAAATCGCGGCGCTTGCCGGGTTCTACGCGGGGCTTAAAAAAAGGCGTATTCCTGCCGTCCTCGACGGGGTCATTTCCTTGGCCGCGTTCCTCGTAGCTAGGCTTATCGAGCCAGAGCTCGACAAGTGCGTGTTCTTCGGGCACGTTGGCAGGGAGGCGGGCTCAAAGGCCGTGCTCGAGCGGCTGGGTGCAAGACCCGTCCTTTCGCTCGACATGGCGCTCGGCGAGGGAACGGGCGCGATCCTTGCGGCAAGCCTTTTGATGCACGCTTGGAGGGCGTTTCGCGAGATGGCCGCGCTAGAGGACGTGCTTCGAGGCGACTGAGTTCCCTAGGGCACCGGGCATGACGCGACGGCGTGCCTCGACATGGCGGACAAGAGTGTACCGCCTGTCGTTTGTTTGGATGGGCCGTATCCAGCCTACCGGGGGACGGTTTGCGTAGGCCTGAAAAGATGGCTGTGGCTTTTACTTTTAAGCTCGTGCGGGTGAAGCCCTGCACATCCTTCGATAGCCGGGGGTTTCTAGCCCCGGCGGGTAGGGCCATGCCGACGCGGCACACAAGAAGGCAACGATCGGGCGACCAAAGTTCCTGTAGCCGTCGTGGCCTTCCACGGAACGAACGATCAGTACGTACCCTACGGGGGCGGAGCGTCTTCCTCGCCGTTTGCCGCGCATCGGCGTACGCCCATTCCAACCCCCACCCGGCCAGAAGGCTAAGGCTTTCTTCGGCCTATCCCCGCGCGTACGGAGCAAGCCTAACAGATGGGTTCGGCATCACGGGGCGAATTTTTCAAAAACCTGTCGCAGCCTGCCTTCTTTCAGGCTGAACATCAGCCCATAAATACGCAGCGGGCAGCCATTGTCCCAGGCTTTTTGAATGGTGTACGCCTGGGATAGGTTGTTCACCTGTTCAATCGTGCTGATTTCGGCCAGCCGGTTGGCACGTCCTGCATCGTCATCGATGGCGTCGATTTCGTCCCGATGAAGACGGTACAGGTCGCGTATGTTTTTCAGCCATCCTGTGACAAAGCGAAACGTAGAATGATCTGGCCCACCGAGGGCTGCCTTGATTCCCCCGCAGTTTTCGTGACCACAGACGACGATATTGTTGATCTTTAATGCTTCTACAGAAAATTCGACGACGCTCAATATATTAAAATCCGTGCTGGAAACGAGATTCGCGATGTTGCGATGGACAAAGATCTCCCCGGGCTCGGTGGCGGTTATGGTATCCACTGAAACACGGCTGTCGGAGCATCCTATCCACAGGGTATGAGGATTTTGGGCGGCGGCAAGGCGCGTGAAAAAGGCGCTATCTTCCCCCGCCTTCCTTGCAGCCCATTCCTGGTTGAGAAGGAGCAGCTGATCAACCGTCTTCATGGTAACTCCCCAAGTCAGATCATCTGCTAAACTTGCCGGAAAAGGTCGGGATGTCCTTCGTAGGCTTGGACGATAGACGTCCAACCGACCCGACGAAATGAAGGCACCCGCATGGAAAGAGTACCGGCATCAAAGACTAATCGCAAGCGTAACCATGAGATACTGGAAATTGACTTCGGGAAGGGCTAGTCTCACCCCCCCCAGGACATAGCATCCGCTTGCCTTGTAAGGGTAAGGCTTGTTTGCAAATCAGACAAATTGAGTTTCTTTGAAAACGCTGGAGTCTATCTCAGGAGTACTATTTGTTTTGGTGTTTCGTTGCCAGGTTGGTGCCAGAGAAACTCCGGTCAAGCTCTCGATAGCTTAGGGATTCGATCGGGTATTTCCAGGCATGACCTGACTGTAAAATATTTAAAAATATGGTATATTTTTTCTTAAAATGAAGAAGCTTTCCAAAAACCTTAAGGAGGACGCATGCGCTACATTCGCGGGTTTCCCTCGACGATGATGGATGAGGTCCCTTTGAACACGACGATGGTTATCGAGCACGCTGCCAAGAACTTCGGCGAGCAAGAGGTCGTCTCGAGGAGCTTGGGCGGGAGCTTGCATCGCTACACCTACAAAGATGCCTACGCCCGCATCCAGAAGCTTGCCTGCGCGCTCGAGGCGCTAGGCGTCGAGCCAGGCGAGCGGGTCGGGGTGGTCAGCTGGAACACTCACAGGTTCTTCGAGCTCTACTTCGGCATTCCAGGGGTTGGGGCCGTCCTTTTGCAAATGAACCTACGGCTGCACCCAACCGAGCTCGTCTACGTGGGGAAGCACTCAAGGCCAAGGGTCATTTTTGTCGACGCTTCTCTCTTGCCTTTAGCCGAGGCGATTGCCCCGCATATTCCTGCGGAGCGCTACGTGATTATGGCGGACGGTGATATGCCAAAGACAAGCCTTCCCAACGCGCTCTCCTACGAGGGGCTCCTTGATGCCCAGTCCGCAAGCTACGACTTTCCTTTGATAGACGAAAAATCCTCCTACAGCGCCTGCTACACATCCGGCACTACGGGCAACCCCAAAGGGGTCTACTACTCGCACAGGAGCATTATACTGCATACAATGGCTGTTTGTTTTGCAACTGGCCTTAAGCCCGACGACGCATTCTTCCAAATCGTCCCCATGTTCCACGCCCAGGGCTGGGGGGCGTTCTTTGCGGCGGCGATGGCTGGGGCGAAGCTCGTGCTTCCTGGTCGCTACACGCTCGAAGACCCAACCCCGCTGATCGAGCTCATGCAGCAGGAGCGGGTCACGCTCGCGGCCGGTGCACCTGCCATTTTTGTCCCCATGTGGCATGCTCTCGAAAAGATGCAACCTAGGCCAAGCTTTTCGATACGAGCACTCTGCGGGGCGACTGAACCGCCGCTTGCGATGATCCGGGGGCTCGATGAATTCGGCATCGAGATTGTCCATGCTTACGGGGCGAGCGAGACGACGCCGTTGGTTAGCATCAACGTGATCAAGCCTAACTTGAAGGCCACGCTTTCAGAAGACGAGCAGCTCGACCTCAAGCGAAGTCAGGGAATTCCGTTTTTTGGCGTCGACATCAAACTAGCGGACGAAAATGGAAACGAAGTCCCAGAAGATGGGCACTCCATGGGAGAGCTTCTGGTGCGCGGTCCTTGGGTGACGCAGGGTTATTACAACGACCCGAGGACGTTCGATGGGTTCTCAGGAGAGGCTTACACCCGCTACTGGCGGTCTGGCGACGGGGCGGTGATTGATAAGAACCGCTACATCAAGATCGTGGATCGCTTTAAGGATGTGATTAAATCCGGCGGGGAGTGGATTTCTTCGGTGGACCTCGAGAACCACCTGGTGGCCCACCCTAAGGTCAAAGAGGCTTGCGTTGTAGGGGTCCCACACCCCAAATGGGAAGAAAGGCCGCTCGCTTTGGTGGTGCCGAAGCCCGAGTTCAAGGAGGCCGTCTCCAAAGAGGAGCTGTTAGAGCACCTTGCCAATCGCTTCGCCAAATGGCAGCTCCCCGACGAGATTGTGATTGTCGAAGAGCTGCCGAAGACCTCCGTGGGCAAGTTAGCCAAGCGCACCGCGCGTGAGGCGTACAAGCGTCACTATACCGAGCGCTGAACCGCCAGGCGTTGCGAGGATGGCGGGCATGAAGGGCCTTAGGGGTTGATGGCGGGCGGAAGGGCAAGAACCTTTTTAATCTTAGAATCGAAGCTGAGAAACCCGCTTGTCATGTGCACGCTCGAGACCTCCTGGACGATTGCCCTGAGATCGGGGGAATACCATTGCGTGGTTTCGGTGCGAGTTTTGACGCGCCGAAGCCCTCCCCCGGTTGTCACATCGAACAAATTCGTAACAGGGAAGGCCTTCCAGCTTCCGGCTGGCGTCGTGATGGTCTTTTGATTGCCTACAGAGGTGGTGATCACCGCCCGGTCACGCTCGCCATCCGGCGAGAGGTAGGTTCTTAGGATCGGCACGCCGGAATCGCGGACATAAATGGCATAGCCCCCATCCCGTTTTTCTTGAAACCCGGGGGTTATTTGGGCGGGCATCCACATAGGAAGGCTCGGATATGCCTTGAACTCGCCCGTCGCGTTCTTTCGGTAGAAGAAACGAAGCCCGTCTTTGTCGATCACGTAGTAGTGATCGGCCGTGGCTTCTTTCACTTCTTTGTTTTCGGTATGAATCCAGATGCAAGGCCCTTTTTTGGCCAGGAGTTTGCCATCTTTCATTTTCGCTTCTACCAGGCCGATTTCGCCCTTGTAGGTGAGGGTTTCCGTACTTTTTCCAGGCCGACTCCACAATACGAGCGCAGAGGGGGTGCTCCCTTCCACGTTTACGCTGTAAGTCAGCGTTGTCCCGGGCTTAGGGACGGGAAGGTCTGGAACGGCCGAGGCGTAAAGAGGGGCGATGGGAACGCCAAGAAGCGCAGATGCCAGGATCAAGACAGCCTGCATTGCATAAGAAAAGGGGGTGTCTTTTCTTTGAGGGCACGATTGACGGGTTGCGGAAACAGGCATAAATCCTCCTTGGTTTAACCCGTTGTTGAATACAACAACACGCGGAAGACGCGGTTAGGCGTAGGTTCATGGTCTTAGTGTACATTCATCGCGCCGCCCCTGGAAGGGCGGGCTGGAGGTGTCGAGTTCCAGGAGAAAGCGCCTTGCCATAAGCTACTTAACGAAGATCGTTCATCGATTGACTCCAAGGCCAAGGCATCCCCGCAACCTGGCGTTTTGCACCATAAGGCGAGCTAGAATCAAAAGGAGGCGGCTCAAGGGAACGGGCCCGTTCCCTTGAGGGTATGAAGGGAAATCGTCTACTGGGGAAATTACGCTACATTTTGGAGTTGACAGAAAGAGGTCGGTTTGACTGTTAAAACCTGATTAGTCGGGATATCGGTTATGTTCTGCCGCCCAAGGAGGCTTAACCGCCTTGGGGGGGGTTCTGTTGAAAGGACCTATACCTTAAGCGCTTACCTGTAGATCCCAAATATCTGCAGGAACGTTGAGATTAGCCAGCTTAAATAATCGATACCCCCCGGTAGGGTTTGGAGGTCCATAGCCGAAACGTGCATTGATTGGCTTACGGATTAACGGCCTCTTGCCCATATCCTGGGCGTCTACTTCGGCACCGTAGGCATTTTGCTCAGGATCCGCTACACGCTTATAGCCACCCCTCATATCGATTTAGCCGGCATTCAGGGTATAGTCGTAGCCTGCCGTACTTTTACGACTGATTGCATGCCGTATTTACGGTGCTACCATCAAAAACTCAAGGCCCTCCAGCAATGAGATAAGCGGCCCGAGGCTCCCCACTAGACCTTCCAAGCTTGATGCAGCACTAGGTAGGAATGATTGGATCGAGTTTCCTGTAAGAGATGGTAGGCTGGCCAAATAGGGGCCCGAAGTGTCTATCGTCATTATGCCTTCCTTTTGTAGTGTGTCCTAATTCTTCCTAAGGTAGCTGTCTATATCGTTAACCCATTTCCAGTCTTGCCCTTCGTTGGAGCGGTTGGCCTCATAAAACCTCAAGCTGGCCTTATGCTCGCTGTCCATTACTATCGTGTTTCTCGAGAGAACGAGCGTGGGAATAACGTGCGGAAAATCGGATGCTGATATGCTGATGCGAAGCCTATGGCCTTTCTTAAAGACGTTGCACGTTGGCCAGATTTCTACGCAATACTGGTATAAATCGCCCTCATTGATAGGTTTGGGAAAGCGATCAGGCTTGTCATAAAACGGATCAAAGGGTGTATAGTCCGGATCAATGCTATGCTCACGAATGCCCTTAGGCTCTTTCGGATCATACTGGCGGTGCGAGGCGGCCAGCCATCCCGATGAGACATTCTTCGCCCTACCCGAAGGGAAGACATCGTTCAGCTCGACAATCCATTGCACATCCCGCTTGGTTAAAAGGGCCTGCATGTAGTTTTTGCTGTTCTCTTCCAGGTTTAAGGTAGGGACGCCGGGCATGGCCGATGCCTTTCTTAGGAGCTTGTCCAGAGTGTTTCTTGCCTCATGGAAGCTCTGGGTTGGCCCAAAGCTTGTATTCGCCCAAAACTGCAGTGAAAGAGGTCCGCAAACTTCGAAATCTTTCTGGAAGGGTTCGGTAGTAAACGTTAGGACCCCCACCTCGTCCGACCTTTCGTCTTCAAACGGTAGGTATGGGTCAAGGTTAATGCCGCCCATATACTTAAGCCCCTGAAACGCCAAGGTGGGAACGCCCAACAACCATCGGCTCATAGACCTAGATGCAAAACCATGAATTTCGTCGGGGTTATGGATAAGCACAGGGTTTGAACGGCCATGGCCGATATCGGAAGCCTTGTCACTCAGTAAAAAATAAGGTAATTGATCCTGTGCTGGCACCTGGGATAAGGGTGCCTCATGGACTTAATAAGTTATCCTAATGTAATATCCAGCGAGAGGAAA
>DDYN01000019.1 GCA_002347965.1 Nitrospirae bacterium UBA2233 | reverse complement strand
CCGGATCGAGATCCAGGTTCGGACGGAGCAGATGCACCAGGTCGCGGAGGAAGGGATCGCCGCCCGCTGGCAGTACAAAGAGGGTCAGTCCGAGCTTGCCGAAGAAGAACGCAGGCAGTTTACCTGGCTTCGTCAAACGCTCGAGAACTACCAAGACTTAAAAGACCCGGCCGATTTTTTGGAGAATCTAAAGTTAGACCTCTTCCCGGAAGAGGTCTACGTATTCACGCCCAAAGGGGATATCAAAGAATTGCCCAAAGGCGCTTGCCCGATCGATTTCGCGTTTGCCGTCCATACCGAGATAGGCATGCATTGCATCGGAGCAAAGGTAGACGGCCGGCTCGTTCCTTTGGACTATCCCCTCAAAAACGGCGACGTCGTCGACATCATGACCTCCACGCACGCCCACCCGAGCAGGGACTGGCTTACCTACGTAAAAACCTCCAAGGCGAAGTCTAAGGTCAAGGCGTTCGTAAACCTCCAGCAGCTTGCCCGTCAGGCGGGCCTAGGAAGGGAAATTCTCGAAAAAGAAATGCGAAAGCTTGGTTTTGCCTTGAGCCTGCTTTCCAGCTCGGACGTGATCGAACAGGTTCTTTCGGCGTTTCGCATCAAGGAGCTCGACACGCTGTTCGCCCAAATTGCCCAAGGCAATGTCTCCGTCCGGGCCGTGATCGAGAAGATCGCGGAGATCAAGAAGTTGAAGGTCTCGCCTTCCAAAGAAGAGGGAGCGCAAGACAGACAAAGCACTGCCGTAAAGCCTTCGTTGAGGCAAGCCTCCCCTGTCAGAGTTGACGGGATCGACAACGTCCTGGTTCGTTTTGGGAGTTGCTGCAGGCCCGTCGTGGGCGACACGATCGTAGGGTTTGTCACGCGAGGCCGAGGGGTTACGATTCACGCGCACGATTGTTCAAGGATTGCCGGTGCCGACCCCTCCAGGCTGGTTAAGGCGAGCTGGAGCCTTGCCGGGCCGCTCAGGACGTCCGTTGAGGTCCGAGTAACCTCCAACGACAAGCAAGGCCTTTTGGCCGAAATCTCCAAAACGATCTCGCTGGCCAGGGTGAACATCTCCAAGGCCCAAGTTTACACCACTCCCCAAAGGGTTGCGGTCCAGCATTTTACGCTGGACGTCGAAAGCATAGACCAGCTTAACCGCGTCCTAGAGGCCATCCGTCAGGTAAAAGGAGTGATTGAGGTCGAGCGTCTCAAGCGTGGGTATGCCCAGGCGCTGAACCGATGAGCGTCGCGTGGCGCAAGGTGATTCTCGCTCCTGTATCGGCGTTTTCTCTGGCCTGGATGCTTGCCTTGAGCTCAGCCAACGCCCAAGCCCCGAAGAATCTCGCCGGCAAGGAGGCGGTGGCCTGCGGGGCGATGGTGGCCAGCTCTCATTCCTTGGCTACTCAAGCCGGGCTCAAAATTCTCAAGGCCGGCGGGAACGCCTTTGACGCGGCCGTAGCCGTCCAGTTTGCGTTGAACGTCGTCGAGCCTATGATGTCTGGCATCGGCGGCGGAGCTTTTTTTCTTGCCTACGAGGCAAAAACGAGGAAGGTGTTCGTGATCGATGCCAGGGAGTTTGCCCCGAAAAGCGCCCTTCCTGGCATGTTCTTGGATAAGGCAAAAAAACCCATTCCGTTTGCAACGCGCCATACGTCGGGGATCGCCGTGGGCGTTCCCGGGACGCTCAAAGGCCTTGCCCTGCTACACTCCAAGCTTGGCTCCATGCCGTGGGCCGAACTGCTTACCCCCGCCCTTAGGCTCAGCCAAAAAGGCCTTGCAGCGGGAAGGACTCTAGGCAGGTATGCAGCGCTGTCGAGGGAGAAGGTCTGTTCCAAAGAGGCGGGCGGGGTCTTTTGCCCGGGCGATAGCCCCCTGGAGGCCGGAGGCTGGCTCGTTCAACCCGCGCTTGCCAAGACGCTCGAGGCCATCCAACGAAAGAAGGATACCGCCCTTTACGAAGGCGAAATCGCTCGTGCGATAGTAGAGGCCGTTCAAGCGAAAGGCGGAAGCATGACTCTAGAAGACTTAAAGGCATATAAACCAGAGGTTCGGCCCCCTTTGTGGGGGCGCTACAGGAATTACAGGGTTGCAAGCGTCGGCCCCCCGGGGGGCGGGCTTGCCGTCCTCGAGGCGCTTGGTATCCTGGAGAGTGCGGATTTTAAATCAATACCCATCCGATCGGCCAAAAAATACCACCTGCTTTTGGAGGCCTTACGCCTCGTGTTCGCCGACCGCTCCGCTTTCATGGGGGACCCTGCCTTTGTCGGCGTGCCCGTGCGCGGGCTTTTGGACGATAATTACCTTGCTGGCCGGCACGCTTTGATTCGCATGGACAAGGCAAACGACAGCGTGCATCCCGGAAAGCCGGCGCATTCGGGCGAGACAACCCACTTCGTCGTGGCGGACGCGTCCGGCAACATCGCTTGCGTGACGTCGACGATCGAACAGCCGTTCGGGTCTGGAATTTACCTGAAAAAATACGGCTTTTTCTTGAACAACGAGCTGACCGACTTCGATGCCACGCCAGGAGGCCCCAACGAGCCCGGGCCGTGCAAGCGCCCGACGAGCGCGATGGCCCCGACGCTCGTGCTTGAGCGCGGCCTGCCCGTATTGGCCCTCGGTTCCCCCGGCGGGCCGACGATCATCGCGAGCGTCCTTCAGGTGCTCATCCATAGGCTCGGTTACGGGCGCGGGCTCAAAGATGCCATCGAGGAGCCAAGGGTGTTCACGAGCGCTTACCCGTCGTTTTCTCATGAAGGAGGGGTTCCAGAGGGCGCGCTAGAGAGACTCCGGGCGCTTGGCCACGTCCCAAACCCAATGCCTACGGAGATCGGAAACGTCCAGGCAATTGAGCGCGACCCAAAATGGCATCGCTATACCGGGGCTTGCGATTCTACGCGCGAGGGCATGGCCGCAGGGCTCTCGAGACTTGACGATGCCCTTCCGGACGCCAAAGAAAGAAGGGGGCGTTGAAAATGACTCTAAGATCGTCTAAGCTTCCCTCGTATGGCGCTTAGAGGGTCACTCGAGGAAATGTCGTTTGGTGAATTGCTCGGCTGGATATCCATGGCTGGAAGGACGGGGACGCTTGTCGTTCGCGAAGGAAAGGCCGAAAAGCTCTTCACGTTCGAAAAGAAGCGCCTGATCGCCGCCACTTCCAACCTTGAGTGGGAACGTCTTGGTTCAATCCTGGTTCGAAAGAGGCTTGCCGACCCTCCAAGGCTCAAAGAAGCGCTCGCGTCCTCCGGTAAGCGGGGGGTGCGGCTAGGCAAGGCGCTGGTGGACCTCGGGGTGCTCAGCAAAGAAGAGCTCTACTACCTTTTGATTCTCCAGGCGGATACGGTTGTTTTCGATATGTTCTTTTGGGAAACAGGACGTTTTGTGTTTTATTCAGAGATCAAAGCGTTCGAGCACCTGCACGACCTCCCCTTTACCCTAGACTATCTTCTGCTTGAAGGTGCCAGAAGGATGGACGAGGCTTTGGTGATCCGCAGCATGCTACCCTCTCCGTTTGTTACATTTCGAGTCGATCCCGCTCGTGTCGCCGATGATCCCTTCAAGCGGCGCATTCTCCTTGCTGCCAAGGAAGGGCTTTCGTTGGTCGAGATGATGGTTTCGATACCTCAGGCGGAGTTCTCCGTCCTAAGGGCCGCGTTTGAGCTCTTTAAAGAAGGAGCGGTTGTTCCCGGGCCGGAAAAAACGTTAGCCAACCTCCGAGACCCCCAGTTTTTCCTGGAGTTTTTAGAGCACGGCTGCAACGTGTGGAGGGCCAAGCGCCCCGAAGCGCCTTTCTTAAGGCCTCAAGAGGGGGGAGAGGTTCCGGACGACATCAAGCGCTACCAAAATTACTACGCAAGGCTTGCCTTAGAAGGGGCCAACGACTAAGGAGGTCGCATGCGGAAAAAGGGCAAAGAGATTGTTTTTGGGGTGCTATTTCTTGTTGTGTTTGGGGTCCGGGCCTTCGGGATGCAAACGCTTGGCCTCGAGACGACCCCCGTCTCTGTCCCATGGCCGACGTACGTGGGCTACTTAAACCAGGACGTCCAGAATGAGCAGGGTGCCTACTGGGGGTTTGTATGGCTTAGCCGGGTCTATTCCGATCCTGACCTTAGGCCCTCGATCGACCCAAACTTCGACCCTAATTTCCAAATGGTCGTTAATGCCTGCCTGGATATCCTAAGGGTGAACACGGCGACGATTGAAGCGGCGCTCGTGGCTGCGGGGCTCGAGCCCCCTGCAAGGGACGATGCTATAGCGCCATGCACGAGCAACCCAAGGCCGGTGGATTGTCTGTATAGGTTCGCGCGCTCGAGCATCGGCAGGTACCGGGACCGGAGGCTGCTGCTCGAACAAAACGTCGACAAGGCCACAGTCGACGCTTCTACGCGGCAAACGCTCCTTCAGGCGATGGAAACGCTCATGAAGAACTGGACGGACATCTCGGACCTCCTGTTCGAGTATACAGACGTTGGAAGGCCAGGAAGGCCGGGTGTTAGCGACTGACGGCCAGTAACCCTAAAGAAAGGCTAATTAAGCATGGGTCATCGTTTCCGAAAGGGCTCTAAGCGGGTTCTCCCAGGAATTCCGGCAATTTCGCTCCTGGCATCCATGGCCTTTGCCCAGGCATCCCTCGGTCCTCTCGATGGCGGCCTGCAAGAGTCGGGGGCGACGTTCCAGGGGGCGTTCGGCCAGAGCTCGCAAACCATCGAAGTCTTGCTCGGCCAAAGCGATGGGTTGTTGGGAGTTGGGGGCAACCCTGCGGCTGAGGCTCAAACCCAGGGTACGCCCCCACCCGAACAACAAGAAGCCTTGGACCAGATTGCCCAAGGGATTGCACACGCGAACGCCTGGGACAGGACTCTATTGGAGCAACTCCCAGGGATAGTTGGCAAGCTCGAGGGCCGCTCGAGCCCGGGCGTGGAAGATTACTGGTTTTTTGTGGCGCTTGATGATCAACTCTCGGTCCTTATGCAAAGGCTCTACGCGCTTGCATCTGTCCTAGGGGTAGAGACGGGTGAAGTATCTACGTGCGAGCTAAACCCCGCTTCGCGCTTTTTGTGCGACGAGGCGGCATGGAAGGATTTTCGCCGGTCGTTCACTCTGGAAAACTACGGTGCGCCCGCGCTGAATGACCCCAAAGTGAACGACGATTATGCCTGGGAGCTTGTCTACCTCTCGGGCGTGGTCCTACGCCAGGCGCTGGGTGACTTGCAGCGTGTTGCAAGCAGTTTACCCTCGGGCAGCCCCTTATTGCCGCTCCTTACAGAAAACCTTTCGGTTTTAAATTCTGCAGATGCGTTCGTTTCTGGAAGGCTGAAGGGATACCGCTACATTCCGGCCAACAAAGCCATCGAACGGGCAGATACGCCTTTAGGCGACCAAGGGGGCGGCGATGGCGCCTAGGGAGGGCTGGCCCAAATGGTTCAATCAAAGCGTCCACTTCATCAAGGAACGCGTCGAAATCCCCAAAGTCGCGATCGTAGCCGGCTCCGGGCTTGGGTCTACGTTTCAAGGGGCAAGGTTTCTACGTTCGCTTTCGTTTAGCGCTATTCCTCATTTTCCCGTTCCGAGCGTCGAGGGGCATAAGGGCGTTCTCCATGCCGCCCTATGGGAGGGCGTGCCCTGCTTGCTGCTTGAGGGTCGGCTGCACCTGTACGAAGGCTACAGTCCGGCAGAGGTTGTCTACCCCATCCGCGTTGCGGTGGGAATGGGGGCAAAGATTGTCGTTTTGACGAACGCGGCGGGCTCGCTCGAGCTGGAGCGTAAGCCCGGTTCTTTTATGGCCCTTTCCGACCACATCAACTTAACTGGCCATAACCCGCTCGCCAACCCTGATGCGCTTTTCTTCGGCGAGCGGTTCCTCGACCTAAATGGCTTGTATGACCCCCTGCTCCGTGGGCTGTTCCTTGGGCAGGCTCAAGCGCTCGGTATTCCAGCTTGCGAGGGCATCTATGCTGGCCTTCTTGGCCCTTCGCTCGAGACACCGGCGGAGATTCGGATGCTTCAAGGCATGGGCGCTTCTGCGGTGGGGATGAGTACCGTGCTCGAGGCGATTGCTGCAAGGCAGATGGGGGCCAGTGTCCTCGGGGTTTCTTGCCTGACCAACTACGGCTGCGGGCTTGCCGATGAGCCGCTATCCCACGAAGACGTCCTAAGGGCGGCCAAGAAGGGCGCAGTAGCGCTCTCTAGCCTGCTTACGCGCTGGCTTGGCTCGCTAGGGGCTAAGGCGGCATGAACCAAGAGCCCTTGGACCTCGCCCTTAGGGCTTCCCACGTGTTGACGATGAATGCATCCGGCAGGTGCCTGACGCCCGGGTTTGTCGGCATCCGTGATGGAAGAATTGTATCCGTGGAGCCCTACAAGCAGGGTATGGAGGCTGCATGGAACCCGAAGCGTTTCCTCGCGCTAGACCGCCATATCGTTTTTCCAGGGCTGATCAACGCGCACACGCACCTTGGGATGGGTTTTTTTCGCGGAATCGAAGACGACCTTCCTTTGGAGACGTGGCTAAAAGAACGGGTCTTTCCGCTGGAGGCCGCGCTCGTAACCGAAGAGCTAGTGTATTCGGCAAGCCTGCTTGGTATGGTTCAGATGCTGCTTTCCGGTACGACAACGTTCGTAGACATGTACTACTTCGAGGAAGCGGCCGCGCGTGCTGCGGAAAGGCTCGGGGTTCGGGCCTTTTTGGGCCCTGGCGTGCTGGACATGCCGACTCCAGGCGTCCCAGACGCTGAAACGGGTCTTCGAAGGCTCGAGGCGTTCATAGAGAGCTACTCGGGCCATCCGCGCATTACCCCTATTCTTGCCCCGCATGCTCCCTACACCTGCTCAGACAGGACGCTGAAGGCCTTAAGGGCCCTAAAGGAGCGTTTCGGCCTAAGGGCCACCATCCACGTCCAGGAAACCAGCGGCGAGCTTCAGGAAAGCCTACGGCGTTTTGGCAAGACTCCGCTTGAGAGACTTGAATCGCTAGGGTTTTTGGACTCTAACGTCCTGTGTGCCCACATGGTATGGCTCGGGGCTGGGGATAGAGAAGTTCTTGAGCGTGCTAGACCAGGCGTGGCTCACTGTCCAAACAGCAACCTCAAGCTTGGGTCCGGGGTTTGCAATGTGGCAGAGCTTCGCGACATGGGGCTCCTTGTCGGCATCGGGACGGACAGCGTGGCCAGCAACGACAGCCTTGATATGGTCCGAGAGATGAAGACGGCCGCGTTGCTCCAGAAGGCGCTGCATGCAGACCCAAGCCGGATGGGCGCCAAAGAAACACTTGGCCTTGCCACGTCCGAGGCGGCCAAGGCGCTAGGGATGGGTGACCAGCTTGGATCTATAGAGGCGTTCAAGAGGGCGGACCTCGTTGCCGCAGAGATTAATACGGTAAGGGACTTTCCCTGCCACGACCCCTACGCCCACCTTGTGTATACGCTTACGGGGAGTCACGTGTCCACGGTCATCCTCGCGGGTGAGGTGGCCGTTTTCGACGGGCGCCTTGTGAACGATCCGACGGAAGAAGCGTTGGATACCTGGCAGGAGACCGCCTCTAGGGTAGGTAGGGAGCTAGAGAGGCTCAAAAAGGGCTAGCCGGCGATCAGACGATCGGACAGCCCGTGCTTGAGAAGCTCCAAAAAATCATTGAACGGCAAGGGTTTACTGAAGATATACCCCTGTACGCCAAAGCACGCCTGCGTCTTCAAAAAGTCGAGCTGTTCTTCTGTTTCTACGCCTTCTGCGATCACTTTCAGGTTCAACGCCTGGGCAATTTGAATAATTGCCTTGACGATAGCGGCAGACGATGAGTTATCGAGCATTTGGACGATGAAGGCTCTGTCAATCTTAATCGTATCGATGGGGAAGCGGTGGATGTAGCTGAGCGAGGAGTAGTCCACGCCGAAGTCGTCCAAGGCGATCCGCACGCCCATTGATTTGAGCGATTGAAGGACCTTGAGCGCGTACTCCAGGTTTTTCATGGCGGTAGATTCTGTAATCTCGATCTCGAGCTCGTGCGGATCGAGGCTAGTATGCGTTAGGGCTTCTTCGACGAGCCGAACGAGATTGGCGTCCATGAATTGCCTTGGCGAGAGGTTGATGGATACGTAGAGGTGGTTTAGGCCGGCTTCCTTCTTGATAGAGCGGAGGTTGGCCAGCGATTCTTTGAGCACCCACTCGCCGATGTCGATGATTAGCCCGCTCTGTTCGGCTACTGGGATAAAATCTCCGGGAGAAACGATGCCGCCCTGCGTGGGAAGCCATCGAATGAGCGCTTCCATCCCGACGATCTTTTTCTCCTGGAGGGCGACCTGAGGCTGGTAGAATAGCGCGAGCTCTTTTCCTTTCATGGCGGCCCGAAGCTTGTTTTCGAGAATGAGAAAATTAGTCATCCGCATCCCGAGGTCCGAGCTGAACCGCTGAGCGGTGTTGCCGCCCAGCTCTTTGGCCCGGAACATCGCAAGCTCCGCGTTTTTAAGGAGAGTTTCCGAGTCCTTCCCGTCCGTCGGGAAAAGCGCAAAGCCTATGCTTACCGTGAGGTGCACATCTTGTTCTCCGACTCGAAAAGGTTGGAAGAAGGCATCCAAGACCTTCTTTACAACGACCTGGGCATCGTCCGGCTGCCTTAGGCCTGATAACACAAGGATGAACGTATCTTCGGGGAGTTTTGCAAGCGTGTCCGTAGGCCTCAATGATTCCTTGATGCGTTGTGCGACGGCCTTAAGCAGGTTCCCGCCCGCATCGAACCCGAACACGTCCACTACGCGCTTGAACTTGTCGATGTCCAGATGAACGACGGCCGCGTAGCTCGAGGCCTTGAGCGCTTGGGTAAGCCTATCGAGCAGCAGGATGCGGTTTGGAAGCCCAGTTGTCGGGTCGTAGTTGAGCAGTTTTTGGATCTCTTCCTTGGCCTTCTTCTCCCGAGTCACGTCTCTCCACACATCGACTAAGAACCGCACCTGGCCCTGCTCGTCGAGCAGCGGGATTTTGTTAACGGCGTAGGAGCGCTGGACGCCATCCGTATGCAGAATTTCGGTTTCGTAGGCGATGAGGGTTTCGTTCTTTATAGCTCGGGAATCTGCGTACCTGGATTCCAAAAAGGCCGTTTCATAAAATGGCAGAAGCAAGGCCAGATCCTCGTCGGTCTTTCTGTACCATTCGACGCCTTCGAGGCTGAAGCGCTCAGTCGCGGTTTTGTTGACCACGAGCCAGTGTGCCCGTTCATCTTTTAGGATGATGGGGTCAGGCAGGGCGTTCAGGAGCGTTTTGAGCCGATCCTCGCTTTCCTTGGAGGCCTTTTGTGCCTCCTGCTCCTTGAGTCTTTCGAGCGCTCCCTTTAGGGCGCCACGCATCATGGAGAAATTCTCCTCAAGCCTCCTTAGCTCCTCGATGCGGCTTTTTGGACCGGCGGGTTCGAAGTCGACGAGCAGCTCTTCAATAGGCTTGCTAGTCAGGTCGGAGAGCCTTTCGAGCGGTTGGCCCAGCATGTTCGCCGCCAAAGAGGACAACAGTATCCCGCCGAGCGCCATAAGCGTTCCGACCCCCATCCACAAGAGGAACACACGGTAGGCCTGGTTGCTGAAAGGAGCGTTGGGCATAAAAAGGATTAACGAAAGGCCTTCCTTGGTCTTGAGTGGTTTGCGAAGGGTGTACCAGGAGCTCTCCCACTGGAAGGAGGCTTTTTTGCCCATGGCCCTTAACGCGCTCTCGTTGGGGACGAGCATACACACGGCATTCTGGAGTGGCTTGAGCTTAAACGACCCTGCACCTTGCAGTCTTGGGGCCATGGGATCATCAGGCTTGAAGGACTCGAGTAAGACCTTTCCTAAGTGATTCTCGAGCTGAAACTCGACCCTTTGCGCTTTCGCCTGAAGCAAAAGCTCCCGGGCTTCCGGGATGCTGCGTGGCTTCAGAAACTCCAAGCGAAACTCGAGATTCTCGGCCTCTGCCTCGAGCTGAGATTTCGCCCTCGTTTCGATCCCTTTGACCACGGCCCGAAGGTTTACGGCAGAGCCGATGCCTATCAGTAAGAGCCAAAAGAAGCACCCTCCGACGAAATAAATTTCGCTTAGCGTGTACCGGAGGGTCAACGCGCTCTTTCTTTGGACCTTGGCTGGAAGGGTAAGGTACAAAAGGTCGGCTAGAGAGGCATTGAACACACCGTTGAGGATCCGCTTAAACGTGTAGGCCGAAACGAGCTCGGATATGGGGAACGGCCCTACGAGCAGCGAGAGGAGCGAACCAAGCGTGAGCCAGTACAGGGCGGCCGGAATGATCAAGCTTCTCTGTAAGCGCTTTGCTATCATGCCGACGATGAGCGGCTCGAGCATGAAGGCGAAGAAATCCAGCGGTTGTCCAAAGTGGAACGCCAGGTAGGTGCCTGAAACGGCCCCGATCAGCGTGGCCGGCCAAAGCCCCAGCAGCCGCAAGGCGATAAGGGCGGGAATACTGCCGAAAACGATTGTAACGGCCCCAAGCGGCAGGATGTCGATGGAGGCCAAGTTGCCGACAAGGCTAAGCCCGGTAAGCGCGATGAACAACGAGACCTGCATGCGATACCCTTGTTACTCGAGTTGTTTCGCAGATTGCGTTTATCGTATCATACTGCCGGCAATGGGGCATCTCAGGATAGGCGTGCTAGAATATCACAATTTAAGAAATCAACGAGGAGGGCGCATGAAGAACGCCGTAAAACGTCGAGAAAGACGGTTTTTTTTCGTTCTTGTCTTGTTGCTAGCAGGATACGGTGCGGGGTTTTGCGGCGATTTTACGGGGAACCCTAGGATGGAGAGTTTTGTCCGCATGATGACGGATACACAAGGGGCCGACCCAGAAGAGCTCCGCGGTATTCTTGAGCAGGCAAGGAAGAAGCAGAGTATCCTTCGCGCGATGGAGGCGCCGGCCGAGGCCAAGCCTTGGTGGGCATACAAGCCCATTCTGGTCAACGCACGAAACGTTCAAGAAGGCAGGGCGTTCCTTAAAAGGCACGTTAGAGCGCTCAAGCGTGCAGAGTCTATTTACGGCGTACCGGGAGCGCTCATAACGGCCATATTAGGAGTAGAGACCGGGTATGGTAAGAACATGGGCACCTTTCGCGTGCTGGATTCGCTGGCTACGCTTGCGTTTGATTACCCAAGGAGGGCGGATTTCTTCGCAAACGAGCTTAAGGAATTCTTCTTGATGGTCAAAGACGACGGGCTGGCCCCGCTTTCTTTAAAGGGCTCGTACGCGGGGGCTATGGGCTATCCCCAGTTCATGCCGAGCAGTTTTCGGCGCTATGCCGTCGATTTCGACAAAGACGGCAAGAAAGACATCTGGAACAGCGTAGAGGATGCCATCGGCAGCGTCGGCCATTACCTTGCAAGCTTTGGATACAACCCGATGCAGCCGGTCTGCCTAAGGGCGGTACCTGGTCCAAGTGAGAGCGCCTTAAAAGACAAAGTGCTTGCAAATGGCGTGGAGCCGGCCTTTTCCTTTTTCATGCTGAAGGAGGCAGGGTTTGAGTTCCAGCACGACGGGCTCGATGCGAGCACAGCGGGCGGGGTCTTCAGCCTAGAGGGGTTTGATGGGCCCGAGTACTGGGTGGCCCTTCCCAACTTCTGGGTGATTACTAAATATAATAAAAGTCGGCTTTATGCGATGGCCGTGTTAGAGCTCGCCCGCAATATCCAGGGGATAAAAGACTGGGCAATCCCCATGCTCTCCAAGCAAGACCCCCGATAGGCGGCTTTATTCCTGCCCCCAAGCTTCTTCAGGGTTCTCTTTTTTGCCGGGGCTAGAAAGCCCCGGCTATCGTGGGGGGCGAGTATAAAAAACCCTAGAGCTGCAAACTTCGAGACGCTTTATGGGCTTGCCTAAGGGCCAGGATCCAGCATGGCGGCCTTGTCCGTATGGCAGGTCGTGCAAAGCTTCCCGTTGCTAGCGCTTTCCCATAAAAGGGGCGTCTCGGTCGTCCGAAGATTGAAGGCGAGCGTTTTGTCGTCCTCTGGAAGGCCGAGTTTTTCGGCTGTTATTTTGCGCCTTTCTTCCGTCAGCTCTTGCATGAGCGTTATGTTTTGAGCTATAGGACGGTTCGTCTCCACGGTCCTTGCGGGTCCGGTGATGCCCCACGCCGGCGAGTGTGGGTCGTGGCACGTGCCACAGGTGATCTTGCCGGAGGCATCCAAAGGGAACGCATTAGGCCGCAGCTTTCTTGCTCTTTCGATCCCCTTCTTGGCCATAGCGTCAGGGGCAATCAAATGAGTGCTTGCCCCTACATGCGGGCTCTTCCCATGACATGGGAAGCACGCCCTAAAAGGTGCCGGGTGAAAACCCTTAAATTGTTCCTTAGGCATTTCCTCTGGGGTTGGTTCAAGGCTGTGGCAGAGGTTGCACTGATTCCCCGCGGGTCCGCCGTGAGGGAAGGGTAGGTCTTTTTGGGTATCCTGGGCTAGGCTTGCCTGGCCTAGGCCCACCATAACCCCAGCGGCGACGGTTAGGGCGAGACGGTAGAGGTGGATTTTCATCGTTTACTCCTATTGAATCGATGGGCCGGCCCCGTTATCCCCGTGGCAGATAGAGCAACTTTTCTCCCCCCGGCTTTCGACGACCCCCCGAACCCACTCCATGTCCCATCCCGTCAAAAAGGCCCCCTCGTCATCGCAGTGGATGTTCCGGATCGGATGGCAGATGATGCAATCCTGCCTCCTCCAGCCGGATGGGTGTTCTTCTTGGGTAAGTCGCACACCATCCGGGGAGCCGATGAGGGCCCCGTAGTCCTGACACTGGTAGCCGTAGGCGAAAGGGACTAGGATACCGATAAACCCCAGAAGGATAAGGGCTTGTCTAGACATCGTTTCGGTTCCTTTCATCGGCGTAAAAGCTGGCTATGGCAGCCAAGGCAAAAGCGCTGCCTGTGGCAGCTCGAACACTTCATAGGGTTGGCCCTGGCTTCCACAGAGTGATAAAAGAGGTAGTTTCCGTCGTGAACCCTGTTTTGCATCGTATCCCTGCGCATGTGGCAGTCAACGCAAAACGACTGGGCATGGCAAAGCATGCATTCCTCACCCGAAGCCTGAGCCAGGATGCGGTGGTCTTTCTTGTAGCTTAACGTGTGCGTCTTTGGCAAGATGGCTGCCATGTTGTCCTTATGGCAGCTTAGGCACCTTAAGGGTTTAGTAGCCTTGTACTCCTGGCTGTTATGACAGTAGTGGCAGGTCTCTTCGCCTGGCTTTAGGTAGCGGGCCTCGATCTCGTCCCCTAGCTTTTCGTGCTGGGTTTTGAGCGTGGCGTTGAAGGGGTGGCAGCCCATACAGTTGAACCCTTCTTTTTCTATCAGGACCTTGTGCTTATCGTGGTCGAACGCCGATGTCGGGGAGGACTTAAGGGTCTGTGGTTCCCCCTTGGCCGTGCTCGATACGAAGGGTACCTTAGAAAACAGGGCCAAGAAAACCGCAAGCCCAAAAACCAGCGCATACAGGTGTATTTTCTTCATGACGCGGCCTTTTCCCGTTAGAATGCGGTATCGAAGTTGTAGAAGGCCATAAGCCCTCCTCGGATGTCGTCGTGGTAAAAGTCGTTCGAGTTGGCCTCGAAGAAGCCCTGAAGCTTGCAGTCTCGAAACAAAAGGTAGCTGACCATCGTGCGGAAGTTGAAGGCCTGATCGCTCTGATTGGTGGTTTTGTCGTAATGGACCATGTTGAACCAGTTTTCCCACTCGAGCCTTTGGGTGAGCTTTAGGCTGTACTCTGCCCTCGGGCCTAGGGCCTCCCCGCCGTAGCTCTTCAAGTAGAACATGCCTAAGGAAAGGGCATGTTCGTTTCTTTCTCCGAACGTCTTGCGAAGTCCAGGCTCGAAAGAGTAGCCTTTTGTCCGTTCGCCCGGGAACGTCTCGTAGGTCTGGTAGGCGAAGTCTGTATACATGCTGAAGCTGGGGTCGAAGGCGTAGTTGACCCCTAGCTTGGATTGCCAAAGCGAGCTTGCCGAAAACAGTCCGAAAATGAGGTCGTCCATCGTGTTCAGCGTGAACATGTCTGTCGTGTAGGCTTCTCTTTCCCAAAGGCCGGCATCGTAGTATGTCCCTTCAAGCTTAAGGCCGAGTTTTTGTGTCAAGAAGAGGTCGCTCCCAAAGACAATGTCATCAAACCCCCCCTTAGTGTTGTTATAGACTAGCTCTTGGTAAAGCAGGCTGTCTATGGGGAATGTTACGGGCTTTTGCCACGATAGATGCAAGAGTTCCTCGTGTTCGTCAGGAAAATCGAGATCGCGCTCCATGTAGCCCAACTCCCCTGAGATGCTTAAAGGTAGGCTGAATTTGGCCGAAATGCCCCAGATTTTTTCGTCAATGTTCTCGTCTTGGTTGTACCATTCCGAAAATGTCTCGAGGTCTCTGGGTTTGCCGTAGAAGAAGTTGAGCGCAAGGCTATCCATGAGCTCGAAGTCTCCTTGAACGGCATCTGCCAAGAAGATGGTGCCGGCTTTATGTATAAACTGCCTCCCTAAGATAAGGCTTAGCCTGTCTGCAATCCTTGGGATTTCGAGGTAGCCCAAGAAGACGTCCACCTGGCCGCTCTCGTCCGGGTAGCCGTTGTACCCAAAGTCGTCCCGGTAGCGGAAATAGACGACGCCCGAGGCTCCGTGAGGGAGGTTTTCTAAGGTGTACCGGCTATAGAGGCTAAAGGGCATCTCATTGCCGCCGTAGCGGTGCCCTCCGTAGACGAGCGAGCCGTAGTGGTAGCGGTTTTTCCGCCCCTCAAACATTGCTTCCAAGCTTCCGGAGAGCGTGACGGCGAAAGATTGGGACTGTTGCGATAACATCCCCACTAGGCAGGCTAACGCGAGTATTTTGAGTGTTTTTCCTCTCACAAGCCGACCCTCCCAGCGTTAGCGTTTACATTTCAGGGGGAATAAAGCCCTTTGAGTGGTCATGGCAAAGGACGCAGTTCATGGTGAAATGATCTAGGCCAGTCCCATCTCGACGGTAATGGTTTGTCTGCGTATGGCAAACCTCGCAGAGCCCTTGTCCTGGCTCTTTGTCGTTGTGCCCCCCTTGGGCCTGTGAAAGCTCAACAAAGCTGTCGTCCGCCTGACCGTCCTCGTTGAGGAACCTGACGTCTACGGGCGTGCCTGTAAAGGTCCAAAGCCTGTCTCGAATCATGTAAAGGTTGGGTGTGCCGTGGGGGTCGTGGCACATGGCGCAGTTATCCGTCCGCCCTTGAGGAGTGCCCAGGTTTTTCCATACATCTTGAGGGTGCCCCTGCTTAGGACCCGTAGGCCAGGTTTTATTATGGCAGGTCTCGCAGTTTGCCTTGGTCATGTGGCCCGCGCCAAACCCGGTTCTTGCCCGCGTATGGCACATGAAGCAGCCCGTGCCGTGACCCTGGAAGGTTGTAGCCCGTTCGACGTTTTCCCAGTGGCAAAACTCGCAGTCATCCGGGGGCTGGAAGTACTCCGGGGGAGCGGCGTATTTCTTCGCTCCAAGGAGCGCGAAGCTCGCGATCAAGGCCATCCCGACCCATAGACTCAACAGCCGCCTTCTTTGCATGAGCTTCTCCCTTGATGTTAGCTTTCCCTCTAACCACATGCACTATACTCAATCACTTTTGTGTTTTGCAAGACTTATCGAAGGAGAATGAAACTCCCTCAACCAACTAGACCCGGAAAGCCCTTCCGGGCTGAACGTGGGATGCGCAGCTGACGAGCATAACCGCACCCTCGGCCGTCCCGTCCGCTACCCTCCTGTTGGCGGTCTAGGCCTTGAGGCTTTTCATGTCGATGACGAAACGGTACTTGACATCACTCCTTAGCATTCGCTCGTAGGCCTCGTTGATCGCCTGGATCGGAATCACTTCGATGTCCGAAACAATGCCGTGTTTGGCGCAAAAATCGAGCATTCCTTGCGTTTCTTGAATACCGCCGATTAGCGACCCGGCAATCTGGCGCCGCTTAAAAACCAGGCTGAACACGTCGGGCGAAGGGTGGGGTTCGGACGGCGCGCCCACGAGTACCAGCGTGCCGTCTCGCTTGAGGAGGTTTAGGTAATCGTCTAGCCGGTGTGGGGCGGACACGGTATCTAGCATGAAATGGAAGCTGTTCTTGTGGGCCGCCATTTCGTTTTGGTTCTTGGAAACTACCACCTCGTCCGCGCCAAGACGGCGAGCGTCTTCAG
>DDYN01000023.1 GCA_002347965.1 Nitrospirae bacterium UBA2233 | reverse complement strand
TGCATAAAACAAGACCTGACCCCTCTAGACTCGATTTTTCCAGGGGTATGCTAAGACGCGCAAAGCCCAAGGCCTTAAGCCTTGGGCTTCTGGATAGGTTCTAGGCTCAATCCTCGAGCGTCGAGGTATCGCCCAAGTCTCCTCCTATAAGCTGAGCCTTCAAGATCCTTCGCATTACTTTGCCGGATCTCGTTTTAGGAAAGCGCTCCATGAAGCGCACCTCGGAAGGGCTTGCGATTGGCCCTAGCGTTTCGCGGACGTGGCTGATAAGCCTGAGGGCGAGGTCCTCGCTTGGCAAAGCGCCCTGTTTCAGCACGACGAACGCCTCGATCGCCTCGCCCTTGAGCTCGTCCGGAATGCCCACCACGGCCGCCTCGGCGACGAGCCCATGCCCCATGAGCGCGTTCTCGACCTCGGCCGTCCCGATCCTGTGGCCCGCCACGTTGAGGATGTCATCGCTACGGCCAAGAATTTGGATGTAGCCCTCCTCATCCTTCATGGCGGCATCCGAGCAGACGTAAAACCCTGGGATTACCTTGAAGTAGCGTTCGAAGCGCTCGGGGTTGCCGTAGATCCCCCGGAACCTGTGGGGTCCGCTGTCCTTGAGCACGAGGTTGCCCGGCTCGTTGGGACCGAGACTCCTTCCTGAGTCGTCCACAACATCGGCCTGAACACCTGGAAAGGGCTTGCCTGCCTTGCCGGGCTTGGCGGGATAGCCAGGCGGGATGCCAATTGTTGGAGCCGCGGTCTCCGTCTGCCACCAGTTGTCCAAAAGCGGTATCCGGCCCTTGCCCACGTGCTCCGTGAACCATTCCCAGGCTTGAGGGTTCATGACTTCGCCCGCCGAGACGGTGAGCCTTAGCGATTCTGTATTGTAGCGCTCTGGCCACTCGGGTCCGTACTTCATGAACATCCGGACGGCCGTGGGGGCGGTATAAAGAACGTTGACCCGATAGCGTTCGATCACGCGCCATAAAACGCCGGGGTCTGGCCAGTCGGGCGTCCCTTCGCGGATGACGCTCGTAATGCCAAGGAGCAACGGCCCATAGACCTGGAGGCTGTGGCCCACGATCCAGCCGATGTCCGAGGTGCAAAAGAACACCTCCCCCCTTTGAACATGCGTAGCGAGCTCGAACATCGTGGGCACGCCGACCATGTATCCCGCGTTGGCATACACCACGCCCTTGGGCGGGCCTGTCGTTCCCGAGGTGTACAGGATGAACAAGGAGTCTTCGGACTCCATCGGCTCGGGCGGGCAAGGGGCTGGGTTTTTTAAGAGGAGCTCGCCAAAGTCATGCTCGCTTGGGTTGAGCGGTGTAAGCTGCCCTTTTCTTCTAAGGACGATGCTCACGATACCCTTTAAGCGATCAAGGGCTTGGTCGGCAATCTCCTTTAAGGGGACCTCCTTGCCCCTTCGGTATCCGACATCGGCCGTGATGAGGCCCTTGGCCTTCGAGTCGGCGATTCTGTTGAACAGGGCCTCTTTGCCAAGCCCTGCGTATACAACGCTGTGAACGGCGCCAATTCGGGCACAAGCGAGCATCGCGATGAACGCTTCTGGGACCATGGGCATGTAGATGCAAACCCTATCGCCCTTTTGGATCCCTAGATTCTTGAGGGCGGCACCGAATCGCTGGACAGCCTCAAGCAGGGCTTTGTAGGTGTAGACCTTCTCGTTTCCCGCCTCGTCCAAGAAGATGTAAGCCCTTTTATCCCCCAAGCCGAATTGAACGTGCCGATCGAGCGCATTGAGCGTGATGTTCGTGATGCCGTCCTCAAACCAACGCTCGTAAGGGGGCTTTCCTGAAAGGACTTGCGAAAACGGTTTAAGCCAAGAAAAAGCCCTGGCCCTGTTAGCCCAGAAGGCCTCCGGGTTTCCTTGAACCTCAGAATAGAGCCTATCGAAGTCTTCCTTGGATGACGTAAGCAACCTTTCGCTCATCCTCAAACCCTCTTTGTATGCCGTTTTTAGCGCTTTCCTTACAGAACCTGAGCTTTCCTTAAAGGATTGATGCAAAAACCCAGAACATGGGCTAACCCGTAGCGTTGGTATCGGGCATCAGTGTAGAGCGGTACCAAGAACGGCCTTAAGCCCTTGGGCCAGCGTGGCATGGGAAGGCGTTCCCTTTAAGTCGACTCCTAACCTTACGAGACCTTGGGCTACCCGCGGTTGGATGCCGACGAGTAACGTTATCGTGCCCAGGAGTCTTAGGGCATCGATGAGGCGAACGATTTCGGAAATCACCTGGGTGTCCACGAAGGCAACCCCGGACAAATCCAAAAGCACGGCCCTTGGCTTTTGCTCGGCCGTGGCTTGGAGCAGGTTCTCGAACAAGCGTTGCATGCGCATGCTGTCGAAATTCCCAATGAGAGGGGCAAGCAGGATCCCTCTCCATACCGGAAGGATCGGGGTGGAAAGCTCGAGGATTATCCGTTTTTGTTCCTCGACAACTTCGATCGTCCTTTTCTGTTCTTTTATATACTCTTCGAGCTTTTCATGGGCCTCTTTAAGAAGAGTGATATCCATAGTGCAGCACACGGCGATATATCTTCCTTTATGCTCGATCGGCCTGTAGGTGTTCTGCGTGATTCTTTTGGTTCCGTCTTCACGGACATAGGTCTTTTCGATGACTTCTTCGTCCAAGGTTCCGTCTTCGATTCTCTCCAAAACCTCCTTCGTTCTCTTGGCATCCTCCTGGGCTGTAAGATTCACCCAGCCTTGCTCGAGCAATTCTTCTTTCTTTTTGCCCGCAAGCTGCGCATAACCCCTGTTCACGAGGTAAAGCCTTCCTGAGCTATCCCCAATGACAAGCCCCGCGGGAATGGTCTCGAGAATAGTGTCGATCAACCGCTCGCGCTCCACTATCGGGGTCAGGTCCTGGATAAAACTGATGTAATAATCGGGCGTGCCGTCCTGCTTGAAGATGGGCTCGGTTACAAGGTAAATTGGCACCCTATGTCCGTCTTTGTGGATGTACTCCTTGCGGTAGGTCTTGTCGGTTCCCTTGAGGGCGTTCTCCTCGTGGACCCTGTCTGGGTCTTCTTGGTACTCCGGGGCCGTCAGGTTCTTCCAGCCCATCTTGAAGACTTCTTCCTTGGTGTAGCCCACAAGGCCCGCGTACTGGTCGTTGACCTCAAGCAGCTCCCCTCCCGGCCTCCATTCGCATATTCCCAAAGGCGAGAGATTCAAAAGAAGCTCCGCCTTCTCCTTGATGGCTTTGATCTCGGTTATGTCTTTGATGTAAAAGATCACGCAAGGGGAGTTGTCCTCAAGGAAACGGCTAAGCCCATGATGGAGGATTGCGTTATGCATTCTTCCGTTCCTTGCCCTTAAGGCCACCTCGTGACCGGGACAACTCCCGCGGCCTTTTTTAACGATGTCTTCGATCCAGCCTTTGTGCTTTCCTTGGTCTTCAAGGTCTATCCAGTCGGACACCCGATCGGCAGGGCCGAGCATTTCCAGCGTGGCCCTGTTGGCCGTTCGGATACGCCCATCTTGCGTGGCCATGACAATGGCATCCGGGCTGAGCTCGACTATGGATTCGTAGAGCGACCTCATAGTCCCTTCTTTTTCTTCGTGGGCTTGCTTGATGTGACTGATGTCGTCCGCGGAGTAGATGATGGCACTTGGGTTACCCGATTCATCCCGGATCAAGGAAGTGCCGATTTTGACCCATACCCTTTTGCCGTCCCTTTCAAACCAGGTCTCAAAATCGGATATTCCCCCTTTTTGGACGGTTTCTTCAAGGATCGCTTGCCTAATTCGGCCCTGTTCTTCAATGGGGTAAGCGAGTTCAACGGGTACACCCAAGAGCTCTTCTACGGGCTTTCCTGTGAACTTAACGAAGGCCTTGTTGGCCCAGAGGCGCTTGCCCTGCAAGTCGATGAGCGTTAGGGCGGAAGGTGCGTTATCTAGCGCCTTGGCTTTTAGGGCTTCGATGTCTGGCTTGTTGGCTTTTGGCATGGCCGCTCCTTATCCATTTTGGCGATTTGATGCGCATGCTGGGTCAAGACTAACGAAATTATAGCAGATAGGCGGGACATTCTTGTCCCGCGTTTGCAAGGGCCTATCCGCCGGGCCTGGAAAGGCCCGGCTATCAATGGTGGGGTACGGCTGAAAGGCTTGGGCTATCAATGGGGTACGCCCTATACCGATAGGCGGGACAAGCACGTCCCGCCTTTGCAAGACCTATCCTTTTTGCGATTTGATGCGCATGCTGGGTTGCATTCATAAAGCATTGTAGCGTAAACCTTCAAAGCTTTAGGAGCTTCAAAACCATACCCGAATGCCGGCTACGAAAGAGGTAGACTCGACCTGCTCGTGCTCTTCCCTGGCGAACCCGGCCGCCTCGCCGACTTTCCTTTCCCAGGAAACGCCGATGTAGGGGGCGAACTCCCGGCGAATCTCGTAGCGCAGGCGTAACCCAAGCTCGACATCGTTCAGGCCGTTGCCCACGCCGTATTCCTTAACGTCTTGAACGGCCAGGTTGGCCTCGAACCTTGGCTGAAGGATCAGGCGTTGGGTGATCAGGAGGTCGTACTCGGCCTCCACTCTTCCCGAGACGTCCCCATCCTCGCCGATGAACGAGGCGGCATCCATTTCGAACCCATAGGGGGCCAGGCCCTCGATGCCGAACACGCCGAAGGTGCGCATGTCGAGGGGTCGGAAGTCGTGGCGGACTCCGGCCTGGAGGTCGAAGAAAGGGGTGATGGCCCGGCTGAATAACCCTTGGAGCTCGGCTTGCTCGATCTTGTCGTTGTTGGTCTTCTCACCCTCGGCTTTGACCCAGAATTTATTGATGTCCCCTCCGACCCAACCTTCTACATCCCACAAGAATCGCTCGCCCGAGTCGTGCACTTGGTACTCCAGCCGATCGGCGATGGCGTGGAAGAAGACCTCGGCGTCTGCAACCTGGCAGCTAGCTCGCCCAGCGCTCACGATCAGGGCGAGGGCCATGAATCCTCCTTTCCAAAGAACCTTGCTCATGCCGGGCCTCCTTTCTCATCGTCTTTTTCCATGACTTGCATGACAAGGAACATTCCCGCTTCCATGTGAAACAAAAGGTGGCAATGAAAGGCCCAATTGCCGATCGCACTGGGTGGCGGAGAAAGAAGGAGCGAGAGCCTTTCGCCCGGCTTGACGTTGATGGTGTGCTTGTAGGGCCTGTGGTTTTCGGTGCCGTTTTCGAGCTCCATGAATTGCCCATGCAGATGGATCGGGTGCTCCATCATCGTCTGGTTGACCAGAACCAGCCTAAGGCGCTCCCCGATGTATAGGGGGGTGGGTCTGTCGTGCTCGGAGAACTTCTTGCCGTTGAACGAGAACATGAACCGCTCCATGTTCGAGGTCAGGTTGATGACAAGTTCCCTCTCGGGAGGCCTTTGGTCCTCGTTGGGCTTGAGACTCTTTAAATCGGCGTAAACCAGGACCCGCCAGCCGTCTTGCCCGAGACCTAGCCCGGGTTCATCGAGACGACCCTTGGTGTTCATGGCGCGCATAGCGATGTTGACGCTATTGCCTTGAGGCATGTCCTTGGCGTGGGACATGCCCTTCATTCCCCGCCCGCCGTCCTTTGTCATTCCGCCCATACCGATTTCTTCAAGGCTTATGACGGGCCTTGGGCGCCTATCGGGAATGGGCCCCTCCCTTCCAGGAATAGGGGAGAGCGTGGCCCGGGCATACCCGCTCCTGTCGAAGGACTCGGCGAAGATGGTGTAGGGTTTGGCCTCTTTGGGCTGGATGATCGCATCGTAGGTCTCGGCCACGGCGATCCGGAACTCGTGGACTTCGACGGGCTCGACGTCCACCCCGTCTGCCTGGACGATGGTCATGTCTAGGCCCGGGATTCGTACGTCGAAGTTCGTCATGGCCGAGCCGTTGATAAAGCGAAGCCGGATTCGCTCATCCGGGTTGAACAACCCCGTCCAGTTCATCTTAGGAGAATGACCGTTGATGAGGTAGGTGTAGGTCGCTCCCGTGATGTCAGCGATGTCGGTCGGGTCCATCCGCATCCTGGCCCAGGCCAGGCGCTCTTTCAAGGTTTCGCCAAGCCCCTTGTTCGAGACATCCCTCATGAAATCGACCGCCGTCCTGCGCTGATAGTTGTAGTAATGGCTCTCCATCTTGAGTTTGGAGTAGACCCGGTTCGGGTCCTCGAACATCCAATCCGAGAGCATGACCACGTACTCCCGATCGTAGGTGTACGGGTCGGGTTCGATTGGGTCGATGATCAGGGGCCCAATCACCCCGGTTTGCAGCTGGAAGCGGGTGTGGCTGTGGTACCAGTAGGTGCCCGACTGTTTTAGCCTGTAGCGGTAGATGAACGTCTCGCCCTTAGGGATGCCGGGAAAGTTCACTTTAGGGACGCCATCCATCTCAGCGGGGAGGAGAATTCCGTGCCAATGGATCGAGGTGGGGTGTTCGTCTTCAAGGCCATTCGTAACCCTGAGCGTCACTTCCTCCCCTTCTTGAAAACGAAGGAGGGGTCCGGGAAGGGTTCCGTTGATCATCGTCGCCTGACCTTGCTTGCCGTCGATCTTAAGGGGAATCTGGGCGATCAAAAGCTCGAAAAGGCGCTCCGAAGGGATGCCTTTGATCCCCCATGTGGCCGTACCGGCCCAAAGGGGCGATGGGATGAGCCCCTTTAAGACTCCAAGGAGGCCAAAGGCCCCCGCAGACCCTAAAAAGCGGCGCCTGGATAAGCATAGATCGGGAATCATGGCTCTCCTCCTTCACTTGCGTTGTCCGGCGGGATGGGGATTCTTTAAGGAACCAAGCGGGCATCGTTCAGTCAGGTAGAAAATCGGTATCACAGCCCTGCTTTTTTCTAAAATTATAAAAATTATAGAGTAGAAGTTTATTTTTTTCTAAAGAGGATCGGTTTTTGGCTCTATGTGGGTTTTTTTAAGGTATCCTGGCCATAGAGCCGCTGTGGTAAATAGGCGGGACATTCCTGTCCCGCATTTGCAAGGCCCTATCCGCCGGGCCTGGAAAGGCCCGGCTATCAATGGGTGCACCCCTATGTTGATAGGCGGGACATTCCTGTCCCGTGTTTACTCTAAGGGAGAGGTTTATGATCCGATTCTACACCTGGCCTACCCCCAACGGCCAGAAGGTGGCCATCATGCTGGAGGAAACCGGCCTGCCCTATTGCACGATTCCAGTCAACATCGGCAGGGGCGAACAGTTTGACCCTGAATTCTTAAAAATCAGCCCGAACAACAAGATCCCCGCCATTGTAGACGAGGAAGGTCCGGAAGGAAAGCCTTACGCCGTGTTCGAATCCGGGGCGATCCTGATGTACCTGGCCGATAAACCGGGATGTTTCTTCCCAAGGAGCCCTCAGGGCGCTACGGGGTCATCCAGTGGGTTTTCTTTCAGGTAGCCTCGATCGGCCCGATGTTTGGCCAGGCCGGGCATTTTTTGAACTATGCCCCAGAGCCTGTCCCCTACGCCATAGAGCGCTACACCAAAGAGGTGCTAAGGCTCCTTGGTGTGCTAGAAAAGAGGCTTGAGGGCCGTGATTATTTGGCCAACGATTACTCGATTGCCGACATGGCGGCCTTCCCCTGGGTTCGGATGGCGGATCGGTTGGGGGCCTCCCAGGATTGTCCCAACGTTTCGAGGTGGGTTCGCACGATCGAAAAAAGGGGGGCCGTTAAGCGAGGGCTTGAGCTGCTGAGCGAGCATCGGCAACCCGGGCCTTTGGACGAGGAAGCCAGAAGGCACCTATTTGGGGCAGCCCATTCCAAGAACCCTTAAAAAGGCTAACCTTTGAGACGAAACGGCGCCCTTTTAAAGGGGTTGCAGGAAAGGTATAAGAAGATTATTCTGGTATAAAAACTTAAATACAAAAAAGGGGATAGTTCGATGGAGCCGAAGGTTTTCGACAGAAAGCCTCAAATACTAGAGCTTAAGTCTGGAAAGTACGCATGGTGTGCCTGTGGTGAGTCTAAGAATCAGCCGTTTTGCGACGGTTCGCACAAGGGGACGGGGTTGGCCCCGGTTCGCTTCGAGATCGAACAAACCCAGCGCAAGGTCATGTGCCTTTGTAAGCAAACCCAGAATCAGCCGTTTTGCGACGGCTCGCACAAGGGGCTTGGTTGACAACAGGCCTAATCTCACGGTTTAACGAATAGAGGCGAAAAGGGGGGAGATGGGGAGCTTATCCATCGTTCTTGGCCGTATCCTGATCGGCCAGATATTTTTGCTGGCTGGCATCCATAAAATGATGGACTGGCAGGGCATGGCGGCCTACATGACTTCTAAGGGTATGCCCTTGGTCCCATTTTTCCTGACGGGGGCGATGCTCGTGGAAACCCTGGGTGGACTTTCCGTCATCTTCGGTATTCAAGCCAGGATCGGGGCCCTTTTGCTTATGGCTTTTTTGGTTCCGGCGACGCTCATCTTCCACGATTTTTGGACGCTGGAAGACCCCCAGAGGTCGCTTCAGATGATCATGTTTCAGAAGAACCTGGCTATCATGGGAGGACTTATCCTACTTGCGGTCTTTAGCCCTGAAAGGAAGCGGTAAGTATAAAGGTTGGGATTTTGTAGACGTTTCAATTTTTAACAAGGAGGGATTATGGAGTACAGATTATTAGGTCGTTCAGGCCTTAAGGTTTCTAAGCTGTGCTTTGGCTGCATGACCTTCGGTAACAACCAGTGGGGCATAGGAGGGGTGGATGAGCGTCTTGCCGCAGAGATGGTCGCAGCCTGCTTCGATCATGGGTTGAACTTTTTCGACACGGCCGATGTCTACAGCTACGGAGAGTCCGAAACGATCCTTGGGAAGGCGCTCGGGTTAAGAAGAAAAGAGGCCGTCGTCGCGACGAAAGTGCGGGGCCGAATGGATAAGGGGCCGAACTATGTGGGCCTATCACGCCAGCACGTTTTGGAATCGTGCGATGCGAGCCTCAAAAGGCTGGGCACAGACCATATAGACCTCTATCAGGTGCACAGCTTCGATTTTGAAACCCCACTAGAAGAGACGCTTAGGGCTTTAGACGACCTGGTTCGCTGGGGGAAGGTCCGCTACATCGGGGTAAGCAACTTTGCCGCATGGCAGTTGACGAAAGCGCTTTGGGTCTCCGATAAGGCGGGCCTCGAGCGGTTCGTCTCTCTCCAGGCCTACTACAGCCTTGTGGGCAGGGACTTGGAGTTTGAGCTCGTGCCGCTTTGTCTCGATCAAGGGCTCGGAATCCTTCCCTGGAGCCCTTTGGCCGGCGGATTCTTGTCGGGGAAATACCGTAAAGATGCCCCGATGCCCGAAGGAAGGCTAAAAGGCCAACTAGGAGACTTCATACCGATCAACAAGGAGCGGGGCTACGAGGTGATCGAGGTACTCGAAGAGATCGCCAAGGCCAAGGAGGCAAGCGTGGCCGCCACGGCGCTCGCCTGGCTTATCCACAAGCCCGGGGTGACCTCTGTGATCATCGGGGCGCGCACGATGGAGCAGCTTCAGAGTAATTTAAAGGCCGCAGAGATCCTGCTTTCGCACTCTGAGATGGAGCGGCTCGAGAACGCAAGCGCCGTTCCGTTGCCCTACCCCCAATGGATGCTTGCCTTTACCAAGGCTGACAGATAGGGGGGAGGGAATGAAGCTTAAAGGCAAGAAGGCCCTCGTTACGGGAGCAAGCAAAGGGATCGGCCGGTCTGTGGCGCTCGGGTTTGCCAAGGAGGGGGCGGACGTGTTTCTTACGGCCAAAGAAGACGAAAAAGGCTTAAGCGAAGCTGTTGAGCTGGCAAGAGCGTCGGGTATAAAGGCTCAAGGCGGCCTTTACGACGCGGCCTCTTTGGAGGAAGTCCGAAGGCTGATGGACGATGTCGCAAGCGCCTTTGGGACGCTCGATATCCTCGTCAACAACGCTGGCATCATCAAGCCCACGCCTTTTTGGGAAATCAGCCCCGAGCAGTTCGAGCGGACGCTTCGTATCCATCTGTTTGGCACGTTCTACTGCATGCAGGAAGCCATAAGGCGGTTTATGATGCCCAAAAAGAGCGGTAAAATCATCAACCTAGCTGCTCCTGCCGCCATGCGAGGGTTTTATGGTGTGGCCGATTATGCCACGGCTAAAGGTGGCATCGTTGCGCTTACGAAGAACGCGGCAAAGGAGCTTGTTCCGTTCAGCATACAAGTCAACGCCGTCGCTCCTGTCGCCGAAACGCGCATGACGGAGGCGCTGTCTGGATACTACTCCGCGCAGCTTGGGGCTGAGGAAGGCCGAATGCTTCAAGGTCTGCCAGGAACCGACAAGCTCGTAGGAACCTTTTTGTACTTTGCCAGCCCTGATTCGGACTGTGTAACCGGCCAGGTGCTGGCGGCTGACTGGGGGATGCTCTGCTAGAGGTAGGTGAAGTGAAAGAGTCCACACGCCCGCTTGTGGCCGTGAGCTTTGATTTGGGGCAGGAGGCCAAAGAAAGGATTGAGGCCACCCTAAACCCCATAGCCGACGTTATACACCTAAGAGACATTGGCCCAGAGGGGCGTAAGACCGCCCTTCTGGAGGCCAAGGTGGTGTTTGCCTGGGCTCCTCATATGGAATTCTCTCCAGAAGAACAAGGGCTTTTGGAACATGCCTCCCTCATGCAGCTCCTATCGGCTGGGGCAGACCATCTCGATTTCGAGCGCTTGCCGAAATCCTTGATGATAGCGAGCAACGTGGGCGCCTATGCCAGGCCGATGGCCGAGCATGCGCTCGCGATGGTACTCGCCCTGGCCAAAAGGCTCATGATCCACCACAAGAAGCTCAAAGAGGGGCTTTTCGATCAGCTCTCGGAGAACAAGGCCCTTTTTGGGGCCACGGCTGCGATTTTGGGGTTTGGCGGGATAGGAAAGGCCGTAGCAAGGCTCCTTAGGCCCTTCGGCGTCAAGATCCTGGCGATCAACCGAAGCGGCAAGAGCGATGAGCCCGCCGATTTCTTGGGGACCTTAAGCAGCCTGGATAAAGTGCTCGAGCAGTCCGACCTCGTCGTGTTGGCCCTCCCCTTAAACCGCTCGACCCGCTCCTTGATCGGCAAGCGCGAGCTTGGGCTCATGAAGGAAGACGCCATTTTGGTGAATGTCGCAAGGGGGGAGATCATCGAGGAATCGGCCCTGTTTGAACACCTCAAGGCCCATCCTGACTTCATGGCAGGAATCGATGCCTGGTGGACCGAGCCCTTCAAGCAGGGCAGGTTCGAGCTGAAGCATCCCTTTTTCGAGCTCCCAAACGTGCTTGGAACCCCCCACAACTCCGCGCTGGTTCCGGGCTCTCTGATCGAAGCCGTTCAGAAAGCCTCGGAGAACATCCTGCGCTTTCTTGCAGGGGGGCCGATTGAGGGGGTCATACGGAAGGAGGGTTACCTATAATAGCGGCCTAGCGTTGACGCGACCCCGTGGCCGTGCTAGCCTAGTGCTGTTATAGACAAAAAATATAAGCTTATTTTAAGGGGCTGGGGGTATGGCGGACGAGGTCTGGAAGCTTGGCGTTCAAGGGCTCCTCGAGGCTTACCAAAGGGGCGCGACAGACCCCTTGGAGGTCATTGGCTGTCTTTTGGACCGCATTCACAAGATAAACCCCAAGATCAACGCGATCGTCACGCTTCATGAAGAGGCTGTACTCAAGGAGGCCACGGCCAAAAAGGAGGCCATCTCCAAGGGCGGCCCCCTAGGCCCGCTTCACGGCATTCCTGTCTTAATCAAGGACAACATCTTTACCAAAGGAATCCGGACGACGTTTGGCTCGAAGCTCTACAAAGACTTTGTGCCAAGCGAGGACGCTGTTTTGGTCGAGCGTCTCAAGGCGGCCGGGGCGATCGTCATGGGCAAGACTAACCTGCCAGAGTTTGGCCTGATCCCTGTCACCGACAACGCCCTTTTTGGCCCAACCTCGAACCCTTGGGACCTTGCCAGAGTCTCCGGCGGGTCATCGGGCGGTTCGGCCGCGGCCGTCGCCTCGTTCTTGGCCCCGGCCGCGATCGGCAACGACGGGGGCGGTTCGATCCGCATCCCGGCCTCTCTGTGTGGGGTTGTGGGCCTTAAACCCCAGTTCGGCCGGATTCCGATGTACCCTAGGTTGCCGGGCTGGGAGACGATGGCCCACGAAGGCCCGATCACCCGAAGCGTCGAGGATGCCTGCCTTCTTATGGATGTCCTTGCGGGTCCAGACGAGCGCGACCGGTTCACGATCCAAGGTCCAGGCTTTCGTTTTATGGATGCCCTAGAAGGCGGGGTTTCAGGGATGCGCATTGCCTATACCCAAAGCCTAGGCTATACCGTTGTCGACCAAGAAATCGCTCAGATCACGAAAAAGGCGGCATTTCGCCTCAAAGAGAAAGGCGCCACAGTAGAAGAGGCCCAGCTTGGTTTGGCTAATCTTGAGACTGACATCATGGCCAAGGTGCTCTCGGATACGCTCGCTGCCATGGAAGGGGTCTGGGCAAAGTGGGAACCCGTCATGTACCCCCTGTACAAGACGTTCCTTCCTATGGGCAACATGATCACGGCCTTGGATGTCGCCCGCATCCAGTTCCACAGGGAAGACCTCTGGGAAAAGCTCAGGCGTCTTTTTGAGGACTACGACCTGCTTTTGTGCCCGACGACGGCGGTAAGCGCCTTCCCAAGGGCAGAGCTTGGCCCCATCGGCCCCGAGACGATCGACGGCGAGGCAGTCGGCCCGTTTGCCTGGATCGGGTTTACCTACCCGTTCAACTTCACGGGCCAGCCGGCTGCTTCCATTCCCTGCGGCCTTACTAACGAAGGACTGCCTGTCGGCCTTCAGGTCGTAGGCAGGCGCTTCGATGAGCGCTCCGTGCTTTCCGCCTGCCATTGCCTCGAGTCTATTTTTAGCCTTAAAACTTCCACGCCAAAAGGACTGCAGGCCGGTGTTGTCGTAAAATAATGCGTATATTCCATACGCTCCGCCTTCTTTCATTCAAGGTGCAAAACGCCCCCTTCCTATCTTGACTTTTCTTTGTTCGCGCGCTTAGAATTACTCATTTCTCATTCTGTCTACAATAACCCGTAAAGCGAAGAGGGCGTTGGAACTATGGAGCAGATCCCGGGGCTGTTTTGGATCGTACCGGCAAGCGGCGCCTTGAGCGTCGTGTTCGCGTTATGGCTGATCGTGAGCGTTCTTCGTTCAGGCCGGGGTTCCTTGGCTATGCAGGACGTAAACGCGATGATCTCCGAGGGCGCTTGGGCGTTCCTGATACGCCAGTACTCCACCATCGGCATCACATCTATCATCGTGGCGGCCATTCTTGGCGTCCTTCTTGGCTCTTTAAGCAGCGAGGTTGAGCTTTCGAGGCTCAATGTGACCGCTCTCGGCCTGGGGCTCAGGACGGCGGCGGCCTTCCTGATCGGGGCGTTCTGTTCTTGCCTTTCCGGGTTCATCGGGATGCTCGTGGCCGTCAAGTCGAACCTAAGGTGCGCGGCCGCCTCGCACAAGGGGTTTGGCCCCGCCATGGTTGTCGCGCTAAGGGGCGGAGCGGTTTCTGGGTTTTTGATCGTCGCCTTAAGCCTGATCGGTGTCATGGCCATCTTCTTCGCCTTCGGCGGAGCCGAAAACCCGGCTACAGCCCCGCATCTGATCGTCGGGTTTGCCTTCGGCGCTAGCATGGTCGCGCTGTTTGCCCAGCTTGGCGGGGGCATCTTTACAAAGGCCGCCGACATGGGGGCGGATTTGGCGGGGAAGGTCGAGGCCGGCATCCCCGAAGACGACCCAAGGAACGCGGCGGTCATAGCAGACCAGGTGGGAGATAACGTGGGAGACTGCGCGGGCCGTGGAGCTGACCTGTTCGAATCGACTGCCGCCGAGAACATCGGTGCCATGATCATCGGTGCCAGCTTGTACACCGCAACCCAGAACCTAGGCTGGGTATTTTTTCCGTTCATCATCCGTGCCTTCGGGCTGATCGCCAGCATGGTCGGCATCATGTTCGTTCGGGGCGGCTCTGAGCAGGAAGACCCGATGAAGCTGATCAACCGCGGCTACTACGTTTCGATCGGCCTGAGCATTATCGCGATGTACGCGACCGTTAAGACGATGTTTGGCGACCTCTGGTTGTTCGGTGCCGGTTTGGTAGGGATTTTGGCAAGCGTGGTGATCGTGTTCATCACGCAGTATTATACAGAGGCTCGCTTTTCGCCGACCCGTAGGATTGCCGAGGCCTCCAAGACAGGCCCAGCCACGACGATCGTGACAGGCCTTTCGGTAGGCTTCGAGACGGTTGCCCCAACGGCGCTCGTCATCGCCGTAGCCCTGCTCG
>DDYN01000020.1:11708-12115 GCA_002347965.1 Nitrospirae bacterium UBA2233 | reverse complement strand
GAGGGCAATCAAGGAGAGTGCCCCGTTTCCTCCTCTGCCCGAAGCCATAGAGGGTTCTTTCTTTGAGCTCGGAATCCGCTTTCGACCGGAGGATATGGAATGAAACGCCTGCTAGCCCTTTTTTCAGTTTTGATTGTTGGGCTGTTGACCCTTCCTGAGGCCAAGGCGAGGGTTTACATTGACGTCACTTCGCAAAATGTCCGTAAGCTGAACATCGCCGTCCCTGATTTCCTCCGCCTTTTGGGGGCGGAAGACGCGCATGTCTCGCTTAACCGTCAAATTTACGAAGCCCTTGCCTTTGATCTTAGAATGAGCGGATACTGCAATGTGCAAGATAAAGATACCTACATTGAAAAATCTTCCAACCTTACCGGGCTTCAGGATACGAACCTGGAAGATTGGCGGCT
>DDYN01000020.1:0-11681 GCA_002347965.1 Nitrospirae bacterium UBA2233 | reverse complement strand
CAAAGCCAAGCTCGCTGGGTTGCCCACTTGATGGCGAACGATATTCTTGAGCGGTTGACCGGGGAAAGGGGGGCGTTTGATTATCAGCTCGTCTTTTCCAGAAAGCCCACGCCTCGAACGAAAGAGGTGTATATGATGGACATCGACGGAGCGGGTGCGGTTGCCTTGACTCGGAACGGGTCCCTCAACCTTTTCCCGGCCGTATCTCCCGATGGGACGAGAATCGCCTTCACCTCCTACAGGCATGACAACCCAGACTTGTACCTCATGAGCCTGGCCAAAGGGACGCTTGTACGCATCCTTTCGCATCCAGGCTTGAACACGACCCCGGCGTTCTATCCGGACGGAAGGCGCCTGGTTGTGGCGTTGACCAAAGACGGGAACGCCGAGCTCTACGAGGCCGATTTGGCAGGAAGGCTCTTAAGGAGGCTTACGCATAGCTTCGGGGAGGACATCTCGCCCACCGTTTCCCCGGACGGGGGAAAGGTCGTGTTTGTTTCAGACCGAGCCGGGGGGTTGGGTCTGTACGAGTTGAACCTTGAAACCCTAGAAACCAGAAGGCTTGTTCCCGACATGTCCTACTGTACAGATCCGAACTATTCTCCAAAGGGCGACCGGATCGTTTTTTCGGCAAGACAAGGCGGTACGTTTGACATCTACAGCGTCCAAGCGAACGGAGGAGGACTTTTGAGGCATACGTTTGGGGAAGGAAGAAATGAGCATCCAGCCGTTTCTCCCGACGGGCGTCTTGTTGCGTTCGACTCTACCCGCGGGGGCGTGAGACAGGTTTATCTGCTCAACCTTAAGACGGGAGACGTAACGAGGGTGAGTAGATCACGAAACGAAGAATCTCAGCCTGCATGGAGAAAGCGCTAAATCCTAAAAAGAAAGGGGGTGATAGACATGTTGAAGCGTTTATTTTTAGCCGCACTGGTCCTCATGATGGGCGTTGCCCTTGTTAATCAGGAAGGCTGTTCCAGGAAGCCCAAAGGGGCAGGAGAAGAAATGGTGGGCGCCGAGAAGGGCCGCAAGGTCCGAAGGCGTCCTGTTGGTGAAGACGAGTACACAAAGAGGGGAGTCTCTCCCCTGCAAACGGTGTACTTCGATTTCGACAGGGCCGACATCCGGCCTGAGATGCGTACCGTTCTTCAAAGGAACGCCGAATGGTTGCGACGACATCCACGCGTGAAGATGTCCATCGAGGGCAATTGCGACGAACGGGGTACGGAAGAGTACAACATGGCACTCGGGCAGAGGCGGGCAGAGGCCGTCAAGAACTATCTCGTGAGCCTTGGGATCTCATCAAACCGGCTTTCCACCATTAGTTACGGGGAAGAACGACCGGCAGATCCGGGTCACAGCGAGACGGCTTGGGCCAAAAACCGCAGGGCCGAGTTTTCCATCGTTCGGTAGGAATTCACCCGCCTGGGGAAATACCCAGGCGGGTGATGCCCTTGAAACCATGGAAGGAGATGGTATGAGGCTGCGGAGAGCGGTGCTTGGAGTTGGGTTGGGTTTGTCTGGCTTCTTGGTGGTGGGTGGTTGTGCAACGACCTCGGATGTGGGCGGACTAAAGGCGCAGCTTGATAACCTTGGGGACGAGCTGCAATCGGTCCGTGCCCTTCAGGCAGACCATGCGGCCGACCTCGAGCGTTTGCAGCGCCAGGTTACCGCGGTTGAGGAGGCCTCTAGGCAGACTCAAGAACAGCTTCTCGAGCAGGACAAACGCCTTGAAGCCGGCTTAAAGTCTTTCCAGCCGAGGCTTAGCGTGATCGAGGGGGCAGTTTTAAGGAACGATGACCGCTTAAGACAAATCGAGGGGCGGCTCAAGCTAGCTTCTCCGCCTCCGCTCACGTTCAGCGGGCCTGCCTTCGGGCAAGCACCATTGCTTGGGCAGCAGCCGTTATCTTCGGGGGCCGTACCCTCGGGGTTCGCACCGACGGCCTCCGCAACGCCCGAAAGCGAGCTGTATGATCAGGCGTTTTCTGCGCTGTCCCAAGGGAACCCAAGCGGGGCGGTTTCTTTGTTCCAGCGTTTCCTGAAGGACTACCCATCTTCGAGCCTTGCTCCGAAAGCGCAATACTTTCTAGCGGAAAGCCACTACCAGCTACAGGACCACGAACGGGCCATCGTTGAGTTCGACAAGTTCACGCGCGACTACCCAGCCTCCGAGCTCGTTCCTAGTGCTTACTTGAGGCAAGGGGAAGCCTTTGAGGCGCTAGGAGACTTCTACGACGCCAACATCGTGTACAAGAAGATTCTCAAAGACTTTCCAGCTTCCCAGGCCTCGGCTCAGGCCAAGACGAAGCTTCAATCGATAGAGCAGCGCCTCAAGCGCTGAGTCATTTTGCCCTTTCGTAGGGCTTTGGCCAGGGTATCTCCTCGCCCAACGCGCTCGCCGCGGAAAGCGGCCAGTATGGGTTCCGAAGGAGCTCTCTGCCTAGGGCAATCAAATCGGCATTGCCTGCTTGGAGCGTATACTCTGCCAGTTCGGGGGAAGAAATTAGCCCCACGGCCATGGTTATGAGCCCGAGTTCTCGCTTGATACGAGAGGCATAAGGGATCTGATAGCCAGGGTAGGCTCCGATTGCCACCGGCTGCAAGCCTGTAGGAACGATTCCTCCCGAAGAAATGTCCCACACGTCCACGGCCTCGCTTTTGAGGCAACCGAGAAGCCTTAAGGTTTCCTCTAGCGTCATGCAGTCTAGAGTATAGTCGCTGGCCGATATCCTGACGAAGAGGGGGCGCTCCTTAGGCCAAACACTCCGTACGGCATTGATGGTTTCTCTTAAGAACCTGGCCCGGTTTTCGGTGCTTCCCCCGTAGCGGTCGGTTCGCTTGTTGGCGGCGGGCGATAGAAACTCGCTGATCAAATACCCGTGGGCAGCGTGAACCTCGATTACGTCAAACCCAGCCCGTAGGGCTCTTTGGGCTGCCTCCGCAAAGCGCTCTTGGATTTCTTGGATTTCTCCTTCGGAAAGCTCGTGGGGGGTACGGTAGCCTTCGTCGAACGGAATCGGGCTTGGGGCGACGGGGATTCCAGCGCGTGATTCTGACTTCCTTCCCGCGTGCGCAAGCTGGATGCCTATCTTGCCTCCCAAGTCGTGAACCGCCTTGACGATTCGTTCGAGTGGCTTGATGTGGTTGTCCGACCAAAGCCCGAGGTCGCCGTCCGAAATCCTTCCCCTTGGCTCGACAGCGGTGGCCTCCACGAGAACCAGTCCAACCCCGCCGACGGCCCGGCTTGCTAGATGGACGAGATGCCAGCCTGTCGCAAAGCCGTCTTCTTTCGCCATGTACTGGCACATAGGGGACATGACGATGCGGTTTGCTAGCGTTTCCTCGCGCAATTTGATGGGGCTGAATAGACAGCTCATAGGTTCCTCCTTTAGGCTTGGATGCCGGCTGTTGGCGAATGGCTTAAAAAAGCGGCCACCCTTATCGCTTATTGTAGCAAGCAAAGCCTTGTACCCATCAACCGGGCCGATGTATTGTAAGAGGACGGGAGTAAGGTATGCGTGTTGTAGGCATAGATCTTGCGGGTTCGCCAAAGCGCCGTACGGGGTACTGCCTGTTTGCCGGCGGGCGGGTGGAGACACGGGTGTTGTATACGGATACGGACATTCTGCGGGCTCTCTACGAGGATAATCCGGAAATAGTGGCGGTTGATGCGCCTCTCTCTCTTCCTTTCGGGCGATGCTGCCTGCTTGAGGAGTGCAGCTGCCGGGGCAAGGCGCATTTGAGGGCCTGCGACAAGACGCTTCTTTCCATGAAAATCCATTTTTTCCCCATCACTTTGGGGCCCATGCGTCTTTTGACAACGCGTGGAATGAAGCTAGCCGAATCGCTTGCAAAGAGGGGAATACGCACAATCGAGGTCTACCCGGGCGCAGCACAGGACCTTTGGGGGATTCCACGCAAACAAAAAGATGTCGAGGGGCTAAGAACAGGGCTTGAGGGGGTTGGGCTGTGCAGCATTTCTAAAGGGCTTTCCCACGACGAGTTGGACGCCATCAGCTGTGCCCTTGTCGGAAAGGATGTGCTGGAGGGGAAGGGGTTGGCCGTTGGTATCCCTCAAGAGGGGCTTATGTTTCTTCCTGCAGTGGAAAACCAGGTTTGAGCGGCATTATTAAGAGTAAGCCGATGAAAGAATGAGGAGGTTTGTATGATTCGCGTGATCAAGGGGGGGACGGTGGTGACCTCCAGCGAGATGTACCAGGCTGACATTGCCATCGAGGATGGCGAGATTGTAAAGATTGCGAAAGACATCGACACTGGAAGCTCGGAGGTCATCGACGCCAGGGGGGCCTACGTGTTTCCCGGGGCGATCGACCCTTTCGTGAGCCATTCTTTAACGCTCGATGGTCTTTCTACCGAGGAGAATTTTTCGGAAGTAACCCAAGCGGCCGTTCTGGGCGGGACGACAACCATTCTCGATTGTGCCTATCAAGACCGCGGCATGTCGCTCAAGGCCACGCTGGATGCTTGGCACGCAAAGGCTCAGGGGCGGGCGCTTGTGGATTATGCCTTCCATATCGTTGTTTCCGACCCGTCCGAAAGGGCATTGGGAGAATTCCGCGATATCGTCGAGAACGAAGGGGTCAGTTCTTTTAAGGTGTTTCTCGGGTTCGAGGACCGCTGGATGCTGGACGACGCGGCCTTTTTCCGGCTTCTCCAAAAAGCCCGGGAGATCCCGGCGATTGTGGTTGTTCATCCAGAAAACGGCTGCGTCACTCGCTTTCTCCAAAACTATGCCATTCGCCACGACAACGTCTCTTTTGCACATTATGCACAATCGAGCCCTTGTATTCTTGAAGGGGAAGCGATCCACCGAGCCGTGGCATTCGCTTCGCTCGCCAACTGCCCGCTGTATGTGTCCCCGACGACGTGCAGCGAGGGGCTAGGGGCTGTCCTTCGCGCTCGAGGCCGCGATCAGGAGGTGTTTGCCGAGACGCTGCTGCCCTATCTCTTGTTCAATGGCCTTCCAGAGGGGGCGAGAACACTTCCGAGCCCTCCGTTTAGGGGCAAGGAGGATCGAGAAGCACTTTGGAGTGCGCTCAAGCAAGGCTACATCCATACGGTGGGTTCGGGGCACATTGGCCTGCCAGGCATGCCTGAAATACCAACCGCAAGGGAAGACTTTCGCGGTGTTCCAAAAGGCTTCCGGGGCGTGAGAGAACGCTTCGGCCTTTTGTACACATACGGAGTCGAAGAGCGCAGAATCACGCTTAATCGCTTCGTGAGCCTCGTTTCCACGGCACCTGCCAAAATTTTTGGTATGTTCCCAAAAAAAGGGACGATCGCCGTGGGCTCGGATGCCGACGTGGTCGTGTGGGATCCGACCGAAGAGCAGAAGATCGCCACAAATGACTTAATGTACGCAGAGTACAGGATTCAAGGAAAGCCCCTGGCTGTCCTGCTTCGGGGAGAAGTTGTCGTTCAAAACGGTGAGCTACAAAAAGAGCCGGGCATCGGAAAATTCATCTTTCGGGCCAAGCATGGTATGTACCTGTAGGGCCAGCGTTGATTCGCGCCCAAAGCCTATGGCCTGGTCAGTTTCTGGCGGCCCGCTTGCGCTTGGTTGGGTCGGACTCTTTCTTGCGGAGTCGTAGAGACTTTGGCGTTACCTCAACCAGCTCGTCGTCGGCGATAAACTCGAGCGCCTGCTCTAACGTGAAAAGGCGCGGCGGGGTGAGCTTGACGGTGTCGTCGCTGCCGGCGGCTCGCATGTTGGTTAGCTTCTTGCCCTTGCAGGGGTTGACGTCCAAGTCGTTATCTTTGCTGTGCTGGCCTATAATCATGCCGCGGTAAACTTCGACCCCTGGCCCTACGAAGAGAATACCGCGAGGCTGAAGGGCATCCAGAGAGTAGGCCGTCGTAACGCCGTGTTCCATGGCCACCAGGACGCCGTTCTTTCTCCCCGGGATTTCGCCTTTGTAGGGGGCGTAGCCGTGGAAGGTGTGGGTCATCACGGCCGTGCCGCGAGTATCGGTCAATACTTCGCCTCGTAAGCCGACCAGGCCTCGTGCCGGAATCACGAATTCCATCCGGACCGTGTCTCCTTTGGGGGTCATGGTGATTATTTCTCCCTTGCGGGGTCCCATCTTCTCGATGATGGCACCCTGGAATTCAGAGGCTACGTCGACCACCAGGTATTCCATGGGCTCCATCTTTTGGCCGTCCTCGATTCGGTAGATGACTTCCGGCTTGGAAACGGCCAGCTCAAAGCCCTCGCGGCGCATGTTCTCGATCAGAATCGAAAGATGCAATTCGCCGCGCCCCGAAACCTTGAAGGTGTCCGGACTGTCGGTGTCTTCTACCCGCAAGGAAACGTTGGTGCGCAACTCCCTTGTGAGACGCTCGAGAATATTGCGTGAAGTGACCCACTTGCCATCCCGGCCCGCAAAAGGAGACGTGTTTACGATAAAATTCATGGCAAGAGTGGGTTCGTCGATGGATACGTACGGGACCGCAACGGGCGTTTCGGTGTTTGCCAACGTTTCGCCGATGCTTACCTCATCGAAGCCGGCCACCGTAACGATGTCGCCGGCGCCTGCCTCTTCGATTTCCACCTGCCTAAGGCCCTCGTAGCCTAGCAGCTTGGTGATGCGGCCTTTGACAATCGAGCCGTCGCGCTTAATCCTTGTCGCGGCCTCGCCTGATTTTACCCTGCCGTTAAAAATTCGGCCGGTTGCCATGCGGCCTAAGTAGTCGTTGTAGTCGATGTTGGCGATCAGCATCTGGAAGGGGGCTTGGGGGTTTCCTCTTGGGGGACGAACGTTCGACTCCACCACCGCGAAAAGCGCCTCCATCGTGGTAGCCTTGGCGTTGATGTCGAGCATGGCGTAGCCCAATTTGGCGCTCGTGTAGACCACCGGAAAGTCCAGCTGTTCGTCCGAGGCGTTCAGCTCGCAGAACAAATCGAAGACCATGTCCAGCACCTCACCGGGCCGAGCGCCGGGGCGGTCAATCTTGTTGATTACCACGATGGGCTTCAGCCCCAGCTCGAGGGATTTCTTGAGGACAAAGCGCGTTTGGGGCATGGGACCGTCCATGGCGTCCACCAAGAGAAGTACGGAATCTACCATCTTTAAGATGCGCTCTACCTCACCGCCGAAGTCGGCATGGCCGGGTGTGTCTACGATGTTGATTTTGTAGGATCCGTGGCGAATGGAAAGGTTTTTGGCCAATATGGTGATGCCGCGTTCTTTCTCGAGTTCGTTGGAGTCCATGATCCGCTCGGTGATGGCCTCGTTGTCCCGGAAAACCCCGGCATGCTTGAGCATGGCATCAACCAGCGTGGTTTTGCCGTGGTCGACGTGGGCAATGATGGCGATGTTTCTGATTCTTTCTTGCATGGCGAAGAGCCTCTCGGTATCTATAGAAAGAAAGAACGGGCCCTGGGCCCGTTGCGCTAGACGTTGTTGATTGCGTAAAAATCCTTATTAATTAAGCATGGCAGGTTTTTGTACGATAAGCAAGGCAAGGAGAGGCCGTGTGAGGCTTTGCCCCGACGATCTTTCAGGACCCGGGAATTATCCTTTGGGTTTGCCAGCATAACTACGATATGTTATTCTCGTCAAGAGGATGGAAGAATAAGGGTTATGGTACATAATCGTTCACTAAAAACCTAAGAGGAGGCAGGCTATGCCGGAAGGACAGATGACCCCGGAACAGATCAAGGAACTTCTCAAAACCGCAGAAGGGTTGACTCCAGAAGTGATCTTTTCAGGCCTGCCGATTGCGTTCAAGGCCGACCAGGCAAAGGGCGAGAATATCGTGTTTCAGTGGGAGCTATCGGGTGAGAACGGGGGAGCGTGGTTCGTTAAGATTGAAGATGGCGCGGTTGAGGTCAAGCCAGAGGCGCACCCGAGCCCAAACATCGCAATCCAGACAGATGCCGACACGTTCGTTAAAATGGCCAAGGGGGAGGCGAACGAGACGAGCCTGTTCATGCAGGGCAAGATTAAGATCAAGGGCAACCCTATGGCGGCGATGAAGTTCCGCAAATACTTCCTTTAGGCTTCAGGCCTTCGCCTAAAAAGCCCCCTTGTCCGCCAGATGAGGGGGCTTTTGTCGTCCTAAAGCTGATTTAGTCGGCAAAATGCGCCGTTTTATGTGTTGGTGTAGCGTTCTTGTTTCGTCGTTGGTATTGCTTTGGCTCAATCTATAATCGAATGCCCGTAAAAAACCAGTAGGGGCACGAAAGGGGAAAGGTTATGCCCAAGGTCCTTACGTTCGCCGAAGCGGCAGAGCTCGTTCCAGATGGGGCGGTGCTTAGCACGTGTGGAATCGGGGCGATTAACCATTCCATGAGGTTTGACTTTGCGCTCGAGGAGCGCTTTCAAAAAGAAGGCCACCCAAAAGGCTTAACGCTTTTGCATGCCGCAGGACAGTCAGGGTACGAGCTCCATTTGGGGCTCAACTGTTACGCCCACGAAGGGCTATTAACCCGGCTGATCGGAGGCCACATCGATACCGCCAGGGAAGTTGTCCGGCTTGCGCTCGAAAAGGGAACACCCAAGATCTACAACCTTCCCCAAGGCCAGATCGCCCGGCTCTTCCGAGCGATTGCGGCCAAGGAGCCTGGCATCCTCACGAAGGTCGGGATCGGTACGTTCATTGATCCAAGGGTGGAAGGCCCGGGGCTTACGCCGGATGCTGGTAACGACCTCGTCGATGTCGTTACGCTGAACGGGGAAGAGTATTTGTTCTACAGGGCTATCCCCATCGACGTGGCCGTCGTCCGGGCGACCGCCGCGGACACCAAAGGCAACCTAACGGCGGAATGGGAGCCCGCTGTTACGGACATGCTCGCCTTGGCCATGGCGGCTAGTAACTCCGGCGGGCTCGTGATCGCCGAGGTCCAGCGGCTCACGGAATTTGGCACGTTAGACCCAAGGCGGGTCGTCGTCCCAGGGGCGCTCGTTGATTGCATAGTCGTGGACGAAGAGCAGCGCATGACCCCCTTTGAGGCCTACAACCCGTCCTACGTGGGTGATGCCCGCCACCCTGAGCCCTGGGTTCTTGCGGGACGCCTAAAGGGGATGAGCGTGGGCATCACCCCGCCAAGAGGGCCCATCGATACGGTCATCATGCGAAGGGCGGCGTTAGAGCTTAAAAGGGGTGCGGTCGTAAACGTAGGGCTTGGAATCCCCGAGGGGGTCGCGGAGGTTGCCGCCAACGAGGGGGTTTTTGGGGGGATGACCTTCACGCTCGAATCCGGCCCGTTCGGCGGCATTCCTTGCGCGGGCGTGAGCTTTGGGGTCGCGATCAACCCGGAGGCCATCCTTCCTGCCGCGTCTATGTTTGATTTCTACAACGGAGGCGGGCTCGATCTGGCCTTTATGGGGTTTGCCGAGGTGGATGCCCGGGGAAACGTGAACGCGAGCAAGGTAAAAGGCAGGCTGATCGGGGCCGGAGGGTTCATTGACATCACCCAGGGGGCCAAAAAGGTTGTTTTTGTGGGGAAGTTTGCCGATCGGGCAGAGTACGACGTTTCGAGTCAGGGCCTAAAAAAACTCAAGGAAGGAAGCCTAAAGCTTGCCGATTGTGTTGCCCAGGTAACATTCAGCGCCGATTTTGCGAGGAGCATCGGCCAGAAGGTCCTCTACGTTACCGAAAGGGCCGTATTCCGGCTTGCCGAAGACGGCCTAGAGCTCGTCGAGATTGCCCGGGGGATTGATCTCGAGCGAGACATTCTGGAGGCTCTTCCGTTTCGTGTGCGTGTTGCAAGCCCGCTTCGGACGATGGATTCCCGTATTTTTGCAGACGGCACCCTAGGGCTCAAAGAGGCGTTTTTTGAATAAACTACCCCTTCTTTGCTTCCAAGGCGTAGCGTGCGGCCGCTCGGAGTTCGAAGCCTAGACCTACAAGGTACCTCCCGAAAAGGCGGCATCCGCTCCGGGGTAGCCATTACTCTCCCGGCGGGGTTTTTCCCGCCAGGCCCTCTTGCATGCCGGCCCGGGTGTTTAGAACGAGCAGCTTGGGTTCGGTCATCTCTTCGATCGCGAACCTCACGCCCTCACGCCCGAACCCGGAGTCCTTTACCCCGCCGTAGGGCATGGGGTCGACCCGGAAGTTCGAGGCATCGCCCTGGATAACGCCGCCCACCTCGAGCGTTTCGTATGCCTGGAACACGCGCGCGATGTCGCTTGTGAACACGCCTGCTTGAAGCCCGTAGGCCGAGTTGTTGACCATGGCAAGCGCCTCCTCGAAATCGGCGTAAGGGATGAGGTTTACGACCGGTGCGAACGCCTCCTCGCAGACGACGCGCATCGAAGGCTCCACCTTTTCAAGCACGGTCGGCTCCAAGATGTTCTCTCGCCTCTTCCCGCCAGCAAGCAGCCTTGCGCCCCTTGAGATGGCCTCTTCGATGAACGAAAGCGTTCCCTCGAGCGCCGAAGGCGTGATCATCGGGCCTACCTGGGTTTGAGGATCGAGCGGGTCACCAAGTTTTAGAGCCTTTACGCCCTCTACGAACGCCTCCTTGAATCGCTCGTAGAGGGGCTCATGCACGTAGATTCGCTGGATTGATATGCAGGTTTGGCCCGCGTACCCAAAAGAGCCCGCGACGCAGCGCTTGACGGCAAAATCGAAATCGGCGTCCTCGTGGACGATAACGCCCGCATTCCCGCCCAGCTCGAGCGTTACGCGTTTTTTGGGCATAAGCGCCTTTAGCCGCCAACCGACGGCGGCCGACCCGGTGAAGGTCACTTTTTTGACATCCTCGTCCAAGGCCAGTTGTTCCGCAAGGTCGTTGGATAGCGGGATCACGCTGAAGGCACCTTTGGGCAGGTCTGTTGTTTCGACGACCTCCGCCAAAAGCAGCGCCGTGAGCGGTGTTTTGCTTGCAGGCTTGATGATGATCGTGTTCCCTGCCGCCAACGCGGGGGCAACCTTGTGCACCACGAGGTTTAAGGGGAAATTGAACGGGGTGATCCCAAACACGACGCCCAACGGGAAGCGCCTTAGAACCCCCACGCGGCCCTCCGCCCCCTCTAGAAGGTCGAGCGGAATAATCTCGCCTCCCAGGCGCTTGGCCTCTTCCTTGGCCGTTTCGAGCACAAACAACGAGCGTGCCACTTCCCTTTGGGCGTCCAGAATTGGCTTGCCGCACTCGAGCGCGATCGTTTTGGCAAACTCTTCTTGCCTTGCTTGAATCCCATCGAGAATTTGGCCTAGCAATTTAGCCCTTGCGTGGGCAGGCAGTTTTTTATACTGCCCGTAAGCCTCCTTGGCGGCCAAAAGGGCTTTTTGGGCCATTTTGGAATCGCCTAGGCAAACATTCCCTACAGGCTTTCCGCTGTAGGGGTTTGTGATCGTGGCGATATGCTCGCTCGCTTCCCAGGTTCCTCCTACGTAGGCGGGGACAGGCTTTAAGGTTTCCATAGACCTCTCCTTGTTCAGGGATGAAATAGTGACTCCTTCCCTTTTCATTATCGCAGCCGATGGGCGCTTTGGAAAGGAATCCGTACGTGCGGGAGACCCAAGGTAAGGGTATAATGAAAGAGGGCGGCGGTATCGAGAATAAGGCGATTCGTGAGCGAACAAGGGTCAACTACCCCACCCTAAAGGGTGGAGCTTGCGAAAGCTCTGGTTGACTAGGGGGCAGAAATGCAGCAGTTACGGAAGAGACGGCTAACCCACACGCACCGCGGATATTCCGCACGTCCGTGGCA
>DDYN01000036.1 GCA_002347965.1 Nitrospirae bacterium UBA2233 | reverse complement strand
GCCCCGCTCTTCCCGGAGACCAAAGAAGGCATCATTAACTGGTTAGGCGATAAGCTCTCTGAGTTCTACGGCTCGACGGAAGCCGGGATCAACATCTACATGCCCCCAGGTGAGATGCGCCGCCACATCACCGCCTGCGGCAGGCCCTTTCCAGGCAACGAGCTCAAGCTGCTGGATGAGAACGGCAAAGAGTGTCCCCCTGGCTCTCCAGGAGAGCTCTTCATGAAGAACCCCTGGATGATCGACGCCTACTACAAGGATGAAGACGGAACCAAGAAGGTGTTCCGCGATGGGTTCATATCCGTGGGCGATGTGGCCGTTAAAGACCAAGAGGACTACTACACCATCATAGACCGCAAGACCGACATGGTCATATCGGGCGGTGTCAACGTGTACCCCGTTGAAATTGAGCAGGCCATCATGCTCCACCCGGGCGTTTACGACGCCGCCGTTATCGGCGTTCCCGATGAGTACTGGGGGGAGAGGGTGGCCGCTGTCGTTGTACCCAAAGAAGGCCAACATATAACCCAAGAAGAGTTAACGGCGTTCCTCAAAGAGCGTCTTGCCGATTACAAGGTCCCGAAAGAGATCTCGATCGTCAATGAAATTCCGCGCAACCCGCAGGGCAAAACGCTAAAGGCTCAAATCAAGCAGGCATGGATCAAAGAGCACTCATAGAGCCCTGAGGGGTTGTTGGGTATGGGTAGGCTGGCATTTATGAAAAACGGGCTGAAAGATGATTCGAAAAGGCTTTGTTTGTAGCCTTGTTGCCTTAGTTTGTTTACTTGCCGGCTTCAGGGCGGTCTCAGGGGCGGCATCGGCCGAGGAGCTCAAGCGCAAAGGCTGGATTCTCTCGATGAAGATGCATAAAGACCCTTCAGTCCTTAAAAAGGCAAGGGGGCTTTTCATTGAGGCCCAAAAGCTCAACCCAAACGATGCCTCGCTTGATTACTACATCGGCTATACGTATTTCAAGCAAGGGGAGTTTGCCCTGATCCATGAGCAGGATAAAGAAAAGGCCAGGACATTTTATGAAAAGGCCCTTGAATGGGCAGAGAAAGGTATTAAAAAAGACCCAGAAAGCATAGAGTGTCGCTTCGGGCGTGCGGCCTGTTTGGCGAGGATCCTCGATACAGAGTATGCGGGGAAAAGTATGATAAGGAACCTTTTCTCCTTGGGCGGGATCATGCCCAAGCTCAGGAGGGTCGAAGGGGACATAGAGTTCGTTCTGTCCCATACAAAGGACACACCACCGGAGCTTCGAGAATCTTACGATTACGCCTACCTTGCCACGGTAATAAAGGCCAGCCTGGATTGGTTCTATCCTGGCATTCTAGGGGGCAGCAAAGAAAAGGCCTTAGACAAACTACAGGCGGCCCATTCAAGGCATCCAGGAGATCCCTTGCCATACTATACGATGGCCAGGCTTTACTTTGAGATCGAGAAGGACTATCCAAAAGCCAAAGAATGCTGCCAGAAGGTGATTAATTGGGAAAAGCCCTACTATTTCTTCGATTACTACGCCTTTTACAGACCCCACTGCGAGAAGATCCTTAAGGCCATCCAGCAGAAAACGGCAGACCTTAGATAGGCGGGACATTCTTGTCCCACCGTTACACGGCCTTTCTTTTCGCCGGGGCTGGAAAGCCCCGGCTATCTAAGTTGGAAAGGCTTAGGCTTCGGGTTCTCCTGGAAAGCCTTGTGCTTCGAGGGGGCACCAATACGATAGGCGGGACATTCTTGTCCCGCTACGTTCGGTCCTTCCGCCGGGCCTAGAAAGCCCCGGCTATCCTTCGGTTGGGTCTTACCTCTCGATAGGCGGGACATTCTTGTCCCACCATTCCAGTGCTGAAAAGTTATGGCATTACCGCCGAACCGGGATGGCAACCATGATCTTATGGGCTCTAGAGGTATTCCGGGAGTAAAGATAAGAATAGATGGTAAAGAAAAGGGAACAACCGATGAGAAGGGAGAACTGATCGTAAAGTGGCTTGTTGCAGGCAAGCATAGATGGAATGCCTTCTATGAGGGAGAAGAGATATCCCGGGGTGAGTTCGAAGTATCTAGGATCACCGATGCCAAGATTATAAACAGAATGACCTTCCCCCATTGTTTAGACCATGGCCTGAGTTAGTTTTTAGCGAGGGAGCCCCTGACCTATTCATTTTTCAGTACTTAGAGGCCTAATCCCAAGTAGGAAGGGACGACGGCGATGCCGGTTGCCGTCCAAAAGGAGGGCGGTGCTTTAAGCCAAAGACCGCAAGCAGCTAATAGAATAGCGGGCATTCCAAACCAATACTCTTTAAACCCTGACCCAAGCTTAAGCCAGGCCATAGCCTAGCGTTACCTATGCAACCGGCCAAGACAATTTCGTCGGCTTCCAGATGCCCCATGCGTTCGTCGTCTTCGACCACGAGCTTGGGTGTTCCCCGGCCCTTTGTATTGGCCGTGCATATCCCCTGTCATCCCTGTAATTCCTCCCCGATGGAATTTTCCAAGAGGAATCGGACTGCAAGGACGGTTTCTCGCAATGTATTTCGTACGGTCTGATCCATGAAGGTCTTCTAGTGCGGCCATGTTTCGCCGGTCGTTTTTCGCAAGGCGATTCGGATCACATGATCGTCGAGATACAAACCGGCATGTTGCAATGCCTTCAGTATCTCCACGGCGGAATTGATTCGCCCCTCGACGCGGGCCCGCAACACCACACCCAAGGTTCCGACAAATCGAACACCCAGGGCCTTACAGGCGGTACGTGCAGCCCTGTCGTCTACAATCGCCGTGGCCTTTTTCTGTCTTGCCAAGCTCAAAACCCCTGTTTCTCCGGGGCCAAGGCCCCACTCAAGAACTTCCGGATCGGGGATTACCGCTACAGGCTTTGGCCCCCAACCGGTCTCCACGGCTCGACGAGCAAGGTCTTGTGCAGGGGCTTTGAGAATTTCGTCGGCTACCGCTTGTGGTATGAGCAACGTATGACTTTCGTCTAATACTAATAAAAGATCGAGCCGCTCAATCTTTGCCAGCACGATGACAGGCGACGCATTGGCCACCCATACCTTACTCATCGGTGGCCTCGACTACCAGTTCTTCCGCGTTGACCTGAAACGGCGTCGCTTTGAAACCTCCCAGCGCCTCTATGAATTCCGCTCTTGATATACCGACGATCTCGGCTGCCCTGCTCTGACTGACCATCCCGTTTTCATACCACTTGACCGCCGCAGCCAGGCGTAATTCCCGCCCGAACCGATCCGGATCCCAGCGCAAACTTGCCAGAACACCTTCCGAAACTTGAAATTCAACCCGTGGCATGTGATACCCCCTTGGACCGATTCTTCACGATACTGACCAAAGCCAATGCACCAGTCTCTTCGGCCAAATGCAGACAAAAGGACTTTAGTATCCGGGGGAAGAGCCCCGCTTTGATAATCTTGCTACTGTAAAGCAGTGGCGGGATCTGCCCTTTTCTTCGAGAGACGTTCTCGACCTTTCCTACAGCTCTCTTAGCCTGTTTTGTGCGGCTTAATCATCAGTTTTTAGTCTTCTTTTTTCCGTAGCAGATTGGGTCGCCCCCCTCACTCGCTCCGCCAGCACACACCCATTCATCTACTTCCGAGATTTTGAATCGGAAAAGCCGTCCGACACGATGGGCCGGCAACCCCATCTTCTCTATCCATCGATACACGGAGTCCTTGTTGACACCGAGATGTCTGGCAACATCTTCGACACCGACCCATCGTTCTTCAGCGGTCATTTCGCTCCTCTTTGACAGGTTCTGCCTGTGTCGACAGTGTCACGACAGCCACGTCGGTCAGATATCTACGAACACCAACGAAACCAGACCAAAGTATACATAAGTGACCTTATTCAGTCAAGGGCAAACGGTAAACCAGAAACCACTCGGTCAGCTTCCAATAGTTACCAAGTTACTAATTTTCCCAAAACTTTTCAGAAAGTTACTATACGATGGCTAGGTTCTACTTTGAGATCGAGAAGGACTACCCAAAAGCCAAAGAATGCTGCCAGAAGGCGATTAACCGGGAAAAGCCCTACTATTTCTTCGATTACTACGCCTTTTACAGACCCCACTGCGAGAAGATCCTTAAGGCCATCCAGCAGAAAACGGCAGACCTTAGATAGGCGGGACATTCTTGTCCCACCGTTACGCGGCCTTTCTTTTCGCCGGGGCTGGAAAGCCCCGGCTATCTAAGTTGGAAAGGCTTAGGCTTCGGGTTCTCCTGGAAAGCCTTGTGCTTCGAGGGGGCACCAATACGATAGGCGGGACATTCTTGTCCCGCTACGTTCGGTCCTTCCGCCGGGGCTAGAAAGCCCCGGCTATCCTTCGGTTGGGTCTTACCTCTCGATAGGCGGGACATTTCTGTCCCGCCATTCCAGCGCTGAAAAGTTATGGCATTACCGCCGGACTGGGATGGCAACTAGACCTTTCTTAGCAGGAGGCTGCAAAGCGCACAAAGAAAAGCATACAGAAGGATAACGGCAAGGAACGCCGGGTAAGGGCCTAAGGGTTTAAGCTGGGTGTACTCGAAATACCGGAAAAAGGCGAGATTGGCCAACTCTGAAACAAAGAAGAAGCCAAGGCTTACCAAAACGGGCGCATACAAAGGCTTGCGAAAGAAAAGCCTGTTCGTTAGGACAAGGACCGCAAACCCGGCCACATGGACAGGAGCACTCCAAGAATAGGCGGGCATTTCCCTAAAACTCCACAGGGTCATCGGAAACGCCGGGTTTCCAAAGGTCAGCTCCGCAAGGGCGATGAGTCCGGCATAAACGGATACAACGAGCACAAGCCGCCATGCCCCAAGGGCTTTAAAGCTCATCTACAAGGCGGGCTCTTTAAGGCCCATGGACATACCGAGCCAACTTTGCATCATCTTGGTTCTTAGGACCTTCCCCAGCGAGTTTCTTGGGATCTCCTGTACAAACACCACTTCTTCGGGAACTTTAAAACGATCAAGCCGCTCACCCAAGAAGGCCGATAACTCCCGTTTGCCTAAAGCCATTCCAGGCCTTAGGACGACGAAGGCCACAACCCGCTGCGTTTGCTTTAAACCAGGAGCCCCAAGGACGGCCGTATCCACGACTGCCGGGTGAAGGCGTAGTACACGCTCGATTTCGTACGGATACACCTCACCCTTAAGCGAAGGAATAATATGGGGTTTGTGCTCGATGAACGTGTAGTAGCCTTCTTGATCCTTGAGCATTAGGTCCCCAAGCCTAACAAACCCATCTTTGAAGGTTTTTCTTGTCGCCTCCTCGTCTTTGTAGTAGGCCTTAGCCATCCAGGGGTTCTTTATGAAGAGCTCTCCTGGAGAGCCAGGGGGGCACTCTTTGCCGTTTTCATCCAAGATCTTAAGCTCGTTGCCTGGAAAGGGCCTGCCGCAGGCGGTGATGTGGCGGCGCATCTCACCTGGGGGCATGTAGATGTTGATCCCGGCCTCCGTCGAGCCGTAGAACTCAGAGAGCTTATCGCCCAGCCAGTCGATGATGCCCTCTTTGGTCTCTGGGAACAGAGGGGCTCCCGCGCAGATGATGATGCGAAGGTTAGGGAGGTCTTTGTAGGCCTGCTTAAGTTCTTTAGGTAGGCCAAGGAGGCTCTCAAGCATGAGAGGGGAGACGTAGGCGCTGGTAACGCGCTCTTTCTTCAGGGCTTCGAGGAATAGGGCCGGGTCAAACCTGGGCATGAAAACGAGCGTCCCGCCGATTGCCAGAGTGAGCATAGAAAAGAAAAACGGAGCGCTGTGGTGGAGCGGACAGGAAACGAGATGACGCTCTTCGGAATGAAAGCCGAACTCAACGAGCGATGACAGGACTAACGAAACCAGCCCTTCGTTCCAGCTTGCCCTATAAACCCCCTTGGGCGTTCCCGTCGTGCCGGCCGTATAAAAGAGGGGGACGGCACCCCCCCGTGTAAGAGGGTCTATGCAGGGGGCATAGCGGGATAGAAGGCTTTCGTAGGCCACGAAGCCGTCTACTTGCTGATCGCCGGTTACAACGCCGCAATACGCACCTTCTTTCAGACCCGCCCGTCTGCACGCGCCTTTGACAAAAGAGCACAGCGACCGGCCGACAATAAGGGCTTTTGGCTTCGTGCCGGCAAGGATGCCTGCGATATCGTCGCCCAACGTCCCTTCGCCGATGACGACGGGAATCACGCCCATGAACATGCAGGCGAGATAGCTTTCGATAAACTCGCGTTGGTTCTGAAGGACCAAGGCGAGTTTATCGCCCATCTCAAGGCCAATACCTTCTAGCGCGGCAGAAAGCCTGCCTATTTTTTCAAAACATTCTTTGTAGGTTGCACGGGTCCCTTCTGTGGCCAGCATCACCTTGTTTGGGTTGTTCTTGGCATGGAGCTCAATGGCTCCTAATAGGATACGCATGCTCCCATTATTGCGCCCCAACGACCTCTCAGGAGGCATCCCTGTGCGCTGATACCTGGAGTCCATAAGGACTTGCCTCTCCCGGTTATTCGCTAATGGGATCCGCTTTTTTCAGGTAGCCAAACTTCCGGTAGACGGTCGCCAAGTCCACGCCAGCCCGCCTAGCAACCTCCTTCAGGTTGTGACCGGTCTTGCGGTAAAGCTCCAGGAAGTAGTCTTCCTCGAATCGTCTGCGTGCTTCGCGCAAATCGACCGCAGTTAAGCCTTCAACTGAGGCACCCGACCCTTCTGAAGAAAAACCTCGTGTTTTCATCGTGGCCTTGTCGTCCTCATTCAGCCTGGGAAAATCCCCTGGCTCGATCAGGGCAGATTGAGCAAAGATCGCGGCGTGCTCTATGGCGTTGCGGAGCTCTCTGGCATTGCCCGGCCAAACGTGGTTCATCAGCATGGCCATGGCAGAATCCGAGAACCCCTCAGCCGGAATCTCACCGTTCAAGTTCTCCCTTACATCCTGCAAGAAGTGCAAGGCCAACTCGGGGATGTCCTCTTTTCGTGCCCTCAAGGGTGGGGTTGCAACCTTGACGACATTGAGTCGGTAGAAGAGATCGTGACGAAACTCCCCCTTGCTGGCCAACGCCCGGAGGTCCATGTTGGTGGCAGAAATAATTCTGACGTCGGCAGGAATTAACTCGTGCCCGCCTAACCTGTAGAAAGCCCTCTCCTGCAACACTCTCAAGAGCTTTGCTTGAAGCGAGGCGGAAGTCTCGGAGATTTCATCGAGGAACAACGTCCCTCCGCTGGCATTGTCCAGGTAGCCTGTTGTCTGGCGGTCAGCACCCGTAAACGACCCTCTCTCGTAGCCAAACAGCAAGGCTTCAAGGAGCTGGTCGGGCATGGCCGCACAGTTGATCGCGACGAACTTCTTTTGCGACCTTGGGGACAGCGCATGGAGCATGTTCGCGACCAGCTCCTTGCCCGTTCCGGTCTCTCCTTGAATTAGAACTGTCGTGTCGTGGCGGCAAAGCTTAAGGATGTTTTCCTTTAATTCCCGCATGGCGGCGCTTTTGCCGACAAGCGTCTTCTCGAGCTTTTCCAGGGCACCAAGAGGCACGGCACACAGAGTCCTTTTCTTGGCAGCCCCCTGGTACGCTAAGCGGTACCTTCTTTGATCGAGATTCTCTACGGGGATCATGGCTTTACCTCTTGGCTAAAGGGCCTAGGTTAGAGTATTGAGCTCGATTTGTTCATAAAGCTTAATACTGTTATGAGAACACGCGCAAAGCCTCAGACCTCTTTCAAAATCGTCGATGTTTGAAAGCAAAATGGTAACGGACAATATTTTGGGCAACAGCCTCATTCAATTACTTTATAATAGTGTACCATAAAGCTTCTTTTGAGACTATCAAGACTCATTGCCTCTGTCAACCCCCGTGCGGCCCCCTTCATGGCCGTTCTCGTTCTCCGGCTGTTAACCGAAAACCGTCGTGATTCAACGCGCTATCAAAGAGCATCTGGCCCCCGGCGGGCCGAAAGCCCCGACAACCCCATTCCCTCGTTTACCTTGCCTAAAGAGAGGTGTAGCAAGTTGTGTCGTAACCCTGTCGCAAATTTAACAGGGGCGTCGGCTCAGCGCCCGATACGGATGCCGGGCCGTCGGGTGTCGGGTTACTTTGTGTTTCCACCGGGGCCCTCTCGGTTTCTTGTTGTTTTCTTGCCCTTGTGAGTGCGACATTCGCGCCGTGTGGCGGGGAAAGCTAGGCCCCTCAAGGTTATCTACCGGAGGCAAGGAAGGAACGTCGGTAGGCGGGTTGTTCGGGCTGTGGAGGTTTGGAGCGCATCCGGAAGTATTTCTTAACGCTTAGAGCCAATACTGGCTATAATTATTCCCGAATAAGACTGAAACCGGGAAAAACCATGGCCAAGTGTGCCCCCAATGAGCCACCAATGATAGGGACGATCAAATCCATCATCCTGGATTTCCAGGAAACCCGGCTGGAGACCGGGGTGCCCCGGCATTTGCGTATCGAGACGGTACACGGCAAGGCCACCGTCTGCATCGGGGTGCGGCGGAGCGGCAAGTCGGCATACGTGTTCCAGGTTATCCAGCGGCTGTTGAACGGCGGGGTCCCCCGCCGTAATTCCGGGGACAGTATACTTAACTATAGATTTCTCATCATTATTTTTTTTGGGTCTAGACTAGCTGAGAGGATTTTTTCTCAGCATTTCTAGGACAAGTTTATAGATATTTTTGTTTCGACAATTAAATCGGAATTCACACTCTTTGAGATGTAGATAGAAGGTTGCTTTAGGGATACCGTGGAACTTCATGAGTCTCCTTTTCGCATACGACCAAAAGGATTCGATGCCATTAATGTGTCTTTTCCCATTGGCAAATTCATTGTTTCCATGGTGCACACGATAATGCTTTTGGTATCCCAAGTCAACCAGTCCATTGTAACCACGCCAGGAGTCGGAATGGATGACACTTTCCAAGTCTACTCTACCGCGTATAATACCCTGCAGCGTTCGTTTAGCGCAGTCGGGAACGATCTCTGTATAGACCATGCCCCCTCTTTGGAGAATGCCGAAGACAGGTGTTTTACTATAGGCGCCACGACCTCTTTTTCCTTTGATCCGCTTGGCTCCGAAGTATGATTCATCGACCTCTATCTCTCCCTGGAAAGGAGATGATTGCTCGCAGAATTCGGCAATCCTTGTTCTTATGAGTAGTAAGTATCGATTAACCGTGTTTCGGTTTAAGCCGGTTAAAAAAGCTATTTTATGAGCGTCCAGATCTAGAGAAAAACACTTCACAAGTTCTCTGAATCTGGCCTCTGAAATTCTTGAACGTTTTACGTACCTGTTAGTTATTGTCATGACTAGCTTTTTACCACTTTTAATGTGGCTCAGCTAGTCTAGACCCTTTTTTTAATAAGTATACTGTCCCCGGAAGGGGTCCTTTGTCTTTGCCTCGGCAGTACTACCAGCGACATCGCTCCCGGTGATCTTGGCGCTCATTCTCATGACAAACGAGCCTCCCATTGCAAACGGGTAAACGTACTCTCACGATAAACACAATTATCATGAGAGTACCTTGCAAGATATGCCCTTGTGCGGAGCCGGTTTATTGATGACCTCCGTCGCCATTATCTGCTATCTTCCAGCCGCCACCCAGGGATTTCACCAGCGCCACGGCCGCCGCAAACCGCTGGCCGCGCAGACTGGCGACGGCGAGCTCGCGCTCCAGCGATACCGTCTGTGCCGTCGCAACCTGAAGATAACTAACCAACCCCCCCCGATACTGGTTGTTGGCGATTTCTAGTTGTTTACGGGCAGATCGAAGGGCGGCTCGCTCCTGATCGTGTTCATCGCTCAGGAACCGCTGGGCCGAGAGATTGTCCTCAACTTCTAAGAAAGCACGCAAGACGGTTCCGCGATAGTCGGCAACCGTTTCCTCATACGCCGCCTTTGCCAAACGCAGATTGGCTTTGCGCTGGAAGCCTTCAAACAAGGGGAGGGACAACGATGGGCCGACGGCCCAGAATCGGCTGGGCCAGTTAAACAGCACACCTGCATCTATGCTTTGAAGGCCCGCCAAGCCGTTGAGCCGAACTGTCGGGTAAAACGCCGCCGTAGCCACACCGATGTCGGCGTTGGCGGCAGCCATGCGACGTTCAGCCGAGGCAACGTCGGGGCGACGCTCCAGCAGTGCCGATGGCAACTCGGGCGGAATAATCGGCGGTTCGCCGTTAAGAGGGCGATCCGCAAGACGAAAAAGGGGTGCGGGTTGTCCCGTCAGCGTGGCCAGGGCGTGCTCAAATTTCGCCCGCGTCAGGTCAATGCCGGGCAGTTGCGCGCTGGCCGTTCTCAGGACGGTTTCGGCTTGTGCCACGTCCAGATCGGTGGCAATACCACCGGCGCGGCGGTTCCGGGTCAATTCCAGGGACTTGCGATAAGCCTGAACACTCGCCAGCAGCGCGACCTTTTCCGCATCGAGCGCCCGGAGCGTGAAATAGTCAACGGCGATTTCGGCAGAGATGGCCAGCTTGACTCCTTCCAGGTCGGCGGCACTGGACTGCAGGCTGGCTTGCGCGGACTCCACGCTTCGCCGCACGCGCCCCCACATGTCCAGCTCGTAGCTGAAGTCGAAGGGCACGGTGAAGTTGTTGTAGGTGTACGCCTCATCTGCGGCTTGGCCTGTTTGACTCAGCGGCCGGTTGGCGGAGTCGCGCTGGCGTGTCGCGGTCGCGCTAACACCGATGCGGGGAAACAGCCCCGAGCGCGCAACATCGGCGGCTGCGCGGGCTTGGGCGAAGCGTGCGGCGGCGGCCTTGAGGTCTTGATTTGCCGTGGCGGCTTCGGCTTCCAGGCGGTTTAATTCCGCGTCGCCAAAAACCTCCCACCAGGCCCCTTTGGGCAGATGCGCCCGAGGCGTGGCGGTTTTCCAGCCACTGACGGCCCCGGCATAGGTAGCGGGCATGGTCGTGACCGCTGACGGACGTTGATAGTTCGGCCCGACGGCGCAGCCCGCCGCCAGGGCCAGCGATGCCAAAGCCAGACCACAGAGCATAGCCCGCCGTCGAGTCTTCCGCGGTAAGGGATTCATCTGCCTATCTTCGATTTGGCAGATTCGGCGACATGCACGGCCGCCCCACTCATCAACGAATCGGACGGGTTAAGAATCACGCGGTCCATCGGACCTACGCCCGCCAGAATTTCGATGGTCTGCCCAAAATCACGGCCGAGTTTTACGTTACGCAATTCGACTGTCCCGTCCGGTTTCACCACACCCACTTGGGGTCCTTCGGCACGAAACAACAGGGTATTCGCCGGCAGCGCCAGGCCGACCCTGCGTTGCGCTGCCGTGAGCCGCACCTGGGCAAAGCAGCCAGGTAGAAGCTCATTGCCTGAGTTGTCCACCTCCAGTTGGGTCAGCAAGGTGCGAGAATCCGCCGAAATGGCGCCAGCGGTGGAAACAACCTTTGCCGCGAACGCCCGGCCGGGCATTTCCTGGAGGAGCATCTCGGCGGATTGGCCTGCTCGGACGCTGAACGCGTCCGTTTGCGGCACGTTGATGTAGACACGCAGTTTGTCGGTCTGTGAGAGCCGAAAGAGTTCCTTGCCGTTTCCCGCAACGACGAGTTCGCCCACATCGATGCTGCGTGCGGTGATGGTGCCTGCAAACGGCGCGGTAACACGGGCAAAGCCCTTGAGCTCCTCCAGCCGGCGGACGTTGGCGCGGGCGGCGGCAACGGTCGCCGTCTTGAGGGCAAAGTCGCTCTGCTTTTCATCGGCGTCCTGTTCGCTGACGCTGGCGGTCTTGAGGAGCCAGGCGTAGCGCTCTGCGGTGCTCTTGGCCAGGGCCAAGGCGGCTTCGGCTTCGGCGAGCTGGTGACGGGCCTGATCAAGCTCCGAGTCCAGTTCGGGAGTCTCGATCTCGGCCAGCAACTGGCCCGCCTTCGCCTGCGAGCCGATATCCGCGAGCCTGCGTTTCAAGTAACCGCTGGCGCGGGCGTAAATCGGCGCATCGACCCACGGTTTGACCTCCGCCGGCAGCAACAGCGTGGCGGCGGCCTTACCCGGCGCAGGGGATACGACGGTGACGGTGGGAACCGCCAACTCTGCGGTTTCATTCACCAGTGTTGTCCGCTCCTGTTGTCGTGATCTCAAGCCAGACACCACACTCAAGAAAACGAGGACAGTGACGGCAAACAGGGCCAGCAGCGACGATGCTCGTCGGAACTTGCCGGGTAATTTGTTCACCATCGGATTGGCCGCCGACTTTGTCTTCACTGAATCATTCACACTCATAATAAACTTTCCTAATGATCCGTCGTTGGGGATATTTCCGCGTCGAAATCCTCCGAGAGCTTCACGCCAGCGCGGCGGTGCAGCATCCGGAACACCACCGGCACAAAGAACAGGGTGGCAAGTGTGGCGACCGCCAAGCCGCCGATCACCGCCCGCCCCAGCGGCGCGTTCTGTTCGCCGCCTTCACCGAGACCCATCGCCATCGGCAGCATGCCGATCATCATCGCCAGCGCCGTCATGAGCACGGGGCGTAAGCGGCCCACCCCTGCCTCCCAGACGGCAGTCAGCGGGTCCATGCCCTGCCGCAGGTTGTTGCGGGCGAATGTCACCACCAGCACGGAGTTGGCGGTGGCCACGCCCAGGCTCATGATCGCGCCCATCAGCGCGGGAACGCTGAGGGTTGTGTGGCTGAAAAACAGGCCCCACACCACACCGGCCAAGGCGCCCGGCAATGCGGTAATAATGATGAACGGATCGAGCCAGCTCTGAAAATTCACCACCAGCAGCAGGTAGATGAGAACTACCGCCCCGGCCAGCCCGATGCCCAGGCCGGCGAAACTGGAGTCCATCGTCTGCGCCTGTCCGCGCAAGACGATAAAGTTGCCGCGTGACAGTTCTTTCTGGGCTAGCGCCACCAGCGGCTTAATATCACGCAGGACGCCGCCTAGATCGCGGCCGTTCACGCCGGCCAGAACGTCAATCACCGGCATGACGTTGTAGTGGTTGACAATCGGCGGACTGCTGCCGCGCCGCATGGTGGCGAGATTGGCCAGCAGTTGGGACTCGCCTTCGTTGGGCTGGGTGGCTCTGACGGGAATCGATTGAAGAGCCGGCAGAGAATCCATTGCATACTGGGGCGCACGGACGTTGACCTTGTATTGGACGCCGTTTTTGGGGTTGAGCCAGTAGATGGGCTGCGCCTGAGCGCTACCGCTGAGGCTGAGCAGCATCGAGTTGGCCACGTCTCGTTCGGTCAAACCGAGTTCCGAAGCTTTAACCCGGTCTACGGCAAACTGAAGGCGCGGCAAGTCCGCAGGTTGCTGCACGCGCGTGTCGGCGATGCCTGAAACCCGGCGAAGCTTCTCGACTAGGCGTCCGGCAATGGCCCGGTTATTCGCCTGGTCTCGGCCGACGATCTGGATGTCGAACGGCGCGGGCAGGCCGAAATTGAGCGTCTGGCTCACGATGTCGGCGGGCAGGAAATAGAACGTGATGCCGGGAAACTCCCGGTTCAGCCTGACCCGCAGGCGGCGGACGTACTGTTCGGTCGGGTTGTGTCCAGGCTGCAACGACACGAGGATGTCGGCATCTCCCGTGCCCGACAGGCCGTTGTCGATGTAGGCGAGCGGAATGCCGCCGCTGGGAATGCCGATGTTGTCCAGGATGCCCGCTACTTCAGCTTCCGGGATTTCCCGGCGAATGGTTGCCTCAACCTGATCGGTCAGCTTTGCGGTCTCCTCGATACGCGTCCCTCCGGGTGCCCGCAGGTGCAGGCGGAACTGGCCTGCGTCCACGCGCGGGAAAAAGTCCTGGCCAAGCTGAGGGATCAACAGTGCCGTCCCGGCGCAAAAGGCCAGAAACAACCCCGTGAATCCCAGGCGGTGGCGCAGCACCGCGCCGAGCAACCGGCGATAGCCCTCGCGGAAACGGGCAAATCCCAGCTCGAAGCCCGACTGGATAGCCAAAAACGGCCGCAACCACGACGAGCGCGGTGGCGCTTCGGCAATGTGTCCGTGGTACTGGACGTGGCGGTAGAACCACATCACCAGCGTCGGCACCAGCGTCCGCGACAGCACGTAACTGGCCAGCATGGCGAACACCACCGCCTCGGCCAGCGGCACAAACAGGTACCGCGCCGTGCCGGTGAGGAAAAACATCGGCACGAACACGATGCAGATGCACAGCGTGCCCACGAAGGCCGGCAGGGCAATCTCCTGGGCGCCGTCGAGAATGGCCTGAATAGTCGGCTTGCCGGTCGCCATCTGGCGGTGGACGTTTTCGATTTCGACCGTGGCGTCGTCTACCAGGATGCCCACCGCCAGCGCCAGGCCGCCGAGCGTCATCAGGTTGATGGTCTCGCCCAAGGCGCTCAGAGCGACGATGGAAGCCAGCACCGAGAGCGGGATGGACAGGGCGATAATTAAGGTGCCCCGCCATGCGCCCAGAAACAGCAGGACCATCAGCGCCGTCAACGCCGCGGCGATCACGCCCTCCTTGACCACGCCGCTCACGGCCGCACGAACGAAAAGCGACTGGTTCGCGAATTCCTTGGCTTCCAGCTCCGGCGGCAACCCGCTGAGGACACGCGGCATCGCCGCCTTGATCCCGCGCACGACATCCAGCGTCGAGGCCGCCCCGCTTTTGAGGATCGTCAGTAGCACGCCGCGCACGCCGTCGAGCCGGACGACATTCTGCTGCGGCGTGGAACCATCGTGAACCAGAGCCACATCGCGCACGCGAATGACCGCGCCGTTGACCGTCTTGATGGGCAGGTCGTTGAGCTGGTCCAGGACTTCCGGGCTGCTGTTGAGCGTGACATCGTACTCGGCGGGACCGATCTTGGCCGTACCGCTGGGCAGGATGAGGCTTTGGGCATTTAGCGCGTTCACCACCTCCATCGGAGCGAAGCGGTTGGCCTTCAGCGCGGCCAGATCGAGGTCAACGGCCACCACGCGCTGTTTACCGCCATAGGGATAGGGGATGGATGCTCCCGGCACGTTGGCCAGACCCACGCGAACCTGGTTCCAAGCCATGTCCTGGAGTTCCTGCTCGGAGAATTTCTTGCTGGCCAGGCTGTACTGGATGATGGGAACGCTGGCTGCATTGTAACGAATGATGATCGGCGGCGTGATGCCCTGCGGCAAGGTTCGCAGAATGGATTGCCCCGTCGCGGTGATCTGAGCAATTGCGGCGTCCACCGAGGCCCCGGGTTGCAGGAAAACCTTGATGACGGCGGCCCCGCTGTAAGCGGTGGACTCGATATGCTCGATATTATCCACCAAGGTCGCCATCATGCGTTCATGGCTATAAACAACCCGCTGCTCGATCTCCTGTGCACTCAGGCCGTCGTAGGTCCACACCACGCTCACCACCGGGATGTCGATGGACGGGAAGATGTCCGTCGGTGTGCGCAGCAGCACGAGCGGGGTGAGTAGCAACAGCAACAACGCCGCCACCACGAAGGTGTAAGGCCGACGCAACGCAAGCTTGACTATCCACATGGTCTACTTCTTTGTGAAAACATTCCTTAAAACAGGAATGCCGAAATTATGGTTCCCACAACAACCACCCACAGGATATCCACCCTGCGAATAAGGGCGGCAAACGCCGCAATCGCGAGCACGGCATGGGGCCAGTCCCGGTGAACCTGCAGTCCAAATCGGATGGTAACGGCAAGAAGCAGGCCCACAAAGGAACAGAGGACGCCGTTGATGGCCCTGGCAAACCAGGGCGATGAGCGCAGCCGGTCAAACCAGGGCGCGATCCCGATCACCATCAAGAAGGACGGGAGGAAAATGGCGATGGTAGCGATTGTAGCCCCGAGAAAACCGGCCACCATGTAACCCACGAAGGTTGCCGTGATCACGATCGGGCCGGGCGTAAACTGCCCGAGAACAATTCCGTTCAGAAATGTCGGCCCGGTCATCCAGGAACGGACCTCGACGATTTCGTGGAACATAAGAGGGACCGAGGCAAACCCGCCGCCAAAAGCTATCAGATCGATTTTGGACATGAGCGCGGCGAGGTCAAAAAGCCCCTTCTGGAAGAAAAAGAGTAAGACAAAGCCGGCGACGGAAAAGAAAACAATAGAAAGCAACGGCAGGATTGTGTTCTTTATTCTGCCGGAATGGGAGGCGCCGCCGGGGGATGGTTGTCTGCCGTCCAGGAGCATTCCGAGAAGCGCGGCCAGCAAGACAATGAAAACCGGGTTCACCATGAGTCCGAAGAGCCCGGCCGCAACAAGCGCAACAAGCACGTTCTTCCAGTTTCTGAGCGATGTTTTCCCGAAGGATACCGTCGCGTTGGCCACAACGGCCACGATGACCGCCTGCAGCCCGCTGAAAACGGAAATCACGGCCGGAAGCGTATGGGTACGTCCGTAGGCAAAGGAAAGCGCCAGCATAAGAAGGAATGCCGGAAAGCCGAAGCCGATGTAGCTTACCGCCGCGCCGGCCACCCCCCTCGCCCTGAGGCCGACATAAGCCGCCATCTGTATGGCGGTCGCTCCGGGAATCGTCTGACAGAGCGCCACTCCTGCCTGAAATGACCCGCCTTCGAGCCACTTCTTTTCATCGACGGCCATTTTGCGGATGTAGGCGATCATGGCAGGACCGCCGAAGGCGGTAAGCCCCAACCTGAGAAAGGAAGCGAATAAGCGAGTAAGCGCAGGATTTCGTCGAGCACGCGGGTCTTCAGCTTCCTTCATGCCGATAGCCTCATCCACCAATTTCACCCATGATAAATCATCCTGCTCGCAGCGCCTTGGGCGAGTTTGAGCCTGGCCGGCGTCGTAAGGCAGCCACGTGAGCGGACACGCTCTTGCTCCGCCTCGGGCTCAGCTCACCATTCAGGTAAGCCCCCGAGCGGCGGGCTTCAAAACGGAGAATCGGGGTAAATGTGTGGGGCGTAACTCGGCGTGGACACGGCTGAAACGACGAGACCCCGAGAGGATCGCCCCGCGGGGTCTTAGCTTAACCAAGAGCCGCCGAAGTTCGGCGGATTGAATCTGGCTCCCCGGGACGGATTCGAACCGCCGACCAAGTGGTTAACAGCCACCCGCTCTACCGACTGAGCTACCGGGGAGTGATGAAGGCTTTTAGCCTTTATTCAGGGCCATGATATTCTAAAAGCATTCATGCCGTCTTGTCGAGTGCTACGACTCTACATTTGGCATGGCAATATTCTAGCGCAGTTTTTTACCGGATAAAAGCCTTGAGATAGGAGAGCCCCGTGCATACCTTGGAGCGGAAATGGCAGACATTGCTAGAGCAGCTCTCGAGCATGGAAGGGGTTGTTGTCGCCTATTCCGGAGGCGTTGATTCCACTTTCCTCGCCAACGCGGCGTTTCTTTCCTTGGGTGAACGCGTCGTTGCCGTTACGGGCGTTTCCCCGACACTGGCCGCACGCGAGCTGGAAGAAGCAAAGGCGCTCGCAAGCGCCATAGGCATACGGCACGAGCTTGTTTTCACCTCCGAGTGGGAAAACCCGGCCTACCGCAACAACTGTCCCAGGCGATGCTTTTATTGCAAGGAAGCGCTGTTTTTTTTGCTAGCCAAGAAGAAGGACAAGCTCGGGCTTAGCGCTGTCGTGGACGGGACGAACGTAGACGACCTCAAGGATACAAGGCCAGGCATGGAGGCGGCGGCCCGGTTCGACGTTGGACATCCGCTTCTTAAGGCCGGGTTTACCAAGCAGGACATCCGCCAAAAAAGCAAGGAGCTTGGCCTGCCTACCTGGAGCAAGGGGAGCTTTGCCTGCCTTGCTTCCCGGATTCAAAAGGGCAAACGACTCACGCTCGAGGCCATAAAGCGCGTGGAGAAGGCCGAGGATTTGCTGGCAGCGCTGGGGTTCGTGCAGTACCGGGTACGAGACTTTGGAAACCTGGCAAAGATCGAGGTTGGCGAGGATGAAATCGGGCGCTTTCGGGAGGAAGACCTGCGGCGCTCTGTCCGGGAGCATCTAAACGGTTTGGGGTACCGCTTCATTCACATCGATCCCCGGGGCTACAGAGTTCCTGGGGTTTACCGTTTGCCCTAGTCCATGGTGTTTCGTGTAGGCATCGTCCAGATGAAGTCCGTTGCGGGCAAGGAGAAGGACAACCTTGGCCGGGTACTGGCCAAGATGAAGGTTCTTACGGCCTTGGGGGTGGACTTGATCGTGTTGCCGCCTTTGTGGGCTACAGGGTTCGCCTTTGATAGCTTGAACCTGCTGGCCCCGAAGGCCTTGGAGTTCCACGCGCCCCTCGCCCGGTTTGCCAGAGAAAACGGCACTATGATCGTCCACTCCCTTTGGAAGAAGACGGTTAATGGATACATGCAAGGATACTGGCTGATCGAAAAAACGGGGGAGACGTGCTACGCGCCGTCCAAGGTTCATTTGAACCCTACCCTCAAAGAGGACGTGTTCTTAATGCCGGGGAAAGAGCTGGCCGTAATCGACACGCCCTTGACAAAGCTCGCCATCGTCTCCGAGGCCGATGCGCTCAAGCCCAACGTCATCGAGGATGTTTGCGGGCACTACGCGAAAATGCTAATCGTCGAGGCATTGTGCGATAGTTCGGCCGAGGGCGTACTAGAGGCCGTTTTAAAGGCGAGGGCAATTGAAAACCAGGTGTTCGTCGTGGCCGCGAAGCACTTGGGGGAGTACGGCGACTACAAATTTCTCGGTGGGTCGCACATCCTAGACCCGTTCGGACAGGAGATCGCGAAAGCCTCCAAGCGGGATGACTTCATCCATGCCGAAGTCAATACAGACCATGTTTACCGAGCGAGGCGCAAGGTTCGCCTTCAAAGCGTACCGTACACGGTCGTTGAGGTAGGAAGCCATGGGGCTTGAGAAGGTCATGACGCTCGAGGCCCTCTTGACTGCCCTAGAGAAGCTGAGGCAAGAAAGTCTTCGGGTTGTGTTCACGAACGGCTGCTTCGATTTGCTGCACCCGGGGCACGTTCGCCTGCTTGTAGAGGCTAGGGCGCTGGGCGATAGGCTCGTTGTGGGCCTAAACGACGACGAGAGCATCCGCCTGCTAAAAGGCCCTAAAAGACCCATCCTTCAAGCCGACCAAAGGGCTATGCTGCTCGCCCACCTGGAGTGCGTGGATTTCGTCGTCCTTTTCTCTGAACCTACCCCGTTCCGCCTGATTCAAGCCGTTCGGCCCGATGTCCTGATCAAGGGGGCAGACTGGGGCGAGGGCACAATCGTGGGGGAAAATTTTGTAGAAGGCTACGGAGGCAAGGTGGTTCGCCTGCCTTTAGTCCCTGGACTTTCCACCTCGTCCCTTGTTGAAAAAATCCGGGCGCTCTAGAGCACCTTCGTGATTTCGTCTTGCTCGTAGACGGGTAAGGGGACATTCTTGTTGTCCCGAAGCGCATACACCCCCTCGCCTTCGCTCGCCTCCCCAATCAGCTTGGCAAGAAACCCGCGTACCCTGAAGGCCTCTTGAACCTTGGGCAAGTCTTGTTTGGACAGGGCGATCAAGAGCCCGCCCGAGCCCAGAAGCCCCATCGGTTCGATTCCAAAATGCGCGCACAGCTGCCTGGTCGCATCGAGCACGGGAATAGCCTCCGGGTTTACGAGAATCTGCACGCTTGAAGCATACGCAAGCTCGAACAGCGCGGTTGCAACCCCGCCCTCGGTCACGTCGTGCATGGCGTGTACGCCGTGCTCTGCGGCCATGAGCGCTTCCTGAACGACCGAGATGCCAAGCTCCCCTACAAGACGCCTTGCCTCCGCCAAGCCTTCCTGGCCCAGAACACGGGCGGCCTCCTGGGGCTTTTCTTGCAAGAGGACGGCCGTCCCCTCAAGCCCGGCAACCTTGGTCATGACGATGCAGTCTCCCGGGCGAACACCCGAAGAGGTCACGAGCCTATTTTTAGCCACGAGCCCTTGCATGCTGCCGATGACGACCGGACGCGTGACGGCCGGCGTGATTTCGGTATGGCCGCCGACCACGGCGATGTCCAAGGCCCTTGCAGTCTCGTCAATTTCGGCAAACAGCCCCTGCGCTTCTTTTTCGCCCGTTCCCAAGGGGCACAGGAGAACCGCTTCGAACCAGCACGGCCTTGCCCCCATGCTGGCCACGTCGTTGGCATTGACGTGAACGGCGTAGGCCCCTGCCCTGCCCGTAACGAACGTGACCGGGTCGGCTTTAAGAATCAAAAAGAAATCGCCCAGATCGATTACGGCGCAGTCCTCGCCCAACTTCGGGCCTACAAAAACCCTTGGGTCTTCTGCACCTTTCAGGCCGATGAGCTTTTCTAGTAGGCCGTGGGGCAGTTTGCCCGGGTTGAGCGGTCCCATGGGCGGCCTTTTGGTTAGCAGGTTACATTGCTTTGGATGAGCTCTTCCAAAAACGAAACCGTTTGATCGGCAACTTCACGCTTTTTTTTGTCCACGGTGATCAGATGGTAGCAGTCTTCGAGCAAGACGAGCCTTTTTTGGGAAGAACCAAGGCGCTCGAGGACAAACTTCGAGCTCTTGACACTCGTCAGGTCGTCCTCGAGAGAGTGCAAAAGAAGCGTCGGGGTGTGAATTTCGCCCAAGTGCCGCTTGACGTGGTTTCTTAGCTTATGCATCTCATGGAAAGTAGCGGCTGGAATTTCGGTGTAACCGAGCGTCGTCGCCTTACTTTTGGAATCCATACGGGCATACATCGAGGCGATAATCCCCTGAAGGCGTTTATCTTTCACCCCGTAAGGAGGCCTGTCTGTACGGAAGCCCTTATACCATCCGATGGGGGTGAAGAATGCGGCGTACAAAAAAAGCCTCCCCCATTTGGGGAGGTTCCATCCGTCGTAAAAAAACGCGGAGGAATACAAAACGAGCCCTCTGATGCGGCTAGGCTGACGAAGCGCCAGAGCGAGGGCAAGGAGTGCGCCAGAGCAAAGCCCTCCGACAAACACCGGCTCTTTATCCTTCCCTAGCGCAAGCAGGCGCTCCTCGAGGAAATCGACCCATTCCTGCCAGCGAAGACGCTCAAGGTCCTCCATAGTGGTTCCGTGTCCAGGAAGGGTCGGAACGTCGCTGCCAATACCCGCATCGCGAAGCCTCTTGGCCAAGAATTCTAGCTCTTTGGGCGAGCCTGCCATGCCGTGGACCCCAAGAAACACTCCCTTTCCCTTGCCCGACTTGTACGTGATTCCTTGAGTGGTCTGCATCCTAGCGCATCTCGCAGGCCTTAAAGAGCTGCTCGAACAGCGCGAGCGCCAAATCAATCTCCGAGTCCTCGATGAGCAAGGAAGGAATCAGCGTGATGACGTTCTTGAAGTAGCCGCCCACGGCCAGTACGAGCCCGTAGCGCTTGCCGTTTGCCTCAAGCTTCGCCTCGAGCCCCGTATCGAAGAGCCGCTGGGTCATTGGATAGTTTGGCGTAAACCCGTCCTCTTGGCAAATCTCTAGCCTTAGGGCAAGCCCGAGCCCGTCGACATTGCCGACCATCTTGTAAGGACGCGTAATCGTTTTAAGCCCATCCAAAAACTTGCGCCCCTTTTCGAGCACCCGGTCTCCAAAGGCCGGGTTTTCCTCGAAAATCTTGAGAACCTCGAGGCCGAGCACTGTCCCTAGCGTGTTGGAAGAAAACGTCGAGTGCGTCGAGCCCGGGCCAAAACGCTCGGGGCCGATGAGCGCCTTATCCGCCCACAGGCCAGACAGAGGGTTCAAGCCTCCGGTGAGTGCCTTGGAAAACGTCACGATGTCCGGGCTCGCGCCGAAGTGCTCCATGGCGAAAAGCCGACCTGTCCGCATAAACCCCATTTGGACCTCGTCGTCTACGAACAAAACCCCGTGTGCCTTCAGGATGCGGGCGAGCTCGGGGAAGTAGCCTTTGGGAGGGACGATATAGCCCCCCGTCCCCTGGAGCGGCTCGCTAAAGAAGGCGGCAAACTCGGAGCGCCCCGTCTTTGGGTTGTAGGCGCCGTAGTACTCGGACTCGAAGAGCTTCTCAAACATCCGAAGGCAGTAGAGCCCGCAATCTTCAGGCTTTTTTTCGTAGTAGCAGCGAAAGCAGTATGGATAGGGTACAAAGAGCGCCCTGTAGGGAAACGAACCCAGCCCTTCCCGGTAGCGGTAGCTCGAGGTGATGGCGGTCGCCCCGAGCGTTCTGCCGTGGTAGCCGCCCATGAAGGCGAACATCAGGGGGTTTTCGGTGTTCCGCCGGATAAGCTTCAAGGCGTCTTCGATCGCCTGGGCTCCGCCTACGTTGAAATGCACCCGGCCAAGCCTGCCGAAGGCCCGCTCGGCCTGCTCGCAGAGCCCCTTGGCCAAAAGGATCTTTTCTTTGTGTAAGAACTGGCTTGCCAACTGTGGGAGCACATCCAGCTGGTTTTTGAGCGTGGCAATGAGCCTCGGATGCTTGTAGCCCAGGCCTGCAGCCGCGTTTTGCATGTTGAGGTCCAAGAAGGGAGTGCTGGAGGCGTCAAACACGTAGCTCCCCTCGCACGAGGTAAATAGCTTAGGGTTTTTGGCGTAGTGCACCGTATCCCCGTACGAACAATACCTGGCTTCGAGCGCGAGCAGGTTGTCCTCTTGGACTTCTTGGACTTTATTCATTTCCCCTCCTCTATAGTCTGATGAACATTACCACCCGCAGCCTGCACCATGAGGCCGGATAGAACTTCCAAGATATCCCTGAAAGATTGAAAGGGAAAAAATCGGGTACCTTTGGCCTCGAGATTGCTCGCAAGCTCGTCTTTGGCAAACAGGATAAGCCCGTTTACGTGCTGGGATACGCAAAAATCCGACCTGCCGTTCCCGATGTATACGCTTGTCTGAGCCCTGGCGACAAGCGGCTCTACGACGTCGCACTTGCAAAGCGCTGCCTGGACTTTGCATGCTTGGAGCTTCACTGGCTTAGGCTTGGGCAATAGCGTAAGAAGGCCCGTCTTGGGGTTCTCTCGTATTGAGAGCCCGTTTGCGAAGATCGGCAGCCCTCCGACCTCATGGTGGGCAAGGATCGCCTCGATGAAGGGCGTAAACCCGTCGCTTACGACGGCCAAGGGAAAGCCGCATCGTTTGGCGAAGGCAACGAACGGGCCAAACCAGCGGTCGATCGGGACACCCTGAAGGAATGCCTGTAGCTCGGCTTCAGAAATCTTGAGCCTTTTGAACTGCCGTGCGTAGTACTCTTTGGAGGAAATCCGACCCAGGTCCCAAAGGGCTTCATCCTCTTGCCAGCCTTCTTCGGCGAACCGCTCGATCAGCGTGCTAACAGAGTCTGAAGTGGTAATCGTGCCGTCGAAGTCGATAAAGACTTGGACGGGGAAGGTTTGATCCATGCTTTGCGGGTGCTTCAGGGGTTTGTTACAATCGAAAGGAACGAAGGAGGGCAAGCATGCCGGAGAAAGACATCCTCGAAATGCTTTGGACCGCCCAGGAGGTTGCCCACGGTGCCGGGAAAATCCTTGCAGCGTCCAGGGGCGGAGGGTTCGGCGTGCGAACCAAAGGCGGAGCGACGAACCTTGTAACCGAGGTTGACATGGCCTCGGAACGCTACATTACCCGAAGAATCCGCGAAGAATTCCCGCAACACGGCATCGTTGCCGAAGAGGGCGGGGGAGACGTAAGGCAAAACCAAGCCTTTGTGTGGTATGTAGACCCGCTGGATGGGACGACAAACTACACCCACGACTATCCCTTTTTTTGCGTTTCGCTGGCCCTGTACCATGAAGACCGGCCTCTCCTTGGGGTCGTTCTCGACCCAGTACGGGATGAGATGTTTTCCGCAGCGAGCGGTTGGGGGAGTTTTTTGAACGGCCGCCGTATTCGCGCTTCTTCCGTAGACACGCTCGAGAAAGCGCTGCTGGTTACCGGGTTTCCGTACGACATCCGGCACCACCCCGAAAACAACCTTGATTATTTTAAGGCTTTTCTGTTCCGTTCTCAAGCGCTCCGGAGGGACGGGTCGGCCGCCTTGAACTTATGCTACGTGGCATGCGGCAGGTTCGACGGCATGTGGGAGATGCGCCTTAAGCCCTGGGACACGGCCGCGGGCCGCTTGATCGTCGAAGAGGCCCTCGGAAAAGTGACAACAATGCAAGGGGCGCCCTTTGCCCTCCGGTCTGATTCGATCCTGGCTAGCAACGGCCATCTCCACGGTGCGCTTCTTGCGGGGATCGCATCGGCAAAGGAAGGGGCATCACCTAGAGCTTAATCAAAGCAAGTAGGGGGGAGAACATGGCAGAGCTTGAAGCCACCTGGCTTGGTCATTCGACGTTTCTATTCAAGACTCCTTCGGGGAAAGCCGTTTTGATAGACCCGTGGGTAATGGGCAACCCTGCCTGCCCAAAAGAAGCGCAGCGCTTCAAGAAGCTCGACATCCTTCTCGTTACGCACGGGCATTTTGACCACATCGGCGATGCGATCGAGCTTGCCAAAAACTACAACCCAGAAAAGGTCGTCGGGGTGTTTGAAACCTGCCATTGGCTCGAATCCAAGGGCGTCTTGAATACCTCTGGGATGAACAAGGGCGGAACCCAGAAAATCGGCGGCATCGAAGTAACGATGGTCCATGCCGATCATTCGTGCGGCATTCTGGACGAAGGCAGGATTCTCTACGGGGGCGAGGCCGCAGGATACGTCGTCACGTTCGAGGACGGCTACAGGGTCTACCACGCGGGCGATACGAACGTGTTTTCCGACATGCGCCTGATCGCTGAACTCTACAGGCCCGATGCCGCCTTCATCCCCATCGGAGACTTCTACACGATGGGCCCGAGGGAAGCGAACCTGGCCGCTCGGTTGCTTGGCTGCCCAAAGGTGGTTCCCATGCACCACGGAACGTTCCCTCTCCTGACAGGCAGGCCGGAGGCGCTCAAAGAGCTTCTTCAGGACCTTTCTTGGGTAGAGGTGCTGAGCCCGGAGCCCGGCAAGCCCTTCATCCTTAGCCGTTAGTTTTTTTATGTGAACAAGAATAACCCCGTAAAATCGCTCGAGGAGGTATTCGAGAGCATCGACACGACGATGCTCAAGGGGTTCTTCGGAAAATTACGGACCTTTTTAGGGCCGGCTTACCTCATAAGCGTGGGGTATATGGACCCCGGAAACTGGGCCACCGACATTGCCGGGGGAAGCCAGTTTGGGTACAAGTTAATCTGGGTGCTTTTGTTGTCGAGCGTGATGGCCATTTTGCTGCAAAGCCTAAGCGCCCGATTAGGCATCGTGCACGGCCGCGACCTCGCACAGGCGTCGAAAGAAGCGTACTCGTCTTTCGTGGTCGTTGCGTTGTACATCTTGGCTGAAATCGCCATTGCCGCGTGCGATCTGGCCGAAGTGCTCGGAATGGCCATAGGACTACAGCTACTGTTCGGCATTCCCATGCTATGGGGCGTCGCCCTCACCCTTCTTGATACTTTCTTTCTCCTGTTTCTCATCAATCATGGAATGCGAAGGATGGAAGCCTTCATCCTTGCGCTTGTGAGTATCGTCGGGGTGGCGTTTCTCCTTGAAATGTTTTTGGCCAAACCCGACGTTGGAGAGCTCATGCAAGGATTTATGCCGTCTATTCTAAACGGCACCGAGCTGTACATTGCCATAGGGATCATCGGGGCTACCGTCATGCCCCACAACTTATACCTGCATTCATCGCTCGTGCAAACCCGAAAGTTCGAAAAAAGCGAACCAAAAATCAGGGAAGCCATCAAATTTAACATGATCGACTCTGTGGTGGCCCTCAACCTGGCTTTCTTCGTGAACGTATCGCTGCTTGTGCTTGCCGCGGCGACTTTCTACAGGCGCGGAATGTACGGCGTGGTAGGAATCAAAGACGCACACCAGTTCCTAGAACCCCTCTTGGGGACCCAGTGGGCTCCGATGCTTTTTGCCGTGGCGTTACTGGCTGCCGGGCAAAGCTCTACCTTAACGGGAACGCTGGCCGGCCAGGTTGTGATGGAAGGATACCTAAACCTGCGTATTCAACCATGGATCCGCCGTATCATCACGCGTTTGATGGCGATCATACCCGCGGCGATTACCATCGCATTGTTCGGAGAACGGGCCACGGAACAGCTGCTTATCTTAAGCCAGGTGGTGCTCAGCCTCCAGCTCGGGTTTGCCGTCATCCCTCTTATCCATTTCGTGAGCGATAGGCAGCGGATGGGAAAATTTATTATCGGCCCGATAACCAAAGCGTTTTCATGGCTCGCTGCCGGGATTATCGTAGTATTGAACGCCAAACTGGTGATCGACGAAATCAACGGTTGGCTCCTTGAGGGCGTTCATCCATGGGCCGTAAAGTTCGCCGCTGTTCCGCTAGCTTCAGGAGCCTGTGTTTTGTTGTTGTTCATCACCTTCCGACCGTTCGCGCAACGGCTTCTCAAGAAAGCCGCCCACTCGCCGCATAGGGCCCAGGCGCTAGGCGACATCTTCTCTCCCGCCTCCTACTCGCGCGTTGCCATCGCCGTCGACTTCAGCGAGGTTGACGGCCAGGCCATCCGCCATGCATTATCGCTCTGCCATGCCAAAGCAAAAATTCTGATCATCCACGTGGTAGAGTCGGCGGGAGCGATCGTTCTTGGCCAGGAAACCGGCGATTACGAAACCCTTCAGGACAAAAACCTGCTGGAACGCTACCAGTCCTTTATAGGAGAAAGGGGGTTTGAAGCCAGCACTTTTCTGGGCTTCGGGAACCCGAAGCACGTAATCCCCGAAATCGTGAACGAATTCGGTGCCGACCTACTCGTGATGGGTGCCCACGGTCATACTATACTGAAAGACATCCTGTTCGGAACCACGGTAGACAAGGTCCGGCATAGGGTGAACATTCCGGTGTTCATAGTGAAGGATAGACACACACAACCCACTCCCCCCGTTGAATAAGGCCGGCCATTCCGACCGACGAAACGCACGATCAAGGCGAAGATTATAAAAATAAGCCAGGTCAACGAGAAGGGCGGACACGGCCCGCAATTTCTGGCCTGGAAAAGCGGGACAGAAAGCCCCGCCTATCGTACGAGGCCGCAGGCAACCAAAGAGGGCGTGCCAGCTCTATCCTGGGGGTTGACCGGGGTAGAAAAACCGCGTTATGCCCGCGTGCTGGGTTCGGGCGGAGAGCGTCGCGGCTGCCCGCCTTCTGCCCTATACGCCGGGGCGTACCTCAATTTGCCTTATTGGGCCAGGATATCGCGCCACGACCTCGTCTGCGGTAAGCAAAAGCGCCTCCTCTTCGATGGCTTGTGCTACAAGGACCCGGTCGAACGGGTCTTTATGAATCGGAGGAAGAAGTCCTGAGGTTATGGCATGCCTGCTCGTGACCGGGGTTTCTAGGTAGCCGTTGTCGATAAGCCCCCTCTTGAGGATTCCGGCGTCGACTCGGAAATCACTCCTGCCAAGGCTGCACTTGATGCAGACCTCCCAGATGCTCGCCGCGCTGAACAAGAGGGCATTTGCTTGGTCGTTGAGCAGGGCCGCTATCTCGCGAGAAAGCCTCTGTGGCGTTCCCGCCGCCCACAACAACACGCGGGTATCGAGAAGGAGCCTCATTTTCCGCCAAAAAAGATTTGCTCGACTTCTTCTTGCCCCATACGATCGAAGTCTTCTGGAACCTCGATCTGCCCGGATAAGAACCCGAGCCTGCGCGTGCTTCCGGGTTCCGGCGCATCCAGTTGAACAACCTTTACCATGGGCTTTCCAGACTTGGCGATGATGAAGGGCTCTCCGTTCACGGCCTTATCGATCAGCTTGGAGAGGTGCGTTTTTGCCTCGTGAATGTTGATGCTCCGCATGCTCGGCCTATAGACTAAGTTTATATAATTTAGTCTATCTTCGTTGCACCCGGATGTCAAGCTTAACCCGCAGGATTCCCGTCGATGGACAAGCCCCTCCTCAAAATCACCATGACGCTAGGGCGTAATGCGCGCCGCCGCCTAAAGCCTCATCAACGCCAAGCGTGGCCATTCCAGCCGGCGCTAACCCGGCCGGGGTTGGAAAGGCCCGGCTGTCCTTCTTGGGCTTCGGAGAGGGCCTGTGATCAAAGAGCCGATAGGCGGGACAAGAATGCCCCGCCGAGTTTGACTATACCGGCCGGCACGGGAAAGGCTTGGCCGGGCTCACAAAGAGAATTTTCACCAGAAAGCCCTCGGGTTTTAACTTCGGTTTTTTTTGATAAACCTAACCCTTTTCTAGCTTTCATCAAGACCATCGAGCAGAGGGCTTTCAGGGGCGTTTGCCTTGCCGATTTCCTGCCATGAACAAATTACGAAACGGAAACGAGCGTCTTGCCGGTAAGCTCGTTCATGAGAGATTTGACCGTGAGGAGCTTGTCTATCTTTGAGGCTGAGGTGCCGACGGTGTACAGCGACTCTTCTTTGTCGGGGTTGTATCCGGCAGAGCTCAGGAGACCGTTACAGATGCAGAAATGATGTTCATTGCTTTCTTTCGCCGGGCATCGGGTGAATTTGCCCTCTTCGTCTTTCTGGAGCAAATAGCCCTTGTCGCATTTGGGAGCACGAAGCTTGTTAAGGGCGGAGACGTACATGGGAGACTGCTTGATGACCCTGAAAGGCATGCCGCAGGGCGAGCCGGGATCGTGGGCGATGACAATGTCATCCTGTTTTGACTCCACAACGGCCTTTTTGTACTCGGCAGAGGCGCTGCTTTCCTCGGTCGCAAGAAACCTGGTACCCATCTGAACGCCGCCGGCTCCCATCTTCAGAAACCGCAAAATATCGTCGTACGTGTAGACCCCGCCGGCGACGATCACCGGGAAATCGCCGTATTTCAAGGCTATTTCCTTGACTGGAGGCAGGAGGTTTTCGAGCCTGTTTGATTCGAGGTCTATCTGGTCGATCTTGAACCCGAGATGCCCGCCTGCCAAAGGACCCTCGAGCACTACCGCGTCTGGCCGGTAGCCAAGCTTCTCCCATCTTTTGCAGATCAGCTCAAGCGCACGGCCGGAAGAAACGATGGGGATCAGGGCGGTATCCCTGGGCGGCTGGATGGCAGGGAGGCTAAGGGGCAGCCCTGCGCCCGAGATGATGGCATCCGCCCCGGCGTCGAGCGCTCCGCGGACCGACGCCTCGTAGTCCCTGACGAGAGCGCACATGATATTGATGCCTGCAAACCCTCCTTCGGCCTTGGCCAGGGACACTTCCTCGAAGGCCGCATCGTAGGAGTTCAGCTTCTTGCCGGACCGCCTGGAGACAACCCTGTCGAGAAAGGCGCTCGATACGATGCCGAGGCCTCCTTGAAGGGCCACTGCCCGAGCAAGCGGATAGAGCGAAACACCCACCCCCATCCCGCCTTGCACAACTGGGACCGCGATTTTTTTCCCCTTAATGGGAAGCTGAGGCAACATATCGTCGCAACTGCTCAAAATAACCCCCCTCTTCGAAGGGAACGCTCGACAAGAAAGCCCATCACGACATGGCTAAGCGTTACTGTCCGATATTCAACGTTAGAACCTCTTTCATAATAATAAGGTGTTATCTGTGTTTCAGCAAGGAAAAATTAGGGACAGAGCGCATAATTTTTCCCGTTACTCAGGCAAAGGGCCCATCAAACACCGCCTTGTTAAACCAGGGGCTTGTGCCGACGCGCCTAAGAGTGGCTTCCTAAAAAGAAGGTTAGACCTTTACCGCCGAGTCGTGCTGGCTGAAAACAGCCAGCCACAGCGTTCGTTTGTGTTCTTGGGTCCATGCCACCCGGTGCTTTAAGCCTGCCGGAAGCCACACTGTGTCTCCGGGCCTTAACAACAACCTTGCCCCTTCGGCGTCTTCTAAGATCGCGGCACCCTCTAAAAGCACAACCCATTCGTCTTCGGCTTGGTCGTACCAAATGCCTTCTTGAGAGGCATGGCCGAACGAAACGATCCGCTCGATTCGGACGCTGCCCCCCTCAAGCAGGGTTTCGTAGGTTTCCTGCCCTTGTGCCTGCGAAACCTCCTCAAACAGGTTTCCCGTACGCTTCATAGCCCCCCCATCTGCGCTGGTGTTCTCTATGTGCATGCCCCTAGCCCTGATTCTCCAAGTTTGCCACAATGGATCAAGAACCAACGAACTCAAGGAGAGCAATGGTGGACATCTACGATTTTGCCATGCAAATGGAGCAGGACGGAGAGCGGTTTTACCGCACGCTCGCAGACAGTGTTCTTGACAAGGGCCTGAAGAGCATTTTTACGACGCTTGCAGAAGAGGAGCTCAAGCATTTTAGGACCATCCAACGGATGAAGGCGAACACCTACTCCATGGAAAATTCACCCCTTCTTGAGGGCATCAAGAGCATCTTTCAAGCGATGCAGGCCAACCCCCCGAAGGAGTTTCTCAAAGAAGAGGCTCAGGAAAAAACCTACCAAAAAGCCAGAGAGCTCGAGGAGAAGAGCTGGAAGTTCTACGAGGATTGCGCCAAGAAGGCATCCTCAGAACAAGAAACGGCCCTCTTCGAGAGGCTCGCGGCCGAAGAGCAAAGGCACTACAAAATCCTAGACAACATGGTCGAGTTGATTCAACGTCCAAAGACATGGCTGGAGGACGCCGAAATCACGCATCTAGAAGACTACTGATTGATTGGCTTCTTTGTCCATCAAAATCTTGACGAGAATCAAGGATTGTCCGGCCGAAATCCTGCATGATGTTGCTAGGGACAATGATGACCCGATTCCTGAACAACTCCAAAATAGGAGACAAATCATGCAGACGAGGGAAACAAACCAAAATATGGCCATGTTCTGCTACCAGTGCGAGATGAGCGCGCCTTCGGGGTGCGGCGCTTCGGGCCAGCAGATGGGCACCTGCGGCAAAGACGCTACGCTTGCGAGGCTCCAGGACATGATGGTGTTCGGGGCCAAGGGCTTGAGCGCCTACAGGGCGCACGCAAAAGAGCTCGGCGCAGACACCTCCGAGGTGGACGACACGCTGGCCGAAACGCTCTATTTCACGCTCACCAACGTAAACTTCACCCAAGACCAGCACATCGCCCAACTCATGAAGCTCGGCCAGGCCGGGCTCAAGGTGATGGACGTTCTCTCTGAAGCGCATACCAATGCGTTCGGCGTGCCGAGCCCCGTACGAGTCCCCTGGAACCGGGCAGGAGGGAAGGCTATCCTCGTGTCGGGCCACGACCTTTCGATGCTCAAGGCCCTGCTCGAGGCGACAAAGGGCTTAGGGATCAACGTCTACACGCACTCCGAGATGCTGCCCGCGCACGGATACCCAAAGCTCAGACAATACCCTCACCTCAAGGGGCATGTCGGAAAAGCATGGTTCGACCAAACGGACCTGTTCGAACGCTGGCAAGGCGCGATCGTCGTCAACACCAACTGCATCGTACCCCTAAAGAAGCGTGCGGGCTATGCTAACAGGCTTTTTGGCTACAAGATTACTGGTATCGAAGGAATCCGACACATCGAAGGCGATGATTTTAGCGCGCTGATCGAGACGGCTCTCGAGCTGTCGGATGTCCACGGGTTCGATTCGGACGCGACGATCGAGACGGGACATCATTACTTGAGCATCTTGGACGCCGCGCCGGATATCTTGGATGCCGTCCAAAAAGGCTTGATCCGACGCTTCTTCGTTATCGCCGGCTGCGACGCGCCAGGAAGCGGGGGCGAGTATTTTCGGGAGATGGCGCTTGGCCTTCCCGAAGACTGCATCGTGCTTACTTCGAGCTGCGGCAAGTTCCGGTTTGCCGACGGAGCGTTTGGCACCGTCCCTGGCACTTCCATCCCCCGCTACCTAGACTTGGGCCAGTGCAACGACTCCAACGGGGCCATCCACATCGCCCTGGCCCTCAGCAAGGCCCTTGACGTAACACCAAACGACCTGCCCGTTTCCATCGTGCTGAGTTGGATGGAACAAAAGGCCGTCATCATCCTACTTGCACTCCTAAGTCTCGGCATTCATAACATCACGCTCGGCCCCAAGCCCCCGCAGTTTTTGAACGCCGAGATCGCGGGGTTCTTGAAAGAGCGCTTTGGGCTAACCCTTACGGGCGAGGCCAAAGAAGACTTAGCTAGGATGCTATCCATGGAACCGGCAGCTTAACCGGCGCCAATGCCCGAGCTTATTCAGGCAGCGCTCGCTCATACAGGCGAGCGAGCAATTCGTCCCGGGTCAACCCGTAGTAAACCGAGACCGCGTCGAGAATCGCCGGCTAGGTGCCAATGTGCAGGCGGATTAACGCCGCGCCTTTTCCTGGTTCGAACATTCACGGCCAAGGTAGCCCTGGAGGGTGAAGCGTCTACTGCAACATAGCCGGTTCTCTTGAGCGCGAAGGAGATGGGGGCTGATGGGCCTACTGATGAGATCCATCTGACAAAATACCGCCCAAAAGCCCCTGACCCTCTTTCTCATTCTAGCCCCTAAGGTTCCAAATTTATTCATAAAGCCTATTAAAGCCCAACGGGCGGGCTACCAAGCGTCCCCAGGCCATGTAACGACCCAGGCAGAACGGGGAGGCTTTGAGGCGCATGGCAGGCCGCTTAAGTAGGCTTACGGATATGCCATCTTGCTGCAAAGCAGTGCCCTTAGCTAGTCTAGACCCAATCAATTTATTACGGCAAATTCACCCTTCAGCCTTATATCTTTTGAAGAAGCCCCTATGTACACACTATATGTTATATTTTCTACTTCCCAAGCCTTTTTATCCACATTATAATAGGCCAGATCTTCAACCTTTATGGGGATTGTAACCATTTTTGTTTCCCCTGGGGCGACGGCTACCTTCTCGAAGCCCCTTAATTCTTTTACGGATCTATCTATTTTTGAGCTTTCAAGCCCAACATAAAGCTGGACGACTTCATTGCCGTCAACCTCTCCCGAGTTTGTTAGATCAAAGGAGACATTGATGGTATCGTTCTTTGCTGCCGATAACTTGTCAATTCTCATGTTGCTGTAATCAAAGGTTGTATAGCTTAACCCATAGCCAAACTCGTATCGTGGTTCTAAATTATTTTTATCGATATATCGATAGCCATGATAATACCCATACGTTGCCCTTAGGCTATTGCGAAGCTGCGGCGGGTACTGATCCTCTGATTTTCCGAAGGTTACGGGCAATTTGCCGGAGGGGTTGTAGTTGCCAAACAACACGTCTGCGATGGCGTTGCCCCCTTCTTGGCCAGGGTACCAAGCCATAACGATACCGTCAGCCTTATCTATCCACGGCTCAACGATAATGGCACTTCCGGCCTCCATCACAACAACGCACTTTTTTGAGGCCTTGCAAGCAGCCTCTATTAATTGTTCGTCTTCCTCGTGCAATCGCAAGCTGGTCCTGTCGCCTCCAGTAACAAACATAAACTCCCCTTCATCTTGAGGGGTCAGTGCTGCAACAACGACAGTAACATCAGCCTTCGAGGCGACGGCCGCTGCATCATCCCCTTCGGACAACAAGACCTGAACGCCGTTGCCGGCCCTATTTTTTATCCCTTCATAGGGAGACACCGAATATTCCGGGGTCACCGCACTGCTGCCGCCATCTCCGAGACGCGCGGTATTTGCGTATTTGCCGACAACGGCGATGGTCTTCATCGTATTCATATTTAGGGGCAATGCATTATTATCATTTTTTAACAGCGTGATTCCTTCTAAAGACGATAAATAGGCTTGTTTCTTGTGTTCTTCGCTCTTATGGACATCCGCGTCAACCTTCCTTTTGATGTCGAATAAGCCAAATCGAAACTTTTGCCTTAAAATTCTTTTTACGGATTCATCCAAGCTTTCCATAGGAATTCTATGGATTGCCTCTGCTACCTCTAGGGGTAGCCCGTAGGAAAGCGCAAAGGGCATCTCAACGTCAAGGCCGGCTTCTAACGCCCTCAACGGCCTTATTTTGAAGGCAAACCAGTCTGATACAACAAACCCATCAAAGCCCCATTCGTCTCTTAATATATCTTTGAGCAAGTGTTCGTTTTCGCTGCAGTAGATACCGTTAACCCTGTTGTATGCGCTCATTACCGAGGCAACCTTAGCGTCTTGAACGACCTTTTTAAAATGAGGGAGGTACACCTCTCTTAAGGTTCTTTCGTCAATCACTACGTTTACAATCTGCCTGGTATTTTCTATATTGTTTGCGGCATAGTGCTTTGCGTCCGCCATGACATTCTTTTGAGCCCCGTTGATGAAGGCAGCCCCCATTTCGCCCAATAAAAATGGATCCTCACCGTAGGTTTCTTGAGCCCTACCGTAACCGGGATGTCTTACTACATTTATGGAGGGGGCAAGCAGACAGTTTCTTGCCTTTGCTAAGGTTTCTACCCCCATGGCGTTTCCAACGTTTTCCTCTAACTTTCTATCCCAGGATGCTGCCCTCGATGCTGGTACCGCAAAACAAGTTGACTTACCAAACCTTACCCCGCGAGGTCCATCGGTAAACTTAAGCCCCGGAATACCAAGCCTTTCGTTGTCTGGGGTGTCAAAACCTGCGTCCAGCGTGGCAAGGCCCGTTAAACCCGCTATACTCAGCTGCCCGCCGCTGAGCTGCTCTATTTTTTCTTCTGTAGTCATTCTGCCGAGCAAATCGTTGATTCTATCCTCAATAGGCGCGGCAGGATCTTTATATAGAGGCGGTGGTTCATCGTTTTGCGCATAAGCAATGGTTGGTAAAAAGAGAAGCACGTTGGAAATGGCGATAAAGTTTCGCATCCCTTTCATGCGAGCCTCACTATTTCTATAGTATTCAAGCTTCTCTTTAAGGCTTGACCAGAACCCCATACTACAATCCCTCACACCGGGCTGGGGCTTCACGGCCCACGGTGAAAAGAAAGCCAAGAGCCAGCGACCAACGCATGAAAATCGCACAACCTCCCTTTCGTTTCTAGGGTATTTGAACCGTTAGGGGCTCACCTAGCGCTGCTTCATAGGGCTTGCCCTTGATCAAGAACCGGATGCTCTCTTGGCCGAAGTTACCGTAAGGGTCTGAAAAGCGAAACTCTGCCGCGCCGGATGCGAGCAAGGGCTTGGCATCCAGGGAGCGCGCCTGGACAAAGGGTACCTCAAACCCGTTCGTCACTACCTCGTAGAAAGACTCGCCCGTCGAAAGAACCTCCGCCCGCTTGATGTAGCCAGAAAACGCTTCGTCCTTGCTTATGATGGAGCGTACCCTCTGGTGTCGATCAAGCAGTATGGCTTGACTAAAAGCGGCCGTCCAGCCGAACTGGTGTACGGCGGGCAGGCCGAACGAAAACGTATGGCCCACCTCGCCCGTTTGGGCGTTGTAGTTCTCGAACACCCCACCCTTGCCCGCAAGCATCACAATAAGCCTTTGCTTTAACTCCTTGGCCTCTTTTTCGTAGCCGTAGCGAAAGAGCGTCTCTAGCCCCGAATAGGCCGTGACGATCCAAACCTGCCCCCGCCAGTACATCCCCTCGCCGTCGTGGTTGTAAGCGGGGTCGTTGTAGGCGACTGTAGGGATAGGATAAGCTCCGAAGAACTCCTCGGGGTTTAGCAGGTGTTCTTCGATAACAGTACGAACCCTTGCCTCATCCCGACTCACGCCAAGAAAAGCGGGAAACCAGACGGCCGGGGTAAGGGTTTGGACAAACTTGCCATCCCTTGCCTTGTCCATCCAAGCCTTATCCTTTTCGCTCCACAGGTTTGACTCGATCCCTTGAGCCAACCCTTGGGCCTTCCTTCGCCATGCCTGGGCGCCCTCGGTATCTTGAAGCTTCCGGCTTAGATCAGCAAGCGTTTCCATGTAGGCGTGGAGCCACGCGTTGAGCTCGACCGAGTCAATACCAGGCTTCGGGATAAACCCGCCAAGGTTGCTCGTTGGAAGGTTGAACCACGTGTACCTAGGCGTATCATCCCAGCCGCTTTCGATGGCAGAGCTATACTCCATGAGCCCGTTATTGTTGGTATCCCTTTGATTCTCGAAGAAAGCGACGTAACGCTCCCCTCTTTTTAGCATATCGGAAGCAAACGCCTCTTTTATGGGTCCTTGAGGCTCTCTCTCCAACACCTTTTGCGCCACCCAGCCTTGGACGGGCGGCTGGGTCTGCCAAAAGTAGACCGACGAAAGGTCTTCATTGACCATGTATGGCAGCATGCC
>DDYN01000015.1 GCA_002347965.1 Nitrospirae bacterium UBA2233 | reverse complement strand
TCAACCAGGGGACTTCGGGCAACTTAAGCCTTCGGTTTGGAGGGGGGCTTTTGATCACCCCATCTGGAATCCCCTACGATGAGATGACTCCGGAGGATGTGGTGTTCGTGAGGATGGATGGAAGTTACGAGGGCAAGCTTGCACCTTCCTCCGAGTGGCGCTTCCACAGGGACATCATGGCCACAAGGCCGGAGGTCAACGCCGTCGTGCACGCCCACCCCGCCCACTGTACGGCGCTTTCGATCGTTGGGCGCGGTATTCCTGCCGTCCATTACATGATCGCCGCGGCCCTTGGGGAAATCCGTGTTGCCCCGTACGCCACGTTCGGGACGGAGGAACTCTCCAAAAACGCCCTTGAAGCCCTTAAGGGGCGCTTTGCGTGCCTTTTGGCCCACCATGGGATGATAGCTTTGGGCCCTACGCTCCCAAGGGCGCTTTGGCTGGCAAACGAGGTCGAGACGATCGCCCGCCAGTACACCATCGCCTTACAGATCGGCGAACCCAAGGTATTGCCAGAAGATGAAATCGGGCGTCTGATTGGACAGTTCCAATCCTACGCGGTGAAAGACAAGTCCAAAGAAAACCCAGGAGAGGATTCTTCAGAAAATGCCGTGTAAGGCGTGCGTGTACGCCGATTACGCCCCTGCGGCCAGGCGACCCGCTTCGAACGCTTCAAGGTTGGAAGGCGAAGGCGCATGCCTTCGAAATCATGGGTTCGAACTCGTCGAAGGGCAGCCGCTAGGCGCGATCTTCATTCAGGCATGGCTCCAAACCTTTACCGCTGAGAGCAACAAAATGCCAGCAAGCAAAGGAAGCAAGATGTGGGTTGGAATAACGCCCAGCAACTGACCGCCGATGAATGCGCCCAAGAACGACCCGGCAAGCATGAACAGGACGAAACGGCGCTCGGTACGAATAACGGAAAAGCTTTGGTCTTGGCTGTAACGCAAAAAACCAACAATCATAGTGGGTAGACTTACGGCAAGCGAAAGGCTACCAGCGAGCTTAATGTCGGCGCCAAATAGCAACACGATGGTTGGAATAAGGAGCTCGCCACCAGCGACCCCCATGAGTGAGGCAACGACGCCGATGCCAAAACCGGCGGCAGCACCGGCAATGACTAGCGGCACTCCGGTAAGCGATACTGCCGAAGAAGCAGGCGTGCCGTGACCAAAGACCAAGACAAACGCGATTATCACCAACAGTACGGCTAGCACACGATAGAGAACGTGAGATTTCAGTTTTGTTGCCCGGTCGGCGCCAAACCACGCACCGGCAAGACTGCCGGCCAAAAGAGTACAGATGATGTTTGCGTGCTCGAGCAATTGCCGGAACGGAACTGACGACGAGCGGAAGAGTAAGGCAGACGCGACGACGGCAAGGCTAATGGCTTTGTTAAGGATGACTGCCGGCAAAGCGGAATAACCAAAGACCCCGATTAGAAGAGGAAGGCGGAATTCCGCACCCCCTAAGCCTATGAGCCCTCCGAGTGTGCCGACGGCAGCACCGGCACTTGTGCTCAAAATTGGGTTTTTGAACTTCATGGGCAGCGAAAAGACGAGGAAACGCGAGCGCATTTGCGTTGTTATACGTCTACTTGTCAGCAAGCTTTTTGATGTTCTCGTAGATTTTAAAAAGTACAATCAACAATTCACACCCGATCCTTGCTCCCACTGCGCCCCCAACAATCATCACAATCCCCATGAAAAACCTACCGAAAGTTAATCCGCCATAGCCTCCAAACATCGAACCAAGCCCCGAAACGACAGCAAACAGCAATAGTAACCAATAAACAAAAGTGATAATTTTCGGGGTTAACATTTCATCAAAAAAGAAAACGTCTCTCATTTGATGACCTCCTTTGACTCAAAGCGTTTCCACTGGTAGGCCCATTTAGCCCGGCATGTTATGCGGGTCGGCATAAGACATCTCTCAAAGTCCGCCCACAGGACTCCGTACGCCGGATGGCCCACGGTTGAGGATATGCGCGTAGGCCATGGCCGTCTTGACACCCCCGTGCCCCAGCAGTCCCTGGGCCGTTCGAATGTCGTAACCGCCTTCTGCTCAAGCGGCTCATCGGCGTGATGCCGCCCCTCTTCGCCAGTCTTGGCGTCGCGCCGTCGGTTTTCCCGGGGAAAAACCCAGCATGTATTCAGCATACGCTTGACAAACGAGGTCCACAACCCTTCGCTCGCGAAAAACGCCCTTGGCCGCATGCAAACCCGAGGTCTGCAGATGCGGGACAAGAATGTCCCGCCTATCGAGGGGTTTGGCTTCGGCGAGCTAGCGGAATACGACTTGCCTGACGTTGGTTTCGCGCTCGATAGCTCCGGCAATCTCTTTCCTTGCCACCTCGTCTAAAATGGGCTCTACCTCGGAAATCCAGCGCCCTTCCTGGTTCTGCCTGATCTTTAGGCCCAGGACAAAACCGGGAACAAGGGCATAGCCCCAACCGCCCGAACCGCAACACGACGTATCGCAAACGGCGTAACCCACGAAGTAGAGCACCTCTTTCCCGGCGTAACGAAGCGTCCTTTCGTGGGTAAGCGCGTAGTGCCCGCTTATGGAGGTCACATCCTCCCCAAGCATCGGATGCACGAACTCAGGCATCGAAATCCCCTCTAAGGGCCACGCGATAGCGGCCCGTTTTTTATCGTTCGCCCAAAAGCGCCCCTCAAGGGCCTTGGTAGGCAAGCCTACCCGCCCTGTATACCCTTTTCACTCCAAAGACGGGGCTAAGGACAACGAAGTCGGCCTGGTAGCCCGGGAGAATGGCCCCCGTGCCAGGAAGCCCGAGCGCCCTGGCCGGGTTGAGGCTTAGCATTCTGGCCGCTTCATTCAAAGAAAAGCCTATCTTAACCAAGTTTTGAAACGCCTTGTCCATTGTAAGCAGCGAGCCTGCGAGCGTCCCGTCAGATAGCCTTGCCCTGCCCGCTTTGACCTCAACCTCCAACTCGCCGAGCCGGTAGTCCCCATCGGGCAGGCCCGTCGCCGCGATCTGGTCGGTAACGGCAACGAGCCGATCCAAAGAGGCCGCCCTTCGTACAAAACGGAGCATTTCCGGGACAACGTGAACAAGGTCGCATATGAGCTCGAGGTACGCTTGCGGGCTTTCAAGCAGCGCGATCGCCGCGCCCGGGTCTCTGTGGTGAACGGGGCGCATCGCGTTAAACAGGTGGGTTGCACGGTCGGCACCCCGGTAAAGGGCCATTTTGGCCTCGTCAAAGCTTGCCCCCGTATGGCCTAGCGCCACTTTAAGGCCAAGGTTGACCGCCTCGGAGACAAGCTCAAGGGCGCCCGCAAGCTCGGGAGCGAGCGTGACCCCTCGAAGCGTGCCTTTGGAAAGCCTTGCTAACAAAGCAAGCTCTTTCGAGTCGGGGAGCCTTAGGCTTTCCTCGGCATGGGCGCCCTTAAAACCGGGGGAAAGGTAGGGCCCTTCCAGCCAAACCCCGAGCGCTCGGGCACCTGCCTTACGAGGATCGCAAAAAGCCCCTCCGAACGCCTTCATGAGCCCTTCTAACATTCCAGGCCCGAGCGAGACTAGCGTCGGGAGAAAAGCTGTCACCCCGTACCCAAGGAGGGCCTCGCCCATCCCTTCTAAGATTCCCGAGAGATCGTCTTGGTTGCATGCCTCAGCCGGGTCGAACCCACAAACGCCGTGCGTGTGGATGTCGACAAACCCAGGTGCGAGCAAAAGCCCGCCCAAATCTTCCCCTCTAGAGTCAACCCCCTCGAACACCTCCGCTAGGCAGCCCTCTACCACACGGACGGTTCCAGGGAAAACCGTCTCGTAGGGCGTCAGAATCTTTGCATTCGTAAGGCTCAGCATACTCACCAGGGTTTGCGCGCGGTCTCGATTCTGAGGATAATCCTAAAAAGAAGCCAACGACAACACAAAAGGAGAAACAGCATGTCAAAACGCGCTCTCCTTTCGACCAGGCCCTTTCTTACGCTCGAAGGCGCGCGCATCATTCTCGAAGCGGCCAAGGAAAAGGCCAAAGAGATCGGCGTGGACATGGACATTGCGGTCGTTGACGGAGGCGGCCACTTAATCGCGTTCGAGCGGATGGATGCGGCTAAAATCACGGGCATCGACATCGCCATCAACAAGGCCTTCACCTCGGCCTGCACGCGCAAGCCCACTTCCGAGTACGCGAAGATCGCCGGCCCGGGCGGGGAAGCGTTCGGCATTCACGCCTCCAACCAGGGCCGGTTCACGGTCTTTGGCGGAGGTGTGCCTATCTTTGCACAAGACGAGGTCGTCGGCGCCGTAGGCTGCTCCTCGGGAAGCGCCGCGCAGGACGAGGCCGTCGCCGGCGCTAGTATTGGGGCTTTCCTTCACATGCTCAATGGTTAGGCCCTGTGCGCGACATAATAAGCACCCACTCCTCCCAGCCTGGACTTAGGGGCTCGATCGGGTACCAGCCGTCGCCCTGGCTAACAGGCAGACCAGCAGGGGGCGACTGGGGCGTCGGGACCTGCTGCGGGGGAATGCCAGGGGCCTGCACGGGCCTTGGCGGCTGGGACTGGGTCGGGGCCGGCACTGTAGGGGCCGGGGTTGAAGCACTGGGGGACGCACCGAGGGATGGCTGGGCCGGTACAGCGGGTACTTGCACCCCATGGGACAAGGCCTGCGCGTAAGAACGCTCTAAACAGGCAAACCCTTCATCTATACCTATACCCTCTTCCGCACCTTCCTGGGTAGGAAAATCGTAGAGGGCGAGCGAACCGTCCGGACAGCCAACCTCCAAGAGCAGCCTCTGGCCGTCTGAAACTCCGCGGTACGTGTAAGCTTGCCCGTTGGCGTCTATCACCGTGTAGCGTAGCGCATTCCGCCCATCGATAGGCACGCTTTCCGGAACGAGCGTGTAAAGAAGCGCGTCATTGTGGAAATACACCCTCGGATAGCCAAGGATGCCGAGCGAGACGACGGAAGGCTCTCCAAGCTCAAGCTCCATCGTGTATCCGCCCTCGTAGGTTGCACGCCCCACGGCCTTTTCCGTGTCTATCTCGCAGGAAATGAACGGCCCACGTCCACCCCAGGCATGCAAGAGGGGGTAAATGCACGATTCTTCCCAGCTCGGCTCCGCCCAAAGTGCAGACGGAAGGCAAAGGCAAGCAATAACGCTCACCCAAAGCAAGCTTGCAGCGGCCCAAACGCGCATTTCCGCCCCTCCACGCTCCTTATTGTATTATTGCTCTTGTTGTTCGCCTTCCTGTCTGCTTTCCAGAAAATGCTCCTTTGCTTCCTCGAGATAGGCAAGGTCGAAGCGAAGATAGGACGGCAACGTAAGCGCAAGGCCTCGATAAAAGGAATGCCCTGTTTGCTCAAGGACAAGCTCGGAGAGTTTGTCCACGAAGCTCAACGGATGGGCCTTCAAGAATTCGATCGAGGTCGAGACGTCTTTGAGGGCCTCCTCAATGCCATCTTGCCCCTTCTCCTCGAGCGTGTCGGCAATCCGCTCCGAGAGCCTCGCTAAGAACAGCAGCTCAAGGCCTAAGTGGTCCTCGGGCTCGTTCGATTCCTGCTTGAGCTCAAGCTTGGCCATCCAGTAGGCCTTGTAAACCTCGTCCCTTGGCTCGCCCATCAACATCCTGTGTTTGCCCGTGAACAGGGATTCGTAAGGATAGGGCGATTCTTTTGCAGAAACACCCGGAGGCACGATGAACAGCTTGGCGTACTCGGTCGCCGCTTCCTTAAGGAGTTCTTTATTGTCCTTCTCCTTGGCGGCCATTTGGAGAAAGTCCCCAAAAAGGGCTAGACCTTCTTGGTAGCGCTCGCTCTGGATTAGCCTATCTAGCGCCCCGAGCCCTTGGACAACACCCTCTAAGCTACCCAAGAGCTCTTCACTAGGGTCCTTGTAGAATGAAAGGCCTAAAAAAGCGAGCAGGTCTCTTCTGGCCCGAAAGGCCTGAACGATGTCTTCCATCATCTCCCCTTCGTAATTCGTTCGCCGGCCTTTTACAACAGGCCGGCCTTGGTTTTTTTCACGCACGCAGGGCATAGCGTCCGCTCGCCCGCAAACAACCATTCCCTGCTACAGCCGGCACAGCGACGCCTCTCAACCCTAACAAGCTCGGCCTCTTGGATATCCAGCCCGCATGGGTTGAGCGAAAGCGCCTTTTCGAAGCATACATCCTTGCACATCCCGCAGCCAAGACACCTTAGGGGGTCAAAAACGAAGGCTTGCTTGCCGTCAACGTCCTTCACTTCCAGCGCCTTCGTAGGGCACAGCCTACTGCATACCATGCACGCGCTGCAGCGCTCGGCGTCTATCTCGGGACGAAGGAACAACCCTCTCCAAAGTTCCGGCCAGGCCTGAAGTGTGGATAGCCTCCCGGACCGGCTCACCGCTCGTTTGACCCCCAAAACGGCCTCTGGGTCGCTGGTTTTGGCCTTGGGTAGAAGGCTGGACACGCTCTTTGCCGCACTCTTTTGTGCAGACCCCGCCAAAAAACTGAAGAATGAACGCCTAGAGAGCTGGTTTTGCTGCTCGAAGGCGTCGTTTTCCGGCATGGCCCCGCGCTCGATGGTAAGCAACCCGATGTGTAGCCGATCTCCTTCGAACGCCCAAGGCTTATTTTGGCCCTCTGCACACTCCTGGCAATTCCCAACCCAGATGGTCACGGGCGTTTCGCCGAGAGTCGCAAGGCCAGCCAGCCAAGCTGGAAACAGCATCCCAAGGCAACCAATTTGCATTTGTTGCCTTGCCATCAGTTGGGCCTCGTCAATCCGCTTCTTGCAGGCAAGCAGCCTTCTTCTATCGTTCAGCGTCAGAAACCCCGAGCCTAGAGTATCTTGCATGGCCACGGCGATCGCGCCCGTTGGGCAAGCCGCCATACACAGCCCGCAGAGGGTGCATCGCTCGCTTACGATGAACCCCTCTTTGCCGATCGAAAGCGCCCCTTCGGGACAGGCGTCTATGCATCGAGTACAAGAAGACAGGCGGCTACGGATGCGAAGGCAGCGCTCGAGCTCCATCCTGAAGGCGTTTTCCTGGCCCATCATTCGAAGGACGAGCCCGGCGGGATTCAGCGCCATAGCGAAACAGCTCCCCTTATAGCCCTGGTTAAGCTGCTCATATGCTAATCCTGCACTTCGATGTAAACGGCATAGGGGGGTGAGACATAGCCACTTGCATGGTATGGCATCGGCCCGACTTGGACGTAGAACGTTCCCGCTGGAAGGCCGTACACCATCGAAACCCGCTCAAAGTCCGGGAACACGGCCCTAGGGGGCAAAAGCGTCTTGCCATCCGGCTTGAGCACACCAAACAAGATGGCGGCGCCACTCGAACCCTCGGGAAAAGCCAGTGTTATGGCCACCTGAGCGGGGCCATCGAGCGAAAAGGCGTACACGTCCACGTCGTCGTCTTGAAGTTGGCCCTCGAGGTCCCTTGCAAACGGCAGGGCTTGGGCCTCGCTTGGCGTATTGTTAGGCTCTTTTTCTTTGAGCGGGGGAAGGTGAACGCCTTGGGCCGAAACGGCCTCCCCTTGGGGTTGGTCTGCTTGTTGAGGAGTAAGCTGTACGACGTTCCCGAGGAGGTCCTGGACCCCCGCAGGAAGATTGAGCGTTTGCGCTCGAAGGCTTTGCGCAACAACCATCAAAAACCCAAGCCCAACCCCTGCAAAAAGGGACAAAAGGCGCCCGTTACGCACGCATACGGCTAGGATTTTGCCTCGATCGAGCATTAAAGGTGCATCCAATTGCCTTGTTTTTTTAATTATAGCGAACCGGACTCTGGAAAGCGAACGGGCGCTGGCTGCATCCCCAAGCTCACTCCAAACAACGCCTCGTACTGCGAGCGGACGGCCTTGGGCAAATCCGTCGCGACCATCCGGCCGTCTTCCGGGGGCGTGATCGGAGAACGGCGGGCAAGGTAGGCCTTGATCGCCTCATGAATACCCGTATCCAGCACGCGCGTATCCAACGCATGAGGGATTCTGCAGAGCACATCGGGGGCATCCCCCTCCCTTTGGCAGGATACGACGCTGTAGAGCCTTTCTTCTTGAAGGGGGGATCCATTCACGAAAACCTCTTTGAGCCGTTCCCCCTTTTTGGCGAACGCCTCAAAGACCACCTTCATTCCGGAGAACCTAGGAAGCCAACCACCAAAAAGCCGATCCGGGTTCCTGGAGAAGACATGCTCGAGCTCTTCCTCCAAAAAGGACGTGAGCTGCCAGCCGTAGACTTTCCCCACCTTCAACGGCTCTGGGTTGGGCAGTGCGCTCCAAAGGTCCGCCTCCAAAATCGGCCCGGGCTCGATCACGGGTCCAAACCTAAACCCGTTGCTAAGAGCGATTTCTGTTCCCGCGGCCTCGCGCATCGCATCCGTGATCACGCGATCGAGCGGGGTCTCGAGCACGTCGTGACGATAAAGCGGCCCCAAGGTCTCGCCGATCACCTCCCCCATGAGGACTGAGAACGGACCGAGTGCCTTCGTAACGGCCTCTTTGACTGGTGCGTCCTCCTTAAATCGATCCGGGGTTACGGAAAGGAGCTTCCAGCTTCGATCGACAACCCTGCCGTTTTGTACGGTCAAATCGAGCCTCCCAAGGAAAGAACCGAACGCTCCGGGCTCGATAACCCAAGCCGAGCCTACTTGGACGGGAACAAACGTCCGCTCGTGCGTATCGCCGGACAAAAAGATGTCCACTCCCTCGACCCTTCTTGCGAGGTCCGTCGCCCTGATCAGCCCCACGTGCGTAGCGAGAATGACGATGTCCGCCCCCTTCTTGCGCACTGCCTGGATAAAAGGCCCGAGCACGTCTGGTCCGGCATATCCAAGCCCCACCGAATACCCAGGCGGCTGGCGCTTGGGGACGTCCGGGTCGGTAAAACCTATGACGGCCACGCGAACACCATCCAGCTCGGCCATGATATAGGGGGGGAATACCAGCGTCTTTGTTTTTTCCTCGTACACGTTCGCGGCGATCGTTGGGTACTCGAGCGCCCGGGTAAGCTCACGCATCGCATGCGCCCCGTAGGCCACCTCCCAGTTCCCTGGAAGCGCCACGTCCGGCTTGAGCGCGTTCATAGGGCCTAAGAGCGCGCGGCCTTTGGAGAGGCTTGCCGGCCCGGAACCCTGGAACGTATCGCCCAAGTCGACAAAAAGAACGCCGGCTGGGTTTGCCTTACGGCACGCCCGGACATAGCCGGCAACCCTAGCCAACCCTCCCGCGGGCATGATCCAAGAGGATTGTCCTTGCCAAAACAGCTCAGGATGTGTTTCGAGCTGGGCGTGCAGGTCAGCCATAACGAGCAAGGTTACCCTTTTCGACGGGCCTTGTGCGGCCCCTGGACGAACGCCGCAGCCGAGAGCAAAAGCAAGGAAAGCGCCAAAAAACAACCGCCAAACGCCCCGCAAAAACATGCTAGTCCCTCCCTTTTCTTCTAACGGGCATTCTACTATAGAATAGGAAACAATAGGGAAACGCCTCGTTGCAGGCTCAACCCAAAAAGCAAAGGAGGAATGCTATGATCGAGACAAAAACGGACCTCGCAAAAAAGCTCAAGGGTATCGTCCGGTTCGATTCTGCCGGATCCTTGGTGGAGCCGTCTGAATCACCGCTGTCAGAAGGGTTGATCGACGAACTCGTCGAATCGTACGTTTTCACCGAAGACGCAACGCTCAAAGAGGCGCTCTACTATCTTATCGGGGCCATCGCCCAAAGACTTAGCATTTGGCCTGCCTCGATCCAGGGGCTCTACGAGGCGATGGGGCGTGGGGAGTGCTCCGGGTTCACCGTCCCCGCTATGAACCTGCGCGGGATGACGTACGATATGGCGCGCGCGGCGTTCCGCGCGGCCAAGCGCCTGAACACGAACGCGTTCATTTTTGAGATCGCCAAATCCGAGATCGGCTACACGTTCCAACGTCCGGCCGAGTACCGAACGGTCCTATTGGCCGCGGCCATCAAGGAGGGCTACAAAGGACCGGTCTTCATCCAGGGCGACCATTTCCAGATCAACGCCAAGAACTTTGCCCAAGACCCCCAAAAAGAGGTGCAGGGACTTAAGGCGCTCGTAAAAGAGGCGCTCGAAGCGGAGTTTTTAAACATCGACATCGACGCCTCGACGGTCGTGGACCTAAGTAAGCCGACCCATGCCGAGCAACAGCGGAACAACTACGAGATAGAGGCCGAGCTCGTCCGGCACATCCGGGCCCTCGAGCCCAAGGGGGTTACGGTATCGGTGGGCGGGGAAATCGGCGAAGTGGGCAAGGTGAACTCGACGCCCGAAGACCTCATCGCCTTCATGGACGGGCTTATCGAGGAGCTGCGAACAAAGGGAAACATCAAGGAAATCAGCAAAATATCCGTACAGACTGGAACGTCGCACGGCGGGGTTGTCCTGCCCGACGGGACGATCGCCAAGGTCAAGCTCGATTTCGACGTGCTAGAGAAGCTCTCCAAGCTGTCGAGGGATCGTTACGGGCTATCGGGGGCCGTCCAGCACGGCGCCTCTACTCTTCCGGACGAAGCCTTCGATGAGTTCCCCAAGCGGGGTACGGCAGAGATTCACTTGGCCACCGGCTTCCAAAACCTCCTGCTCGACCACCCCGAGTTGCCGTTAGACTTCCAACACGAGCTGATGAGCTACATGGATAAAAACTTCGTCAATGAAAAGAAGCCCGACGAAACGCAAGAACAGTTCTACTACAAAACGAGGAAAAAGATTTTCGGGCCGTTCAAGCGGGCATTCTGGAGCCTACCCAAGGATTTTAAAGGGGCCTTCGGGAAAGACCTGGAAGACCGTTTCGCCTTTTTGTTCGAAAAACTCGGCGTTCGGGACAGGACTGGCCTTGTTGAGCGCTACATCACCCCCATCGAGCTCGAGCGAAGCCCCTCTAAAGCCACGCTCGACATCCTAAAAACACTCTCATAGTCAGGAGGCTCTCAATGAAAGCGCTCGTTTTAAAAGCCCACGGCGAGATAGACCAGGTCGCCCTGGAGGAGGTGGAAACCCCAAAGCCTAAAAGAGGAGAGGTGCTCGTCAACATCAAGGCTGCGGCCTTGAACCATTTAGACCTCTGGGTCGTCCAGGGGATGCCCGGCCTGAAGCTTCAATTTCCCCACGTTTTGGGGGCGGACGGCTCTGGGGTCGTGGCTCAAGTGGGTGAGGGGGTCACGCGCGTCAAAAGGGGCGACCCCGTCATGATCAACCCTGGCCTAAGCTGTGGAACCTGCGAGTACTGCGAGATGGGAGAGCACAGCCTCTGCCCAAAGTTCAGCATCCTGGGCGAGCACGTTCCCGGCACGTTTGCCGAGTACGTAGCCGTTCCGGAAACGAACGTCCTGGCGCTACCCAAGGCCTCGTCTTACGAGGAGGCGGCCGCATCCTCGCTCGTGTTCCTTACAGCCTGGCGGATGCTCGTGACTAGGGGGCGCATCAAACCCTCGGAGACGATCCTTATCCACGGGATCGGGGGAGGGGTTTCGGTTGCATGCATGCAGATTGCGCTCGCTGCGGGCCTTCGGGCCATCGTCACGTCCTCTTCGACAGACAAGGTTGAGCGGGCGATGGGGCTAGGCGCACACTTCGGGATCAACTACAAGCTAAAGGACGTCGCAAAAGAGGTGCGTGAGCTCACCAACGGCCAAGGCGTGGATGCCGTGGTCGACTCGGTAGGCGAACAAACTTGGGGAACCTCGCTCAAATGCCTCAAGAGGGGCGGGAGGCTAGTGACCTGCGGGGCTACGACGGGAGGTAACCCGCCAGCCGACATCAACCGAATTTTTTGGAACCAGATTTCTATCATCGGTTCTACGATGGGTTCGATGAGTGAATTTAGAGAGTTCGTGCGGTTCATGGGGATCAAAAAAATCCGTCCCATCATCCACAGGTTCTACTCCTTGGAAGAAGGGACGACGGCGCTTGAGGACCTCAAAAATCAAAGACAGTTCGGCAAGATCGTGTTGAATATAGGCTAACGCGTATCGAGCGTCGTCAAGAAGGTCGCCCGGTCCGGGGCTCCGGTAGAGCTGTAGGCGAGGTACGAGAGGTCTAGGTGGTTCGTGTCGACGCCTTTCTTTAGCAGGTTAAACAGAAGCGTAACTCTTCGGGATGCAAGGGGGCCCAATGGAAGGCTTTGCTGAGAAGGGCCTCTTGGCGCCTCCCTGATGGCATCAAGGTCTTTAGAGGAGCGAACCTGGCCAATCGGGTAATCGAGAAGAACAGGCGGAAACGGCCTGGCAAAGGCCAGCACGAGCCCAGACGAGCCGCCAAGCGCGTCGTACTTGTCGGCATCCGTGATGTAGAAAAGCAAGACGTTGTAAGGGTTGAGCAGCAGCGTTTCACTTGAGGTGTTTTTGACCTCCAACTCGAGAGCCCAGGCATCCCCGTAACCGGGTCCTCTTATGAGCTTGCGATCTTTGACCGTCGCAACGAGCGCAAGCTCTGGCGCTTGGACTTCCTGCGCAGAGCCTTGGGTAGCGGCCATACAGGCCATACAAAGAAGCGCCACAAAAACCAGGAACAGCCTTACCTTTGCTTCCATGCCTTCAAGTGTAACGCCAAGGCCGCCCCAGCACAAACAACTACAACTCTTTGCCTTGAAAGGCGCTACTTACTGCTGCTGCATTGAAATTTTAAAGTACGACAAGCGGTGCATTCCTGAAGGAGAACGGAGGTTTCTTTCGTTAACGCAGGGATGTCGCTGCCGCTCTTAGCCGCCTGGCAAGGGCGGCTTTAGGGTTTAGCAACGAACGGCTGAGTAGGCAAAACATCGTGGAGGCAGGGACCTACGGGAGACCCCCGTTTGGCCGCCTCAGGACTACGCACTCCTCGGGAAGACGGCTTGTCCAAACTGTTCGCCGGGTGGCTGGGCGGGAGGTCGTACGAAGACGCCTTAGGCCGTTTTACTAGAACAGTTCGGCAAGGCGGAAAGACCCCTGGCGAACGAAAGGGTCGCCCCGGCAAGCAGGTCAGCATCTTCTTGCGTGCGCATAAGCGTGTCGGCGACAAGCACCTGCAGGCCATTTTTGGCTAGAGCCTCCGCGTCGCTTCGGTCGGCCTGGTCAATCACGATACCCCTTAAGAAGGCGCGGTAGCGGCTTGCCACCGCAAGGCTGCCTGGTTCTAGCCCTACGGAAAGGAAAAGCTTATCGAGCGGGCCCTTAACGGGCCTCCCGCCGATCAGCGGGCTTACGGCCACAACAGGCTTGTTTAAGGCCCTCAAAAGGGGCTTGACGCCCCGAAGCGCCAAGATGGGGCCGATGCTTGTGATCGGGTTGCTCGGCCCGATAATGACGAGGCTTGCGCGCTCGAGCTCCTCTAGTACCTCCTGCGTTGCTCGTGCGGCTCGGATGCCCCTGTAGCGGACGTCGAGCACGCTGGGCACGCTTAGGTATTTCACGAGGTATTCCTGAAAGTGAACCCAGCCGTGCTCCTTCGTCCTGATCCACGTCTCGACAGGGTCATCAGACATAGGCAGGATTCTCCACGGAATTCCAAACCTCTTTGCGAGCCTCTCCGTCACCGAGCGAAGCGGAAGCCCTTGGCGCAACAGCTTGGCCCTTAGGATGTGCATGGCCAAATCCTTGTCACCAAGCCGAAACCAGGCCTCCTCACCAAGCTTCGAAATTTGCTCTAAGCAAAAGAAGGTATCCCCCTGCACCCCCCAGCCCTCCCCCGAGACGACGCCCGAAAGCCTGTAAACAACCGTGTCTAGGTCCGGGCTTACGTGCAGACCAAAAAAATCCCTGTCATCGGCCGTGTTTACGACGATGCAAAGCTGATTTGGGCTGACACGGCGCACAAGGCCGGACAGGAAGCGAGAGCCCCCTACCCCGCCCGTCAGGTAAACGATTCGTTCCGAGGCGCTATCGGCGCGCGGCATTTTCTAGAAAAACCCCCCGTGCAACCCCAAGCCTGGGCAGGGCCTACGATCTGTCCCACTCCCGGCGCGTAGAAAACGCCCCGACGTGCCATGGGCTATACCTATTCATACAGCAAAAACGGCCTTCGTTCCGCTTGGAACGCCGCGAGCCCTTCTTGGCATCGCCCGAGAATTTCGCCAAGCGAGGCCCCCTTCTCGATCATCGGCCTAAGCCATCCGTTGCCCGCTACGCGGTCAAAATAGTGCTCGTGGAACACGAGCTTGCCCGGGTAAAGGCGTTTAAGCTCTAAAAGGAGCGCGACTGTGGTCTTGAAGGGCGAAAAGGCCTTTTTGTCTTCAACGAAAAGCCGAATGCCTTCGATAACGCTCCCGGCGTACTTCGAGAAGGCCGGCCTGTAGACCCAGGGCTTGAAGCGGACACCGGGCAACCCCACCTTCTCGAGCCCCACTGCGAACTCATCGGCCGAAATCCAAGGGGCTCCGATCAGCTCGAACGGGGCAGTCGTCCCGCGCCCTTCCGAGACGTTCGTTCCCTCGAACAACACCTGGCCTGGATACACGAGGGCCGTCGTGAGCGTTGGCATGTTGGGCGATGGCGGGGCCCAGAAAAGGCCCGTTTGTTCGAACGGCATCGATCGAGACCAGCCCCCTAAAGGGAACACGTGCAGAGGGGCGCGGGCTTGAAACAACCGCTCGTTGGCAAAGAGCGCAAGCTCGCCTAAGGTCATCCCGTGGCGCAAGGCAACGGGCAGAACGCCCACGAAGCTTTCATAGCCTGGCTCAAGCACCGGCCCTTCGAAGTGGCCACCTACGGGGTTCGGACGGTCTAGGACAAAAAGCGGAATATGGGCCTCAAGGCTGGCCTTCAGCGCGATGACGAGCGTTGCCAAGTACGTGTAGACGCGCGTGCCTACGTCCACCAAATCGAAAACGAGCGCCTCCAAGCCTTTCAACTCGCTTTGGCTCGGGCTTTTGCCCTCTAATAGCGTATCGAGCGCGCGCATCCTTCCATCCGCATCAAGCCCCTCGGCCAAGCCTTGGATGCCCCTGTAGAGGCTCGCGACCCGGATACCAACCCGCCTATCAAAGCGGCTCTCGAACGTCTCGCCCGCTTCGAGCAGTCCATCGTAACCGTGCTCGGGGGCAAGCAGAACGTACGGCGCAAGCCCTTCTTCGCGAAGCCTTTTTAGCGTTTCCCTCGGGCCAGAATCCACGGCGGCATGGTGGCTGATCAGGCCAAAACGCCTCCCCCTTAAAAGAGCTTTCCGCTCTTTCGTAAGATTATCGACCCCTAAATGCACGGCCAAGAAACATTCCTTGTCGTTTTTTGTGAGCTGGTTTCATTATGCCACAATCCGGAAACTGGTCGGCCTTGGTTTGATTCCAGCCGATATTTTGATATTATTAAGGCTAGTTTTGAAAATAGCTTGCTGAGGGGTCGGCTAATTGGTAAGCCACCTGACTCTGGATCAGGCGATTGCAGGTTCGAGTCCTGCCCCCTCAGCCAACCCTTGAGCTTGGGGGAATGAAGGCAATCCTGGCTCTTAAGCAGAATACGGACTTGCCGGTAAGCAGGCTTTCTTTCATGCCCCTAAAAGAATGCCTGCCCCTCCTGATTGGTTGTTATCTAAGGTTTTCGGCAAGAAAAAGCAACACAAGGGCAAGCAGGCTCTAGTAAAAAAGGAGATCACGATGGACCCAATTTCTCTCGTCGTTCAAGACCTCACCCAGCTCATCAACGACCTTCTTGGGTTTCCTCAGGTAATCCAGATGACGCTGGGTTCGATCACGGAATCGGCTCAAGCGCTGGGCATGTAGGCGTACGGGGCCTAACAAACCCCCGGAGCAAAACCGTTCCCCCTTAAAAGGCCTAAATAAGAGCGTTCAGCGAGGTTTTTGTTGCGCCAAGCAAGCATACGCAATATCCTTTCCAGCCAAAAAAAACGATACCCTTATTTTGTTTTTGCCGCCCTGCTTGTTGTGCTGGCTTTTTTTGCCAATACGCTAAAAGTCGAGCCCTTGCCAGGCGTTCGGCTGTTCTTCGGGCCAGTTTTCGTTCTCCTACTCGCGGCCGTATACGGCCCTCGCTGGGCAACACTCGGGGGCCTCGTTGCGGGGTTGGTACCGTACTGGATCTGGCAGAACCCCTCCGACGTTTTGGTGTTCACGCTCGAGGGCCTTTGCATCGCCTTGGCCTACCCGAGGCTTCGCTTGCTTTCACTGGCTTCGCTCGGGTTCTGGGCCTTGATCGGCCTGCCGGTATTCGCACTCACTCATTTACGCGATTTGCACGGTACGCTCGGATGTGTCATCCTGCTGAAGGTCGGCACAAACGGGGTTCTTAACGCGCTCATCGCCGATCTTGCCCTGATTCTTCTGGCTCAACGTTTTAGGCTCGTCTCCCGGCCTTTGGGGGGGCTTCGTATAAACCAGATGCTTGTCTGCATACTGTTATCTGCCACGCTCCTGCCTGCAACGCTCCATACATTCCTGCAAGCCCGTACGACGCTCGGGGGCATAAAGTCTCAGCTTATTGGCTCGCTAAAGGCCGAGGCGGGCAAGGGAGCGCTCATGATGGAAAACATCCTCCAGCGCAGGCTGGAGATCCTGTGGGGAATAGCCCATCGTGCTGCCGAAAAAGGGTCGTCCTCGAGCGAGCTTACGGGAGACATGGCCTTGGCCCAAGAGGTATTCCCAGAGTGTTCCGCGTTCTTGGTGCTCGATCAAAAAGGCAAGGTCCGGGCGTGTCTTTCTTCTCGTTTCGATTGTTCCACGTGGAAACAAACCAGGCCGCTTGAGGATAACAAGCTTACCGGCGTCGTACAGGATACTGGAATGCCCATGCTGGCCGATGATTTCCAGCCGGGCCTTCCGGGGTTGAACTCCACCCCGGCCATGGTCGTCCCCATACTCCAAAACGGGGAATCTCTCGGGGTCGTCGTGGGCATTTTGGACGTAGACTTTCTACGCGCCGCCCTCTTTCGAGTTACCAGCCCGAACATCGAGGTCCGCCTGCTCAACGCTCGGGGCAAACCCGTTCTTGACTCCCCGACATTCTTCAACGAAACCCTAGGGCATGAGCGCTACTCCATGCGCCGTATAGAAGACGGCATCCTCCAGGCAGTTCCGCCGGCGGACAGCGCGTCTCCATCGGCTATGCTTGTTGGGCGCTGGCAGCAGTCTTTCTACCTCTACAGCCTTCCTGTCGGCCAAACACCGTGGACCCTTGAAGCGAGGGTTTTTTTAGGGAGTTCGTTAGATCGCCTAATGTACGCGCTTCTGCCCGACCTCGCGACCTTCTGGGGCCTTGCCCTGCTCATGCTCGTGCTCGCCTGGGTCGCCGCCAAGGCATTCTCCCGCCCCTTGGGCCGGCTTGAGGCGCTCGCCTCTAGGGTCAAAGACGAGCCGCTGACCCCGATCGTAAGAACAGACTGGCCAGCTACCCCCATTCTGGAGGTAAACTCGCTAAGCGTCAGCCTGCACATGCTTCTGGCAACCCTTAGGGATTCGCTCCAAGCCCTGAAAGGGGCCAACGAAACCCTCGAGGCGGAGGTAACCGAACAAACGTCCGAGCTAAGAGAAACTATCCATCGGCTCAAGTCTGAGATCGAGCAGCGCAAGAGGCTCGAAGACCTGCTCGAGCGCGCCCAGCGGATTGCGCGCGTAGGGAGTTGGGAGCGCGACCTAAAGACAAACGAGATGGCGTACTCAAAGGAGACCTACAATATTTTTGGGCTTCGGGAAGGAGAAGACCCCTCGTACGAAAGGTTCATGTCCGTCGTTCATCCAGAAGACCGGGCGCTTGTAGACCGGGTGATCGAAGAAGCTATACAAAACCATGCCTGTTTGGATTTTGAGTATCGGATAGTGCGCAAAAACGGGGAAATGCGCTACATCCGGGAGCAGGCCGAAGTGATACTGGACGAGCAGGGAAAACCGGCCAAATTCACGGGGACGAACCAAGACGTCACGGAAAAAAAACGTGCGGAGCTCGCGCTTGCAGAATCCGAGGCGCTCCTAAGAACGCTTCTTGAAGCCATGCCTTTGGCCGTCGGAATGAAAGACGCCGAGGGCCGATGGCTTTTGGCCAACCCCCAAACGCTTCGTTTGTTTCAGCTTGATGGGAAAGAATACGCTGGAAAAACCGACGACGAGATCTCCAAAGCCACGCCAGAGCTTGCCGAAACGTTCGCCTACTGCAAGGTAACGGACGAGCGCACCTGGAGAGCGGGAACGCTTTGCCGCTACGAAGAGAAAGTAGAGGTTAAAGATGGACAAGGCGTTCTTTGTGAAGTAACCAAGGTCCCTCTGTTCAACCCGGACGGCTCCAGGAAGGGCTTAATTTTTGTGGGCAGGGACATCACAGAAGAGCGCCTCACCCAAAGACGGATCGAGCAGATGACCTACTACGACGAACTCACCGGACTTCCAAACCGTATGCTGCTCGCCGAGAGGCTCCAGCAAGCCATCTCCCACCATCCGATCGTCGTCGTGGCCCTGATCGATTTGGACCGCTTCAAGGTGTTGAACGAATCGTTGGGGTTCGAGGCCTCCAACGACATTATCCGTTCCGTAGCAGAAAGGCTCAGACGAGCTATCCGCGCGCTGGATACGCTATCGAGGCCGTGGGGAGACGAGTTCTCCGTAGTTATGCCAGATATTGTAGCAACCGAAGACCTAGCGGACGTCGCCGGAAGGCTGCTGAGGGTGTTCGAACAGCCGTTCTGGGTAAACGGTAAAGAGGTGTTCGTCACCGCAAGCCTTGGGCTTTCGATGTATCCGAAGGACGGGACGAATACGGACACGCTCCTGAAAAACGCGGAAATGGCGATGTACAGGGCCAAGGAACGGGGTGGCGGGACGTACGCATTTTATACCGCAGAGCTAGATGAAAAGATATCCGATTACCTGCTGATGGAAACAAGCTTAAGAAAGGCGCTGAAAGAAAGCGAGTTCAGCCTGCATTACCAGCCTCAAATTAGCCTTGAAACGGGGGAAATCATCGGCTGTGAAGCGCTGTTGCGATGGAACAGCAAAGAGCTTGGCTCTGTACCCCCGGTACGCTTCATACCCGTTGCGGAGCGTAACGGCTTAATCATCCCGATCGGAGAGTGGGCCTTAAAGCAGGCCATAAGGCAGCTTAAAGCCTGGCGGGCGCTTGGGTTCGAGCACATCTATGTAGCCGTAAACCTTTCGGCCAGACAGTTCCAAGACCCAGAACTACTGTCTATGGTCAAACGAGCTGTTTTCGAAGAAGGGGTGCCCCCGGAACGGCTAGAGCTCGAGATCACCGAATCCACCGCGATGCACGACATCGAACAAACCATCGAAATCCTGGGCGAAATCAAAAAAATGGGCGTTCGGGTCGCCTTAGACGACTTCGGCATGGAATACTCCTCGCTAAATTACTTAAAGCGCCTGCCTGTCGACACGATAAAGATCGACCAGTCGTTCATCAGGGGCGGGTTGGAAGACCCCGTCAATCAAGCGATCGTGAACGCGGTTATCCAGATTGCAGGAAGCCTAGGGCTAATGGTCATCGCTGAAGGCGTCGAAACACGCCATCAGCTTCTCTTCTTGCATGGGCTCAGGTGCTACGGGATCCAGGGGTATATATTCTCCAAACCCGTCCCAACCGACCAGTTCCTTCTTTTGTTGGCAGAAAACAAGACGCTCGAGATTACCGAAGAAAAACCAGTCGGTCGTCGAGTTTGAGCGTGCCGAGTAGGACGAACAAGCCGTGTTTGCGCCAGTTGGCCTCGGTACGGCAGGACCAGGAAAGGCAAGGCAAGGCAAGGCAAGGCAAGGCAAGGCAAAAGTCCTCCTTAACGGCTAGCGCGCTTCTGTGGAAGCCTGATTAGGGGGTTTCGTTCTGGCGCGCCCGGCAGGACTCGAACCTGCAACCCACGGCTTAGAAGGCCGTTGCTCTGTCCTTTGAGCTACGGGCGCGTTGCTTGCCAAACGCCGAGGAACTCGGAAAGAATCCGGTACGTCATCCCCCAGATCGTGTAAGCCCCGCCTTCGAAGGGCACAAGGAACGCGTCTACCTCGACCCCACCCAATTGGGCAGGGGCCGCCTTTCCAAGGTAGCGGTTTCCCTCGAGCGATGCAAGCGGAATCCATGCAAACGAGGCAACTTCCTGCGGGCATGGCGTGACGACAGCCTGCATTGATAGGCCAAACACGAACGGCACGACCTGCAAGGATCGTCGGCCTGGATGGAGAGGAGAACAGGGCGTAAGCGCCCCTAAAAGGTGACCTGGCTCAAGCCCGATTCCGACTTCTTCTTTGGTCTCCCGTATGGCCGTTTGGAGGTTAGAGGCATCCAAGGGGTCGCGCTTGCCGCCCGGAAAGCACACCTGGCCGCTGAAAGGATCGCCCGGACGAACAGCCCGTTGCGTCAATAGTAGGCAGGGGTCTTCTTCGCTCGTTGCAAGGATAAGCGCCACCGAGGCCGACATCACTCCCGTTGTCCAAGACGGGGCAGTTTTGGGTAGCGCCTCCTTCATTCGCTCAAGCACGTTCTGGTTTATCCTTGGAGGATCGGCCATTTTCTGCACCCTCGATCCTGTATTCTTCAGACATCCATCTGTAGAGGTCTAAGAGCTTGCAACGCTCCGAACAAAACGGACGAAAAGGATTTTCTTCGACCAAAGCAGGCTTTTTGCACGCAGGACAAAGGTAGTATTTCATCCTACACACGCCGTGGAGACTCCGGCATGAATGCCGGAGAGGAAACGGCGCTCCTCCTTTCTGTCAAGAGTGTTCCGGCCGATTCCAGAAGCCGGCATTTCCAGGCTGGAGCGGAACTGCACACTCCGGCCCCATCCAGTTGTCTTAAGTCGAAATACCCGGTTGTTCTCCGTCCAAAGATGAAGCATTCCCGTTCCTCCCAAAGAACCTTGTCGAACCTCTGAAAACCGCGCACATACCTCGGGGCGGTGTTTCTGATGTGGCTTCGCTCCCCTTTGAATAGTTTTCGGTTGCACTTCCGAACCTGTTTGACGAGGAAATGCGCAGACAGACGCTTTTGCACGCCGCCGCCTGCAATCACAAACGCGTC
>DDYN01000009.1 GCA_002347965.1 Nitrospirae bacterium UBA2233 | reverse complement strand
TAGGCTCAGATTTCGAGAACCTCAAGATGTATTCCGAAGTACTCCAAGACTCTGTGTTCATGCTGCTCGATGCCGGGAAGATGTCCTTTGCCTCGTGCACCTCGATCACGCTCTCGGCCAAGGCCCACAGAGAAATCATGGCCAATATTGGACGCTACCGGGATAAGCTCATCCTAAGGCCTCAGGAAATCTCCAACCACCCGGAGGTGGTTCGAAGGCTAGGGATCGTGGCCGTCAACGCGGCCATCGAGGCGGACATCTACGGCAACATCAACTCGACCCACATCATGGGCACTCACATGATGAACGGTATAGGGGGGTCGGGGGATTTTTCCCGCAACAGCCACTTGTCTGTATTTGTTACCCCTTCAATCGTCAAGGAAGGGCAAATATCCTGCATCGTCCCGATGGTGGCCCACGTAGACCATCCAGAGCACGACGTAGACATCCTGATCACCGAGCAGGGGCTTGCCGATTTAAGGGGACTTGCCCCTAGAGAAAGGGCGCCGTTGATTGTCGAGCACTGCGCGCATCCAAGCTATCGTGATCTCCTTAAAGACTACTACAAGGATGCGCTTAAACGAGGAGGGCACACCCCCCATATCTTAGAGGAGGCGCTGTCATTCTACGTGCGCTACCAAAGGACGGGCCGAATGCTTCCTACCCTTCCAGAAAGCATGGCCCAGGCCGTGTAGGAATCTGGCGAACGCTTGCAATTCAGCCAGAGCCTGGAGTACCCTACTATATGGCAGTGTACAAATAGAAACATCCAAGGGGATCGGGCCGTTATCTACACGCTGACCCTTAACCCCGCGCTTGATCGGGCCCTATGGGTCAAACAGGTTTGCCTAGACACGGCCAACCGGGTTGTCAACGAAGAGCGTTACGCCGCGGGAAAAGGGATCGACGTCTCGAAGGTGCTCACCTCGCTCGGCACGCCAAACACGGCGATGGGGTTTGTCGGCGGGTTCGCTGGCGAAGAGCTAGAGGGGCAGCTCTTGAACGCGGGGGTTTCTTGCAGCTTTGTTAGAATTTCTGGCGAAACCCGGACGAACATCATCGTCAACGAACAAGACGACCACAGGCAAGTCATCTTCAACGCCAAAGGCCCTAAGGTTCACCCTTACGAGCTCATGCGGCTCATCCGAAGAATCGAAAACCTTAAAGATATGGAATTCCTTGCCATCAGCGGCAGCCTGCCCGCTGGAGTTCACCCCGTTGTTTACAGGCAGGTCGTGGCGCTAGCCAAGTCCAAGGGTGCGATGGTGCTCCTAGATGCCGACGGCGAGGCGCTAAAGGCGGGGGTCGAGGGCCTTCCCGATGCGATCAAGCCAAACGAGCACGAGCTGGCTGGGCTTGTGGGCAAAGTGCTTACAAGCCTGGATGAGACCCTGCAAGCGGCCATGTATGTCCTCGAAAGAGGGATTCCATGGGTCCTCATTTCGCTCGGCAGTAAGGGCGCGCTGCTTGTCAAAAACGACCTTAGGCTTTTGGCCGTCCCCCCGAAGGTTCAGGCCAAAAACACCGTCGGGGCCGGGGATTCTTTCGTGGCGGGGTTCCTTCATGGATTCCGGCAAAAAAAGGATCCTGCCTGGGCACTCAAATGTGCCGTCGCCGCGGGGACGGCCACCACGCTCATGCCAGGAACAGCCATCTGCACTCAAGAAGCGTTCCTTGAAATCCTGCCAAAGGTTGAAATCAAGCCTGTATAAAGGGCGAAAAGGGGGCAGATATGTACCGGCTGGTTCTCCTAAGGCATGGACAGAGCACCTGGAACCTGGATAACCGCTTTACGGGCTGGGTGGATGTCGATTTGTCCGAGCAGGGCGTTAGGGAGGCAAAAAACGCGGCGAACCTCCTCAAGGAAGCCGCGGTCAGCTTCGATTATGCGCTTACCTCGGTCCTAAAACGGGCCATACGAACGCTGTGGATCGTGATGGAAGAAATGGGTTTGATGTGGGTGCCTGTCCAACGGTCATGGAGGCTGAACGAGCGTCACTACGGAGCGCTCCAGGGGCTCAACAAGCAAGAAACGGCCGAGAGGTACGGGTCGGAACAAGTGCTGGCCTGGCGGCGCAGCTACGACATCCCCCCGCCAGAGCTCGAGTCGGACGATCCAAGGCACCCTAAGTTCGACCCGCGCTACCGAGAGCTAGACTCAAGGCTTTTGCCTGCCTCCGAATCGCTTAAAACAACCCTTCAAAGAACGATCCCGTTCTGGCAAGATGCAATCGTCCCCAAAATCCGGAACGGGAAGAGCGTGCTAATCGCCGCCCACGGCAACAGCCTGCGCGCACTCGTAAAGTACTTGGACGGAATCTCCGATCAAGATATTGTGGGCCTGAACATTCCGACAGGGTTTCCGTTGGTCTACGAGCTCGACGAGGAGCTTAACCCTCTTAGCCGCTACTATTTAGGAAACCCCGAAGAGATCAAGAAGGCCCAGGATGCCGTCAAGCATCAGGTCAAACCTTGAGCGTTGAGCCCTTTCTTTGACTTTATCCTCAAGATTAAGAAGGTGAACGACATTGACGCAGAATAGTGCCTGTCCCCTGTTGCCCGAAAGGATTAACGGCCTAGGAAAACTCTCCATGAACCTCTACTGGAGCTGGAACCCGAAGGCCCGGATGCTGTTCAAGCTCCTGGGAAGAATGCGCTGGAAGGAAAGCATTCACAACCCTGTAAAGATGCTAAGCGAGCTTCCCTTGGGGGCACTAGAGAAGGCCTGCAAAAGCCCGTCGTACCTTCGCCTCTACGACGAGGTCATGGCCGAGTTCGAGGCCTACATGGTCAACACTTCTAGATGGTTCGACGCGGTTTTTCCAAGGCCACAAAAAGAGCCACTCATCGCCTACTTTAGTTTCGAGTACGGCCTTCACCGGTCTCTCCCCATCTATGCCGGAGGGCTTGGCGTACTGGCGGGCGACCACCTTAAGGAATCTAGCGATTTGGGTGTCCCGGTCGTAGGTATAGGGCTCTTCTACCCTGAAGGCTACGTTCACCAGAGACTCACTGAACAAGGCTGGCAGGAAGAACACCGCGAGCTTATAAACTACAACTATCTGCCGATAGAAAAGGTTAAGGACAAAGCGGGCAAATGGCTGATCGTTCGCGTCCCTGTCGTCGAACCCGCCATATACGTCTCTGTATGGCGGGTTCAGGTCGGCCGTGTTCCTCTTTATTTAATGGACACGAACATCGAGGTAAACGACCCTTGGAACAGGGAAATCTCGGCTAGGCTCTACATGGGGGATCCAGAGGAGCGTCTCCGCCAGGAAATTGTTCTAGGGCTTGGCGGCATAGCGGTCCTAAAAACGCTCGGTCTTCAAGAGTTCATGGTCCATTTAAACGAGGGGCACCCAGCCTTCGCCCTTTTGGAGCATGCCAGGGGTCTCATGGAGCGAGGGCTCGATTTTGAGCAGGCCAAGGAGTATATCTACAGGACCTCTCTATTCACAACGCATACCCCCGTTCCTGCGGGGATCGACGTATTCAGCTACGCGCTCATGGAGAAATACTTCCATCCCTACTGGGAAGCGCTCGGGCTAAACCGTGAGGCGTTCTTCAAGCTCGGGCTGAACCCTGCCGACCCGAACGCTGGGTTTAACATGGCCGTATTTGCCTTAAGAATGTGCCATTTCGCCAATGCTGTCAGCAAAAAGCACCTTGAAGTGAGTAAAGACATGTGGAAGGCACTTTGGAAGGACAAAAGGCCGGAGGAAATTCCCATCTTCCACGTAACCAACGGCGTGCACGTACCTACCTGGGTAGACCCAAAAGTAGGGCTGTTGTTCGACCGTCATTTGGGCCGAGACTGGCTGGAGCGCCATGACGACCCAAGAACCTGGTCGAATATCCAGGACGTCCCGGATAAAGAACTTTGGGAGCTGCATATCTGGCTCAAAACCAAGCTCTTAAACATCATGCGCGAGCGTGCTAGGCGCCGTTGGGCCCGCGATAAGGTGCCCGCATCGGTAGGGCTGGCCCAAGGGGCACTTCTTGACCCGTTTGTCCTCACGCTTGGGTTCGCAAGGCGCTTCGCCGCCTACAAGCGCGCCGATTTGATCCTTTCCGACCCGGAACGGCTTAAGCGTATCGTATCCAACCCGTTAAGGCCCGTTCAGGTTATTTTTGCAGGCAAGGCCCATCCAGACGACAGCCTAGGCAAACGTATCCTTCAAAACGTGTTCAACGTCGCAAAGGACCCCGCCTTCTGCGGGAGGATCGCGTTTGTAGAAGACTACGGCGAACAAACCGCCCAGTACTTGGTGCACGGCGTGGATGCCTGGCTCAACAACCCCATCCCTCCACTGGAAGCTTCCGGAACCTCGGGCATGAAAGCCGCCTTGAATGGCGTCCCAAATTTGAGCATTCTGGATGGCTGGTGGGTCGAGGGGTTCAACGGCCAAAACGGCTGGACCTTCGGGGTTGAGACGCCTACCGAGAACAGGGACATGGCGGACGCCGAAGCGCTCTACCGAGCGCTCGAACAAGAGATTATCCCTTTGTACTACGACTTGGGGGAAGACGGAATCCCTCACGGCTGGGTTGCCATGATGAAGGCCGCGATCAAAAGCTGCGGCCCGACCTTTAGCGCCCGCAGGATGCTCAAAGAGTACGCCCATAAGGCCTACATCCCCGCCTTGATGGCGCTTTTGGCCGTGGTAGAACAACGCTAGCAAACTCGAAGCCCTACGAAGGAACATCCGAGCGCTATTCGTAAAAAAGCCATGACGTCGTTATTTTGGGTCTGGGCTTGCGGGCGCGCCCGGCGTTGGAGCTTTGCGTCAACCCATCGAGGGCGGATAGACTAGGGCCGCCCGAGCGTACGGTGGCCCCTGAAGGCGCCGGTCTGTCCGGCGATTAGGCCGAAGAGCCCCCGTCGATCGGGTAGACGCCACCCGTGATGTAGCTTGCCTTGTCGGAAGCGAGAAAGAGCGCAAGCTCGGCCACCTCGGAGGCCTCTCCTACCCTCCCCAGCGGAATGGCTAAAAGGGGGTTGGCCGCGCTCTGGCCCGCTTCGAACATCTCGACGAGCGCCCCGGCAAAGCGCGTTCGTACGATGCCTGGCGCGATAGCGTTTACACGTATCCCGTAGCCCGCGAGCTCTACCGCCATTGTCTTGGTAAGCGAGATGAGCCCCGCCTTGGCCGCCCCGTATGCCCCTAAAAGCGGGCTCGCCCCGAGACCCGCTATCGAGGCGATGTTGAGGATCACGCCCTTCGTGGCGCTTGCGATAAAATGCCGAGCGGCCAGCTGGCTCATTAAAAAGTTTCCCGTTAGCCCAACGCCCAGAATCTTACCCCAGAGCTCGAGAGGGGTTTCGTGGAGCGGGTTCATGGCTGGGTTAGACGCTGCGTTGTTCACGAGGATGTCAAGCCTGCCGAAATGCTTAAGGCAGGCCTCGAAAGCGGCCCCTGCCTGGTCAGGTTCGCCCGCGTGAGCCTGAATAGGAAGCGCTCCGATTTGCTCTGCCGCCCTTGAGACGTTTTCGAGCTTTCTGGAGGTCATGGCGACCTTGGCCCCCTCCCTAGAAAAGCACCTTGCGATCTCGAGCCCGATCCCTCTCGATGAAGCCGTGACCATCGCGACTTTTCCTTCAAGAACCATACCGTTCCCCTTTTTTAATTTTGAAGAAACGCCTCTAGCGCTTGCTGCATAACCCCCACGGGGGCTCTTTCCACTGCGAGCAGACAGCCCATTTGCCCTGCTGAACCTGCCTGGTGCACAGCCCATCCCCTTTACAGGTTACAATATCCCCTCCTCGGCCTTCAAAGGCCTTGATTGCATACTCTGGATCGGCAAAGAGCGGCCTAGCCAAGGCCACGGCATCGGCCTTCCCCTCATCGAGCACTCTTTCCGCCAAATCGGGCACAACAAACCTTCCGTTAGTGAATACGGGGAGGTTCACCGCCTTTTTGACCTCATGGACGACGTCAACCTGGTAGCCCGGCTTGGCGATGATCCTTTTAATTTCTGTCCTGGCCCAGGATTCGTACGTACCCGCGTTGCAAGAGAGGTAATCGACGCCGCACGCCTCGAGCCACTTGGCCAGAGTTTTGGCCTCACCAAGCCCAAACCCCCCGTCCGTCCATTCGGTCGGCATAAACCGGCACCCGAGCACGGGGCCCTTCCCTATCGCATCGCGAATCGATCGGACGACTTCAAGGTAAAAACGCGCCCGGTTCTCGAGCGGGCCTCCGTAGGCATCCAGGCGCTTGTTCATCCTAGGCGACAAGAACTGTACGATCAAGTACCCCGTAGCCCCGTGGATCTCGATGCCGGCAAACCCGGCGTCGATCGCCCTTTTTGCTCCAGCGGCAAACTCTTGGACGATGCATTCGATCTCTTTCTCCGCCAGCGCTTCTGGAGTGACGTAGCCCGCCTTGGACTTTAAGAAGGGCTCGGCCGATGGGGCCTTAGGTCGTTCGCCAAGCCCGTACCTTCCAGCGTGGTAAACCTGCAGGATGGGAACGCTCCCGTTTTTATCTATAGCCCTTGCCAGCCTTGCAAGCTCGGGTATAAATCGGTCTTGGTCTGTCCGGAGCATGCAAGGGCTTCCTTTCGCGCTCTCGTTGACGGCCGCGCATTCGACTACGCTAATGCCTACCAGCGCTCGTGCCCGCCTTGCGTACAGCTCAACCATCCACTCCGAAGGGACCCCGTCTTCTTGGTACCAGCCGGTGTACATCGGGGCAAGAACGATCCGGTTCTTGATCTGGATGCCCTTAAGAGAAAACGCCTGGAAGAGGTTCGGATAATGCATGCCTGGCCTCACTTTAATAGGTTGCTTGGAATACAAATCGAGGTCACGGGCCCTCGAACAAGTCATGCCTACAGGTTCCCCGGCTGTCCTCACCAACCTGGTTAAGGTGTTGGCAAAGATCCGCTCCGGAAGCTACAATGAGGTCTTTGAAGCGCTGTAGACCCCTAAAATTATGTTTTTCTTTTTTTAGAGTAACGCCATGGATGAACTTGCGCAAACTCTCAAGCGCCTCGAGCGCGAAGGCCTCTTGCGAACTCCCCTCAGCCTAGAAGGGGCCCAAGGGCCGCTGATCTCGATCGAGGGCCGGAAACTAATCAACCTCTGCTCGAACGACTACCTGGGTCTCGCGGCCCATCCACGCGTGATCGAGGGCGCGATCGAGGCGGCCAGGCGCTTTGGGGGAGGGTCTGGCAGCTCTAGGCTCGTTGCCGGAACGCTCCAAATTCACCTCGACTTTGAGCGCGAGCTGGCCAGCTTCAAAGGCTTCGAGGCCGCCCTTGTCATGAGCACTGGCTACATGGCAAACCTAGGCGTCCTCCAAGCGCTTGTTGGCCCAACCGATGTGATCTTTTCGGATGCGCTAAACCATGCGAGCTTAATCGATGGCTGCAGGCTTTCGAGGGCGGCGGTGCGCGTTTACCCCCACAGGGATATCTCTGCCTTGGAGGAAATGCTCCAAAAGGCCAAGGGCTACGGAAGGCGTCTTATCGTTACGGAGAGCGTGTTTAGCATGGATGGCGACATCGCGCCCTTGCCAGAGATCGTCGAGCTCAAAAAGCGCTTCGACGCTCTGCTTGTCTTGGACGAGGCACACGCAACGGGCGTTCTTGGGAAGTCTGGCAAGGGCGCCCTTGAGCATTTTGGGCTCCAAGAAGGGGTGGACGTGCTCATCGGGACGCTCGGCAAGGCTCTTGGGAGTTTCGGGGCGTTCGTTTGTTCCAGCCGCTCAATTCGGGAATACCTCATCAACACCGCGCGTGCCTTCATCTTCACGACGGGCCTTCCCCCTTCCGCCGTGGGGGCCGCGGCGGCCGCGCTCGAGCTTATTAAAGAGCACCCGGGACGCATCGAAAGGCTCTGGCAAAACGCCAACCTGCTGAAATCCGGGTTAGCAGGCCTAGGCTGGAGCCTGCAGAGCGAAACGCCCATCCTACCCTTGATCATCGGCAAGGCAAGCCATGCGCTGGCCTTTGGGAATGCGCTCTTTCAAGCGGGCGTGTTCATCGCCCCGATCCGTCCGCCGAGCGTGCCCGAGGGCACCTCGAGGCTTCGTATCACCCCGACGGCCGCTCACACCGCGCCCCAGCTTCAATCGGTGCTCGAGGCGTTCTCCTTGTGGGGTAAGGCCTTAGGGCTGCTTTCATGAACGCACGGGAGAAAAGCCTCATGGAATTGCGAACGCGTACGCTTGCCGAGCTCGGCAAGCGCCACCTCTGGCACCCTTTCACCCCCATGACCAAGTGGCTCGAGGAGGAGCAGCTCATCATCGATCGAGCCGAGGGCGTGTTCCTGTTCGATACGGAAGGAAGGCGCTACATCGACGGCGTCTCCTCGCTTTGGGTTAATATTCACGGCCACAACCGGCCAGAGATCAACCGAGCAATCAAAGAACAGCTAGCTCGCTTGGAGCACTCGACTATGCTTGGGGCCAGCCACCCCCCCGGTATCCTGCTGGCCGAGCGCCTCATCGAGGTTGCGCCACAAGGCTTAAGCCGCGTGTTCTACTCGGACACGGGCGCGGCGGCCGTCGAGATCGCGCTTAAGATGGCTTTCCAGTACTGGCAGAACCTTGGGGAGACCCAAAGAACCACATTCCTTTGCCTCACGAACGCCTACCACGGCGACACGCTGGGCGCGGTCAGCGTTGGCGGGATCGCCGCCTTTCACAGGCTGTTCGAGCCTTTGCTGTTTAAAAGCATTCAAGTCCAGGCCCCTTACTGCTTCCGCTGTCCCTGGAATCAACGCCAGGAATCCTGCGATCACGAGTGTTTCAACGCGCTCGAAAGGGCCTTCTTTGAGCACCACAAACAGGCATGCGCGGTTATCTTGGAGCCCAAGATCCAGGCGGCAGGCGGGATGATTGTCCACCCGGAAGGGTACCTTAGGAAAGTCCGGGAGCTCTCGGCACAGCTTGGCATCTTGATGATTGTAGACGAGGTAGCGACAGGGTTCGGGCGTACGGGCAGGATGTTCGCCTCGGAGCACGAGGGTATAACCCCCGACATACTCACGCTTGCCAAGGGCGTAACAGGCGGCTACCTGCCGCTTGCGGCAACGCTCGCCACCGAGCGGGTCTTCGAGGCCTTCTTGGGCACGACGTTCTACCACGGCCACACTTACACGGGCAACCCGCTCGCTTCAGCGGCCGCCTTGGCCAGCCTTGATGTCTTCGAGAAAGACCGGACGCTCGAGCGCCTCGCCTTAAAGGCAAACGTGCTCAAAGAAGAGCTCTTGAAGTTTGCTTCGCTTCCGTACGTCGGCGAGGTGAGACGGCTCGGGTTCATGGTTGGGGTTGAACTCGTCCAAGACCGAAACGGCAAAAAGCCTTTTTCAGGGGAACTCTGTCTAGGCCATAGGGTCACGCTAGAGGCGAGAAAACGCGGGGCGCTGGTAAGGCCTTTGGGGGACGTGCTTGTTTTGATGCCGCCTTTGGCAATCGAGGAGGAAACGCTAAGAGAGCTCGTGGGTATTCTCTTTGATTCGCTCAAAGCAACCGTGGAATCCCTTTAGCCAGAGGGGGTCTTAAGGAAGCCCTTCTTTTGGTACACGGCCTGAAGCGAAACGCGCATTTTCGGCAATTCCAAAGAAAACCACGTCGCCCCTACCAGCGCGGCCAGCCCGCCCATCAAAACGCTCGTTGGCGCCCCAAAATTTGATGCTAGCGTTCCAGCCAACAGGCTGCCAAACGGCACCATGCCCCGGAAGGCCATGGCAAAAAAGCTCATCACCCTTCCTCGTTTGTCCTCCTCGGCAATCGTCTGTAAGAGCGTGTTAGATGCGGCCATCTGAACGATCATCCCGAAACCTACGAGCGCTAGGAAGCAAAGCGAGCCCCAAAGCCTATCAGAAAGCGCGTAAGCAACGAGCGCAACCCCGAACAAAAACCCTGCCGCCCGGATGTGGCGGCCAAGGCCAAACACGCTGTTTCGCGAGGCAAGGTACAGCGCGCCCGCTAGCGCCCCAACCCCAGAGGCGGCCATCAAAGCCCCAAGCGTGCTTGGACCTCCATGAAAGACATCCCTGGCAAACATCGGGGCCAGCGTTTGATAGGGGGTCCCCACAAGGCTGATGAGCCCCAGGTAGATTACGATCGTGCGTAGCGGCAAGAAGCCGAACGTGTAGGTAAAGCCTTCCTTGAACGCGGCGATAAAGGGCTGGTTTGGGGTGATTCTTGCACCTTTTCGGGTTCGCATCACGATGAGCGAGCCGATCACCGCCAAATAGCTAAGCGCGTTCAGAAGGAAACACCACCCCTCGCCCACGGCCGCGATCAGCCCGCCGGCAACCATAGGCCCTAAGAAGCGCGCCACGTTCACCATCGAGGAGTTGAGCGCGATCGCATTGCCTAGGTCCTCGGCGCGATCGATCATGTCCAACACAAAGGCCTGGCGCGTGGGCACATCAAGCGCGTGGGCAACGCCAAGCATAAAAGCCAAGGGGTAAATCCATGCCACCGAAGCCCTCCCGGAGAACACGAGCAGTGCGAGCAAAAACGCCTGGAGAAGCGCAAGAGCCTGGGAGATGATCAACACTTTTCTTCGATCGAAACGGTCCGAGACGACCCCGCCAATCGGGCCGAACAGGAAGATCGGAATTTGGTCTAAAAAGCCCACGAGCCCCAGGCACCAAGGAGACGAGGTAAGCCGGTACACAAGCCATCCGAGCGCCACCTGCTGTATCCAGCTTCCAACGAGCGAGATGCCATGGCCGGCAAAGAATAGCCTGTAGTTGTGCGACCGGAAAGCACGAAGCGTGCCGGGAAGCTTCATCGAGGGGATTTCTTCGGGATCAGGTTAAGCACCTCATTAAACTCGACAATAGCACGCCTTCATGGCCAACCAAAAAAGCCCCGGCTTTCCTTGCCACGACGGGCGTAGCCTTCTTTCCGGCCGCGCCGGCTAAGCGGGACACATCGGTTATTCGAGCCTGAGATAAGGCCGGATTTTTTCGAGCGTCTTTGGGCCTATGCCCTTCACGGCCAGCAGCTCCTCTACGCTCTTGAATGGGCCGTGGGTTTGGCGGTGTTCGAGAATGCGTGAGGCCAAGGATGGGCCGATGCCAGGCAGGAGCTCGAGCTCTTTTGCGCTCGCTAGGTTCAGCGCGATCGAACCAGGAGAGGGGCTAAGCGCAGGCCTGGCATACGCGTTGGAAGGGTCAAGGGGAACGATGCTGGCTTTGAAGGGGTCGTAGGTAAGGATACGAGCAATCAGCAGCAAGAAGACGACCCCGATTCCGATGAGCCGCTGCATTTCCACGCGATTCATGCGGAGCCTTTCGCCTCTTTACGAGGTTTTTCCATACCGTTGACTCCCCTTAAGACAGGAGAACCTTCTTAAATCTTACGAAACAAGCCCGCGTCCGCTAAGGCTAGAAGGCGTTGGGCTATCGGCAGAAGCCCTTCTATTTCGATAGGCGGGACTTTCTTGTCCCGCCTATAACCCCGCTCGAGTTGGAAAGCCCGGGCTAATTCGGCTCTATAAGACCCGAGTAGATGAGGTTCTCTTCGAGTAAATCCGCGGGCTCGTAGAGCTTGGCGTCGATAACCTCGCCGTTTTCGAGGACGGGCACGATCACTGGCCTTAAGGCAACGCTGTAAGCAGGAACCCCGAGCGCCTTGTAGCGGGCTACCACCTCGTCCCTGAGCGCGGGTTCGAAACGGACGGCATAGTCCTCAATAAGCCGCTTGGCCGCGGGATAATCCCCGTTGGCCTTGATGCGCTGAATTTCGGCCAAGAGCTTACCGACGCCCTCGCGCATCGCTTCTAAGCTCTTTACGCGGTAGTACGTCTTGCCCTCGACGTTCAAGACATTCACGCCGTAGCCGTTCTGGATCATGAAGTTGACTATCAGGTGTCTTGCCCTATCGTGGGCCTCGCCTACCCCGCCTGCCTCCTCGTACTTGCGCAGGAGAAGCAGCGCGTTACGCGCAAACGAGCGGTAGTGTGCTAGCGCAGCCCTCTCGTTTGGCAAAAGGCCAAGCTTGAGCGTCAACGGGTTGCCGATTTGCCAGAGTGCGACGAGCTCCGCCCTCGCCTCCTCGAGTGCGTTGTAGGTATCCAGCAACACCTCCGAAGGGTCGCGATCGATGAGCACCTTCCCGCCACCGTGGCCGATGGTTTCGTGGTAGAGCGTATGCAGCCAGTCCGCCTCGGTAGAGTAGGCTTCATCGTCCGCCCGTTCGTCTTCAAGCGCAAACGCGTCGAGTACGCTACTGCCATAAGCCTGCTTCGAGCCTAAATTCACCGCATCGATGACGTTCTCGAGCATAAAATTCTTTGAGCCTACACGCTCGCGGATGTCGGCTTCGTTGGGCAGGTTGATCCCTATCGTACAGCAGGCCGCGGCATCGCCCGTTTCGGCAACGATGTCGATCGGGTTGACGGCTGGCAGGTCTGTCCAGGTCTTTTTGTAGGCATCATCCCAAGGTTCGGAGGCTTCAAACGCCTGAATGTTGTCTAACACCTTCTTTGCGACCGCAAGCCTTCCTTCGTTCGTGTAGCCCACGAGCCCTTCGAAGCTTCCCTTTAAATTTAGCGGGTCGTGGTAAACCTCGACGAACCCGTTGATAAAGTCGACTTTCGACGGAGTCTTTGCCCACGTTTCGTTGAAGGCTAGCCATTGTGCCGTATCGCCCGTTTCGTAGTAGGCGATCAAATGTCCCGTAGCCTCAGCCTGGGCTTTTTCCATGAAAGGAACGGCCTTCTTCAAATACGCAACAATCTGCCTAACCTGCGGGTCGTACATGCCGCCCACCTTCCATACCCTCTCGACAAGAGCACCGTCCTGCTTGACAAGCCGGGAATTCAGCGGATGCTTGCCCGTCGTATCGGCGTAGAACTCTCTCGCCTCTTTTTCGCTTACTCCCTCGTAGAAGTTTGTTGCAGCATCGAGTAGCGCATCGCTTGGGGAGGGATGAATCAGGTAGGGCTCGAAGTCTGGGTCGAACAGCGTTCGCTTAAGCTCTTCAAGGAGCCCATCCAGGGTCTTACCATTTTTTAGCCCAAAGTCCGCCCCGTTGGCATGCGACTTTTTGGCGGCACGAACGAGCGCGTCGTAAGAAAAGCGGGGAAGAAATTTCTTGTATGAGCGCGTATCGTAGTTTGAGGAGGCATCCCAGAACCTGTAGGCGTAGTATTTTAGGTCCCGAAGAAACTCGGACTCGACCCCTTCCGGGTTGGCAAGGATACCCTCGATAAGCCTCCGAACCTCTAGCCCCCGGTCTGTCAGCTGGAGATAGTAGATGTCCCTTCCGGCACGCGCCGCCATCGTAAGCCAGTAGGCAAGCACCCTGCCATTTTTGGGCAGCGAAGAAAAACCGTCCGCGTACACCCGGTACACGACGAGGTCATGGATGATCTCGGCCACGTAGGCTAGGGGCTGATCGTTTTGGCCTTGCTGGCTTGAGTCTTGATACGCGGTAGATGGGCGGCTTAAGGGGCCAAAGGCCATTCCCTTCAAAACTGCGCCCGCAAAAATACAGCCAACCAGGAAGATCCCAACGCACAAGCTCTTCCAGTGTTTTCTCCAAGCCATAGGCCAATCCTTGACGTTCGACAAAACATCCTTTCATGTTGCCAAAAAACAGAAACGGTTGTAAAGTGCGTTGAGTTTAAAAACATGCACCGGTCAGGAAATGGTGTGAGCGTAGGGTATCAACAGGAGGGCTGCAACCTCCCTAAAGGCTTCCGCACGTTCGCCAGGGTCGGGGTTTGGGCCTACAGGCGCTACATTGGAACGCTCCGGGTTGTTTGGCTCGAGGAATCGGGAGAGCCGCTCGAGGATTGCCCACCCAAAGGCGCGATCCTGGCTGGCTGGCACCACCACCAGTTCCTCGTCCCCGGACTTCTCGGGCCGAAGGGCGTTTATTTTGTGGTTTCTAGGAGCATGGGCGCCGAACTGCTGAAAACCGCGGCGCGGGTGTTTGGCAGCGATTTTGTCCAAGGCGTTCGGGGAATCGAAGGCCCGAAAACGACCGTCCATTTGCTTAGGCTTCTTAAAGAAGGCAATTCCGTCGCGATCGCCCCCGACGGGCCAAGGGGCCCAAGATTCCTGGCCAAACCGGGACCGGCCTACCTGGCCTTGAGGCTCGGAGTCCCGCTTATTCCGGTAGCCATGGCCAGTTCTCCAAGGGTACGCAACCCCTTCTCCTGGGACCGCTACTGGATTCCCCTGCCCTTTGCCAGGCTGGTCGTGGTCGTAGGAAAGCCGCTCTTCCTCCCTCAAGCCCAAGGTACGCTCAAGGTTCGCATAGAACATGGAAGATGCCGCATCCAGGATACGCTAAACAGGCTCGATCGGCTCGCACTGGCTTTTCTAAAAAGCTCTCCACAACGACGCAAGGTTTGATGTATAGTAACTCGATACCAATGCAGCCCAACAAAAATTTTTTCCTAAGGAGGAAAAGCATGGCAAGAGACATCAGACGTGCAGCCGTTCTCGGGGCTGGCGTGATGGGAAGCGGTATCGCCGCCCATATGGCCAACGCCCAAATCCCCACTTACCTGCTTGACATCGTCCCTAAAGAGCTCACAGAAGATGAAGCACGCAAGGGCCTGACGCTCGAGAGCAAGGCAGTCCGCAATCGGTTTTCCCTGAAGGGTTGGAACAGCGCGCTCAATTCGAAACCTGCGGCGTTTTTCTCGAAAAAGAACGCCGAACTGGTAACCATCGGGAACTTTGACGACGACATGGAGCGGCTTAAAGAGTGCGACCTGATCATCGAAGCCGTCGTCGAAAACCTAGCCGTAAAGCAGCAGCTTTTCAAACGCGTCTCCCAGTTCCGAACGCCCGGGACGATCGTCGCCTCGAACACCTCCGGGATCAGCGTATCTAAGATGGCCGAGGGCTTGAACAAGGACTTCCAGGAGCACTTCCTGGTCACCCACTTCTTCAACCCCCCGCGTTACATGAAGCTGCTCGAAATCATCCCGCACCCCAAAACAAAGCAGGATGCGCTCCAGGTAGTCGAGCGTTTTTGTAGCTACACCCTCGGAAAAGGAGTAATCCGCGCCAAGGATACGCCCAACTTCATCGCTAACCGGGTCGGGGTCGAAGGCATGATGTACATCATGCACCTGATGCTTCAAGAGGGCCTCAGGATCGACGAGGTCGACGCCATTACGGGCGTGCCTATGGGCAGGCCGAACTCCGCCACTTTCCGTACGGCCGACTTGGTCGGGCTCGACACATTGGCCCATGTAGCAAGGACGGTGTACGACAACTGTCCTAACGACGAGCGCCGCGAGGTCTTCGCCCTTCCTGATTTCATCAAAAAGATGATCGATGGCGGCATGCTCGGCGACAAGGCAGGCAGAGGGTTCTACAAGAAAGAGAGGGCGCAAGACGGCCAGAGCGTACGAAAAGTCTTAGACCCAGCCACCATGTCTTATACCGACACGATAAAGCCCGACTACCCCTCGCTTAAGGGCCTTAAGGGGATCGAAGACCCCAAACAAAGAATCGCCAAGCTCGTTTCAATGGACGACAAGGCGGCCAATTTTGCCTGGAAAGTGCTTGCAGACAGCTTTGCATACTGCGCAAACCGGATTCCCGAGGTCGCCGACACGATCCTGGACGTCGACAACGCGATCAAGTGGGGGTTTAACTTTCAGCTTGGACCGTTCGAGGCCTGGGATGCGATCGGAGTAAGGCAATCTATCGAGCGGATGCAAAAAGAAGGGGTAAGCGTCCCAAAGAACGTGCTCGGGATGCTCGAAGCGGGCAAAGAATCGTTCTACACAAAAAAGAACAATACCGTCTATTTTTACGATTTCAAGACCAAGGACTACGTCCCAGCCTCGAAGAACCCCGACATAATCCTTCTTCCCGAGCTTAAAGAACAAGGGAAGGTGGTCGAGCACAACGACGGGGCGACGCTTTACGACCTAGGAGACGGCGTCGCCTGCCTGGAATTCCACACGAAGATGAACGCAATCGACCCCGACATCGGCGGCATGATGCAAAAAAGCATCGCGATTGTCGAAGAGCGTTTCGAAGGGCTCGTCATCGCCAACCATGCTCAGAATTTCTGCGTAGGGGCGAACATTTTCTTGATCCTGGCCGCCGCCCAGAACAAAGACTTCGAGCAGCTTGAAAAAATCGTCAAGGAATTCCAAGACGCCAACATGCGCCTTCGGTACTCCAAGAAGCCCGTTGTGGCCGCACCGTCTGGTATGGCGCTCGGTGGGGGCTGCGAGATCCTCATGCATGCAGACCGCGTCCAGGCCCATGTCGAGAGCTACATCGGGCTCGTCGAAGTGGGCGTAGGGCTCGTTCCTGCAGGAGGGGGCTGTAAAGAGCTCTACAAGCGCTGTGTCGAGAGCGTGATCGAGAACCCGCCATCCGACCTATTCCCGTTCGTACGGAAGGCTTTCGAGCTGATCGCGCTCGCCAAGGTCGCCACGTCTGCCCAGGAGGCGATAGAATGGGGATTCTTGAAACCAACGGACGGGATGACCTTCAACCGGGACTTCCTTATCCAAGACGCCAAAAAGGCCGTCTTGGCTCTCGCTCAGATGGGCTACAGGCAGCCCAGAGAGCTCACGAACATCCCCGTTGCCGGCGAAGGTGCGGCGGCCGCTCTCAAGCTGTACGTACAGGGAATGCGAAACGCGGGGTTTGCTACCGAGTACGACGTCGTCGTTGCCTTCAAGCTTGCCGACATCTTGACGGGCGGCAAGGTACGCCCCGGCACGAAGGTCTCCGAGCAATACCTGCTGGATCTAGAGCGCGAGGCGTTCCTTAGCCTCCTTGGCGAGGATCGCACGCTTGCCCGTATCCAGCACATGCTTATGTACAACCGTCCGCTCAGAAACTAAACACACGAAGGAAGGGGGAAATCTATGGAAAAAACAATGGTCGTTTCGGCCGCACGGACGGCCATGGGCCGGGCCAAAAAGGGGTCCCTAGCCGATGTTCGTCCGGAGGATATGGGCGCCGCGGTCATTCTTGAAGCCTTGAAACGTGCGGGCGACTTAGACCCGAAGCTCGTGGACGACTGCATCATAGGCTGTGCCATGCCGGAGGCCGAGCAGGGCATGAACCTGGCTAGAGAGACATGGTTTCGTGCAAAACTGCCGAATTCGGTCTCGTGCATGACCATCAACCGCTTCTGCGCTTCCGGGCTGGAGGCGATCGCTTTGGGCGCCTTTCGGATTATGTCCGGAATGGCCGACGTCGTCGTAGCCGGCGGCATCGAGAGCATGAGCCTTATCCCTATGGGCGGGAATAAAATCGTCCCGCACCCTGAGATGGTCGAGGAGTTCTACCCCGCATACGTTAGCATGGGGGAAACGGCCGAGAACGTGGCCAAGCGTTACGATATAAGCCGCGAAGAGCAGGATGCGCTCGGCCTAAGAAGCAACCTTCTTGCCGTCGAAGGGATCGATAAGGGAGTCTTCAAGGAGCAGATCGTCCCCGTCCAGGCTTACCGCTACAAACCCGCCGGGGGCAAGGAGTTCTTTCAGTTCGACACGGACGAAGGACCGCGCAGGGACACCTCGATAGAAGCGCTCTCTAAGCTTAAACCGGCCTTCTGGAAAGAAGGGACGGTCACGGCGGGAAACTCATCTCAAATGACCGATGGGGCGGCGGCCGTCGTTTTGATGAGCAAGGACAAGGCTAAGGACTTGGGGCTCAAGCCGCTAGGGCGCTTCAAAGGGTACACGACGGTAGGCTGCGGTCCGGATGAGATGGGGATCGGCCCTTCGTTGGCCGTGCCGAAACTTCTGGCCAAGGTTGACCTAAAGCTCAAAGAGATCGATGTAATCGAGATGAACGAGGCGTTCGCCTCCCAGAGCGTGTACTGCGTGAAGAAATTAGGGCTCGAGGGCTTCCTAGAGAGCCGGAAGCTCAACCCTTACGGCGGCGCAATCGCGCTAGGGCACCCCTTGGGGGCGACGGGCGCGATCCTTTCGACCAAGATTCTCTACCATATGCGCGACAACGGCCTCAAATACGGGATAGTCACGATGTGCGTAGGCGGCGGAATGGGGGCCGCCGGGCTCTTCGAGCACAAAGACTAGGGGGCATCAAGGGGGCAATGCCGGCATTGCCCCCTCTTTTTTGGATGCGACAGAAGGCTGATCTACCGCGATTCTGCCGTCTTTTGTAAGGCCTACGTGAAACCGCGCGCGCACGGGCATCTCTTCGGTAATCTTGGCCTTGAGCTTGAGCGGCCCGTCAAAGTGGACCCGAATGAGGCGTTGAATCGGGAGGTCGAGAGCTAGGTCAAAATTCAGGGGCACTCGGAGCGTCTTACGAAAAGGAACCGTGAAGACGCGCCTTATCGGGACCTCGACGTCTGTTTTGATGCGAACCGTCCTTGCAAAGGGCACGGTCAGCTTGAGAGGCAGCGAGCCTTGAAGGGTAACCGGGATGGCCGGCAAGCCGAAAGGGCGTGCCTTGAGGCGGATGCCATCTAGCGGTACGGAAACCTCAACGGGGAACTCCGCTTTGATGAAAACCTCCTGGTCAATGGGCACGTGAACCGTCATATTCACGGGCACCAGAAACTCCTCTTTTACGGGAACGTCCAACATCTTGCGCACGGGGACGGCAATGCGCACGACATCCGGAAGGTTGATGGGAATCTCAAAATCACCCAGCTCAGAGCGTACGGACACTGGGGTCAGCGGCTGAACCAACGCCGTTGCATCCACATCGTGCGATATCAACGAGGTAATGATACCCCTATTCCTATAAAGAGAACGAATCCCGAAGAAAGCCCCGATTCCGCTAGACAAAAAAAAGGTAAGCACGATCAAAACAACGCCAACACTCTGCCTTAGGTTCCTTGGATACCTTAAACGTCGGAATATCTTCACAAGAGATAGACTCGAACCCACAACCTTAGTTACACTTAAACGGTAGCACAGAGATACCAAAGCTTACCCTAAAACCACGAAGGAAGACTAGGTTGCATGTTCGCATGCTTTCCTGTACCCAGGAGCCGCTACGCATGCTGTACGTGGCTTACAGAACCTGCTACTCTAAGAAATCTCCGATAGAAATCTGGGAAGAGGCCAGGGAAACACCCCCCGAAAAGCTTCAGGCGTTTATTCTGGAGCGGCTCAAAACGGGTCATACATCTCCTTTGGAGCAAGTGGTGTTCTGGTTTGGCATCGAAGGGCTCTCGAGGACCGCATCCCACCAGCTTGTCCGCCATCGCATCGGGATCAGCTTCGAACAGCAATCCCAGCGCTACATTAAGCTCGATTCGGAAGGTCCAAAAAAAATGTTTGCCACTCCCAAGACCTGGCAGCAAGGCCCTCTTTCCGAGGCCTACAAGGCCCACATGCTGAAATCCTTTGCGTTGTACCAAAAGGCGCTTCAGGCTGGGATTCCTGCGGAGGATGCACGATTTATCCTACCTCAAGCCGTCGTATCCAACCTCCAGGTCTGCGTGAACTACGCCGAGTTGTTGCACATCGCCGATTTAAGGCTTTGCTTCCGAGCGCAATGGGAAATTCGAAGGCTGGCCCTCGGAATGCGTAGAGAGGTCAAAAAAGCCGCCCCTTTGCTGGGAGTCTTCCTCCAGCCCAAGTGCGGGCCTGCAAGGCAAGGCTTTTGCGACGAGCCTTACGAGGCATACAGGAAATGTCCCCTCTCAAAAGCCCGCCCTCATAAGCAAGACGTTTTTTTGGCGGAGGATTAGATGGGGCTCATTGTTCTCGTTCGCCATGGGGAAACAGACTGGAATAAGGCCCAGCGCGTCATGGGAACGTCCGAGACGGGCCTAAACGAAACGGGAAAGGCTCAGATGCGCTGGGCCGCCCGAGCACTAAGGGGGCTGTCGATTGAAAGGCTGTACTGCTCTCCCTATTCTAGGACTATGGAGAGTGCAGAAATCCTTGCCAAAGAACTCCGGCTTGATCCTACCCCCGCTCAAGCGCTCCGCGAGGTTGGCTACGGGGTCTGGGAAGGCAGGCTTTTTTCGGAGCTCATAGAGAACCCTAATTACTTCCGCTACCTAAAAGACCCATCCTTCGACCCGGGGCAAGGAATCGAGCCGATCATCCGGGTTCAGGAGCGCGCCGCGGCTTTTCTCGAAGAGACATCAAAAGATCGGCCTGCCGCGACGTTCGCCGTCGTTTCGCACGGAGACGTCATCCGTGCGGCCCTTGCTTATTATATGAGGCTTCCACTAAAAGAATTTCGGCGCATACGCATAGATAACGGCTCTGTCAGCGGAATTCAAGTTCATGCAGGCCTTGCGGAAATCAAAGGCGTCAACCTGGTTCCCGAAATCGGGGAGCTTTGGCAACGCTCCTACATCCGCTTCAATGCGAATGTTCTCGGGAGTGTATGATTTACGGGGGACAGCCCGGTTGATCGCCCCGGCCTACGAAGGCTTACCGGACGATGTTTCTTCCCCAGAAAGGCTTTCCTGGCTTGTAACCCCAGATCCCTTCAAGGACAAACCAGCATTGATCGAGGGGCGTTGAAATGCCTTTTATTCACTACGCCAACAGGGAGGTCATACTAAAGGTCGTCTACTCCGGCCCGGCCTTGTCGGGCAAGACAACCAACCTAGAGAAGCTCCATGCCATCCTCCCTAACAAAGAATCTAGACAGTTTTTGATTGTACCCACGGCCAACGAGCGCACGCTGTTCTTCGACTTTCTGAACGTTGCAGATACGCTCGAGAGAAACTTTAAGGTTCGTTGCCATGCCTACACCGTACCTGGGCAAGTGATTTACAAGGAAGCAAGAAAAGTTGTCCTCAGGGGGGCAGATGGCATCGTCATGGTGTACGATTCGCAGGCTACAGCCGAGACGGCCAATAAGGCGGCCCTTGAAGAGCTTATCGTGTTTTTACGCGAACAAGGACAAGACCCGAATAGCCTGCCCATCGTCATCCAGTACAACAAGCGGGACCTTCCAGACATCCTTCCGATCTCTACGCTCGAAGCAGAGCTAAACCCTTGGAAGGCCCCCTTTATAGAGGCTATCGCAATCGAGGGGAAAGGCGTACTCGAGACATTTGACGCCATCTCTAAGAGCACAAAAGAGTCCGCCTTACGATCGAGCGCCGACCAAAAGGGGTCACCCCCTTGGTTTCGAGAGTAAGGAGAAGCCTTGCCTACCCTTAAGCGTCCTTGCAAAAACAACCCCTAGAATATAACCGGGCTTGGCCTTCCTTAGTGCCTTTGCAGCCTCGTTCAGCGTGGCCCCCGTCGTCATCACGTCATCTACGAGCACAACCGGACGGCCTTGAACCTTGCTATCCACCCCGGACCTCAGCAGAAAGCTTCCCTTGACGTTCTTTTCTCGCTGCCTGGCAGGAAGGGCGGCTTGATGAGGAACATCGCGCGTTCGCACGAGAGCGCGTAGGGTTGGAATGCGAAAAGACTCGGACAAAGAACGCACAAACGGTAGGACAGGATCGAACCCTCTGGCCAGGAGACGATTTGGATGAGGCTCAACCCCCACCACTACGGCCCCCGGGGGAAACGGTGGAAGCCTTTCTTGCAAGCTTGAAGTCCATATTCGAAGAAGATAACGTCGAAGGCCCGGGTTCGCCCTCTTCTTCCAAAGTACGAGCAAGGAACGTACCGCCCCTTCGTAGCTGAAGAAAGCGCTCGTCCTTTGGAGCGCCAACGGACCAAGCCTACATCTAACGCAGGGGTCAGGTTCACCCTCTTTAAGGGGAAGGGCACAGCGGGAGCAGACAGGCCCGGACAATCGAAGAGCCAAGAGGTCCTTTTCGCAGGCGGCACAAAGCAATGACCCTGGATGGAAGAAGACGGGGGTATTGCACAACGGACACTCTGGCTCGAGCAGAGCACCTCCTAACGCTAGAAACCCCTGTTTAGCCCACCGAAAAGGGCTATCCCAGGAAGCCACGCGAAGAAACGGGTAACGCGCTTGTTTGCTCGGAGCGCATATCCATCCAAAGGCCGTCAAGATCGTAGTACTCCCTGGCCTCCTTCTCGAAAAGGTGGACAATCACGTCGCCATAGTCCAGAATGGCCCAGTTCGTGTCCTGGCCTTCGATCGAAAGAGGCGGCCCGAATGCCGGCTTTGCACCCTGAGTCATCGCCTCGGTTACGGCCTTGGCATGGTTTGGGTTGTGGATTGTCAAAATAATCAGGGTATCCGCATAGTCCACTACCGGAGATACCCTGTATACGGCCTGATTCTCCGCTTTTTTATCGTTCGCGATCTCCAAGAGTTTTTGTACTAGGGAGTTCGCTTGAAATCTCATTCAGCCTCCTTTTGCTTTGGTTTCTCTGTGGGCTTTCGATAAAGCCCTCTTTCTTGGATAAAGCGAAAGGCTTCCTCGGGGACGAGGTAACGAACGGACCGTCCGGCCAAAAGCCTCTCTCGAACCCGACTCGAAGAGATGTCAAGCGGCGTGATACGGCACTCGTAGAGGTCGTTGCCGCTCTGGAGGCGAACATGCAAGACTTCAGAAGAAACGGCCTGGCTCTCTAGCCCTTTAAGGGCAGCAGGAATAGAAGGAAGGCCGATCGGGGGCCTTGCCATCACGGCGATATGGCACATTTCGAGCATCTCTTGAAACCGGTGCCATTTTGGAAACCCCGCGAACGCGTCCTCCCCAAGGATCAAAAAAGGCTTCTGTCCGCTCGAAAGGACGGTTTCATGAAGATGCCTGAGCGTATAGTAGGTGTACGAGGCATGCTCCGGGTGCTCTATTTCGTAGCGCAACACACCGAACCTTGGGTTGGAAGCGACGGCCAGCTCGAGCATCGTGAGCCTATCCTCCGGAGAGGCAAGGCTTGCAAGATCTTTATGCCTGGCAAAACCCGTCGGTACAAACAGGACGCGCTCGATCCCCAAAAGCTCCGCCACTTCCTCCGCGCCCCTTAGGTGTCCGATGTGTACCGGATCGAACGTCCCCCCGAAAATACCCAACGAGACGGCTGTTTGCAACCTAGCGAACCTGCCCGTTTCCGACGACGACGAACTTCTCCGTGGTCAGCTCACGAAGGCCCATCGGGCCGAAGGCGTGGAGCTTCGAGGTGGAAATCCCAATCTCCGCGCCAAGCCCCAGCTCAAACCCGTCGTTAAACCTAGTCGAGGCGTTGACCATGACGCAAGAAGCCTCCACATGCCGAAGAAACGTCTCTGCGCATCGAAGGTCGCTTGTAACGATCGTTTCGGTATGGAGCGAGCCGAAGCGCTCGATGTGCTCAATAGCCCCCTTAAGGCCTTGGACGCGCTTTGCGGCCAGGGTCATCTCAAGAAATTCCCGGCCAAAGTCCTCATCGGAGGCTTTTGCAAGCCCTAGGCGGCCGAATTGTCCGTAGAGCTCGGGGCAAGCCCGAACCTCGATTCCAGCCTTTAGCAGCGCCGTGAAAAGCTCCTCGAGGAACGCTTGCGAAAGCTTGTCATCCACCAGCAGGGTCTCTAACGCGTTGCACACAGAAGGCCGGCTCGTCTTTGCGTTGATGACGACCGCTTTGGCCATATCAAGGTCTGCCGAGGCCTCGAGGAATGCATGGCAAACCCCCTTGAAGTGCTGAACGACGGGGACCCTCGCATGCTCCGTCACGAAACGAATCAGGTCTTCTCCTCCCCGCGGGATCGCAAGGTCTATCCAGCCGGCAAGAGAAAGAAGCTGGGGCAGCTCCGATCGTGACGCCATCGGCAAGAGATGAACGGCATCTTGCGGAAGCCCGGCGGCTTCTAGGGAATCCTTAAAAATCCCGATCAAGGCCTGGTTCGTCTCGAACGCCTCGCGACCCCCTTTTAGAATGCAACCGTTTCCCGATTTCATGCACAACGCGGCGGCGTCGATCGTCACGTTAGGCCTGGATTCGTAGATGATTAAAACGACCCCCAATGGAATTCGCATCTTGCCAACCTGTAAGCCGTTGGGGCGAACCTGGATATGCGCGATGCTTCCTACGGGGTCATCGAGCGCGGCAACCTCCCGCAGCCCGTCCGCCATGGCCTTGATCCGTTCCGGCGTAAGCAAGAGCCTGTCGACCATAGATTTTTTCATACCCTGCGACTCGGCCCGAGCCGAATCTGACGCGTTGGCTTCGAGCAGGATCCCCGCGTTCTCTTGAAGCCTGTTTGCTGCTTCGAGGAGCGCCTGGTCCTTCTTGGCGCGAGTGGACAACGCAAGCTGCCTCTGGGCTTTTTTAAGCGAAACAAGCCAACCCGGGGGTGTCTGATCCATGCGCTAACCTTTCTGGTTGGATAAAAGTTTTACGCGGGAGCCGTCAAGATCAGGTTGTCCCTGTGGACTACCTCGACCCCCCTACCCTTTTCTTGGGCTTCAGCATCCTTATCTTTTTCAGGCTTAAGGCCAAGAAAGTCCCGTAGCTCTTGAGAAGAGGGGCCACAGAGCCCTTTGCCGAGGAGCCGGCCTTCTGCATTGCGAATCCAGACCGTGCTCTGCCTTGAGAAATCTCCTCGAACATCGACAATCCCTTGAGCAAGAAGACTCTTGCCCTTGAGCAAGATCGCCTTTTCGCAGCCCGCATCGACGACGATTTCGCCTTTAACCTTGAGTGTATGGTAAATCCAGTGCCTTTTCGTGTTGAGCGGGTTTTTGGCGGGCAAAAAAAACGTTCCCATCCTCTTATTCTCGACGAGCGCCTGGCAAAGCACGTCCTCTTTGTGGCCGGGAAGAATCCAAACACCGAGGCCTAGCTCCGTCGCAATTTTGGCGGCCAAAATTTTGGACTGGATTCCCCCGGTTCCGTGCTGCGACTTCGACTCGCTAAATGAACCAAGCAACGATTCGCCTACCGCCTCGACCGTTGAAATAAGCTTCGCTGACGGGTTTGTCTTCGGGTCATCCGTAAAGAGTCCTTCCACATCGCTCAGCAAAACGAGCGTATCGGCCCCTACGAGCCCCGCAACTTCCGCAGACAGCCTGTCGTTATCGCCAAAGCGAATTTCTTCGGTGCTAACCGTATCGTTCTCGTTGACGATGG
>DDYN01000031.1 GCA_002347965.1 Nitrospirae bacterium UBA2233 | reverse complement strand
GTCATCGGACCGACGCCTCCGGGGATCGGAGTCAGGAATCCAGCATGGCCCGCAAGCCCATCGAGGTCGGCATCTCCCACAAGCCTGCCCGTTTCGAGCCTATTCTGGCCGACGTCCACGACGGCTGCCCCCTCTTCAATGTGCGTTTTTTGAATGAGCCCTGGCCTGCCGACGGCCACCACAACGATGTCGGCCTGGATGGTATGGCGACCAAGGTCTTTGGTCTTCGAATGGCACACACTCACGCTGGCGTTCATCTCTAAGAGCAACAGGGCCATCGGTTTACCCACGATCGCACTCCTACCCACGATGACGGCATGCTTTCCCTCGAGCGGGATCTTGTAGGCCGAAAGCAGGTAAAGGATGCCCAACGGGGTACAAGGAACCAGGGTGGGCCTCCCTAAAACGAGCGCACCTTGGTTGAAGGGGTTCAGCCCGTCCACGTCTTTGGCGGGCGGTATGTGCTGCTGGACCCTGTAAGGGTCTACATGGGACGGCAAAGGCAGTTGAACGAGGATGCCGTGCACATCGTCGCGGCTAGAGAGCATTTCGACCTCTCCTAAAAGCTCATCCTCGGGAATGTTTGCTGGAAGCCTGTGCAGGAAGGAGCGCATTCCTAATTCTTGCGCTTTTTTTTGCTTGCTCCCGACGTAGAGCTTTGAAGCTTCGTTGTCGCCTACGAGGACGACGGCGAGGCCAGGTTTGATGCGGGCAAGCTCGAGCTCTTGCCTGATTCTGTCGGTCAGTGCTTTTCCAAGCTGCCTGCCGTCGAGCAATCGGGTTTTCATTCTCTCCCCTAAGGTTGACATGGTCTTTGGATAGGGTTTTTATTATATAGCTTCTGGACACATCGGGAAACATGGGGCCCATGCAACGTACACTTGCTTACTCCGATCGTGCACCCGTCGTGATGACCGTCGCCGGCTCGGACTCCTGCGGCGGTGCCGGGATTCAGGCGGATTTAAAAACCTTCACTGCCCTTGGGGTCTACGGCTGTTCGGTCCTCACGGCCGTAACCGCCCAAAACACCAAGGGGGTCCAAAGGGTATCCATACTGGACCCTCGGCTCGTCCTGGACCAACTCGCGGCCATTGTCGAGGATTTACCCCCGAAGGCCGTCAAAATCGGCATGCTCGGGTCGCTCGAAGTTGTGGAGGTCCTTGCACAAGCGCTCGCTGGCCTTACTGGATTTCCTCCCATTGTCTTGGACCCTGTCATGCTCTCGAAGTCGGGTGCGCGGCTTTTGGGCGAGGGGGCGGCGGAAGCCCTCCGAGCCAAACTTTTTCCGCTTAGCACGCTCGTTACGCCAAACTTTGAAGAGGCGATTGAACTGACCAAGGCCAGCGGCATCTCAAGGGATGAGGCAGGGCTTAAGGAACTCGGGGAGAGGCTGATGTGCCTTGGCGCTAGGGCGGCCCTTGTCAAAGGCGGGCATCTTCAAGGACAGCAGGCGATAGATGTGCTGTTTTTGAAGGGCAAGGTCGTTCGTTTCGCCAATCCCAGGGTTCAGACTCTGCATGGCCATGGTACGGGTTGCACGCTTTCTTCCGCGATCACGGCCTATCTTGCCCTTGGAGAGTCCTTGGAGCAGGCCGTAGCCAAGGCAAAAACGTTCGTATACCTGGGTCTTTTGGCTCCCGCCTTGGTGGGGGGAGGAGTAAGGCCCGTGAACACGCTAGCCTATCTCGAGCGTGAAACGGGCCGCCATGCCATCATCGAGCGACTCAAAAAGGCTTCCAGGCGCTTCATACAGGCCTGCCCCCTCGAGCATATTCCAGAGGTGGGCTCGAACTTGGTCGAGGCGCTCCCTGTTGCCCAAGGGCCAGAGGAGGTCGCAGGGTTTCCGGCGAGAATCGTGAAAACGAAGCACGGCATCCTCGTCCCGCTCGGTCCGGAGTTTGGCGGGTCGGACCACATGGCCAGGCTTGTTCTTGCGGCGATGGAAACGCTTCCGGATGTTCGCGCAGCCATGAATCTTGCCTATTCTAAAGAGCTCGTTCAAGCGATGAAAGATGCGGGGCTTCGGATCGAGCGCTTCGATCGCTCGCAAATTCCTCGGGAGGTGGAGGAAATAGAAGGAAAAACGCTTCCTTACCTTGCAAGGCGTTGGGCGGAAAGCGGAGTTGGAGCTCTGGACGCCCTTTTCGATGAAGGGGATAAAGGCAAAGAACCGATGGTCCGCGTTCTTGGGCCCGACGCGTCGGAAGTCGTCGAAAAGGTGCTTCGTGCTATAAAAAAAACCGGTAGAAGCCCTTGACTTTCTAGAGGCCTTCTTTGTAAGGTAACTCGTATACGTAAGCACTAGATAGCCACCAGATACGCAAATGCTAGGGTAAATTCAGGATGTACACCGTCGTTCCGCTGTTGATCCTGTTTGTTCTTTCCAGCGTCACGGCGATCGTGTTCGTCCTTGCCAACAGGTTGCTAGGTCCCCAAGAGATGGCCCCCTCGAAGCTCGAGCCTTTCGAGTGCGGTATCGAGGTGTACGGGCCTGTTAGGCAGCCACTCCACGTACGCTTCTATCTGGTGGCGCTTTTGTTCGTCCTGTTCGACGTCGAGAGCGTCTTCTTCTTTCCGTGGGCAGTGATTCTCGATGACTTAGGGCTTGTTGCAGGGGTTGAAATGCTAGCGTTCCTGCTGTTTTTGGTAGGCGCTTTGGCCTATGCGTGGAAGAAGGGAGCCTTAGAATGGGATTAAACATAGATTACGAGCACCTGAACCAGGAACTCAAAGACACACTCCAGAAGGCCCGTCCAGCTCCGCCAAGCGGGTTTGTGATGGCCAAGCTGGACGAGGCCATCGGCTGGGCTAGGAAGTATTCTATTTTTCAGTATCCCTTTGTAACGGCCTGTTGCGGGATGGAATTCATGTCTGTGGCCGTGAGCCACTACGACATCGACCGTTTTGGTGCGGGAATGCCTCGGTTCACGCCAAGGCAGGCCGATGTGTTGTTTGTCGTAGGCACGATAAACCACAAGCAGGCCCCGATCTTAAAACGGGTGTACGAGCAGATGTGCGAGCCTAAGTGGGTCATCGCATTCGGTGCGTGCGCTTCATCGGGCGGGTTTTACGACAACTACACGACAGTTCGTGGGGCGGACAAGATCATCCCTGTCGACATTTACATCCCCGGGTGTCCTCCGAGACCGGAGGCTGTATTGGATGGGCTCATCATGCTTCAAGCACAAATCCAGCAGGAAGGCTACATGAACAAGCGCAAGGCGCTACGTAAGCAAGGGCTCAAAGAACTCCATGGCCAGCCCTAAAACATCCGCTCCTGTCGCTTTTTCCAGTCTTTTGAGCGTCATTAAGGGGCACTTTGGGGAGGTGGTGCTTGCTCACCGAAGCGATTTTGGGGACGATACAATCGTTGTCCAGAGAGAGCGATGGCTGGATGTTCTCCGGTTCTTGAAGGACGCCCCTTCTTTGGCCTTTAATTACCTCGTGGACTTGACCTGCGTCGATTACTTTGGGCAGGAGCCGCGGTTCGAGATGGTCGTTCACCTGCTTGCGTTTGAATCGGGGAAGCGACTGCGCGTGAAGGCGCGTATTCCCGAGGAAGACGCGACGATTGCTTCGCTTGTTCCTCTTTGGCGGAGCGCAAACTGGCTTGAGCGCGAAGTCTACGATATGTTCGGAATCCGGTTCGCAGGCCATCCTGATTTGCGCCGGATTTTGATGTACGACGAGTTCGAAGGGTACCCCCTGAGGAAAGACTACCCGCTTAAGAAATCCCAACCTCGCGTACCTCTTCTTTCTCCCGAAAGGGAAGAGGAAGAGGAGATTTAGAGCCCAGGGTTGAGTCGCATGGATACCGAAAAAAGCCTTTCCCCTTCTGCCGAGGTTGACATCCTCGAACCTACGGAAACCCGCAGGATGCGAGTAAATGTTGGTCCGTCCCACCCTGCAATGCACGGCGTCATCCAGATCGTAGTCGAGGTTGAAGGTGAGACGATCGTTTACTCGGATACAAACTTCGGCTACCTCCATAGGGGGTTCGAAAAAGAGTGCGAGAACCATACCTACCAGCTTTGCATTCCCTACACGGACCGGCTCAATTACGTCTCCCCGTTGATCAACAACGAGGGCTTTTGTCTGGCCGTCGAGAAGTTCTTCGGCGTGGACGTGCCCGAACGTTGCAAGTATATCCGGACGATGCTCTCCGAGCTCTCCAGAATAAGCGACCATCAAACCTGCATCGGTGCGGCAGCCATGGAGCTTGGCGCGTTCACGCCGTTTCTGTACCTCATGAAGGGAAGGGAGCTCATCTACCGGATCCTCGAGGAGGTAACGGGACATCGGCTCACGATCAACTACATGAGGCCGGGCGGGTTGGCGGCAAACTTGCCGGAGGGGTTTTTCGAGCACCTTAGGGACATTATTCCGGTGATCAGGGAAGTGACCTCGGAGACCGACAAGCTGCTCACTAAGAACCGGATTTTTATCGACAGGACGCGCAACGTAGGGGCGATTTCCAAAGAAGACGCGCTAAGTTTCTCTTATTCGGGGCCTTGCCTTCGGGCTTGCGGCGTAGCATACGATGTCCGTAAGGCCTTTCCTTACTCCGCCTACGACCGCGTAGATTTCGAAGTGCCCGTGGGGTCAACCGGCGACACGCTCGATCGTTACCTCGTACGTATGGGAGAGATGGAGCAGAGCGTCAGGATCATAGAGCAGTGTATGCGCCAAATTCCCGACGGGCCCGTGTCCGTGAACGACCCAAGGGTTATCTTGCCCCCCAAGCAGGAGGTCTACCACACGATCGAGGGGCTGGTAAATCACTTCAAGCTCGTGTACGAGGGGATTAGGCCTCCTAAAGGTGAAGTCTATCAAATGGTCGAAGGCGGCAACGGAGAGCTTGGCTACTACATCGTCAGCGACGGGACGGGCCGTCCCTACAGGGTTCGGGTTCGTCCTCCATGCTTTATGATCGTTTCTTCTATGGACTTCATGATTAAGGGGGCGATGATGGCCGATATCGTTCCGGTCTTTGGCTCGCTCAACATGATTGCCGGGGAGATGGAACGATGAGCCCGGAAGTCTTGGCCTTCTCAAAGGAAGCCCAAGCAGAGCTCGAATCGATCCTACAGGCCTACCCGACCAAACAGGCCTGCTTATTGCCGGTCCTGCACCTCGTCCAGCGGGAGTTTGGTTATATCTCGGACCCCGTTGCCGAAGCCGTTGCCGGGCTTTTGGATATTCCGCTTGCCGTGGCCGTGGAGGTACTCACCTTCTACACGCTGTTTGCAAGAAGGCCTCAGGCTAAATACGTCATTCAAGTGTGCAGAGGCTTGTCCTGTGCGCTCCTTGGCCAAGAAGAGCTGCTTGTCTACCTAAAAAATCGGCTAAAAATCAAAGAGGGCGAGATGACTCCGGACGGACTCTTCGAGCTCAAGACGGTGGAATGCTTGGGCGGGTGCGGAGAGTCCCCCGTAGTGCGGATCAACGAAACCTACTACGAGCTTCAGACGATCGACAGGCTGGGGTCTGTCTTAAATGAGCTCTCTAAGGGGCCCAAAAGGGAGGCATGAACCCCTTTTCTCGTGGTCATTCGACGCTTGTTTTGGAAGGGGTAAAAAAGAAACGGCATGAAAAAAGTAATCAAGATTTTGACACAAAATTTTGATCGAGATGACTCCCACACGCTTGAGACCTACACGAAAACCGGAGGCTACCAGGCGGTCCGGAAGGTGCTCGGAAAGATTGCCCCGGAGAGCGTGATTGAAGAGGTCAAGCGCTCCAATTTAAGGGGTCTAGGCGGGGCTGGCTTTCCTACCGGTATGAAGTGGAGCTTTATTTCGAAGCCACCCAAAAAGCCCGTGTACTTGCTGATCAACGGCGACGAGGGAGAACCAGGGACGTTCAAAGATCGCACGATCATGACCCGGGATCCGCATAGGCTGATTGAGGGCGTGCTCCTTGCCTCTTACGCGCTCGGTGCTCATGCCGCCTATATCTACGTGCGAGGTGAGTTTACGTTTTGCATGGAGGCACTCGGCAAAGCGATAGAGGAGGCAAAAGAAGCCGGCTACCTAGGGAAGAACATCCTAAAATCAGGGTTTGACCTGGACGTTTATGTCCATCCTGGCGCGGGGGCCTACATCTGCGGAGAAGAGACGGCGCTTATAGAATCGCTAGAGGGGAAGCCCGGGAGACCCCGCAATAAGCCCCCATTCCCCGCCGTCGTGGGCGTGTTCGGGTGCCCAACGATCGTGAACAACGTCGAAACGATCGCGCATGTTCCCCAAATTTTGCTCAACGGGGCGGATTGGTTCGCCAAAATAGGGTCTGATCGCAACGGCGGGACGAGGCTGTTTAGCGTAAGCGGACACGTAAAAAGACCCGGCGTGTATGAGCTTCCTATGGGGACCCCGCTTCGGGAAATCCTGTACGAACACGCAGGGGGTATTATCGGGGATATCCCGCTGAAGGGCGTCATTCCAGGGGGTTCTTCCGCGCCGATCCTGAGGCCCGAAGAAATAGATGTCGGGATGGATTTCGATCAACTTGCCAAAATCGGATCGATGGGAGGGTCTGGCGGGATTATCGCCATGGCCGAGGGAACCTGCATGGTTTGGGCGCTGCATAACCTGGCGAGGTTCTATGCTCATGAATCTTGTGGGCAGTGTTCTCCGTGTCGAGAAGGGACAGGGTGGGCCGAGAAAGTCCTAAGGCGGATCGAAGGGGGACATGGAACGGCCTCCGATATCGAGCTTTTGGAGAAGATCGCCAAAGGTATGAGCGCGAGAACGATTTGTCCCCTGGCGGACGCCTGCGCCCTGCCCATTTTAAGCTATCTTCAGAAGTACAGGGATGAGTTCGAAGCGCACGTTCGCGAGAAACGGTGTCCAGTTAGGCCCAAGAGGGCAGCTTGAGGGGTTTGGGCCAAGTGCGCATAAAGGAGGTTGCATGGCCAGCGTTGTTATAAACGGCGAGCGCTACGACGTCGCAGAGGGCGAGAGGCTGATCGACGTTTGCGACCGGGTGGGGGTCTACATCCCCAGGTTTTGCTACCATCCCAACCTCTCGGTTGCCGGCAACTGCCGGATGTGTTTAGTGGAAATCGAGGGGATGCCAAAGCTCCAGATTTCTTGCAACACAAACGTGCGGGATGGCATGTCCGTCCTGACGGATTCCCAGAAAGTCAAAGAAGCGCGTGCTGACGTGCTGGAGTTTATCTTTATTAACCATCCCCTCGATTGCCCCGTATGCGACCAAGCCGGGGAGTGCAAGCTCCAGGACTACTACATGGAAGTCGGCCTCTACAAAAGCCGAATGCCCGAGGAGTTCAAGGTTAAGAAGCCGAGAAAGGCCGTTCGTTGGGGTTCCGGAATTGTGTTCGATGCCGAACGGTGCGTTCTATGCACGCGTTGCGTGCGATTTATGAATGAGGTCGTCGGCAAGCGTGCCATCGCCGTAACCAACAGGGGCGACCACGAAGAGATCGCCCTTGTGGAGCCTTTGGACACTCTCTACGCGGGCAACCTGGCCGACATTTGCCCGGTAGGCGCGCTGACGAGCGAAGATTTCCGGTTCAAGATGCGCGTTTGGTTCCTCTCGAGGACGGATACGGTATGCCCGGGGTGTTCCAGGGGATGCAACATCACGGCATGGCACAAGGATAAAAAGATCTACCGGTTTACGCCCAGGCAAAACGAGTCGGTCAATCATGCCTGGATGTGCGACATCGGGAGGTATTCTTATAAAGAAGAGGATTCTTCTTCGTTAATCCTTAAAGGATGGGTGCGGGAAGATTCCGGAACCAAGGAAATGGGCACACCGGAGCTCCTTGGTTTGCTGGCGCAAGGGCTTAAGGGGCTCAAGGGCAAGGCCGAGGAGGCCCCCGTCGCGGTGCTTGTCGCTCCGGACAGGACGAACGAGGAAATGTTCGCTATTTGCGCCTTTATGGCGGAAGTTTTCGGCTCGAGCCGCGTTGTTCTCGACGTACCGGCGCCCAAGGGCCCAAAAGATGACCTTCTGCTGACGGGCGAGATGGCAAGCAACTCAAGAGGGCTCAGCCTCTTTGCCTCTAGGTCGGCGAAGCCCTACACTATCGATGCGTTTAAGCAAGATCTCGAGGCAGGGAAGCTGGAAGCCGTTATGCTCTTTGGCGACACTTGGGAGGGGCTTAAGGCCGCCTGGCCGGGCATGCAGGAGGCGTTCAAGGCGTTGCGAACGCTTGCAATGTTTACCTCCAAACGGAAAGCGCTCTTCTCGGAGGCAACGTTTGTTATCCCGTCGGCAAGCATGATTCAAAAAGACGGCACTTGGGTGAACGTTACCGGGCATGTTCAGCGCGTTCGGAAGGCGTACAGGCTAAACCAGGACATTTTGGCCGATAACGAATCGCTCGGTCTCTTGGCGGAGTTCATGGGCGAGTCGTTTCAGGTTGGAAAGCTAGAGGACATCACAAGGCGCTTCCTCGAGGTGATTGCGGGGCTTTCGGGGGCATCCCTTGCGGATGTCGGGCTTGAAGGGGTAAGCTTGCCCAGCGAAGAGCAAGCCAAACATCTTGAGGCGTAGGGTATGTGGATTGACCTGTTGATCGTAACCTGCAAAGTCCTGTTCATGTTCCTGTTCGTGCTCGGCATAGCAGGTCTTTTGACCTGGGTAGAGCGCAAGCAGTCCGCGATCCTTCAGGATCGAATCGGGGCGAACAGGGCGAGCATCTTCGGGGTACGCATGATCGGGCTGTTCCATCCGATCGCCGACGCCTTGAAGCTGTTCACAAAAGAAGACTTCGTCCCTTTGCACGGACATCGCGTATTGTTCATGCTCTCACCTGCCCTGGCCATCGTGCCGGCACTGATGACGTTCGCCGTAATCCCGTTTGGGGACAACGTGCACGTTTTAGGGAGAGAGGTGTCCCTTAGGGTGAGCGACATAAACGCCGGCGTCGTGCTTGTGTTCGCCATTTCCTCGTTATCCGCTTACGGCATCACGCTCGCCGGCTGGGCATCGGACAACCGCTACAGCCTGCTCGGTGCCCTAAGGGGGGCGGCACAGATGTTCTCGTACGAGGTTGTGCTCGGGCTCTCGGTGGTCGGTATTCTTTTGGTGTACGGCACGCTCGATTTAAACGAGATTGTTCGCGCGCAGGGTGGCTATTGGTTGGGATTTATTCCCAGATGGGGCGTCTTCGTGCAGCCGGTGGGGTTCCTATTGTACTTTACGGCGGCGTTTGCCGAGACCAAGAGGATGCCTTTTGACCTCCCTGAAGGAGAATCCGAGATCGTAGCCGGGTATTTCACCGAATACTCTGGAATGAAATACGCGGCCTTCCTGTTCTCTGAGTTTTGCGAAATGGTTCTGGTGGCCGGCCTAAGCGCTACGCTCTTCTTCGGCGGATGGCAGCTACCGGTAGATGTCGCAAGGGGGCTGGCCTTCCCTTTGGTAGGGGTCGTGCATCTTTCCGGGTCTTGGGTCGCGCTTTTGCAGGTTCTTACCTTCTGCCTTAAGGTAGTTGCCTTCTTGTGGCTGCTGATGCAGATTCGCTGGACCTTGCCCAGGTTCCGGTACGACCAAGTCATGGCTTTGTGTTGGAAGGTTCTTCTTCCGCTGGTTCTGCTGAACATCGCCGTTACTGCGGCGGCGGTTTTGGCCGTGAAGGGGTAAGGGTTATGCAGGTGGCGTTCTTCTGGCTGTTTTCTGCCCTGGCCGTAGGTTGCGCTTTAGGGGTCGTCTTGAAAAAAAATCCAGTGGTAAGCGCTGTGTTCTTGATGGGCAGCATGTTCGCGCTAGCCTGTCTGTTCCTTTTGTTGGATGCACACTTTATCGCCGTAATTCAGGTGTTGGTCTACGCCGGTGCCGTCATGGTCCTGTTTGGCTTTATCATCATGATACTGAACCTTCCCCAGGAAGAGCTTCCTCCTCTTACGCTCGGCGTGACGAGGGCTTGGGGAGTCGCGTTCGGGGCGGTGGCGCTCCTTTTTTTGGCGGGTAAGTTTTTCCCGACCAAAGAAGGCTTCATGCCTACCCCCCAAGAGTTTGGGGACGTTCGCTTCATAGCCGGTCCGCTTTTTAAAGAATACGCGTTGGCGTTCGAGCTGACCTCGCTCGTGTTGCTCGTGGGGGTTGTGGGTGCAGTTTTGTTAGCCAAGCGAAAGGCATAAAAGGGGAGCTACATGGCTGGACCTTCTTCCTACATGTTTGTTGCGGCGATCCTTTTCCTTATCGGTGCGGTTGGCGTCGTTGTCCGTAGGGATTTGATCGTCATTCTCATGGCGGTCGAGATCATGCTTAACGCCGTAAACCTCCAGTTCCTCGCGTTCGCCAGGCAGTTAGGCCAGAGTGAAGGGCAGGTTTTTGTTTTTATGGTCATGGTGGTTGCGGCCGCCGAGGCGGCGATCGGGCTTGCTTTTGTCCTTTTGCTGTACCGTACAAGGAAGACGATTAACGTCGACAACATTAACCTGATGCGAGGCTAGAGGCTTTAGCCATGCCGATCTACCCCATTCTTCTGTTTCCATTGTTGGGCGCTCTCGTAAACGGCCTTTTTGGAGGCCGGCTCTCGAAGCGTACGATCGCTTGGGTAGGTGTGGGATCCGTCGGGCTTTCGTTTTTGTGGATGCTGCTTTTGGGCTGGCGGTTCTTCTCTGGTTCCGAATTCTCTAGCCTCGAAGGCGAACGCGCCTTTGTCGAGACGCTCTACACCTGGATGAGCATAGGTACGTTGAAGATTCCTTTCGCGCTGCGCCTGGATGCCCTCTCGACGGTCATGATCGCGTTCGTCACGTTCGTCGGGTTTTTTATCCATCTCTACTCCTCGGATTACATGAAGGACGACCCGGGCTTTGGCCGGTATTTCGCGTACCTAAACCTCTTCATGACGATGATGCTGCTTTTGGTTCTTGCGGACAATTTCTTGTTGATGTTCATCGGCTGGGAAGGGGTCGGCCTTTGCTCCTACCTGTTGATAGGGTTTTGGTACATGGAGGACGTCAACGCAAACGCCGGCAAAAAGGCGTTCCTCGTGAATCGTATCGGGGATCTTGGGTTTTTGGTTGGAATGTTCTGCATCGTGTACGCCTTCGGGACGCTTTCGTTTCACGATGTGCTTTCAAGGGCCCCGGAGACGCTTCGGGGGTCGGTATGGCTTGTCCACGCGATCCCGCTGCTTCTTTTTGTCGGCGCTACGGGAAAATCCGCCCAGATTCCTCTGTACGTTTGGCTGCCGGACGCGATGCAAGGCCCCACTCCCGTCTCGGCGCTCATCCATGCGGCGACGATGGTGACAGCCGGAGTGTACATGGTCGCCAGGGTTCATCCTCTTTATCTCCTTTCTCCCCCCGCGCTGTTCGTGGTGACCCTGATAGGCGTCTTGACGCTTCTTTTGGCCGCCAGCATTGCTCTCGTCCAAAACGACATGAAGCGCGTACTTGCCTATTCGACAATATCCCAGCTTGGCTACATGTTCGCTGCTTTGGGCGCCCAGGCTTTTTCGTACGGCGTATTCCACGTGTTCACTCACGCGTTCTTCAAGGCCTGCTTGTTCTTGGGTTCTGGTGTTGTGATGCACGCGCTCCACGGGGAACTTGACGTCCAAAAGATGGGAGGGCTCAAACAAAAAATGCCCCTTACGTACTGGACGTTCCTTGTTGGAGCGTTGGCGCTCTCGGGCATCTTTCCCTTTGCCGGGTTTTTCAGCAAAGATGCAATCCTTTCGGCGCTATGGAGCCATTATGGGCCTATTTTTTGGGCGCTAGGCGTCCTCGGGGCGTTCATGACGGCATTCTACATGTTTCGAGTGATATTCTTGGCGTTTCACGGAGAGACCAGGCTAGAGAGGCATACGTACGAGCATGTGCACGATGCAAGCCCTAAGATGGCAGTAGCGTTGGTTGTTTTGGCCCTAGGGTCACTCGTGTCCGGGTTCGTCGAGATTCCAGGGTCCGAATCCCTTGCGCGATTCAGCGGTTTTTTATCGAGTGTTTTGCCCATGCCGCACAGTGAGGCTCATGCCTCCCCCATCCTTGAATTTGTGCTGATGGCGGTAAGCCTGGGCGTGGCGTTGTTTGGCATCCTTCTAGCGTACGTGTTTTACCTCCGTTACCCGGGGTTACCTTATTTGGTGGGCCAGATGTTCTCTAGGGGCTATCGGCTGTTATGGAATAAATACTGGGTGGATGAAATCTATAATGCGCTCGTGGTTAGGCCGATCGTCCTGCTTGCGCAGGGGCTATGGATAGTCGTGGACGTGCTCTTCATCGACGGGCTGGTCAACGCGATGGCCTACCTGACGTTCGCCGCGGGCGCGGGCGTACGCGTCCTACAAAACGGTAACGTTCAATTCTACGCACTCATGGCGTTCGCGTCTCTCGCTGTGCTCGTGGTGTGTCTGACATTTTTGCTTTGAGGGTGCGTGCATGGAAGTAGCAGGTTTTCCTTGCCTATCGTTCTTGATATTTTTCCCCGTCGTGCTTGCGGCGGCCTTGATCGTTGTTCCTGGCTCTTCGAAGGGCACGCTGAAGACCCTTGCTTTTTTGGGGGGGCTGGTAGAGCTTTCCGTCGCTGCATGGGCCTTTTGTGCGTATGATTCTTCCTCGGTCCGAGGTGGGTTCGTCCTGCTCGAAAGCCTAGATTGGATGCCCGCATTGGGAATTCGGTACCAATTGGGCGCGGATGGAATCAGCTTGTTCTTGATTCTTCTGACCGCCCTCTTGTTTCCTTTGTGCGTTCTTAGCCTGGGAGATTCGGTTCAGCGCCTCAAGCCACTCCTCGTGTGCCTTCTTTTTGAGCAGGCCGCCATTACAGGAACGTTTGCCAGCCTGGATATGTTCCTGTTTTACGTATTCTGGGATGCCGTTCTTGTTCCGATGTACTTCATCATCGGAATATGGGGAGGGGAGCGAAGGGTCTACGCCTCGATGAAGTTCTTTGCGTACACGATGCTGGGCAGCGTGCTCATGCTGCTGGCCATTTTCTACAGCGGATATACATACCACGCTCAGACGGGCGTATGGTCTTTCAGCGTGCTAGATTGGTACCAGCTAGACATGGCCTTTGCAACGCAAGCCGTCTTGTTCTCTGCGTTTGCGCTCGCGTTTGCGATCAAGGTCCCCATTTTTCCTTTTCACACCTGGCTTCCGGATGCCCACGTGGAAGCACCTACCGTGGGAAGCGTGATTCTAGCGGGTGTTTTGCTTAAGATGGGAACGTACGGCTTCCTTAGGTTTGCCATTCCTCTGTTTCCGGACGTTGCCAGAGAGGTCGCCCCGTGGATGCTCGGCCTTGGCGTCGTTGGGGTCGTGTACGGGGCGCTGGTTGCCATGGTGCAGCCGGATGTTAAAAAGCTTGTCGCCTACTCGAGCGTTAGCCATTTGGGGTTCGTCATCGTTGGCTTGTTCTCTTTCAACCTTCTGGCCTACCAAGGCTCTATGCTTCAGATGGTGAACCACGGGCTCTCTACGGGCGGGTTGTTCTTTCTGGTCGGTATGATTTACGAAAGGAGGCATACCCGCCTCTTAGACGAGTTCGGCGGTATCGGGAGCCTGATGCCTAAGTATGCAACCCTGTTTTTGATCACCACGCTCTCGTCTATCGGCTTGCCAGCCCTAAACGGGTTCATCGGGGAATGGAACATTCTTCTTGGCAGCTTCTTGAACCAGCCGATTGTCGGCGTTCTCGCGGGTACGGGGGTCGTGCTAGGGGCATGGTACTTGCTTCAAGCCGTCCAGAAGGTGTTCTACGGCCCTATTCGAAACGAGGCCAACCGTGCACTAAGGGATCTATCGTTTCGAGAGGTTGCCGTAATGGCTCCCCTTGTTGCCTTGTTCGTTTGGATTGGCCTGTTTCCGGCCCCATTTTTGGGAAGGCTCGAGCCGAGCCTAAGCCGGATTCTCGAGGAGGTCAACGTTCCCGGGGTTAAGCCTTACAGGCCCGCCGGAATAGTCGCCCACAACGGCTCAAGGGAAGGGTAGCCTATGGATTTTCGAGTTGACCTTATCGCAGTAGAAGTTGCGTTGTCTCTCCTTGCGCTTTTGTTTATCTTGCTGGGGGCATGGCAACGACCAAACACGAGTCTGACGGGCGCGTGGGCGGTCGGTGTTTTGGTCCTCGTGACGTTGGGGTTGTTTTTGCTTAGCTCATCCGGCATCGACGGTGTTGCGCGATCTTTCTACGGCTTGGTCGTCTCCGATCGATTGGGCGCGTTCCTCGGGCTGTTCAGCCTTGTTTCCGGCCTGCTGGTGCTTTTCATGTCCCCTGCCTACCTCTCGAGAGAGGGGATCCACAAGGCGGAGTACTACGGGCTTGTCTTACTTAGCCTGGTCGGCGGGTTTTTTATGTTCAAGGCTGCAAGCCTTTTGACGTTGTTCCTCGGGCTTGAGGTGTTAAGCATGCCGCTGTACGTGCTCTGCGGGCTTAAGCGGAACTTTGAAAAATCGCCAGAGGCCGGGGTGAAATATTTTTACCTTGGAGCGTTCTTTAGCGCTGTCATGCTCTACGGCATTTCTTTCCTCTACGGTGCGCTTGGTACTGTAAACCTTGAAGGGCTGGCCGCATTCGCAATCTCCTCGAATCGGCACGGGCTAATGTGCGCCTTCGGCCTCGCCCTCCTTTTGTGCGGGCTCGCCTTCAAGGCGGGCCTTGCGCCTTTTCATGCGTGGGTTCCGGATGTCTACGAGGGGGCGCCGACGACGATCACGGCGTTTATGGCGACCTTTGTCAAGGTTGCCGCGTTTGGAGCGCTGATACGTATCCTCTTTTCTCTTCCGTCCGATGTTCTTCCCGCCCTTAAGCCTTTTGGATGGGTTGTAGCCGTGCTTACCATGTTTGCCGGAAACCTGGGGGCGTTGTACCAAACGAACATCAAACGCCTTCTCGCCTTTTCTAGCATCGCACACGCGGGGTACCTCCTGGTCGGGTTGCTCAGCTTTAACGCCCTTGGTCAGCAAGGAGTTCTTTACTACCTGCTGGCATACATGTTCATGAACGTGGGCGCGTTTGCGGTCGTGATTGCGTTCGGACAGCGTGGCGAAGAGAACGTGACGTTGGATGACCTCAGGGGGATGGGACTTCGCCACCCATTCTTGGGGGTGGCGATGGCGTTGTTCATCCTTTCGATGGTAGGGATTCCGCCAACGGCCGGGTTTGTCGGGAAATATTACCTGTTTGCCGCTGCGCTTTCGGCGGGAATGCCCGTGCTAGCCGTAATCGGAGTACTAAACAGCGTCATATCCCTAGGGTATTACTTACGCGTCCTTGTCGCCCTGTTCATGATGCCCGAGGCTCGGGCTGTGACCATCCCGCTCAAGGGGCTTGGAGCGAAGGTAGCCGTCGCGGCCTGCGCAATCCTCGTCCTTTGGTTTGGCTGTTTCGTTTCTTCGCCCATTGCGGCGTTTCAAGGGGCGTTTTCGAATAGCGCGCTTCAGCCGGGTACGATCACGCGCCTCCCTTAGCCGGTGTCTCGTTTGACACGCTCTTTCTTCGGCGCTACCCTAGAGCTAGATCGGTTAAGGGGGGTTTTGTTTTCCTTGATTTAACGGAAGGGGGTGATGGCCTTAGGATGACGTATGTTGTGATTAGCGACAATGAATCGTTCGAAACTGCGCTCAAGCGCTTTAAGAAGCAGTGTGAAAAAGCAGGAATCCTCTCGGAAGTCTACAGGCGGGAGTACTACGAAAAGCCCTCAATCAAGCGCAAACGCAAAGCGCTTGCGGCAAGAAAGCGCGTGATTAGGAGGGAAAAGCAACGCCAAAGACGGCTTCAGGGAGCTGGAAGCCATGGGCCTTAAAGAGGAACTAGAGCAAGAGTACAAGACGGCCTTGAAGGCCGGGGAAAAGCTCAAGGTTTCAACGCTTCGCATGCTGAAGGCGGCCTTTCGCAACAAAGAAATCGAAGAAGGCAGGGGGCTTACGACGCAAGAAGAGCTGCGTGTGGTTCAAATGCTCGTAAAGCAGCGCGAGGAATCGGTTGAGGCATACCGCACGGGTGGGAGGCAGGATTTAGCCGACCAGGAGGCCGAAGAGGCAAAAATCCTAGAAGCCTACCTTCCTCAGCAGCTTAGCGAGGAGCAGCTCGAACGTCTAGTTCGGGATGTTCTTGAAGAGCATGGTGCGACATCCCTTAAAGAAGCGCAGCCCTTGACCAGGCTTGTCCTCGAGCGGGCCGAGGGTAGGGCCGAAGGCAAGCGGGTTCAGCAGGTCCTTCGGCGCTTGTTTCCCTAGAAGAAGTCCGCGATGGCGTACCCTCCGCCACTCGCCGAGCTCATCAAGCAACGTCTCCCGCTGGAAGAGCTGGTAGGGGAGTATGTTCAGCTTGTCCAGCGGGGTTCCCGTCTTTTTGGGCTATGCCCGTTCCATGAAGAAAAAACTCCATCTTTTACGGTAAACCCAGACGGGCAGTTCTACTACTGTTTCGGCTGTCGTAAGACGGGCGATATTATATCTTTCTACATGGAGATCAAAGGGCTTTCCTTTCGGGAGGCTATCGAGGAGCTTGCCGGGCGTGTGGGGCTCGAGGACGGCCTTCCAAAGGCCTGGAATCAAGATCAGGCTCAATCCAGGCAGGAGTGGGACTGCCTGGAGGCTGTCCAGGCTTTCTACAGCGCTTGCCTTGCCCATCCTCGTATCGGAGAGGGGGCTCGCCGATACTTGGAAGATCGCGGTCTATCGAAAGCAACCCAAGAAAAGTTTTGCCTCGGGTTCGCGCCCAGGGACCCGAAAGACGTCGTTGCTGCGCTCAAGCGAGCGGAGATACCTCTCGAGCAGGCCGTGGAGGTCGGCGTGCTGCAACCCGCCGACACGGGCGGCTACCGTGATCCCTTAGGAATGCGGGTCATTTTCCCGATCCTTGACGAGAGGGGTAGGGTGGTCGGGTTTGGAGGGCGGGCCTTTATGCCAAACCAGGCTCCGAAGTATCTCAACACAAAAGAAAGCCGGCTGTTCAAGAAGGGGCATACCCTCTACGGGCTTTCCTTCGCAGACGAGGCCATTCGCAAGCTTGGAAGCGTGTTCGTTGTAGAGGGCTACATCGACGTGCTGGCAATGTTCCAGGCGGGCTTTACGAACGTAGTCGCAACGCTTGGGGTTGCGCTCTCGAAGGAGCATATCCAAAAGCTATCAAAAAAGGCCACAAACATCTGTCTTTTGTTTGATGGCGACAAGGCGGGCGTTGCCGCGCTTCTGCGGGCGTTTGCCCTGCTTGTAGAGATGGGGATCTGGGGGTATGCGCTAGCGCTTCCGGACGGTCATGACCCCGATAGCTATTTGCGCGCCTACGGTAAGGAAGGCTTCGAAAGGCACGCCACAAACAGAGTTCCCCTTGTCGACCTTTACGTTCTAGAGCGACTTAAGGCGCTTGGGTCTTCTCTTGAAGGAAGGACTGCCCTTGTCAGGGAGCTACACCGCCTATTGGAAGCCTGCCCGGAGCCTATGTACCGCGCCTTCCTCTGGGAGCGCTTTAAAGAGCAATTCGGCCTTGTTCTCCCGGGCGTTGCCCCCGGGTTGAGGTCCAGCCAAAAAGGGCGGCCCAATGAGCTAAAAAGCGGGGTGTCGTTACGGCCGGAGCCTTTTTCTTTAGTGCTCGCGTTCTTAATCCAGTTTCCAAGGTTTATCCCTAAATTTCGGCCCTTCTCCCGCTTTCTTAAGCGCGGCGGCGACCATCGTCTCGCAAGGGTGTGGGAAGCCATGGAACGGCTTTCTCTTGTAGAAGATCAGGGGCCGCTCTGGCAGAATCTTCGAGAAGTCCCCGAAGTGCGCGCTTCTGGAGCTTACTTGACAGGCTTCGTGAACGCCCTTGAGGCGCTCGCGTACTCCTCCTTAAGCCAGGCTTCGGTAGACAGCGTGTTTGAAGAGCTGCTCTCAAGGGTTCGGGCCAAGGTCTTGATGGGAATGAGCATGGAGCTTAACCTAAAAATTAGGGAGGCCGAACAAAAGGGGGAGGTGGCAGCGCTCAAGACGTTGCTAATGAAGAAAAAGGCAATACTGGAAGCCCTAAAGCGTAGAGAGCCCGCATCGGGTGAATCTCTAGACGCGTTTTGTTGACATACTTTCTATAGCATACTAGAATGAATAGGACTAGCTTGAATCGGGCTTAAACCCCAAAAGACACGGGTTTTTGTTATGTTTGCAGTTGGGGAAGTCGTCGTTTATCCCGGGCACGGTGTATGCAAAATAGAAAAGATTGTTGAGAGAATAATCTCCGGCGCGAACAAGCGGTTTTTTCTTCTCAGGGCTTTAGGGGCAGAAATGTGCATCTTAATCCCGGAAGACAAGATCGAGAATGCTGGCCTTAGGCATGTTGTCGACGTGCAGACTGCGGAACGCATCCTGGCCATCTTGAAAGAGCCGGATGTAGACAAGGTTGAAAACAACCATAACAAGCAAAGCTGGAACAGGCGCTTCCGGGAATACATGGAGCGGATCAAAACGGGGAATACGGTACAAATCGCCCAAGTGCTCCGAACCCTCTCTAGCGTCGGGTTGACGAAATGTCTTTCGTTCGGAGAGAAGCGTATCTTGAACACGTCTAAGGCCTTGCTCGCGCAGGAAATCGCCGTGGCCAAGCGCTGTAGCACGGATAGGGCTTTAAATGAAATCGAGGCGGCTTTGAACGGAAACCAATCCCTTTAGCCGCGCTCAAGCGTTCCTTCGGGTCAAAAAGCTTCATGCGTATGTGTATGCGAATCGGCATCGTGCTGTGTGCTGCTGGGTTAGGGGAGAGGTCTGGGTTGCCCTACCCGAAGCAGTTCTTCGAGATTCAAGGTAAGCCGCTTTGGCTTTGGGCATTAAGGCCACTCCTTGAGCTCGATGCCCGCGTAGTTCCCGTGATTGTTCTTCCGGCCAACCAAGTAGAGAATGCCCGCTCTATCGTTCCTGACGAAACAATACGCCTTGCGGCAGGCGGTCCGACACGGACGGCCTCCGTGCGGAGCGGGCTTGCCCTGCTAGCGGGAGAACGGCTTGATTTGGTCCTCGTTCATGACGGGGCAAGGCCTTGCTTGGAAAGCAGCCTGCTCGCTCCGTTGCTCAAAGAAGCGCGGACCTTCGGAGCGGCAACGCTCGGGGTGTTCGTGCGTGACGCCCTCAAAGAAGTGCACGGGTTGACGATCGTCCGGGACATCCCGAGGGATGGGCTATGTTTTATCCAAACCCCGCAGGCGTTCTTGCCGGAAACCCTCCACCGGGCACACGCGTTCGCCAAAGAAAAGGGCATCGAGGATGCGCCGGACGATGCCCACCTCGTAGGGCTTCTGGGCAAAGAGGTGCGCGTCGTTAGAGGAAGCCCGTTCAACCTCAAGGTAACCTACCCGGAGGATTTTGCATTCGCAAGCCGTTATCTTTTGGCCTAAGTGTAGGGGGTCGGTAGGGCGTGGACGGCCTGCTAGACGGGCTTCGAACCGGCCTCGGCCTCGATCAGCACGCCCTTGTCCAAGGCAGAGAGTTTGTGCTGGGAGGGGTTCGTGTTCCGTTTGACCGTGGTCCGCTTGGCCATTCCGACGGGGATGCGCTTTTGCACGCCCTTATGGACGCCGTTCTCGGAGCCCTGGGCGAACCCGACATCGGTACGCTGTTCCCTGCACATGACCCATCGTTCCGCGGGGTTTGTTCGTTAACGCTTTTGGAGCGTGTCGGGGTGCTTGTAGCTCAGCACCAAGCACGCATCTTGAGCCTCGATGCGGTGCTTGTCCTCGAAAGGCCGGCCGTTGCCCCGTATCTTGATTCTATGCGCCGCAACATTGCCTCCGCCCTCGACATTTCTTCAGGCCGTGTAGGGCTCAAAGCGAAGCATCCCGAGGGGGTCGGTGCAATCGGCCGAGGAGAGGGCGTGATGGCGCAGGCCGTCGCGCTCGTGTGGTGTCCTCAATAAAGGAGTTAAAGCCATGATCCAGCTTCGCAATACGCTTACCCAGTCCAAGGAGACCCTGACCCCGCTGGAGCCGGGCAGGGTAGGGCTTTATGTTTGTGGTGTCACGGTCTACGACCACTGCCACATCGGGCATGGCCGTGTCATGGTAGTGTTCGATGTCCTCTCACGCCTCCTTCGGCACGAAGGGCTGAAGACGTTTTATGTCAGGAATATCACGGACATCGACGATAAGATACTCGAGCGGGCTAGGGATAAGGGGATTCCTTACGAGCGGTTGACAGAAGAAATGATCGCGTCGTTTCAAGGGGATATGGCATGGCTCGGCGTCCAGCCTCCGAATGTCGAACCCCGCGCCACGGAGCATATTCAAGAGATGGTGGCATTGGTCGAGAGGCTCCTTGCAAAGGGTGTGGCCTACGAGGCTGGCGGAGATGTCTACTTTCGCGTGCGTTCAGTGCCGGATTTTGGGGTCCTTTCCAAAAAGGAGCTCGACGAGCTGATCGCCGGTTCCAGGGTTGAAGTCAACCCTAAAAAACGCGACCCGTTGGATTTTGTGCTTTGGAAAGCGGCGAGCGATACCGATGCCGGGTTTCCAAGCCCGTTTGGCAAAGGAAGGCCCGGGTGGCATATCGAGTGCTCGGCTATGGCCATGCGTTACCTCGGCGATTTGCTAGACATCCACGGCGGCGGCGAGGACCTTGTCTTCCCCCACCACGAAAACGAGCGCGCCCAGACGCTTGCCGCGACTGGAAAGCCCTTGGCGAACCTCTGGATGCACGTCGGGTTTGTGACGATGAAAGACGTTAAGATGTCTAAGTCGTTGGGCAACACGGTGTACCTTCGTGACCTTAGGGCGAGCTACCATCCGGAGGCACTTCGGGTTGCACTGCTTTCGACCCACTACAGGAGCCCGCTGGATTTTTCCTTAGAGCTCGTGGAGAATACTGGGCGGGCTTTGTACCGTTTTTACGTTGCAAGGGCTCGCCAAGAGGCGCGTTTGCGATCGGGCCAAGGAGGCAAGGGGCGCACAAAAGAGGCTCGTGCCCTGAAGGAAGAATTTCTAGGGTCTCTTAAGGACGACCTCAACACTCCAAAGGCCATCGGGGCGATCTTCAAGACGCTGGGCCTTCTGCAAGAAAAGCCCGGAGTGGATGAGGAGACCTACCAAGAGCTTCTAGAGCTTTATAAGGAAGCGGGCGAGATTTTGGGAGCGTTCGGGTTGGAGCCGTACGCCTTCCTCGAGCGCATCGAATCGGCGTTTTTTAAGGAAAAGCGCTTGGATCAAGGTACGCTCCAAGAGCTTGTCCGGGCGCGTGAGCTTGCAAGAGGGCAAAAAGATTTCCGGAGGGCGGACGCCATCCGCGAGCAGGTGAAAGGCTATGGAGTTTTGCTAGAAGATACCCCGGAGGGTACGCTGGTGCGCCTGGACGTGTAGAGGCTGACCATGGGACATCCGCTCGAGCCAAGTCCGCCCTTCAGGGTTCAAGAGCCGTTTCGTCCAAAAGGGGACCAGCCTAAAGCCATAGAAGAGCTCGTTCGTGGGCTTGAAGGGGGCGCTGGTTACCAGGTGCTCCTTGGGGTTACGGGCTCGGGGAAGACGTTTACGATGGCCAAGGTGATCGAGGCCCTAAACCGGCCCGCGCTCGTCATCGCCCCGAACAAGACGCTAGCCGCCCAGCTTTACCAGGAGTTTGCCTCGCTCTTCCCCGAGAACGCGGTCGAGTTTTTTATCAGCTATTACGATTATTACCAGCCGGAGGCGTACGTCCCCGAAACCGACACCTACATCGAGAAAGACTCGGCCATCAACGACGACATCGACAAGATGCGGCACAGCGCCACAAGGAGCCTGCTGACAAGGCGGGATGTGCTCATCGTCGCGAGCGTGTCATGCATCTACGGCTTGGGAGAGCCGGAGACTTACGGAGGGATGCATATCACCCTAGAGCCCGGCATGGAGTTGTCCCCCGAGAAGCTCATGCGAGAACTCGTGAAGATTCTCTACGAGCGAAACGAGGTCGATTTTCGAAGGGGAAGCTTCAGGGCCAGGGGGGATACGCTCGAAATCTTCCCGGCACACGAAGAAGAGCGCGCCGTCAAGGTGGAATTCTTCGGAAACCGGGTTGAGCGCGTCCTTGAAGTCGAGGCCTTTACGGGGAAACGGCTCGGAACGCTCGAGGCCGTTCGCATATTCCCCAATTCGCACTACGTCACGCCGGAGGACAGGCTAAAGCGCGCCGCGAGATCCATCGAAAACGAGCTTGAAGAAGCCCTTGAGACGCTTAAGCGCCAAGGCAAGCTGCTCGAGGCCCAAAGGCTCGAGCAGCGTACCCGCTTCGATTTGGAGATGCTTTCCGAAATGGGCTTTTGTCACGGGATCGAGAACTACTCGAGGCATTTGACGGGCAGGCCTCCCGGTATGCCTCCGCCTGTCCTGCTCGATTACTTTCCCGAAGACTTCCTCTTATTCTTGGACGAATCCCATCTGACGGCCGGCCAGATCGCGGGCATGAGCCGAGGAGACACCGCTCGCAAAAAGACGCTCGTCGAGTACGGGTTTAGGCTTCCTAGCGCGCTGGACAATCGGCCGCTAACCTTCGAAGAGTTCGAGGGCATGGTACAACAGGCAGTGTACGTCAGCGCAACGCCCGGACCGTACGAGTTGAGAAAGAGCAAAGGGCGGGTTATAGAGCAGATCATCAGGCCCACGGGCCTTCTAGACCCGCAAGTTCGGGTCAAGCCCGCGAAAAACCAAATCGACGACTTGGTCGCCGAAATCAAGACGAGGGTCTCAAGGAAAGAACGGGTGCTCGTGACGACGCTGACAAAAAGGCTGGCCGAGGACCTGGTTGAGTACGTCATGGGTGCGGGTATTCGCGCCCGCTACCTACACTCGGACGTCGATGCGCTTGAGAGGATGGCGATCATCAGGGAGTTACGGCTTGGGAGCTTCGATTGCCTCGTTGGCGTGAACCTTTTAAGGGAGGGCCTAGACATCCCAGAAGTCTCGCTCGTGGCGGTCCTGGATGCCGACAAGGAGGGGTTTTTGCGCTCCCAGGTCTCTCTCATCCAGACCTGCGGCCGGGCCGCCAGGAACGTCAACGGAGAGGTCATTCTGTACGCCGATACCATGACCCCTTCGATGCGGGGGATGATCGCGGAGACCGACAGGCGCCGAGCGATCCAGCGGGCCTACAACGAAGCGCACGGAATCACGCCGGCTAGCATTCAGAAGGCCGTACACGCTCCTCTTGGCTTGGCAGCGCAGGAAGCCTTGGACGCCGTGGATGTCGTAGGCGACGCAGAGCTTGCAAGGGTCTTCAAAACATCCTCCGACCTCGATAAGCGCATCAAAGAGGTGGCACGGGGGATGAAGGATGCGGCAAAGGCCTGGGAGTTCGAACAGGCGGCAAGCCTTAGGGACGAGCTAAGAAGGCTCAAGGCGCTCGCGCTCAAGTGGACGAACCATGCTTGAGGCAAAAGCCTATCCAGAGCTTTTTAGAGCCTGGAAAGGCCTTCCTTCCGGTCCTGGGGTGTACAAATTTCTCGATCAGGACGGCCAAGTCCTGTACGTTGGCAAGGCCAAAAACCTGCAAAGACGGGTAAGGAGCTACCTAACCCAAAAAGACGCCCGCTCTCAGGTTGGGTTTTTGCTTTCCAAGGCCCGGGGGATCGATTGGGTTCTTACGGGGAACGAGAAGGAGGCGCTGCTTTTAGAAGACGAGCTTATCAAACGCTTCAGGCCGCGCTACAACATCCGCTTTAGGGACGACAAAACCTACATTAGCCTCGTCATCGACCTTTCGCACCCCTTCCCTAGGCCCTGCATTCAGAGGCGCCCAAAAACTAAAAAAGACCAGCTAATCCTCGGGCCCTACCCATCTGGCGGAGCGATCCGGGACCTCTTGCACCTTTTGGAGCCCGTCTTTCCCGTAAGGACATGCTCGGATGCTGAGTTCCGGAACCGGGTCAGGCCATGCCTCAAGCATGGGCTTGGGCTATGCAGTGCTCCTTGTGTGGGGCTGATCGACCAGGATGCCTATGCGCGCCTGCTCAAAGGGATTGTGTCGGCGCTTCGGGGCCGGCTTGGCGAGCTAAAGCCTTTGTTCAAAGATCAGATAGAGCGCCATGCCGAGAGGTGCGAGTTCGAGAAGGCGGCCCAGCTCCGAGACAGGCTAAAAATGCTCGAGCAGGCCGTTCAGGCGCAGCACGTCGTTGTCTACCGGGGGCTAAGTAGCGCGGACGTTTGGGCGCTAGCCCAGCAAGGCAGGCTAGCTACGGCCTACCGCTTATGCCTTCGCGAAGGCCGGCTTGAAGGCGGCCTGGCCTACCACGGCCAGGGTTTGGACGTACACCCCAAAGAGACGCTCACCCGCTTGCTCGCGGATGCATACCAAGAAGGCTCGAATATCCCCGGCGTGCTCTACGTGCCGTTCTTGCCTGAAGGAAAAGAGGCGCTCAAAGAGCTGCTTTCCCAACGGGCCGGGCTTGACGTAAAGATCTTGACGTCTCCAAAGGCTGTTCCCGACGTGCTCGCCTTAATGGGCCAGGCCGAGCAGAACGCCCGTCAACGGCTCCTTGAGCGCCTAGACGACGCGCTCGAGGCCGAAAGGGAAATTCTTGACTTGCGGATGGCACTCAAGCTCCCGGGCTCTCTGGAGACCATCGCCGGGTTCGATGTTTCCAACCTCTTGGGCCAGGACATTGTGGCTTCCATGGTGGTTTTTAGGGGGGGGAGACCGAGCAAGCCGCATTACCGCCATTTTATCGTTCGATCCGTTAAGGGCGGCCCCAACGATTTCCTCTCGATTAAAGAGGCCGTAGGCCGGGGGTTGCTGGAGCTTTCGAAGGTTGGGCTTTCCCCGGACTTAATCGTCGTGGACGGAGGTCGCGGGCAGCTTTCGTCGGCCAAAGAGGCGCTAAACGAGCAGGGGTATGGAGCGGTCCCGACGATCGGGATCGCCAAAAAGCACTCTAGCTTGGATTACGAGAGGGTTATCCTGCCGATGGAGGACACGCCATTGGTCCTGCCTGAGTATGCCCCCGCGCTCAAGCTACTCAAGCGCCTAAGGAACGAGGCGCACCGTTTTGCCGTGACGTTCCACAGGAAGCGCAGGCAAAAGCGCGCCCTTGCTTCCTGGCTGGACAACGTCAAAGGGGTTGGTAGGCTGACCAAAAAGCGCCTTTTGATGAGATTTGCGACCCCAAGAAGCCTGCTTGATGCCTCCTATGAAGACTTGGCGGATGCAATCCATGCAACCCCGAAAAGGGCGATAAGCCTAAAAAGGGCTCTTCAGGAGGCCTTTTCCTGATCTTGACAGCTTTCTAGCATGTGTTAGGCTTGCTACAAGCCGTTTTTTTGGTTGACAACCCTCTTTCCATTGATTAGAATAACGACAGCAAAATTGGCCTTTCGAAAGGCAAATGGGTTGCGTGCGTTCCTTCTTGGGTTTTGGTTTCATCTGTTGAATAACGCTAAAGGGAGGGAAGAGTCCATGAAGTGGAGGAAGGGAAGATTTCCCTTACTGCGCCTTCCGTTGGCCGTGGCGGGTATCGCCGTGCTGACGGGGGGGCTTGCGGTGGGTGGAAGGGCGAGCGATCTGCTCACATCGCCCTTTTCGTCCGCAAGCAACTCGTTGCAATCGGCTTCAAACATCGCAAGTGCGCCGTTCCAGTCGGTGAGCAACTCTCTTTCCTCTGGAAGGTCGGGCGCTGGTGGGCCAGATGCTCAGCTCGACCCCAACGTAGACTCGGACGGCGACGGAATCCTAAACGGCGATGAGCTACGCCTAGGGACGAACCCTCTGGATGTCGACACCGACGACGACGGCATTTGGGACGGCCGCGAGCTCCAGTGGCTTCTGAACCCGCTGTCTGCCGACACGGACAACGACGGCATCCAAGACGGCACCGAGATTGGGCTTACCTGCGAGATGGTTATGCAGGCGATGTCGGCCGTTAAGGAGGGGATCAAAGGGACGGACTTCAACAAGTTCCAGCCCGATTTGGACCCAACATGCACGACAAACCCGCGAAACGCCGACTCTGACGGCGGCGGCGTGGTGGATGGCCTTGAAGACTGTAACGCCAACGGCCGTGTGGACAACATGGACGATCCTAGCTACAACCAGACGCTTGCCGTAAACAGGGCCCAGCCCATGGGTGCGTGCTTCGTAGAAATGCCGGCAGTTCCTGCCGCTGCACCTCAAAGAGGACCCGGGTTGTTCGGGTCGAGCGCGAACCTAGCGGGCTCGCCGTTTACCTCTTCGGCGACGGCCTCGACCTCTCCTTCGGCAATCGCCCAGCAGTCGGTAAACTCCACCGTCGGCAGTGTACCCGTTTCGGGTCAACCGAGCGCTTCGGTGAGCACATCGCCTTCGGCCGTATCCCAGTCGGCCGTGACATCGCCCGCAAACTTGTCGGGAAACGTGGCGGGAAGCCCCTTTAACGCCTCGCAGAGCGTTTCGGGCAGCCTGAAGACGTTCAAGACGCAAAACGTCTCTCAGAGCCTCTCGGATAGCCTGGCTTCTCCCATGAACAGCGTTCAGAGTGCTTCGCAAAGCCTCGCGTCCGCTCCTCAAAGCGCCTCGTCCTCTACGCAATCTGCCTCCGAGAGCCTCACATCGCCTTCGGCATCGGCTTCCCCGGGCGCTGCGGCTCAGCCGCCAGCCGCGCCTCAAGGCAAGCTCGAGCGCAACCCCTGCGACAGGAGCGATGATAGCGACACGACAAGGGCCTGTCCGCCCGAGGTGATCTCGGCCATCGTTCCGCCTGGCACGGTTGCTTGCCCCGAGGGCCAGCTCTTCGACCCGGCCACGGGTGCGTGCGTGCCCATCCCTGTACCCGGTACACCGGTTGTGTGCGGCCCCGGGACTGAGCTTCAGGATACGGACGGAGACGGTCTGGGTGATACGTGCGTGGCTACGGAAGTACCTCCTGGAGCCGAAGTACCTCCTGCGCCTCAAATCGAGTGTGGTCCTGGGACGACTCAAGAAGGGAATGCCTGCGTGCCGATTGCATGCCCCGAGGGCTTGACGCTTCTGCCTGGCCATCCGCTTGCGGACGCTCAAGGCTGCGTGGACTTCTGGGCCGATGCCGATAATGACGGCATCCCGGACGCATGGGAAGCGGATAACGGGCTAGACCGGACAGTCAACGACCGCAACCAGGATCTAGACAATGACGGCTGCTCGAACTTGACGGAGTTCATCATGGGGACGAATCCAAACGACCCCACGGATGGCCTGTGCCTTGATTACTGGCGGCCGTATCCGCCGTTCTAAACCCTGGCAACAAAGAAACCGGGAAGGGGAACTCCCCTTCCCGGGGTATTAAAGGTTAAGAATGTCTATCAACGGAGAGTTTGGGGGATCAACGATGAAGAGGTTACGGATTCTCGCGCTTGCGGCGGGAGTTGTGCTGGCGGGTGGGACTACCCCCTACGCAACCTCGTTTGCGCAGGAAGAAGACGAGGTGCTTTACGAAGAAGTGGGCCCCTCCGAGGAGCAGGCCTTGCCCGAAGAGGGTATTGACGAAGAAGAGCTCTTGTTGCCCGAAACGGGGGCGGCGGAGGTAGAAATTCCGGCCGAGACGGTAGAAGCGCCGGAAGCTGAGACCGTAGAAGAAGAAGAAGTCGCTCAGGCGCCGACCCAGCCTGAAGTGACGACCGAGGAGCAGCCTTACTACCGTTTCGTCAAGGCGCCGAACTTCTTCGGTACAACCGGTTTGACCATGACGCCGACTGCAAACACGATCGGCAACCTAAAGTTCCATGTCGGCGTGTACGGGAACTTTTTCATGGACGACAACGACACGATTCGGAAGAACAACAAGGTTTACTACCTTCAGCCCGTCGTCGGGGTGGGCATTACCGATTACATCGAGGTATCGGGGTCTTTCCCGTACGTGTGGTACGAAGGGGAATACAAGGTTCGCCAAGGCTACCCGTGGGAAGGCGAGCGCCATAAGGACGACCAGGGCGACTACCGTCTGACGGCCAAGTTTAAGCTTCTTGACCCGAGGAAGTTCCCTGTCGGCGTGGCCGTCGTTGGGTTTTCGCAGTTCGGCACCGGCCCCGAGGAAGTGCCCGGGTTCACGGGTGAAGATACCTACGGCGTGCGCGGCGTTTTTACCTACGAGAAAGAATGGTTTATCTTAACGACCGCGCTTGGTGCCAACTTCAACCAGGCTCCTTCCAACTACGCGAACAACAACTGGAACAACACGACCTTCGCGTATGAAGTGGGGGCAGGCGTTGCCCCTCTTGAAGACCTCATGCTCATGGTCGAGTACCGCGGGCAGGAATCGCGCATCCGGGGCGGCGACAGAGACGTGACCATGCCAGACGGCGTGCAGTACCGCTACTATAACGACAGGCCTCAGGCAATCCTCGCGTCGGCCCGCTACCACCTTGGTCGTGGCTTCATGCTGACAGGCGGCGTAGACTTCGGCCTATCGCACAGCGTGGACGACTACAGAGGAGTCGTAGGTTTTACGTGGTCTGGTCCTACCCCGCCGAAGCCGATGAAAGAGCGCGTGGTGGAGGTGCCCGTCGAGAAGGTTGTCGTCAAAGAGGTACCCAAGGTTGTTCGGGTGGAGAGGCTGGTGTTTTCGGACATCAACTTCGAATTTGATAAATCAACCCTGACAAATTTGGGGAAAGGAAAGACCTATCTTATCGCCCAGAAGCTCAAGGAATCCCAAAACGTCAAGGTGGTCATTGCCGGCCACGCCGATTACATCGGCAGCGAGCAGTACAACCTGAACCTTGCGAGGAGGCGAGCCGAAACGATTCGGAAGGAGCTTATCAAGCTTGGTGTCTCTACCGAGCAGATCGGCGACATCGTAAGCTACGGAGAGTCCAAACCGCTCGTCGATATGAAGCAGCCTTGGGCGAGGGCGGTCAACCGAAGGGTTGAATTCGAAGTGATGGGCGCTGAGCCCGTTCAAGAGGAAGTCATCGAAGAGAGCATCCCTTCAGAAGAAGAGCAAATGCTCGAGGAGGCTCCTTCTCAAGAAGAGGCTCCAGAAGAGCTTCCGATGGATGAGGCCTTTTAAGCGACCATAAAGACCAAACAACACAGGCCGGCAAGGGGTGTTTCGCCTTGCCGGCCTGTCGTCGCATAAATATGATTGAGATGGAGTGATTGCGCGATGATATCGCGTCTGTTATCGCTGGGTATTCTAGGGAGAATTCTTGGAATTGTAGCGCTTACGAGCGGGCCGGCGATTGCCTTGGAAAGTAGCAGCAGCCAGATTGCCTACATCCTGCAAAGAGCGCCTGTATACTCCGAAAGCAACGCATCCTCCCATTCAGCCGGTTATCTTGCACCCCACAGTTGGTACCGAGTAAGGGCAACAAAGGTCGAGCAGGACGGAGTACCCTGGGTAGGAATCGTCATGCCGGAGAGTAGCGCGATAAACTGGGTCGAGCAGAGGTATCTCGTCATCCGCGATGAGCTATCTAGCGAGAGCCCCCAGCGACTCCTCGATATTCTGGCAAAAAAACCGTGGCCGGAAACGACAAAGGCAAAAATTCTCGAGGGAACGATTGACCTCGCCATGACAGAAGAGCAGCTCAAGCTTGCATGGGGTACTCCTACAAAAATCGAAGAGGAGGTGATCGACCAAGCAGGGCTAAAAAATAAGGCAAAGAAATATTGTTACGGGCCTTATGTCGTGTACATCGTGAACGGCATTGTTGCCAGGATTCCCTAGCGGCATAGTAGCGCTTTGAATCGGTCACCCCTTGAGCTTCCCACTCCTCGGATACGCTGCACTGGGCTATGCCTTAGGGAATCAGGGGGCAGGTTCAGCAAGTTCTCTTTTTGTTTGGCTGTGTACCTTCGCCGGGTTGTCATGGGTCTTCAGCCGACGCGTAGGCTTAGCGGTAGCCGTTTCATTCTTGCTCCTTGGAGCGGTGGCTGCTAGGTCGGAGGCTTCTAGAGAAAGGTCGGCGAACCAGTCGTTGCTCCAACTTTTTGCCTCTTTGAAATATTCGCAATGGCAGGGCGAAGGGAGGGTTGCAAAGACGTCTCCTTCAACCGTCGGGAAGCCCTCTACGGCGTTTATCCTAAACCCCCTTGTTTTGGATAATGGCTATTACCGTACGAAAATATCCTTCCCATTTCCGGTATGCGTAGCAGGAAATGCTCCTAGGGTCGTGATGGGCGACTGGGTTTCGTTTGGGGGTTTCATGCGTTCAGGGTCTGAACGGAACCCCGGAAGGCTCCCGGTTTTGGAAGCCACGGCGCTGCATATCAGGAATAGGGGCGTGCGTGGAGGGGTACGCGAAGCGGTGCAGGCACGTATGAAAGGCGATGCCATCGGGCTTTTCGAGGGGTTGCTCTGGGGGGACACCAGCATGCTGTCCCGGTTGCGCCTTGAGCAATTCCGAGGAACGGGTCTTGTGCATCTTCTGGCCGTGTCGGGGATGAACATCGGGGGAGTATTGCTTTTAAGCTCCCTGTTTGTGGGCGGCATTACGAGAATTCCGGGAGTGCTCAGGGCCGTGAGCTCTCAAAGACTTTTTTTGGCTTCTTATGCCATGATAGGTATTGCGTATCTTCTTCTGGCTGGCTTCCCCGCGGGCTTGACCCGTGCGTATGTGATGGGCGGGATAGCTTTGCTGGGATTTATGTCCGGCTCGGAATCGCGGGCTATTCAGGCGCTTTTTTTGGCTTTTTTCGTCATCGTTCTGGGGAACCCTTATGTGGTATCCGAAGTCAGCTTCCAGCTGTCCTTTATGAGCACGTGGGCCGTGATAGCGTCAACAGGCCTGTGGAGAGCCATCCAAAGGAGAATTCGTGGAGTTCCGACCGGCGGCCCGATGGGGTATTTATTGGCACTTTCCTTTACGTCGCTCTTCGTTACGCTGACGCTTGCTCCTTACCTGACATACCTGTTTGGTGAGGCCCCTCTCGGTTCCAGCGTCCTTAACCTCGCGTTCATCCCGCTAACGGAGCTTGTCCTATTCCCCCTCGCCGCAGTCGCATGCCTTTCTTCGTTCGTTTTTCCGCCAATGGCCGCGTTGTTGGCGTGGTGTTTCGACATTCTTGCCTCGTGCTCTTTGAGCCTGATGGGGAGCATCTATTCGCTCGCATGGGTGCAGAAGAGCTCTTTGATCTTGAACCTCTCGCCCGTCCATCTTAACCTGTTCTATGGGGGATGGCTTGTGGGGAGTTTATGGTTGCTCAAAAGGGCAAGGGCATGGCAAAGCTGAGCGCGATTCGTGGTTTCCACGACTCTACCGGTGATATTCTCGAACGAATTGAGCGGGTAGAGGCAGTTGCCAGGAAGACGCTCGAATTTGCGTGTTATGAGCCCATTCGGCTTCCAATCGTGGAGCACTCCGAGGTGTTCCTGCGGGGCGTGGGGCATTCGAGCGACATTGTCCAAAAGGAGATGTATACGTTCGAGGATGCCTCCGGGAGGAGCCTAACGCTTCGGCCAGAAGGGACCGCGGGGTTCATCAGGGCTTACCTAGAGCACGGCCTGTACAAAGAGAGGCCCGTATGCAAGTACTGCTACAGCGGGCCGATGTTCCGGCATGAAAGGCCGCAAAAGGGGAGGCTTCGTCAGTTCCACCAAGTAGGCGCGGAGGCGATGGGGGTGTCGGACCCCTGCCTCGATGCCGAGCTGATTACGCTCGCCGACCGTACTCTAAGGAGCCTTGGGCTAGGAGAGTTCGAGATCCATCTCAATTCGATCGGGTGCGAGGCTTGCAGGGAACCGTTCAAGCAAGACCTCGTGGCTTTCTTGCAAAAAAACTGTACGATGCTGTGCGAGGATTGCCGCCAGAGGATCGTCCTCAACCCGCTTCGAGTGTTTGACTGCAAGGTATGCAAGGAAGCGATCGAGAAAGCCCCGGTGATGCTCGAGCATCTCTGCCAGGAATGTCTCGAGCATTTTCAAGCGGTAAAGGCCTGCCTGAGTGCGTTCGGTGTCGATGTGAACATAAACCCTCGCATAGTTCGGGGGCTTGATTACTACAACCGAACAACGTTCGAGATTTACCCGGAAGAGGGCGGGGCACAAAGCGTGCTTGTCGCCGGCGGGAGGTACGACGGCCTGGTCGAGACGATGGGTGGCCCCCCGACGGCTGGGATTGGTTTTGCTTTAGGCGTAGAGAGGGTAGCCGAACGGCTCCAGCAAAAAGAAAAGAAGCCCGACCTTGGGGTTGAGAAACCATCTCTTGCCGTCATTGCGTTGGGAGAGCAGGAAAAGCCCGCATTATGCCGCGTTTTGACCAAACTGTGGGATGCCGGAACCTCTGCAATGCCGGTATGGGGCCCACAGGGGCTGAAAGCAAAGCTCAGGTTCGTTGACAAACGAGGCTTTCGGTACGCATTGTTCCCTTCGGATGCGGGTCGAATGATCCTTAAGGACATGCAGGCCGGTTCTCAGTCTGAAGGGCCGTCGGCGGAGACAGGCTGGATTATGGCCCATATTCATACCCTCTGAACGGAGGGATAATCGGAGGAGATCATGCCAAACGTGTTTCGTACTCATTATGCCGGCGAGCTTTCGCTTGCGCTCGAGGGCGAGGTGGTGACCGTCAGCGGCTGGGTCAAAAGGATTCGCGACCACGGAGGGTTGGTCTTTTTTGAAGTATGGGACCGATCTGGGCTTGTGCAGGTAGTGGCCGATCCCACGACCGTGGACTACGAACCCATTAAGCAGGTGAGGCTCGAGTACGTCGTGAAGGTAGAGGGTGAAGTAAAGCGGCGACCCTCGGGTACCGAGAACCTGCAGCATCGCACCGGGGATGTCGAGATCCGTATTTCTAGGCTAACCGTACTGAATGCCTGCAAGCCGCTTCCTTTTCTCGTCGAGGACGATGCAGAAGTTCAGGAGAACGTCAGGCTTCTTTACAGGTACCTTGACTTGCGTCGTCCGCGCATGATCGAAAACCTTAGGGTAAGGCATTCCGCGATGCAGGCCACGCGGAAATTCTTGAGCGATAACGGGTTCATGGAGGTCGAAACCCCCATCTTGACGAAGAGCACTCCGGAGGGCGCAAGGGATTTTCTCGTCCCTTCACGGCTTACAAGGGGACATTTCTATGCCCTTCCGCAGTCCCCGCAGCTGTTCAAGCAGCTCTTGATGGTTGCGGGGTTCGACCGCTACTTTCAAATTGCCCGCTGCTTTCGAGACGAAGACCTAAGGGCAGACAGGCAGCCGGAATTTACCCAGATCGACATCGAGGCGTCCTTCCTCACGCTCGAAGAGTTCCTCGAGGTTAACGAAAGGCTCCTTGAGAAGATTTTTGGTGAGCTTGAGATTCCGCTTGAGAGGCCCTTACGTAGGATTTCCTACAAGGATGCCATCGAGACTTACGGGACGGACAAGCCGGATGTTCGTTTTGGTATGCACCTGAAGGATCTTTCGGCCGTCTTTTCGGGCTCGTCTCTCGAGGTTTTTCGCAAGGCCATGGAGTCGGGAGGGGTTATCAAGGGGCTCAAGCCGGAAGGGCTGAATGAGTTTCCCCCAAAAGAGCAGTCCGTTCTCGAAGAAATGGCCCGAAGTGTAGGGTTGGGGGGGTTGACGATCATAAGGCGAGAAGGAGGCGCCCTCAAGGGCCGACTTACTCGACACTTCTCCGAGGCTGAGACATCCGGAACCATAGAAACGCTAGGCCTCGGGGACGGTGAATGGGGAATACTTGCAGTCGGGCCCAACGCTAGACTCTGTACAGCGCTTTCCCAGGTTCGTCTCTACTTTCGCGACAAGCTTGGGCTTGTCCCGGCTGGAAGCCACGCGTTCCTTTGGGTGGTAGATTTTCCGCTATTGGAGTACGACGAGGCAGAAGGAAGGTATACTTCGATGCACCACCCGTTCACTGCCCCGATGGACGAGGATGTACATAAGCTCGAGCAAGACCCTCTGGCGGTCCGTGCGAAGGCCTACGACATGGTCCTAGACGGCAACGAAATTGGAGGTGGATCGATGCGAATCTACAATTCCGCCCTCCAAGAGCGCGTGTTTTCCTTGCTGGCAATCTCCAAGGAAGAAGCGAGGCAGAAGTTCGGTTTTTTGTTGGACGCCTTGGCCTACGGAGCCCCTCCGCATGGCGGCATTGCCTACGGGTTGGATCGCATCGTTACGCTGGTAGTAGGGGCTTCCAGCATCCGCGATGTGATTGCCTTCCCAAAAACGCAAAAAGGAACCTGCTTGATGACCCAAGCGCCCTCTCCCGTTAGCGAGGATCAGCTTCAAGAGCTTGGGATACGGCTCGTGAAGTCAAAGGCAGAGACGGGGGGATTGGACGCATAAGCCCAGGAGGTTGTAGCCGCCTTGCCGATAAAACGCCGCTTGCCTCGTTCTGCGGGCTTTCGGCCGCAGGAAGGGTGGCTGTTTCGTGCGTGCACGCACAATAAGTTTGTGTAAAAAAAGGAGAGAAAGAGGGAAATGGAGAGCCAAAAGCATCCCGTTTCCGTTGCTGTATGTTTTGGAGTCTTTTTTCTCGTTGGAGGCTGTGCCACGGCACCATACAGGGACTACTACGCGGCAAAGCAAACCTACGAGACAAAGGCCCCGATGGTACAGGCCATAGACCCGAAGAAATACGAGGACTACCGCAATCTGTTTATTCAGATGCAGCAAGAGATGGACATGAAGCATTGGCGAAAGGCAAAGAAGCTTGCCAAGAAAATTCAAGCACTCGAGCCTGGGCTCCCGGATGCCAAGCTGGATGCATCCCAAACGCCTGTTAAGTAAGGACGACCAGGCTGCCGTAGATACAGCCAGGAATTCCTAGTATAATGGAACCAGGTTCGCTTTAAACTACGAAGGAGGGACCATGGACCGGCCCCTGTTGATTCTTGCGATTGTATTGTGCTTTTTTGCGCTTTTCCAGGTCATTCTCTGCATTTTGTTTCTTGCCCAGCTAGCCCTTCTTGCAAAAAAAACGAAAGAACTGGCCGAGGTTGTCAAAAAAGAAGTGAGCCCAGTGGCTCATTCCCTTGACCGCCTCATCGGAGATGTTCGGGATATTTCCGAGAATGCAAAATTTCAGCTTCGCAGGAGCGATCAAACCCTCGAATACGTCCATAAGGGCCTGCTGCAGGCGACGGACGGCGTGGTGAAGTCGGTTTCAGTGCTAAGCACCCGTGTCCTGCCGGCCGTCAACACTACGTACGCTACGGCGTATGGCATCTACAAAGGGTTAAGGTTTTTCTTGGATAGGCAGCAAAGGAAGGGTCGTTCGTTTGGTTCTTAAGGTTTAGACACAACAAAGGGAGGGGCAGCAATGGAGAGAAAAGAAGTGCCTTTGGATCGTGAGCGCGGCGGTCTTTCTATGGTGGCGATGTTCTTAGTGGGGTGGGGCATGGGCGCCTTGACGGGCTTTCTTCTGTCTTCAAGGCGTGAGCTTGAGTATGCGGAAAAGGCGAAGGATTTGGCAGGAAGGCTAAAAGACAAAGCCGAAGCAATGGGTTCTAGCTTTTCTGAAAGGCTGAAAGACAAAGCCGAAGCAATGGGCTCTAGCTTTTCTGAATCGGCGAGACAAGCCTTGGACCGGATTCTTCGGGCATCGACGGAGTTGTTCGAGCGCGGGAGGTTGCTGGCGGAGACCAGGAAAAAAGAACTGCTGGATGCGATCGATGCGGGAAAGAAGACGATCCAAGAAGAGCTTTCCAAGGCCGAAGAAGAGCTTAAGTCCGAAGAAAAGGACTAATCAGGTTTCCTTCAAAAGCCAATGATCATTCCTTTGGATGCAGACTCGATGGCCTTGGCGAAGAACCCGCAGCTTCGCGAGGAGGCCGCCGGGTACCTCCAAATCCAAGAAGATTTCTACGGGCAGGTTCGCCGGCTTGGGTTTGAATTTGCTCCCAAACCCGACCCGGTTCAGCCAAAAGAGCAGCTGGAACGGCTCAAGCAAGGAGGGGCCATCTTTCTCAATGGAGGAAGGAGCATTCACGTCGGCCGTCTCTCGCCCGCATGCAGGGCTTGCGAGAAAGGCATAGGAAGCCGGACGTTTTTCATCTCCTTCCAGTGTAACAGGGATTGTTATTTTTGTTTTAACCATGCAATGAAGGATTACGGCTACTACCTTCAGCATGAGAGGGATGCCAAAGCAGACCTTTATGCTTTGGCAGAAAAAACGCCAGGATTGCAGTTTGTAGGCCTTAGCGGAGGAGAGCCGCTGCTTCATCCTGAAAAAGTGATCGATTTTTTTCAGACCGCCCGTACGCTTTTTCCGGAGGCCTACACGAGGCTTTATACCAACGGGGATTTTGTAGATTCTTCCATCCTTCGGGCGCTTTCAAAGGCAGGACTGAACGAGATTCGTTTCAGCATCAAGATGGAGGATTTTTACGAGGGAAAAACCATATTTGATTCGCTTGTTTCGGCCAACGAGCACCACCTTGTAACGATGGTCGAGATGCCCATAGAGCCCGGTACGGAAGGCGTGATGCAAGGCATCTTGAGTAAGCTCAACCAGATCGGGATATTCGGCATCAACCTGCTCGAAATGCTTTGTTCGCTCGTTCACCCCGGCGCCTATAAAGAGCGGGGATACCTGATTAAAAATCCCCCTTGGTCCGTTCTATACGACTATTGGTACCCCGGCACTTTGCCGATTGCGGGCAGCGAAGCGGCCTGTCTGAATCTACTGGAGTATGCCCTTGAGGAGGGCCTTAAGCTTGGGGTGCATTATTGCTCCGGCGAGAACAAGCACACGGCCCAGCTGTTTCGCCAGAATGCGGGCGGTCCAATCCCAAAAACGCACACCTTCTCGGAGAACAGCTACTTCTTGGTTTCAGCCAAGGTATACGGCAAGGATGCCATGGAGGTCCTTCGAGCATTCCAGAGGTCGGGCTTCCAAAAGTTCCGGTTCGACCCGGCCTCTCGGATCCTGGAGTTTCCGGTAGGAATGGTTCCGACCTTGCCAAACCCGGACATGCAGGTCGGTATCGCGACGAGCACTCTTGAGCGTTCCAACGGCGAGGTACTCCTAAGAGAGTTGCGGGTTGATTTGACGACCCCCCGAATCTTCGACGCCGAAAGGGACGTGTAACGCTCCTAGGGGTCGCATTTTTTTAAACCCTTTCTTTCCTTAAAGATAGAGAGCTACCCAGAAAGCGCCTATACGGGCGGGCTTTCTGGGTGAATGCGGCACGGCTTAGGACTTGTGCGTGCATCCGTTGTGTTACGCTGAAAAGAAACAAAAAGGGCGTTATCAGTGTTTATACGAGAAAAATCGAGACGCCTTAGCCTCTTGCCCGACCTAGAATCCCTGATCGTGTTCATGAAGCGCCTGCTTTCCGAAAGTCAGAAGTTTTGTGTGTTTTCTGTGAACTTCCGGGAGATTCTTGGCAATGGCCAGGCAAGCGCATCCCCTAAGTCCGATCTTTACCAGATGCGAACCCTTGCGGAATCGCTGGCCGAATATGCGGGCATCGATGGGACCGGCTGCGTGATAGGCCCATGGGAGCTCCTCCTAATCCCCGACGCGCCGCTTGAGCATAGCGAGAAAATAGTCGTGGTACCAAAAATTCGGGAGTTTTTCCTGAACCCCGCCTCCCTTCAGGCCTTTGGGATAGAAGATGCCGCCTCTTTGCGGGGGGACATTCGTGTTGGCGTGCTGGAAGCGGCGTTGAACTGCAAGCTTTCCTTGGACTATCAGGTTCTTCGTATTTTCCAAGACCTCAACACTACGCTAAACGACGGAGGGAAGGGGGCTGACAAGGGCTACGACACCTCTTACAAGATTGAGGCCTGCATTCAGGAGATTGTTCAAAGGGGGCTGATTTCTACGCGTTTCCAGCCGATCTATTCGCTCAAGACGGCCGAGCTGTTTGGCTACGAATGCCTCTCCTTCCCTACCACCTCGGTGCCGTTTTTAAGCATCATTCGGCTTATTGAAGCGGCCAAAGAGACTAGCCAGCTGACGTTGCTCGAGGGAGCCATGCGGGAACGCGCCTTCTTCAACGCCTCAAGGCAAAAAATCCAAAAAAGGCTTGCCGTCAACATTGATCCGGAAGTGGTCTTGGCGCCTTCCCGAGAAATTGGGCTTACCAAAGCGCTTGCCCGGAGGTATGGGCTTTCCTACGACCAGCTCGTGGTGGAGGTTACTGAAAACGTCAGGCTCCCTAGCCTACAGGGCGTGCTCGAGGCCATTGCCCATTACAAGCGTCAGGGGTTTGTCGTGGCAATCGACGACGTGGGTGCCGGCATCAGCCTCATCCCCATCCTTGTCCATCAAACGCCGGATATCATCAAGATAGACAGGGGAGTTATTCAAGACCTCGGCAAGTCGTACATCAAGCTCCGCCTCGTGCGTTCGCTTGTGGATTTGGCCCACGCCTTAGGGATCCTCGTTGTTGCCGAGGGGATCGAGACCTTTGACGAGCTCAAAGAGGTCTACAAGCTTGGAGTAGACCTAGGGCAAGGCTATTTCTTGGGAAGGCCGAACGAATCGGTGGCTGGTTTTTCGGAGTCGTTTACTAATATCCATAAATTGTTCTCCAAGGTAGAAGTCGGCGAAAGGCCCGTCTCGGGAAGCGTCATCGAGGAACTGAAATATTTTGTCGAACCAATTTTCCCAAACACAAAGGTAAGGGTGGTGGTTCAGAGGTTCAAGGAGAAAGAAGACCTGGTGGCGCTGCCTGTCGTCAACCCAACGGGAAGTCCCGTCGGCCTCGTTGTCCGTGAACCCTTGTTCCTTAAGCTCTCGAGTGAGTTCGGGTATGCCTTGTACTGCGAAAAGCCGATCGAGCGGCTAATGGACCCCAACCCCGTTATCGTCGAAGCAACGGATTCTCTAGAGCGTGTTTCCAGGGCCTGCCTGGAACGCCCGCCTTCTCGTGTGTACGACCCGTTTCTTGTGACGACGTCCGGGAAGTATTCGGGGCTAGGCACGGTCCACGAGCTATTCCGAAAGACCTCCGAGCTCCAGATCTTGTTCGCGACGTACGCAAACCCGTTGACGGGGCTACCCGGAAACATCCCGATTTACGACGAGATCAACCGAAGGATTCAGGGGCGTCTTGAGCACGTGGTTGTCTATGCGGACCTCGACAACTTCAAGGCCTACAACGACCGTTATGGGTTCACCCATGGGGATGACGTAATCAAATACACGGCCTTTACGCTCAAGAGCGCGATTGATCAAGCCGAGGACGGGTTTTTGGGGCATGTCGGAGGGGATGACTTTATCTTTATCCTCCCTGTAGAAAACTCGGCAAAAGCCTGCATGGAAATTGTCGAACGTTTCGACGCCTCCATCGTGAACTTCTACACCGAAGAGGACCGGAGCCGAGGATACATCGTGTCCCAGGATAGAGAAGGGCACGTTCGGGAATTTCCCCTCATCGCCATCTCTTTGGCTGGCGTTCTGCTTGAGCCTGGAGTGTTTAATGGGCATCTTGAGGTGGGCGAGGAGGCGGCCAAACTCAAAAAGGTCGCCAAGAAAAACCCTGCGAGCTGCTTTGTCGCCTCGTGGAAAGCCGATGCCTTGTAATAAAACTGTAACGTTTCCGTCATAAACCTGCAACCTGGGCTGTGGTACGCTAATCTCATGATTGGTAAAACACTAGCCGTCAGGAGGCAATAAATGGTCATAGACCTGCACACCCATATGATGCTATCCAAAACGTTCACGTTCGAGCCGAAGCGCGTCGATCGTTACATCAGGACCGCTTCTGTAGTCGGCCTGCAAGGCATAGCGGTTACAGAGCACTTGCACGCGCCGGATTTTTTTAGCGTATACCGCTACCTTTCGTCTCGTTTTCCTTACAAGGATGGAGTGTACCGAGTCGGAAAGAATTTTGCGTTTCTTCCTGGGGCGGAGGTTAGCGTAGCCGAGGGGGGGGACATCTTGGCCATAGGCCCGGTTGAACACGTTCGTATCCTTGCAGCGAGGCTTTCGATGCCCCCAGCGTCGGGCTACAAGCCGCCGTTCGAGGAATTGCTCGGTGCCCGCGATGGGCTTGAGTTGTTGCTGATCGGTGCGCACATGTTTAGAGGGGAAAAAAACCTCGAAAAGTTTCCCGAAAGGCTGCTCAAGCGTCTTGATGCCGTGGAGGTGAACGGGAAGGATTACGGGCTGGAGGTTAAGCTCCTTCAGCGTGCCTCTGAGCTCGAACTTGCCGTGACAGGCGGGTCGGATGCCCACCATTGGCTTCAATTGGCCGTTAGAGCGACCCTCGTTCCGGACGAGCGGTTTGGCCTTGAGCACCTGTTTGACGCCATCCACGACCGGAAGACCAACTATTACTGCGGCAAATTCCCTGCGCTCAGGGTGTACATGAGCCATAAGATCAAGAGGGTCGTGAAGCGTGCAAGGGGAATCGATGAAATCCCCTTGGAGGTTCCCGGCCGTTTGGCCTGTTAGCCCGTTATGCGTGTGACAAAAAAAGAGAATGCGTTTTAAGCGTACGCTAAACCGAGATGAAGCTGCGGAATTTCTTCGAACCCTAGGGTATGGGTTTGCAAAGGGGAGGCTCGTCGTAGAAGGCGGGCTTGGGCCCTCCAAGCCCGTGCTCCTTGTCGGTCCAGTAGCGCTCGAGTTTGAGCTCAAAGAGGATGGGGATCGCTTCCGTATTACTCTCAAGGTCGAGGGGTTGAAGGGGAGGGCCTTGGACATTGACGATAAAGGAGCTGCTGAAACTGGACAAGGAAAGGGTGGCCGACCTGCTTAGCTTCCTTGCCGACGGCGTGCGAGAGGGGCGTTTTACGATCCGAGCCGGGGTGCAACACCTCAGTTTTGCTCGATCGTCTCTCCCGCTGTTGCGGATCAAGGCGAGTCGCAGGCCTACAAGCTCCAGCAAGTATAGAGAAAAAATAAAAGTTGTTTTGAGCTGGAAAGATGCTACTATGTTGGTCGGTCTAGATGTTCGACCCCAAGAGTCCGGCACCACTGTCGAGGACGCATTTCAGCCTGCCTCAGCCGTCGGAAGTAATTTGCAGGAAGAAAGGGTGCTGGATTATTTGTTGCGCGTAAAACCTGACGGTGCCTCGTTGATAGAGTTGGGTGAGGGCCTTGGAGAGAACTGGAGAAGGCTCGCTCCTGTCGTGCTCCGGCTGATCGGAGAGGGAAAGCTCCAAAAGGAAGGAAAAATCTACAAGGCTTTAAGCGGCCCAGAAAGAGGCTTTAGGGTTCTTGGGCATTGAGACTTGCCGAATAAAAACGCTAAAATGGTCTTAGGATGTCATAAAAGGAGCGACACAGATGGCAAAAAGAGGGCAGAAGGAAGAGTTTGAGTTTAGCACTTTCGCCGAACCGTATGTCGTTGCCGAATACCTGGAGAGCCTCGCAAGCGCCCTAAGGAATGGGGCCGTACGCCTGACAAGCGGCGTGGAAGAGATGTACCTGACCCCCGAAGGGGCGATCGAACTGGATGTAGAGGCAAAAAAGAAGGGAGGAAAAGCAAAGCTTGTGCTGAAGCTTTCCTGGGAGAAAAAGGCTGAATTAGCCGCCGAGCCGCTGCTGATTACGGTCGAACGGGAGTCCGTCGAGAATGAGGCCCAGCCTTGAGGCATGGATATTGCAGACGCAAGGCTGAATGCAGAAAGCATCCAGCACGAGCTGGGCAAGATGGGCCGAATGGTCGGAGCTCTCGTGGCGGAGGCCTTCGGGGCCTTTAAGGGGAGGGATAAAACGCTTGCCCAGGGTGTTATCGAGAAGGACGACCAGATCGACGCCCTTAACGTCCTTATTGTAGACCGCTGTTTTGATCTCATTGAGCAAGGTAGGCTCCCCAAGCCCGAGGTTCTCTCTCTTAGGGGATACGTGAGGGTTTCGACCAACTTAGAGAAGCTGGCCGATTATGGGGTGAACATCGCAAAGCAAACCCTTCACCTCAAGGACAACTCCCCGATGCCCCCGTGGGTGCCCGTTGATGAGCTTGTAGGTATCATCGATGCCGGGCTCAAGATGGCTCTAGACGCGCTCTTTCAAAAAAATATCGAGCTTGCACAGGATGTCTGCGCTTTCGAGGTGAGGCTGGATGAAATTTACCAGCGAGGAGTGACCGCTCTTTTCGAAGAGGCGAGTCGCGTAGGCTTAACTGAAGAGAGTTTTCCGATCACTTATCTCTTTGCCCTCAAATATGCCGAGAACATGGGGGATGTCCTTGCCAATTTGGGAGAGCTCGGAGTATACACGATTCTAGGAGAAAAGATAAAAGTCCATCAATTGCTGCATATCCGGGAAACGTTAGAAAATCAGTCGGTAGCCGGGATGCAAGCGCTTTGGGGGGGGAAAAGCGGCGCGCGCGTTTTCCTCGTGGAGCAGGATGGCCATCGGCGTCTTGTGCTTAAAGAAGGCGAGCGGAGTAAAATTTCGGAAGAGGCGCAGAAGATCGATGATTGGCAGAGGGTTTATCCTGGGGTCGTTCCTAAACTAACGGTCGAGCAGTACTTTGGGGACCGAGAGATCCTCGTCACGGAATACCTCCAGGGCAAGACTTTCGAAGAGATCCTCTTTTTCGGGGACTTTGATCTAAAACGTCGCTCGCTCGAGAGGATTATCGAAGTTCTTCGAATGCTATGGCAATCGACAATCCGAAAAGCAGAGCCTTCGACCCGCTATGTTCCTCAATTGATCAAGAGACTAAAAGAGGTGCATGCCTTTTATCCGGAGCTCGAAGAGATCAGGAAGTTTCCCGTTTCCTTTTGCGGCAAGTCCGCCCCTTCATTGAGCGAACTCCTTCAAAGAGCCGCCCTGCTAGAAGAGGAGGTTTTCCCGCCGTTTGAAGTTTGGATTCACGGAGACTTTAACTCCAACAACGTGTTTTACGACAGCAGAACAGACGGCGTAAAGTTCATCGATGTGCACCGCTCCGGCTACGGGGACTATATTCAGGATATCGCGACGATCATCGTTTCAAACATTCGAAACCCCCTGCTTTCTACCTACCTTAAAGAAGACTTAGTCTTTGTGAATGAATCGCTCGAAAGGTTTGCCGAAGCGTTTGGTAGCGCTTACTCTGATCGCCATGTCAAACGAAGGCTCATGGTTGCGTTGGGACGCGTGTTCATTACTTCGAGCAGGGTTGTCAACCAACTGGAGTTGGCAAAAAAGCTCTATCTACTAGGCATTCTACACTTGGAGCGGTTTATCGCATGGCCTCAAAGCGAATAGCGGTTGTCGGTATCCCAGGCGCTTGGTCTTCCGAAAGGCTTAAAGAAGCCTTTCTCAAGGAGGGGGCCGAGGCTTTTTTGGTCCCTTACGATGCGATCGCGGCATCGTTGCCTTCGCTTAAAGTCCGCCTCGGGTTGGAGGATGCACTATCCGTCGATGCCGTGGTAGTGAAGAAGCTGGGCGATTCCTCCGATATTACGCTGACAGAGCGCGTAGCGCAGCTCAAAGCGATACAATCCCTGGGAACGCCCGTGTTTTCTCCTCCCGAAGCGATCGAGGCGGCGATTGATCGTATGAGAATGACGCTCCAACTTGCCCTTGCGGGCGTTCCCATGCCAAGAACCCTGATCACGGAGCGGGCCGAGGATGTGTTGAATTTTCTCAAGGAGGTGCAAGAGGTCGTCATCAAGCCGCTTTTTACCTCAAAGGCTCGTGGAATGATCCGGGTTGGTTTGGGCAGGCCGGAAGCCGAAAAGGGTGCGCTAGAGGCCTGGAAGCAAACACACGGCCCTTTCTTTTATGCGCAAGAGTTCATTCCTGCCAAGGGGATGAGGGACATCGGGGTGATGTTTCTTGGCGGAGAGTTCCTTAAAGCCTACGCTCGTGTGGCGAAGGAGGGGAGCTGGAAAACGACCACCGCAGAAGGCGGGTATTACGAGCCTTACGACCTTCCTGGGTCGGCCTTTGAGATAGCAAAACAGGCCGAGCGCGTGTTTGGCCTTAGTTATGCCGGAGTGGACCTCGTCGAGGGGCCGGACGGTTTTTTGGTCTACGAAGTCAGCGCCTTTGGCGGGTTTCGTGGGCTGCATGAAGCATACGGGCTGGATGCCGCCCGACTGTTTGCCGGCTATGTCCTTCGACGACTCGCTTGAGTCTTCTCTGGCGGCCTTTCTGGCGCAACAGGAACGTAGGGCTACCCATCGTTTTCCGCTTGTCCTCATGGGGCAGGAGTTGATTGTCAGCGCACCCACCCCGAAGCCTCTAACCTCCTTGCTGGACCGCTACGCCCCCTACCTCGTAGAAGAGGGGAGGATGCCTTTTGGACCAAGCCTCCAGTTCAAGGCGGTGCTTGCGGGAAGGTTCCCAGAAGGGCTCGACGGGCTCTCCTTTGCGCCGATTTCGGCGAAAGAAGCCTTGCTGAAAGTAGGGTCGTTCCTGGTGATAAAGAAAGTTCGCTCTGGCTTGCGCTACATCGTAAACGGCGAGCGGCGAGCGGTATGGCTTGAAGAGCCCGGCGTTTCGGATTGGAATTCCGCGGTCAATGTTGTGAACGACGTGTTGAGCCTTGCCTGGCTTGAGGCGGGGTTCTTGCTGTTCCACGCAGGCGCCGCGGCTACGAGAAAGGGTGGCGTTGTTCTCATCGCCTCGAGCTCGGGGAGCGGCAAGACGACAACGCTCCTCAGGCTCCTTGGCGAAGGGTTCCGTTACGTGGCCAACGATAGGGTGCTCGTAGGATATACGGGGTCATCCATGCAGGCCGTCGGGTTTCCAAAGCTCCCTAGGGTGAACCCTGGGACGATCTTTTCGGACCCCCGCCTCCGGACGCTCTTGAGTCACAAGGAGTTAAAAGAGCTCGCATCTTTAGGGCAAGATAGCCTCTGGAACCTCGAGATGAAGCGTGACGTTCCCGTACAAGAAGTGTACGGCCATGGCATTGCAAAGCCCTGGGGAGAGCTGAAGGGGGTTGTGTTTTTGGAGTGGTCTCGCAATGCAAAGGAGGATTTCAAAATAGATCAGCTGGAGCAAGAAGAACTGTCTTCGTTCGCTGGTAAAACCTTGAAGGTTCCCGTCGTCGGGACGGTAGACCGTTCTTGTCCGAAAGCATCCGACCTGGCTTTGTTCAAAAATTTCAACGGTCGGGTGAGGGTGCTTCAAGCAAAAGGAAAGTTCGCACCGGAGCAGCTTGCATCATGGATATCATCCAATTTTTAGGGCTTTTTGAGAACCTGACGTTCGACAAAAGCGATTTTCCAATCCGGTTTGGTACCTCCGGTTGGCGGGGCATACTTGCCCGAGAAGTTACGCTTTCCAAGGTTGTAACCCTTGCAAACGCAATTGCCGCCTACCTGAGTCGGGGCGATTCGGAGGCCCAACGCGTTGTTCGTCTGGGGTACGATACGCGCTTTTTTTCCAGGTTGTTTGCAGAATTGATCGCTTGTACGCTCGTGCGCTCCGGGGTTTCAGTCGATTTTGAGGCTCATCCGAACACAACCCCGGCGTTGACGTTTGCGACCATTCAGGGCAAATACGACTTGGGGGTCAACGTTACGGCAAGTCATAATCCGTTTTACTATCATGGCGTCAAGCTTACAACGTGTACGGGGCTTGCGGACGGCTCTTTAACGGGCGAAATTGAGGCCTTGTGCGATAGAAACGCCGCCGTGCCTAAGCCGATCGAAAACGAGGGGATGCTCCGGAGCGTGTCCGCGAGCGAGAATTATGTAGAGCACCTGTGTTCGCTGCTAGATGTGCGGGCAATTTGCAAAGCCAATCCCGTCGTCGTATACGACTCCCTTTACGGCGCCAGTGCCCGATGCTTTGGACGCCTGCTGAACAAAGCGGGAGCGGTAGCGTTTCCGTTGCATGCTCAGCCAGACCCATACTTTGGAGGTCTTGAAGAAACCGCCCCTTCTTCCAGGGCGCTTCGTGGCCTGGCTTGCGAGGTTCGCCAAAGAGGGGCGCTCCTTGGTCTGGCAACGGACGGCGACGGGGACCGGTTTGGGGTGATGGACGATCAAGGGGTTTATGTTGATAACACCGATTTGATTGCGCTGATTGTAGATTACCTGCTCCGTGTGCGGGGGGAAAGGGGCACCATCGTCAAGAGCGTTTCCACCTCAAGCATGGTTGACCGTATCGCAAGAGCCTTTGGCGTCGAGGTGATCGAGAGCCCCGTAGGATTCAAAAACATTGCGTCGCGGATGCTGCAATCTTCGGGACTTCTGGGCGTCGAAGAGAGTGGAGGTTTTGCGTACTCCCCGAACATCCCGGATAAAGACGGGCTTTTGGCCGACATGTTTGCGCTTGAAATGCGGATCAAAGAAGGGCCTTTCCATGAACAACTCTTAAGGCTTAGGTCTCGGTACGGAGAGCTTACATTCCGAAGGTTGGACGTCCCCGTTGCGGAAGCCCGATCCGAGAAAGCCTTTCGCTCGACGATCGAAAGCCTCCCAAGCGCCTTCCAAGGGGCCTCGATGCTGCACGATGCCTCGCTGGACGGCTACAAGAGGTACTTTGAAGATGACTCTTGGGTTTTGATCCGCCCGTCTGGCACCGAGAATAAAATTAGGCTGTATTTCGAATCGGCTTCCTTGGATGTTTTTCAGGCTATGCTGGCCTGGGCCGAGGGGTTGAAGGAGCTGTTTCAAGGCCAAACCAGGTAGAACCCTAAGAGGGAATAAGGTATGGACACCGAACAAGGGAAAGCGCTTTCTTCGAATATAGACCGGGCGTTGGTATCCGTGGCCGATCTTCACGTTCACTCAAAGTACTCCACAAAGCCCACGCAGTGGCTCTTGAGGCGGCTAGGCTGCCAGGAGTGCTACCTCGAGCCTTCTTGGGTGTACACCACGGAGAAGGCGCTAGGAATGGACTTCGTGACGATCACCGACCATAACGTGATCGACGGAGCGCTCGAAATCGCCCACCACCCGGACGTGATTGTCGGCGAAGAAGTCACGACGTATTTTCCCGAGGACGATTGCAAGATTCACGTCCAGGTGCTAGGGATAGACGAAAAGATTCACGAGGATGTTGCGAGCGTGCGGGACAATATCTACGAGCTCGTCGCTTATCTGCGCGAAAAGAACGTCGTCCATTACGTGACTCACCCCTTCTATGCCATTAACGACCGCCTGAAGCGCTACCATATCGAGAGGTTGCTGCTCTTGTTTCCTGCGTTCGAGACGGTGAATGGTTCGAGGAAAGCGATCACGAGCATGGCCTTCGAGAGGCTTTTAGGGTGCCTTACGAGAGACTTCCTGCTCGAGCTTGCCGACCGAAACCCGATGGACCTCGAGCCTATCCTTGAGACAAGGCGAGGTATGGCAGGGGGTTCGGACGACCACGGGGGCCTGTTTGTCGGCCATGCCTACACGGTTGTGCCCAAAGCTGCCACGCCTGAAGAGTTTCTTTCGTTCCTTCGATCTGGCCAGAGCAGGGGTGCAGGACGGTACGGCTCGCCTCTGGGGCTTGCCCATAGTTTATACGCGATTGCTTACCAGTTTTTAGCAAAGGACGTGCTCAAGGAGGCCAAAAAGCCGGAAGATTTGCTATTTTCGTTGCTTGACAAGATTTCCCAAGGGTCGGGGAGCAACGGAGAAAACTCCAAGTCCAGCGCCAAGGGCACACTCCAGTCGGGGATCGCGAAAAAGGTCAAACGGCTCATCGAACGCTACGAGCCCAGAGAGGACATCCCAAAGGGCGATCAAGCCCTCCTTCGTATTCTTGGACGAAGGGCCTCTTTTTTGACGCATAGCGAAGAGCTTTCGGGCCTTTGGGCTACGGACGAGGCAAAGTGGGAGGCGATAAACGACAACTACCTAAAGCTTGCTTCCGGCATCTCGCAGCACATGACTTTGAACTTTGTCTCGAAGTTCTTAAAAAACTTAAAAACCTTCAAGATTCTAGACAACTTTAACCACCTCTCCGCCCTTACCATGGTTCAAATGTTCCTTATGCCTTACTTTTTTTCCTACCACCATCAAAACAAAGACAAAAAGCGTATTCGTGAAGTCCTAGACGGGCTCGGCCTTCTAGAGGACCTACGCGGGGAACCCTTAGACAGGAGGGTATGGTTTTCGGACACCATCTTCGACGTCAACGGCGTAGCCAGGACCATCCTCGAGATGGCACGATCCGCCAAGAGGAGCGCCAAAGACTTAAAAGTCGTGGCATGCCCGCAGAACGCCAAAATTGAGGCCTACCTAGAGGACGTATTCGTCAAGTTTCTTCCGCTCTTGACATTCCCGATCCCGGAATACGAGAGCATTAAGCTATACGTCCCGCCCTTCTTGGACATCGTGGAGTTTTGCGAGCGTGAGGGGTTTGACTCCGTGATCTCTTCGACGCCCGGCCCAATGGGACTAGCCGGGCTGTTGGTTGCAAGGCTCTTGGACATCCCGATCAACGGCATCTATCACACAGACATCCCTCAGTATGTCCGGATCCTAACGGGGGATTTTTCGATGGAGGAGATGAGCTGGCGATATATCCGCTGGTACTACGAACAGATGGACATCGTGTTCGTCCCCTCCAGGGCGACGATGAACCAACTGGTGCAAAACGGTTTTACGCCGGATAAGATCAAGGTTTTTCCGAGGGGGATAGACATTCAGCGTTTTCATCCGCGCTTTCGCAACCAAGATATCTGGAAAAATTTTTCGAACAACGGAGGAACAAAGCTCCTGTACGTGGGAAGAGTATCGAAAGAGAAGGGGTTGGACCTGCTGATCGATGCCTACCTTTTTATCAAAGAGCGCCATAAGACCGCCGAGTTGGTTGTCGTGGGAGATGGCCCTTATCTAGGGGCACTGAAGGCAAAATACGAAGGTTCTGGCATTACATTCACAGGGCCGCTTGAAGGGGAAGAGCTCTCGAGCGTTTACGCTTCGGCCGATATTTTTGTCTTTCCCTCCTCGACGGATACGTTTGGGAACGTCGTCCTCGAAGCCCAAGCCTCCGGTATCCCCGTCGTCGTGGCCGATGAGGGCGGACCCTCCGAGAACCTTGAAGCAGGCAGGACGGGCCTTGTGTTCAAGGCTGGGAGCAGCTTCGCGCTCGTCAAGGCCATCGAAGAGCTACTCGAGAGCCCAGCAAGAAGACAGGAGATGATGATCGAGGCCAGGCGCTACATGGAAAACCGTTCGTTCGACAAGGCGTTTGAGGCATTTTGGCAAATGCACGCAAGAGAGACGTTTGCCCTCAAGCGCCTTTCTTGAAAGCCCTTTGCCGAATCGTGAGGAACGCGCGTACAATGGAAAAAACACTCGTACCGCTCCGGAGCGCAGAAAATGTACGTTTGCGACCTTACGCAGTTCTACTCGGAAAGGAGCGGTGGGATCAAGACCTACCTTGAGGCCAAAGGCGAATATGGCGTGAGGACGGGCGCGTGGAAGCAGCTGCTTATCGTGCCTTACAAACGGAATGAGGTCCTCGAGGTGCCGGGTAGGAAAATCTACAGGGTGCACGGGATGCCCGTTCCATGGAACATGCAGTACCGGCTCATTCTAAACCCGCTCGCATGCCTTCGAATCTTGAGAAAAGAAGCGCCTGATGTGCTTGAAGTAGGCTCTCCGGACCTTTTGCCCTGGAGCGCGTTGTACTACGCCAGGACTCGGAAGGTTCCATGCGTCGGGTTTTACCACAGCGATTTCTCGGATACATATTTTCGGGTATCTGCCCAGAATTGGAATACATGGCGGCTTGCAAGCCTTCCGTATACGATCGCGCTTAAATACACAAAGGCCCTCTATAACCGGTTCGATGCCACGCTTGCCGCTAGCCAACCCCTATTAGACAAGCTGAGGCGATTAGGAATCGAAAACGCAACGCTCGTGAGCCTCGGTGTGGATACCTCATTGTTTGCCCCAGAAAAACGTAACCCTCAACTGCTCCAAGCCTTAGGGCTAGACCCCTCGCTCCCCTCGGTTCTTTACGTTGGCAGGCTTAGTAAAGACAAGTGTTTTCCGCTATTTCTCGAGATGCAGCGCATGCTTTGGGAAAGAATGGCTACAAATTGCCTGATCGCGGGGGACGGGCCTATGAGCCCCCAAGCCCTGGAGCTTCAGCGGGAATACCCACAAGCGGTTCGGTACTTGGGCTATCTGCCAAAACAAACGCTTTCCGTGCTGTACGCGAGCGTGGACGTGCTGGTGATGCCAAGCCGTTACGAGACGTTCGGCTTGGCCGCGCTCGAAGCGCTGTCTTCCGGGACGCCCGTGGTATTCCAAAAAAACCTCGGGTTTCTGTGTGCCGACATGGGACAAGCAAGCTTTCCCGTTGCAGACCCCTCTCCGGGCGCGTTTGCCGATGTCGTTGCGAAAGTTCTCGGTATGGATCGCGAACGCTTGGGTTCGCTTGCAAGGAGGCTTGTCCTTGATCGTTTCAGTTGGAACCGTACGTTCGAATCGCTGAAGGCTTTGTATGTTGCCCTGCGGGATCAAAGAAGCCTTTTTGGCCAGTAAGTCTCTTTACGTCGCCATTCATGACGTATACCCCGGAAGCTTTTGCCAGGTTGTGGCCATCCGGCGTGCGCTGGAGACGGTCGGGGTGGAGCGGGTAACGCTGCTTGCCGTTCCGTGGTATCATGGCAGGCTGAAGTTTTCGCAGGAAGCCAGGCTCGTGAAGTATGTCAAAGAGAGAACGGCCAAGGGAGACGACGTGGCGATGCACGGTATTCTTCACCGCTGGGATCCATCTCTGGCAAAAGGCTTAAAATGGGCCCATAGGCGTGTCCTGCAAAGAGTGGCGACCAACGGGGAAGGGGAGTGTTTGGGTATGGCTGAACCCTACCTCCTCGAGCGCCTTCAAGAGGGCCTTGAAATACTATCGCAGGCCGGACTTTCCCCGGGGGGGTTTGTTGCCCCCGCCTGGATGCTTTCCAGGAAACAATGGGCTGCGGTACAAATGGCCGGGTTTCGTTCGCTTGCAACCTTTGGGTGGCTTGTAGACTTCCGTCAAAGGCTTGGTGTTCGCTCGAAGGTCATCTCCGGGTCTGTTCGAACCCCGCTTCGGAGGGTGTTTGCCCTTCCGTACGTCCGCCTTGGCGTTCGAGTGCAGCGTTCGCCCGTTCTACGTGTAGAGTTTCATCCTGGAGACATCGAGTGCAAGGGGTATTTTTCTGGCGTTCTTGAGTCCATACGGAGCTTTGCCGCGCTTCCTCAAGTCACGCTAGGGTCTTTATTCGTTCCGTCAGCCTGACTCATGGAGGGTTGTGTTTATTATGGCGAACGGCAGGGTTTCGATTCTAGTCGAGGGGCTTAACTTTTTTTACGGCAAGAAACAGGCGCTGTTTGGTGTCGGCATCGAGATTTACCGCAACCAGATCACCGCGCTGATTGGCCCGTCAGGCTGCGGAAAATCGACGTTCCTCAAGGTATTGAACCGTATGCACGAGCTTGTCCCAGGGGCCAGGGTAGAAGGCCGGGTGACGATCGAAGGGGCCGATATCTACAACAACGGTGTGGATGTGGCCCAGCTTCGCAAAAACGTAGGGATGGTGTTCCAGAAGGCCAACCCCTTCCCTAAGTCCATCTACGACAACGTGGCGTTTGGCCCGAAGTTGCACGGGGTTCGCGGCGCAAGAGATTTGGATGCTATCGTCGAGGATAGCCTGCGAAGGGCCGGGCTGTTTGACGAGGTTAAAGACAGGCTTAGAGAACCCGCACTCGGCCTTTCGGGGGGGCAGCAGCAGCGGCTTTGCATAGCCAGGGCCTTGGCAGTAGGCCCGAAGATTCTTCTTTTGGATGAGCCGGCCTCCGCGCTCGACCCGATTGCAACGGCAAAGCTCGAAGAGTTGATTCAAGACTTGAAGAGCTCGTACACGATCGTCATCGTTACGCACAACATGCAGCAGGCGGCAAGGTGCAGCGACTCCACTGCATTCTTCTACATGGGCCGCTTGATCGAGTACGACAAGACCGAGGCGATCTTTGTCACCCCGACCAAGAAGGAAACGGAAGACTACATTACCGGAAAATTCGGCTAGGTTTTAGGCAAAAAATGCGAAGAATCGACGAAGACATCCTGGAGGTACGAAGGCTGATCCTCAAGATGGGGGCGATGATCGAAGAGCGCCTTGAAATGGCGCTCGGCGCGCTCGTCGAAAAGGACGAACGGAAGGCCCAGATGGTTATCGAATCTGACGACAAGATCGACCAGCTTGAGCTCGAGATCGACAGGATTTCTAGGAATATGATCGTTCTAAAACAGCCGGCGGCCAAAGACCTCAGGTTTGTGTTCACGGCCATAAAGATTACGACAGATCTGGAGCGAATCGGGGACCTTCTTGTCAACATCGGCGAAAGGGTGTTGGAAATCGTCAATGAGCCCCCTTTAAAGCCCTACGTGGACCTGCCCAGAATGGCCGAGCAGGTACGCAAGATGATCCGCAGGAGCTTGGACGCCTTCTTCGAAGGGGACGTCGAGCTTGCCCAAGACGTGATTGCGGACGACCAGTTTGTCGATGACCTCAACATTCAAGTGTTTCGGGAGCTTCTGACCTACATGATGGAAGACCCGAAGAACATCCGGAAGGCTCTCGCCCTTTCTTCCATCGCCAAGAGCTTAGAAAGGGTAGGAGACCATACGACGAACATCGCCGAGATGATCGTGTTCATGGTTCAGGGCAAGGACATCCGCCATGCGCCACACGAGAAGGGTGAATGAGTATGCCTACGCTTCGGGTCGCCCTTATGCAGGTCAACGTTACGGTTGGGGATATTTCGGGCAATAAGCTCAAAATTCTTGAAAAGATTGCCTGGTCAAGAAAGCTTCAGGCGGACCTCATCGTATTCCCGGAGATGGCGATTACGGGCTACCCGCCGGAGGACTTGCTGTTAAAACCCTACTTCATTCGGGCGGCAAAAGAGGCGATGGAAGCCATTGCTCAAACCGTCCATCGAGAGGTTGTCCTCTTGGGGGGCGTGGATTCGGATTTCGACATCTACAACACCATGGCAGTCCTTCATGCCGGGCAAATGATTGCCCGCTACCGAAAGCGGAACCTTCCTACCTACGGCGTCTTCGACGAGGACAGGTACTTCCGGCCAGGTACGGCTATGGCGTTGCTCGACATGGGCGTCCGCATAGGGCTCAGCATTTGCGAAGACCTTTGGCTGCCTTCGGGGGTGTGCAAGGATGAAGCCTTCCAAGGCCGTGCGGATGTTTTGGTGAACATCTCGGCCTCGCCCTACCAGCGGGGCAAAACGCTCCAAAGGGAGCGCATGTTTCAGACCAGGGCGCTGGATTACGGCTGCCCTGTGTTGGTTTGTAACTTGGTGGGCGGTCAGGACGAACTCGTCTTTGACGGCAACTCCGCCGTGTTCGACTCGGACGGCTCGATCCCTGCAAAGGCCAAGGCCTTCGAGGAAGACTCCGTCGTGTTCGACTTAAAGGTTCCCGAGCCCTTCAGGCGACAGCTGCGGAACCCAAGGTTGCGCAAGGAACTCATGGGTATAGATGGCTCGTACAATGTAGGCATGGGCGCAGTTGAGCTCCCTAACGCCCTAACCGCTGAACCCAAGCCTCCGCTCCCTCCTGTAGGGGTGCCCTATCCGCTTTCCGATCAAGAAGAAGTGCTCGAGGCCCTAAAGCTAGGGCTCGAAGACTACGTGACCAAAAACGGCTTTTCCAGGGTAGTCGTGGGTTTAAGCGGCGGTATTGACAGCGCGCTTGTCGCCTCGTTGGCCGTATTGACGCTAGGGAAAGAAAACGTGCTTGCCGTATCCATGCCTTCGCGTTTTACTTCGGAATTGTCCTTTCAGTGCATCAAACAGCTTTCCGAGAACCTTGGGGTCGAAGTCTGGTCCATGCCGATCGACAACACGTTTTCTTCCTACCTTGCCGACCTTGAGCCCCACTTCCACGATCTTCCCCATGGGACGGCAGAGGAGAACATCCAGGCGCGCATTCGGGGTAATCTCTTGATGGCCGTGTCGAACAAACTGGGCTACCTCGTGTTGGCCACAGGGAACAAATCCGAGCTCAGCGTCGGCTACTGCACGCTTTACGGGGATCTGGCCGGGGGGTTCGCGCTGATCAAGGATGTCCCAAAAACGCTCGTTTACGAGCTGGCACATCTTGTGAATCAAAAGGCGGGGTTCTCGCTCATTCCGGAAGAGGTGATTTTTAGGCCTCCTTCTGCAGAGCTCAAACAGGACCAAAAAGACGAGGATTTGCTTCCCCCTTACCGGGATTTGGACACAATCCTGCATGCCTACGTTGAGGAGGATGCGAGCTTGAAAGAGATTGTAGGGTTGGGCTTTTCCGAGGAGGTCGTAAGGCGCGTGATTCGGATGGTTGACTCGAACGAATACAAGCGAAGGCAGGCCCCGCCCGGTGTAAAGATTACCCCCAAGGCGTTCGGTAAAGACAGGCGCATGCCCATTACTCAGCGCTTCTTTGTTGAATAGGGTTTTTGAGCATGACCACGAACGAGCAAGCCAAGTATGCCCCGAATGCGTTGGAAGCTTTCTGGCAGGAACGCTGGGAAGAGGCTGGCCTTCATCGCGTATTCGAGGAAACGGACAGGCAAAAGTATTACGTCCTCGAGATGCTTCCTTATCCTTCCGGAAGGATCCACATGGGCCATATCCGGAACTACACGATCGGCGATGTTCTGGCCCGCTATCTTCGCATGCAAGGGAAGAACGTCCTGCATCCGATGGGATGGGATGCCTTTGGCCTTCCTGCCGAGAATGCGGCCATCGAGCACGGCGTGCACCCCGCGAAATGGACGTACGAAAACATCGCCACCATGAAGGCGCAGCTCAAACGCTTCGGGTTTAGCTACGACTGGAGCCGGGAGGTGGTGACGTGCGACCCTGCGTACTACCGCTGGGAGCAGTGGATGTTCCTCCGTTTCCTTAAGCAAGGCTACGCGTACAAAAAGCCCTCCATGGTGAACTTCTGTCCCAAATGCCAGACCGTGCTGGCCAACGAGCAGGTCCTGGAGGGGCGGTGTTGGCGGTGTGGTTCATCGGCAATCCTCAAGCAGATGGAAGGATGGTTCCTTAGGATTACCGCGTTTGCCGAGGGACTCTTGGAGGGGCTTGAAACGTTAGACGGCTGGCCAGAAAAGGTCCGCGCTATGCAACGCAACTGGATTGGGAAATCACACGGGGCGCTCGTACGGTTTCCCGTCGACGAAACTCAAGACACGCTCGAGGTGTTCACCACGCGCGCGGACACGCTTTTTGGCGTGACGTTCGTGGCGCTCGCACTCGAGCACGATATACTCGACTCCTGGTACCAAACGGGCCGCATTCAACAGGCGGTGTGGAGGGAAATCGAAGCGCTAAGGCAAGAAAAGCTCTCCAGCCGCTTTGAGACCGAGCTGAGTAAAAAAGGTGTCCTTTTGGGACTTGAGGCCATTCATCCGCTGACGGGCGAGAAAGTCCCGCTGCTTGCCGCCAACTTTGTCCTGACAGCCTACGGAACGGGGGCCGTCATGGGTGTCCCCGCCCACGACAGCCGCGACTTCGAATTCGCCGAGGAAATGGGCCTTTTGATTGCGGAGGTTGTTCGACCTGCGGATGGTTCTCACCCCATGGAGCCTGCCGCGTTCGAGGACGACGGCGTGCTGGTAAACTCGGGCGAGTTTTCCGGTATGCCCTCCGAGGAGGCGAGGCGGGCGATTATCTCCAAGCTTGAATCGCTTGGCGTGGGCAAGGGGGTCGTGCAATACAGGCTAAAAGACTGGGGAATTTCTAGACAACGGTACTGGGGGGTGCCCATTCCCGTCGTCTACTGCGAGGTCTGCGGGGTCGTTCCCGTGCCAGACGATCAACTCCCTGTCGTTCTTCCGATTGATTTGTCCCGCAAGATTGCTCCTGGTTTTGGCCTTGCCAAGCTCGAGGAATTCCTTCAAACCGTTTGTCCAAACTGTGGAGGGCCAGCCAGGCGCGAGGCGGACACGATGGACACGTTCGTGGAATCCTCGTGGTACTTTCTGCGTTACACATGCTCCGATTACGAAGCCGGCCCGCTCGATACAGCCAGAGTCCATTACTGGAATCCCGTCGATCAGTACATCGGGGGGATCGAGCACGCCGTCCTGCATCTTCTTTACGCACGGTTCTTTACGAGGCTGCTTAAGGCGACGGGAGTCTTGCGCTTCGACGAGCCCTTTGCCCGACTGCTCACGCAGGGGATGGTGATCAAGGACGGGTCGAAGATGAGTAAATCCAAAGGGAACGTCGTCGACCCGGACGACATGGTCGCGAAATACGGGGCGGACGTGGTTAGGTTGTTCATGGTGTTTGCGGCCCCTCCGGAAAAAGACCTGGAGTGGAACGAAAAAGGGATAGAGGGCTGCGCACGCTTCTTGTCCCGCGTCTGGCGGTTGTTTCAGGAGGTTGCCCAAAGCCTCAAACGCCCCTTTCTGGTTCAGGAGGGCAATAGAGAATCTCTGAGGGCGCTGGAAATGGCCATTCTGCGCGCTACGCACAAGGTTAGCCAGGATATCGAAAGGCAGCACCTCAACACGGCCGTTGCTGCTCTCATGGAATGCCTGAACAGCCTTACCGAGCTTAACGGCCTGCTTGATTCCGCAGAGGGAAGGCTTGCCTTCCTGGGTGCGCTCAAGCGCTACGCCCTCCTGCTTGCGCCTTTTGCCCCCCACCATGCCGATGAGTTGCGTGCCCTCATGGGGGAGAATGGGTTTGCCATGCAGGCTTCCTGGCCGAGGGTTGAGCCTGGAACGATCGAGAGCCCTGCTAAAGAGATGGTTGTTCAAGTGAACGGCAAAGTAAGAGAAACGCTTGTCTTCAACGGCGAGGCAAGCCAAGAGGAAGTTTATCGAGTCGCCCTCCAGAGCGAAAAGATAAAAAAGCTTCTTGAAGGAAAGGAAGTTATGCGGGTTGTGTACGTTCCGGGCAGGTTGCTTAACCTTGTTACGCGGTAGGGCATGGTCCGTCGTCTTTCTCGCCCTTTTTGCCCTTTCTTGCGGGTACAGGGTTGGGTATCGCGCACAGGCAGACCTTCCTTACAAGAGCGTATTGGTCAAAAAGTTTATAAACGGCTCGGAAGAGATCGGGGTGGAACAGTGGCTTTACGCCGCCCTTATCGAACGGCTCCAAGGGGCTTCCGGTGTGCGGCTTGTCTACGACGAGGGCTCTGCCGATGCTGTCCTCGAGGGTAGGGTCCAAGAAGTTCGTACGCGGGCGTTTGCCTACAACAAGCAGGATAACGTGGCCGAGTATCGCTTGACGATGATCGCGGAGGTTCGCCTAAGGCGTGCCTCTTCTGAAGAGGTGTACTGGAAGGACCCATTCTTGACCAGGTTCGGTCAATACCTGTTCCTTCCGAGCATCCTGGAGGCGGAACAGAATCGCAAACAGGCCATGCAGGCGGTTTCAGCGGATTTGGCCAGGGACATTTCCGAGAGGATCCTCTATCCATTTTGAGCTTGAGCGACATGGATGCAAACACCATTTACCTGATCGTCGCCAGGGACAACCTAACACGAAGAACGCTCCTGGAGCGGCTCCTTGCCGAGAAGCTTCCGGGCGATCAGGACCGTATGCTTGGTTTTTTACGAATCGATCCGGTCCAAGATGATGGCTACGAAGGGCTGCTAAGGCTCCTTTCGGTCCCTCCACTGTTTGCTAGCGCTCGGATGATCGCCTTCGATAAATTTCCTTCCGTAGATGGGAAGTCTCAAGGGGTTCGTCGTTGGGAAAAGGCACTCCTTGCCCTGCCTGTACGTACAACCGTCGTATTCCTAGCCGAGGAGCCTCTGCCGGACAACCCGCTGTTTTCTTTTGTACTGGATACTGCAACCGTAATAGATGGAGACAGGCAGCAAAAATCACTTTGGGGCGCGCGCTTAAAGGGTCTTTTGGAGGAGTTTGGCGGATCTGTTTCCACCGAGGCAAAGCGCTTCCTGTGGGAGCACTATAAATACGACACGCTCCAGGCCTGCTATGAGCTCGAAAAGATGCTCCTAACCGGCCAAGAAGGCGCCCTTTCGCCCCCTGGGTCCGTCCAGGCCGATGCGTTTGAGGTTTTACGCATGCTTGAGCAAAAGAACCCTGACCTGTTCAAGGAGACCGCCAAGCTGTATTCAAACGCCTCTTCGGCGTTCTCCGTCCTTGGGGCGCTTGTTTGGCGGGTACGCCAAAACCTGCTTAAGTTCAACACGCTCGACAATGAGCACTTACAGACCCTGGGTGAGCTCGAGATCACGCTCAAAACAAGCAGGCTTCCTAAGGCTCTCGTCGTAGAGCTTAGCCTTGCACAAACGCTGCTTCAAAAAACCCGGCCCCGGGTTTTTTAAGAGGCCGAGGCCTGCTTTGTTCCATTCGTCGTACGCATGAGCTTGGAGATTTTTCGCCTCGAGGTGTTGCGATGCATTATACCCCTTTGGGCAGCCTTGGCGATCAAGGAAACAGCCGTCTTCATGGCCTCAAGGCTCTGCTCCGTTTTTCCTTCTGCCGTGGCTAAGCCTATAGCCTTCTTGGCGGCCGTCTTTATGGTAGCCTTGTACGTCCTGTTTGCCGCCCTGTTCCGCAAGCTTTGCTTGTAGCGCTTGATCGCACTTTTGTGCTGTGCCATGGTGTTTCTTTCCTCCGGGTCAGTTCTCGTGTATAGTGAAAATATCAGGCCTCACCAGTGCCGGCGGGACTTCGTTTTTTAAGTGTAGGCGAAAACAACTCTCGCTGCAAGCGATGATGGCTTGCTTGACAATAGAAGTATGGCAATTATAATAAAAGCGCTCTTTCTCGGGCGAAAAAGGCCTTTGCCATGGAAATGCTCAAGGGGTTTACCTTAAACGTGCAGGGCATCCCAGCCGGCCAGAGCGCCGTCCGTTATGACTCGCGCGAGCGTGAGGCTCCTTTGATGGAGGCCGTTAAGACGCTCAAAGGGATGGCGTTTCTCAAAGTAGAAGGGCTTTCGTTCGCGCTCGATCTCGAAAAGAACGACCAAGAATGGGTCCATATCCATGGGGTCAACCATGCAAGCCTTTCGGATGTATGTTCGCGATGCGCGGAGAGGTTTGCCTTTGCGGTTGCACGCGAAATCGACCTTACCTTCATCCCGCAAGGGGAGCTACCGGCCCTCGACCCTAAGGATGAGGGGGACGTTGTGGCGACCTACCAAGGGCATTCCATCGACTTGTTTCCTTTTCTTATGGAACCCGTTTTTTTGGAGATGCCGATCAACCCGGTCTGCCGTGAAGGGTGTCGCGGCCTGTGCCCAAATTGCGGGGTCAATCTCAACCTCTCTTCGTGTTCGTGTTCCAATGAAGGGGCGGCCTTAAGCCTACGCGACTTGATTGTTCAGACCAAGCAACGAAACGAGCCAACAACGTAGCAAAGAAGGTTATTTATGGCACAACCAAAGTACAGGCACTCCCGCGCAAGAAGAGACAAAAGCCGTTCACACTTTCGAGTGGTTCCTCCGACGCTCTCGCGATGCCCCAAATGTCGCGAACCGAAGCAGCCTCACTGCGTATGTCCTTCGTGCGGAACCTACAAGGGGCGCGTTGTTTTAAAGAAGAAGGCGGAGGCGGCCTCTTAGCCATGAAGAGGGTTGCGTGAAGATCGGCCTCGATGCGATGGGAGGGGATCACTCTCCCGGTGTATGCATCGGCGCCGCGCTCGCCGCGCTCCAAGAAGGGCTCGACGTGGTTCTGGTCGGCCCTAAAGAGGTTCTGAGGGATGAACTCCGGAGGCACAGCCCAACCGCGCGGGAAATTGAGGTTGTCCACGCTCCCGAGGTCGTTGGGATGGGTGAATCCCCATCGCATGCCCTTCGAAAGAAGCGATCTTCCACGATTGCCGTCGGGATGGAGCTCCTTCGGGACGGAAAAATAGGCGCCTTCGTCAGCGCGGGGAATTCCGGGGCGGTCATGGCCAGCGCGTTTTTTACGCTCGGCCGCCTAAAGACGGTAGATCGGCCGGCCATCGCCATCCCGCTTCCGTCCGGAGACCAGCCCGCCTTATTGATCGATGCCGGGGCGAACGTAGATTGCAAGCCTTACCATCTCGTGCAGTTTGCGTTCATGGGGGAAGTGTACGCAAAAACAATCCATGGGCTCGAAAACCCTTCTGTAGCCGTGCTCTCCTGCGGGGAGGAGCATGACAAGGGAAACGAGCTGACCAAACGGGCGAACAAGCTCCTTAGGATATCCGGCCTTAACTTCATCGGGAACGTAGAGGGAAGGGACCTTCTCAAGGGCGTTGCGAACGTTGTGGTTGCCGACGGGTTTTACGGGAATATTGCGCTTAAGAGTATGGAGGGCGTGTACGAAGTCCTCTCGAGCGGCCTTCGTTCGGTGGTTGGGAAGAGTATTCTTTCGCGCTTGGGAGGCGCGTTAATCAAGCGTCCACTCTCTTCCTTCCTGAAGGCCTACGATTACGAAGCTTACGGGGGGGCCCCGCTCTTGGGGATTGACGAGGTTGTCCTGGTTGCACACGGGCGCTCCTCGGCAAGGGCAATCCTGAATGCGCTTCGAAGGGCAAAAGAGTGCAACGAAAAAGAGGTAGGAAAGCGAATCATCGAAGGCATGGAAACCAAAGAGCTCTTGAAAAAACTCTCTACACTTTACGACGGGAATTAAGTGAACCACTCAAAAGGAGAACGTGAATGGACATCGAAAAGAGGGTCAAAGAGATCATTGCCGAACAGCTAGGCCTGAGCTTAGAGGAGGTAGCCAACGAGTCCTCTTACGTGGACGACCTAGGGGCCGACTCGCTCGATGTCGTGGAGCTCGTCATGGCGCTGGAAGAAGAGTTTGACATCGAGATTTCGGACGATGAGCTCGAAAAAATCCGTACCGTTCAAGACACGATCGACTACATCAAGCAGCGCGTCAAGGCATGAGCCAAGGGCATCCGGAGGTTTCCCGCTGGTTCGTGGGTGCGGACCATAGAGGCTTTTCTCTGAAGCGGGTCGTTGTAGGGTACCTTGCAGAGAGTGGCCTCGATGTTGAGGATGTTGGGAGCTTTGACGAAGAAAGCGTGGATTATCCGCTGATTGCCCTGCGTCTGGCCCGGAAGGTGGCCATCTCGTCCCATTTTCGTGGCGTGCTCTTGTGTGGGTCGGGCGTGGGGATGAGTATTATGGCCAATCGTTTGCGGGGGGTCCGGGCGGCGCTTGCCTGGAGCGAGGAGGTTGCCAAGTTATCCAGGGCTCACAACGATGCCAACGTGCTCGTCCTCCCCGCCGCGTTCCTCGATACAAAGACGGCGTTGGAAGTGATGAAGGCTTGGATGGTCACGCCGTTTGATGGAGGAAGACACTTGAGGCGCGTTCGTATGATGGACGATATAGGCGATATAGGCCAAGAGCGATGTTAAGAGAGATTGACCCTGAAATTGCCGCCGTTATTCAGCATGAGACGGAACGCCAAAGAGAGGGGCTGGAGCTCATCGCTTCGGAGAATTTTACCTCAAAGGAGGTCCTCGAGGCGCTTGGCAGCGTGATGACGAATAAATACGCCGAAGGCTACCCTGGCAAGCGCTACTACGGCGGCTGCCTGTACATGGACCGGGCGGAAACCTTGGCGATCGACAGGGTTAAACGTCTTTTTGGGGCGGAGCATGCCAACGTTCAGCCCCATTCTGGAACGCAGGCGAACATGGCCGTTTTGTTCTCCTGCCTCAAGCCGGGCGATGCCATCTTGGCCATGGACTTGAAGCATGGCGGGCATTTAAGCCACGGAAGCCCTGTAAATTTTTCCGGTATCCTTTACGATGTCCATTCCTACGGGGTGGATGAAAAAACCGAGCGGATCGACTTTGACCGAGTACGTCTCCAGGCCATGAAGGTTCGGCCGAAGCTTATCGTTGTCGGAGCGTCGAGCTATCCAAGAACGATCCCATTCGAACCTTTCCGTGAGATTGCGGACGAGGTCGGGGCCAAGCTCATGGCGGACGTGGCCCATTATGCGGGGCTTATCGTGGCTGGGCTGTTTCCAAACCCCGTCCCATTCTGTGAGTATGTAACCTTTACCACGCATAAAACGTTAAGGGGCCCGAGAGGCGGGGTTGTCCTCACCAGGCAGCAGCATGCCCAAAGCATCGACAAGGCCGTGTTTCCAGGAATACAGGGCGGCCCGCTGATGAACGTCGTCGCGGCAAAGGCCGTTGCGTTTCAAGAGGCTTCCACGGAGGAATTCCGAGCCTACCAACGACGGGTGGTTGAGAACGCCCGCGCGATGAGCAGGGCTTTCGAAGCAGCTGGAATTAGGCTCGTGAGCGGCGGAACGGACACGCATATGCTCCTTTTGGACGTCCGCTCCGTTGGCCTTACGGGCAAGCAGGCCGAGAGCTTGCTGGAGCAGGTGGGCATTACGACGAACAAGAATGTCATCCCGTTTGATCCTTTACCTCCCGGAGTGACGAGCGGTATCCGGATAGGAACCCCTGCGATCACAACCCGCGGGTTTACCGGCCAGGAGTCCGAAGAAGTCGGACGTCTGATCGCCGATGTCTTCAAGCAAAAGGACGACGAAAGCGTGAAATTGCGCGTACAGCACCGTGTTCTAGAGCTTTGTGAGGCGTTTCCTCTCTACGCCTAGCCGCGCGGGCAACTTATGAGCGTTGTTTCGGATGCAAACAAGGATGCCTCTTGGATGCGCAAGGCCCTTCGGCTTGCAACGAAGGGCCTGGGCAAAACTCACCCCAACCCTTATGTCGGGTGCGTGCTTGTCTGTCGAGATGAGCTTGTTGGTCAGGGCTATCACAAGGCCTTTGGCAAAGCCCACGCCGAGGTTGAGGCGATCGAGGATGCCAAGAGGCGTTTGGGAGCTTCTTTTGACAAATGCCAAGTCCTTACGCTTTACTGTACGCTAGAACCCTGCAACCATTTCGGGAAGACGGCCCCCTGCACGGAAATCATCCTAAAGCACTCTCCTCCAATTCGTAGGGTTGTCATCGGGACGCTCGACCCAAACCCGCTCGTATCCGGCAAGGGCGTGGAGCGTTTGAGCCGTGCAGGCCTCGATGTTTCGCTCGGCGTGCTCAGCCGCTCCTGTTTTCAGGTCAACGAGGACTATTTCCAGTGGGTCCGCACACGGTTGCCCCGCGTTGTGCTCAAGGCGGCCGTTTCGCTGGACGGTAAAATTGCCGCCCCGGACGGAAGCTCCAAGTGGATAAGCTCGAAGCACGGCCTTTCTTTCGCCCACGAACTCCGCCTTCGAGCGGACGCGATCCTAGTCGGCGTGGAAACGGTCATTGCCGACAACCCGAGGCTTACAGCCCGGGATGCCCTAGGCAGGGTTCGAAAAAAGCCTATCCGCGTCCTCCTGGATTCGCACCTCCGGGTGCCCTTGGACGCCTCCATTGTGGCGGATGAGGACGCTTCCAAGACGTGGGTCTTCTGCTCTTCCGAGCACGATTCCGCCCGCAAGGAAGCGCTTCTTGCTAGGGGGGTGAGTGTATTTGTCGCCGCTGGAAATTCCGCCGTGGGCGGCGTTGACTTAGGGGATGTCCTTAGGGTTCTTGGGTCGAAGGAGGTTGTGAACATACTGGTCGAGGGGGGGTCTCGAGTATTGACCTCCTTCATCCTTTCGGGGCGCTATGATACGCTATACCTAAACATGGCACCCAAACTTATCGGAATGCACGGCGTGCCGTTTATTCAAGAAACCGGAGTTCGTTCCATCGAAGACGCGCTATCCTTGGAGTTAGCCGGTATCCGGCGCAACGGGCCGGATATCCTTATTGTCCTCAAAAAGGCAAACCCCCCGTGTTCACAGGGTTGATCGAAACTCTGGGCGTCGTAAGGGCCGCGGGGGCTGGGTTTCTCGAGATCGGGTTTACCGCGAAGTCCTTAGAGCTCGATATTGGCGAGAGTGTCAGCGTGGACGGCGTTTGTTTGAGCGTAATCGCACGGAGCAAAGAATGGTTTCGGGCCGAAGTTTCGAAGGAAACGCTCGTGCGTTCGACGCTCCAAAGAAAGCGGCCAGGGGCGTTGGTTAACTTAGAAAGAGCGCTTCGGCTCGGCGGGAGGCTCGGCGGGCACATCGTCCAGGGGCATGTCGACGGCGTTGGAAGAGCGATGAACCTGGCGGCAGGGCCCAACCAGATGCTCGTGTGGGTAGAGCCGCCCAAGCGGCTCATGGCCTACATCGCCGAGAAAGGCTCCATCGCCGTCGATGGCGTTTCGCTTACGGTAGCCGAGCTAGGTACGAACGAAGAATGCTTCGCCGTTGCGGTCCTTCCCTTGACGCGTGAGCACACGACGCTTCAATATGTCAAGGCTGGAGAGTCGGTCAACCTGGAGGTAGATGTTTTGGCCAAGTACGTAGAAAGGCTCTTGGGCGCCAAACGTGGAAAAGTGGCCGTAAAAGAAACGATCAGCTTGGACCTGCTCCAAGAGCACGGTTTTTTTTAAGGAGGCATGCATGTCGTTTGCGACCGTTGAAGAGGCCTTGGAAGAGATCCAAGCCGGCAGGATGCTGATCCTGGTGGACGATGAAGATAGGGAGAACGAGGGTGATTTGTTCATGGCAGCCCAAATGGTTACCCCCGAGGCCGTCAACTTTATGGCCACGCATGGCAAAGGGTTGATCTGTTTGACGCTCACGGAAGAAAAAGTTGCCTCGCTTGGCCTTCCTATGATGGTCCCCGAAAACACATCCCCCCACCAGACGGCTTTCACGGTTTCGATCGATGCCAAAAAAGACGTAACGACAGGCATATCCGCCTTTGACAGGGCTATCACCATCCTGAAGGCAACTCAAGACGATGCGGTACTTTCGGATTTCACCGTACCAGGCCATATTTTTCCCTTAAGGGCCAAGAACGGCGGAGTCCTCGTGCGAGCCGGGCAAACAGAGGGGTCAGTCGATTTGGCCAGGCTTGCAGGTCTCAAGCCTTACGGCGTGATCTGCGAGATCATGAACGAGGACGGTACGATGGCTCGTATGCCTCAGCTGATAGCGTTTGCAAAGACTCATGGGTTGAAGATCCTGACGGTCGCCGATTTGATTGCCTACAGGATCAGAAGAGAGCGGCTTGTAAAGGAGGTAGCCAGGGCGACGCTCCCGGTAAGGCTAGCGGGAGAGTGCTCAATTCTTTTGTTCGAGAGCAAGATCGACAAAAAGCAGCATGTGGCGCTGGTCAAAGGAGACGTCGGTCCGGATGACGCCGTCCTTGTGCGGATGCACTCCGAGTGCTTGACTGGTGACGTGTTCGGGTCGCTTCGGTGCGACTGTGGGGAACAGCTTGCCGTTTCGCTTTACTTGATCGGCAAAGAAGGCAAGGGCATTCTTGTGTACATGCGCCAGGAGGGCAGGGGGATCGGGCTCAAAAATAAAATTCATGCCTATGCCCTCCAAGATGAGGGGCTGGATACGGTCGAGGCGAACGAAAGGCTTGGGTTTAAGCCTGATCTGAGAGATTACGGGACCGGCGCCCAGATTTTGGTGGAGTTGGGGGTACGAAACATTCGGCTCCTTACGAACAACCCCAAAAAAGTGGTCAGCTTGAAGGGTTACGGGATTGATATTGTCGAGCGCGTGCCCATCGAAATCCCTCCAAACGAGAAGAATTATTTTTACCTGAAGACAAAGTCCGAGAAATTAGGCCACCTCCTTTCTCATTTTCAGCAATGCGGCGTAGGAGAAGTCAATGGAGACGGTAAAGACGTTTGAAGGCCATCTTAGCGGGGAAGGCCTAAAATTCGGGCTCGTGGCCTCCAGGTTCAACGAGCTGTTCTCGCTTCGCCTGCTCGAAGGTGCCCTCGAGGCCTTAAGGCAGTGCCGAGTCAGTAAGGAAGACGTTGTCGTGGTGAAGGTGCCAGGCAGCTATGAAGTCCCGCTTTATGTTAGAGAGCTTGCTCAGACCGGCAGGTTCGATGCCATTATCGCGCTTGGAGTGCTTGTTCGCGGTGCAACGCCACATTTTGAGTATATCAGCGCCGAGGTGACCCGGGGCATTGGTCAGGTGATGCGCGAATTTCGGCTTCCAGTAGCGTTCGGCATCGTTACGGCAGACTCGCTCGAACAGGCCATCGAGCGCTCCGGCTCTAAGCATGGGAACAAGGGGTACCAAGCGGCGCTTGCCGCCGTAGAAATGGCAACGCTTAAAAAACACCTCAAGGATGGCTTGGCTTAGGTGACAAGGCACAAAGCCCGCATTCAGGCCTTCCAGCTGCTTTACGGGCTGACGGTCGCGAAGGAGGCCGACTTGGGGGGGTTCGTTGAGCGTACCCTGAAGGCCTTTTTCCCGAAAGAAGACGAAGACCCGTTTTTCGAGCTTTTGGTCCATGGTACCATCGACAACAAGCAGGCCCTCGACTGTACGATCGGGGGAATTTCCCGCAACTGGCCGCTACACCGGATCGGCCTGGTCGACCTGTGTATTCTTAGGCTGGCCCTGTTCGAGCTGACCTATCCGGAGCGCACCAAAACGCCTCCCAAGGTGGCGATTGACGAGGCGATCGAGCTTGCCAAGGTGTTTGGTGCTGAGCAATCTCCCGCGTTCGTGAACGGCCTGTTGGATGCGGCGTACAGGGGGATGTCCGAGAACGGGGGGGCTGTTTCAGCGCCTGTAGACACGCCTTGTCCTTGAAGATAGGTTGCACATTAGCTCGTAGGGTATTGTTCCTGCAAGCCTTGCCAGGGCTCCGAAAGTTTGGGATGCGTCGACTACGACAACCCAATCTCCCACGCGCACATCCATTCCCGTTGTATCGATAAGCACCATGTCCATCGTAATGTCCCCCAGGACCCGGGCCGGCTTGCCATGCACAAGCAAGAATCCCTTGTTGGACAGGGCCCTCGTAAGCCCGTCGGCATAACCGATGTTCACCACGGCAATCTGGACGTCTTCTGAAAGGACGCACGAGCGGTTGTAGGAAACGCTCGAGCCCTTGGCGAGCGTCTTTACCGAAACGACTCTAGCCTTGAGTTCTAGGGCGTAAGAGAGCTGCACCGGGAACGGCTCGGCAGGCTGTTCGCCAAACATCGCTAGCCCTACGCGTACAAGGTTTGCCCGAGGTACCTTGAAGGCGATACCCGCGGAGTTTTGCAGGTGGACGAAGGGAAGCGGGCCGTGTGCTCCTAAAAAGCCCTCGAACCGCTCAATTTGTTCTTTCGTGTAGTCCGAATCCGTGCCAGCCGAGGAAAGGTGCGACATGACGCCGCAGATTCTAGGGTCGTGGTTTTGAGGGGACAAGAAACCGAGCCTACCCATTCCAGTATCATACTTGACGTGGTAGGGGAGGGTGCTGTCTTTTAGCGTAAGGAGATGCGCCGGGTCCGAAACAACCGGGGTAAGACGCCAACGTTCGATTAAGTTTAGCTCGCCAGGCAAGATTCCCGTAAGCACGAGGATGGGCTTGACGATCTTAGCCTTCCGCAATACGACCCCTTCAAGCGGACACGAAACGGCAAAGCCGAACACTTCCGTCATTGCTTCGAGCTGGCGGGCCAGGCTTGTTGCCCCCATGCCGTAGGCGTCGGCCTTCAGCACGGCGATCAGCCGGCGCTCTGTGGCGCGAGCGATCCGCCTTATATTCTCCGCTACGGTACAAAGGTTGACGGTCAGAACAAGCCGTGCCATTAGAGCTGATCCATGTTGGGGAGCTCAAAGTGCCACGGCTGGCTTGGGTTTGGCATGATGAACCCGTGGGCTTCGAGGATGTCCTTTAAAATGTTCATCAATAAAATGTTCGTCGAACCGTCCTGGCTTGGAGGCTCGCAGCTTTGAAGCGAGAAGCCCTTAGGCATAGAGACGACTCCGGCGTTATCCACGAGCAAAACGCCTACACCTAAGCCTTCTTGGTTGCATCGCTCACAAAAAAATGGGCCTTGTTTGAGCTGCTCAATAGGTATGTCCGGAAAAACCCCGTTGATCACGTTTAGACGGTATCCCAGCTTTTTGAGTACGGATAGTGCTTGTCCAAGCTGAAAGACTACAGGAATTCGAAGCCACAAGGAAGGCCTAGGGGTGCCTTGTTCGTCACCTATCCTTTTGGGCAAGTAGGCCGAAGAAACCAAGATGTTATGGAGTGCCCTCGAAACCTCGAGCAAATTGCCGTCTTCGTAGACCATGACCAAGTTTCTTCCAGCCTGCTTGGCTTTGTACAGCGCCTCGTCTGCTTGTTTGATCAACTGGTGGCTGAGCGTTCCATCCGCCACGCCAAGGCTTATCGTGACGAAAATGCCCTCGACCGGATCTAGGGCCACCTTGCGTCTTATTCTTTCTGCGATGAGCGCGGCATCTTCTTTGGTCGTGCGCGGAAGGTAAACGAGGAATTCTTCCCCGCCCCAGCGAACCGCCATGTCGCCGTCGCGTGTGTTTGCCCGAAGAGCCTGGCCAATGTGCTCGATCACGGCATCGCCGAGCGCGTGCCCATAGGTGTCGTTGACGTGCTTAAAGTGGTCGATGTCTAGCAAGACCATGGCGCCTTTTCTCGGTTTTGATGCCATGATCGCGTAGATGGGCCTACGGTTGAACAGCCTGGTTAAAGGATCGAGGCTTGAAAAAGCCTCGATGTCTTGAATCTGTTTAGAGATGAGGGTCGCGCACTCCGAAGTAATGGCAAGAAGCTTAGAGAGTTCATCCCCGTCTTTCCGGCCGGCTTGTTTGGACCTGGGTACCCTTTCGAACTTGCGCTCGGCGATAAGCAGGAGGTTCCTTCGGATCCGCTCGAACATCTCTAGAATGCGGCCGCTAATAGTGAACGTCAGTACGAAAGACAAGAACAGCGCGAGGATGAAGACGTTCCGGATGTAGGCTAAAAACCTTTCTCTCGAGCGTTTGAGGAACGTGGGGTCAAAGAGTCCTTTCGACAGAGCCTTTGGGTCCTCGACCTTGGAAACCCACCATCCAGCTCCAAGCCCCTTTAGCGGCTTGAGAGCGACGAATCGGCCCTGTTGGTATTTAACCCCATCCACAAGCTTGAGCCCGGAATCCTTAAGGGTTAACGGTGTTCCTGCTTTACGGCGAAGAGAAGGGTCCACCCCTCCCCGGACAGGCCTTCCTTTGGCAATAATATGGCCTTTTGGGTCGATCAGCATCTCGACGTCGAACGCCTCCAGGAGCTTTTCCGGCACGATGTCGATCGCAACGGCCCCTAGAGTTTTGTTAGCCGAACGAATCGGAACGCGAAAACAGGAGAGGTAACCGCCCCCGTAAACATCGAGGTAAACTGGGTCTAGTCGTGCGCTCTCACCTTCGGAAAAATCGGTGATAGCGCCCGAAGGTTCAGGGGTTGTAATCGTCTTGAGGTCCAATTTCCCCTCTTTAGCAAGCCGCTCGTGGTTTACACCGGGGTAGATGATGTATGCCCGGTTTTTTAGCACTATCCAGACGTTTTGAATATCTCCGCCTTCATAGACGCTTGCCAAAAGGGGGGCAACGTAGGAGAATCTAGAGAAGTGGGAGGGAGAAAGGATGTTCTTGGAGGATGGGGAGTAAATGAGGCCGACATCGGGGTTACCCTCGTTACTCGAGAAGAAAAAGTCAAGGGGGCTCCATAAGAGAGGCACTCTTTTGTAGTTTTTCGGGTGGAGGTAAATGTTGCTTGCGAGCGATGCGATCGCTTCCAGCCTTTCTCGCCAATAAAGAAGCTTTGTCTGTGCGAGCCGCTGGGCGGATTCAACGCTTTCATGGGCGCGTTCGGTCAAACTATCCCAAACCTGCCTGCGGGTGTCGGTTTGGATGGCTTGCATCTCTTCTTTGAAGCCGGCGTAAAAAAGGATGCTCAGCAACAAAAGGGGGGTTGCCGCGGTCAGCAAGAATGCCATCAGCAGTCTAGACCGAACACTTCGAAGGAAGGCATAGGTCATAGCTTTTCGACCCGAAATGAACAACCTGGCGTTCATTGTACCATGAAAGACGGCATTTTCGCGGTTCATGGGCCGGTTTTTTTGCCTATACGACGAGGCGTAGGTATAGGATAGAAACAGAGGGAACCATGAGAATCTTAGCTCAAGGTAGCGAGGAATTTATTCAGAAGCTCGGGGAGCTTCTAGGGGCTGGCCACCCGTTGGTATGGGTCTTCACGCTGGAAGAACAGAGGGCCCTGCGGCTCATCGGGTCAAGCTGTGCTTTCTGGACCTACGAGCCGTTGGGCGGGACGCTTAGGTATGCCCACCAAGACTGCGGTTCCGTGTCCGGGTTTGAGGAGGTGCTCGAGGGGTTTTTTGGACATCCCGAGGCCAGCGTGCTGGTCGTCCTCGGGCCGGACAGGAAAGACCTTCTTGGTTGGGCCCTGCGCGTTCGAAGCGCATACCCGGAGCTGCTATCCAAGAAAAAATCGCTCATTGTCGTGTCCGATCTCCAGCATCCGCCCAGAGAGTTGGAGCGGTTTGCCGTTCCGGCGCTTCTTCCCTCGCCCGGGGTGCAGGAGCTTTTGCGCCTTCTTGAAGACGTCCTAAGCGGCGAGAATGCGGCCAACCCTTTGGTAGCAGTGCTCGATGAAGACGCTAAGAGGCAAGCCTGCTTGGTGTTGAAAGGACTGTTGGAGCATGAGGCGCTTTTGGCCTTTCGGCTGGCGCTCTCAACGGGGAAGACAAAGGCGGCGTTTCTCCAGACGTTGGCCAGAGAGAAGGTTCGGGTGTTCAAAAGGTCGGGTGCGCTCAGTTATGTCGAACCGGACGTCGACCTCTCGAAAGTCGGCGGTTTGGACCGCTTTAAAGGCTGGCTCGTGAAAAGGAGGCCGTTGTTTTTTCATCCTCCCGAGGCGGCGGGGGAGTTTCTTGTCCCAAAGGGGGTTCTACTCATGGGCGTTGCAGGGACGGGAAAGAGTCTTTGTGCCAAGGTTGCCGCGGGCATCTTCGAGCTTCCGCTCTTGAGGCTCGAGTTGTCGGCGTTGTTTGCGCAGCAAAGCGATCAGGATAGCCCCGATACGGTGTTTCTTAGGACGATCGATGAGCTGGAGAACCTCGAACCCTGCGTCCTGTGGGTGGATGAGATTGAAAAAGGGTTCGTCTCGGGGATTGACGCGGGCGGGTCTTCCTCATCCCGCATTTCGGCGAGCTTTCTTACGTGGATGCAGGAACGACGCTCCCGGATCTTTGTCGTGGCAACGGCAAACAGGATCATGATGTTGCCCGCGGAAATCCTGAGGCGGGGCCGGTTTGATGACGTCTTTTTCCTCGATCTGCCGGATTTTGCAGAACGAAAGGAAATTTTCCGCATCCAGCTCGAGCGGTTTGGCATAAACCCATCAGGGTTTGATGCGGAGAACCTTGCCGAGGCGGGAAAGGGGTTCAGCGGGGCGGAGATCGAGCAGGTGGTCAAGCAGGCCCTTATCGAAGGGCTTGCGGAGGCTAGGGAGGTTTCCGAGGCCGACATATACCGTTCGATCGGCTCCTTCGTGCCGCTTTCCGTCACGATGTTCGAGCAGATCAAGGCAATCAAGAAATGGGCGCATGATCGGGCCATTCCAGCTTCTTCTTCTACGTGCTTCTAAAACCAGAAAACTCCCAAAAAAGGAGATGCGTGCATGTTTATTAAGAAGAACTACCTGTTCTCCCCCGGGCCGACGCAGACGATGGACGACGCCATGCTTGCCATGGCAAAAAGCCTCGTGCACCACAGGACGCCGGAGTTCAGCAAAATCTTCGAGGAAGCGGCAGAGGGGCTGAAATTCCTGTTCCAAACCAAAGAGGACGTGCTTATTCTGTCAAGCTCGGGGACGGGCGCGATGGAAGCCTCCATCAGCAACCTTTTTGCTAAAGGGGAGAAAGTTCTAGCCGTTGTCGGCGGGAAGTTCGGCGAACGATGGAGGGACATCGCCAAGGCCTACGGCCTGGAGGTTGTTTGTATCGACGTCGAGTGGGGGAAGGCTGTAGACCCCGGCCAGGTCGAAGAGGCGCTTAGAGTTGAGCCGGACATCAAAGGAGTGCTCGTTCAGGCGACGGAGACATCGACCGCAGTCCGCCACCCGATCGAGGAGCTGGCCAAAATCGTCTCCCCAAAGGAGGACACGCTGCTGATAGTCGACGGCATCACGGGCGTGGGCGTGTTCGACATTCCCTTCGATACGCTCAAACTCGACGTTCTTTTGTCCGGCTCCCAGAAGGCATTCATGATTCCGCCGGGTCTTGCCTTTATTGCACTTTCGGAAAAGGCGTGGGCGAGGAACAAGCGGTCCGACCTTCCCCGCTATTATTTTAACCTGGCCAAAGAAAGAAAGGCGCTTAAAGACCGTACGAGCGCCTATACGCCGGCCGTATCGCTCGTTATCGGCCTTAGGGTGGCTCTCGAGCATATCCGCCAAAAAGGGCTTGAAGCGTTGTTTGCCCACACGGCCCTGCTTTCGACGGCCACAAGGCTCGCCTTTGAGGGGGTTGGTCTGGAGTTGCTAGCCAAAGATGCGCCGAGCCCCGCGCTTACGGGCGTTATTCTTCCGGATGGCGTGCCAGGCGAAAAACTCGTAAAGGCGCTTAGGGACCAAGCGGGCATTACGTTCGCAGGAGGGCAGGACAAGTTTAAGGGCAAGGTCGTACGAATGGCCCACATAGGCTACCTTTCAGAGTTGGATACGCTACTTGCCATTGCAGCCCTGGAGCTTGGCCTTGCGCGCTTCGGTGTACGCGTTGAGCCCGGAAAGGCCGTAGGGATTGCGGAGCAGGCCTTTCTTGAGGCAGGCTTCCTGAAAGAGGTGTAGGTGGGGGAATAAACATACAAACAAGGTGGCCAGCATGCCAACATGGAACGTTCTTGTTTTGGACGGGCTTGAAGAGAGCGGAATCGAGATTCTTAAGGGCTCGGATGTGCTCCGTACCGAGGCGATCAAGAAGCTCTCTCGGGAGGAGCTTAAGGAGAAAATCGCCAACGTGGACGCGCTCGTCGTAAGAAGCGCCACGAAGGTGGACAAAGAGCTTCTCGAACACGCTCCCAGGCTCAAGCTGATAGGAAGGGCAGGGATTGGAGTAGACAACATCGACATGGCCGAAGCTACGAGGCGGGGTATACTCGTGATGAACACCCCCTCCGAGAACACGACCACGACTGCAGAGCATGCGCTCGCGCTCCTTCTTGCCCTGGCCAAGAACATTCCTCAGGCCAACATGTCCATGCATTCCGGGCTTTGGGACAAGAGCCGCTTTCTTGGCGTCGAGCTCGAGCAAAAGACGCTGGGTATCGTAGGGTTGGGCAATATCGGGAAGATCGTCGCCACGAAGGCTTCCGGGTTTGGGATGGAGGTGATAGCCTTCGACCCTTATCTTACCCAAGACCTGGCTAGACCCTACAACGCAACGCTCGTAGACCTGGACACGCTTCTTTCCAGGTCCGATGTAATCACGATTCATACCCCCATGACGGACGCAACGCGCGGGCTCATCGCCAGGAGCGCTTTTGAACGCATGAAGCGCGGGGTCCTCCTGATCAACGCGGCCCGCGGCGGGATCGTCGTCGAAAAAGACCTTCTTTGGGCGCTTGAAGAGGGGATCGTCGCCGGAGCCGGGATGGACGTGTTCGAGCAAGAGCCGCTTCCCAAGGAGCACCCTTTCCGGTCGATGGACAACGTGGTCATGACCCCCCACATCGGGGCTGCGACGAAGGAGGCCCAGCGTAACGTAGCGTTAGGGATCGCCCAGCAGATCGCCGATTACCTCGAGAAGGGGATTTTGCGCAACGCCGTGAACTTCCCAGCCGTCCCTCCGGAGGTCGCCCTGCGCATCGAGCCTTTTCAGGGGCTTTCCGTCAAGCTTGGCGAGCTCATGGGCCAATTGTGGGAAGGGCCTGTCCAAAGCGTTAGGCTCGAATACAGGGGCGAGCTTGCCTCCATGCCCGTAGCCATCCTGACTTCCGCGTTTCTTAAGACATTCCTTGGGTTCATGCTCGGCGAGAAGGTCAACGAGGTGAGCGCGCCTTATCTAGCCAAAGAACGCGGCATCGAGGTCGTCGAAGCGAGCAACTCGCAGAGCACGGAATACACGAGCCTGATCGCCGTGAACGTCCGGGACGGTTCCCGGGAATTTCGCGCAGAAGGGACCGTGTTCGGCAAAAACAACCCCCGGGTTGTGCGCATGGGAGAGTTTCAGCTAGAATTTTCCCCGGCCGGGTTCATTCTATTCCTAGAAAACCGCGACGTGCCGGGTGTTGTCGGTAGAATCGGTTCGGAGCTCGGGAAGGAAAGCGTTAATATCGCGGGCCTTATGCTGGGAAGGGAGGAAAGCGGCGGCCGGGCATACGCGCTCTACCACGTCGACAACGATATTCCGGCTCATTTGCTCGAAAGGATCCGGCAGATGCCCGACATCATCCGGGCCAAGGTTGTCCGCTTTAAATGAGCGGGTCTCAGCCTGCCAGGCTTGTTCCTTTGCTGCCCGAGGGGGTTTGCGATCTCTTGCCCGAAGGAGCGAAGGGGTTGCGGGAATTGGAAGGCGCGATCAGGCAGGATTTCGGCCGGTTAGGATACCAAGAGGTCGTTCTTCCGACAATTGAATACCTCGACACTTTCCTGACCGATGCTCGCAAAGACGAGTTGCCCGCGGGCATCTTTGGCTTCTTGGAGCCAGTCACGGGAAGGCTGCTTGCGCTAAGGCAGGACTTTACCCCGCAAATAGCGAGGCTTGTAGCCTCTCGCCTGAAATTCGTCCAGCTTCCTATGCGTTTGCTTTATTTAGGACCCACGTTTGGCCATGATGGGGGCGGCTCGAGGCTCGAGGAGCACCAAGGCGGGGCCGAGCTGATCGGCGAGGCAGGGATCAGGGCTGATGCAGAGGTCCTAGGGGCGGTTTGTCTCTCCTTAAAAGCCATGGGTTTTAAGCGTTTCAAGGTGTACATAGGGGATGCCGCTTTCGTTAGGTCCCTTCTTGCGCTTCCTTTTCAAGATAGCACTACCCGCCATGCGTTCTGGTGTGCGTGGCGTCAAAGGAATCTTGAGGCTCTCGAGGTGATCGTCGAGAAGCTTCCTGTAGACCAGGAAACTAAGGGTACTCTCATTAACCTGCCTTTCTTCGTAAGCTCCAGGGATGCGCTCAAAGGACGGGATTTTCCCTCCCCCTGGAGGCCGCTTCAAAAGAGCCTTCTGCGGGTCGAGGGGCTCTTTAAGGCATTAGAAGACGTCCTTCCCGAAGCTGAGGCATGCATCGAGCTAGACTATGGTGCCACTCCGAAGCACGCCTACTATACAGGGCTGTTCTTCGAGGTCTATGCGGAGGGCTTTCCTCAGCTGATTGCCTTGGGCGGCCGCTACGACCAGCTTTTTTCCGTTTTTGAAACAAACGTGCCGGCGGTCGGTGCTGGGTTCAAGCTCAGCGCCATCATGGAGGTTCGGCGTTAACCTGCCAACTTTTGAGGAGAATGTGATGGCCAACCTGGTTGTGGTAGGCGCTCAATGGGGAGACGAAGGTAAGGGCAAGATCGTCGACATGCTCGCTTCTAGGGCCGATTGTATCGTTCGGTTCCAAGGCGGGAACAACGCTGGCCATACGATCGTCGTGGAAGGCAAGCGGGTGGTTTGCCACCTGCTCCCGTCCGGCATCCTCCACCCGGGGAAGGTGTCTGTGATCGCGAGCGGCGTTGTGGTGGACTTGGGGGTGCTGTTCGAGGAGATTGACACGCTCTCAAAGCTCGGCATCGCCGTCGGGCCGCAAGATTTAAGGGTTTCATCCAGGGCCGCGCTGATCCTTCCGTTTCACAAGCGCCTGGACGTGATCCGCGAGCAGCATAAAGGCGCCAAGAAGATCGGTACGACAGGGCGGGGTATAGGGCCTGCCTACGAGGACAGGGCTGCAAGGAAGGCCGTGCTCGTGGAGGACCTTCAGTATCCTGCTCAACTCAAAGAAAAGCTGCTCGACTTGATCGAAGAGAAGCGGATTTTGTTCGAACATTTCGGCAAGGGTGCCCACGAACCCCGCGAGCTGGATGCGCAAGAAATTTTAGAAGGCCTGCTTGAGCAGCGTGAGAGGCTCGCCCCGTTTATCGAAACGCACGTTCCGCACGTGCTTTTCAAGGCTGTTGAAGAGGGAAGGCATGTCCTGTTCGAGGGGGCTCAGGGAACGCTCCTCGATGTGGAGCTCGGAACCTACCCCTACGTTACCGCGTCGCATACGCTTGCCGGACACGCCTGCGCGGGTAGCGGTATAGGCCCGACCAAGATTACGGACGTTCTGGGCGTTTCCAAGGCCTATACGACGCGCGTGGGCGAAGGGCCGTTTCCTAGCGAGCTTTTTGGGGAGGAAGGGGACAGGCTCCGTGAGCGCGGTGGAGAGTACGGGGCTACGACGGGAAGGCCGAGGCGTTGCGGATACCTCGATCTTGTAGCGCTCAAGTATGCCTGCGAGGTCAATTCCTTGACGGGCTTGGCCATCATGAAACTAGATGTGTTGAACGAGTTCGAAACGATCGGCCTTGTTACGGCATACCGCTACGAAGGGGCGCTGACCAAGACGTTCAACCCAGATGTTAAGTTTTTGCAGGCCTCCGAGCCCGTAATCGAGGAGCTCCCCGGTTGGGGGTCTTCGCTGGAGGGGATCCAGACGTTCGAAGGGCTGCCCAAAGCACTCAAGGGCTATATCGGCCGCATCGAAGAGGCAACGGGCGTACCCGTGGCAATCCTTTCGACTGGGCCGCAGCGGCACCAAACGATCGTTCGGCGCGAACTGTTCCCGCCGTCACGCTCCTGACGGCCGCCGTAATGGGCCTGGCTACGAGCTTTCTGGCTTCTGTTTAGCCGACCTCGTGGGTCGTTTTTTCGCCTTGAGGGCTTCGAGCCTGTCCTTAAGGACCTTCTCGAAGCCCAAATCGCCCGGTTGATAGAAAGAGAGGCTCTCCATTCCCTTAGGGAGGAAGCTTGCGTTTCCGATCCTCTCGGGGTCGTCGTGCGGGTAAATATAGCCCACGCCCTTACCGAGCTTTCTGTCGAGCGCGCTCACGGGGTTCCTGAGAAAATCCGGGACGGGCCTCGCGCCGAGCGTTTTAAGCGCGCGTTTGGCCTGGTTGAGCGCGGCGTAGGCCGCGTTGGATTTGGGGGCGAGCGATAGGTAGATGCATACCTGCACCATCGGGATAAGCCCTTCGGGAAGGCCGACGAGTTCGATTGTTTGCTTTAAAGCCGAGGCTAGAACCAACGCGTTCGGGTCGGCGTTGCCGATGTCCTCGGCCGCCAGGATAAGCATACGCCTTACGAGGAACAGCGGGTCTTCTCCGCCTTCGATCATCCTAACGAGCCAGTAGAGCGCGGCATCCGGGTCGGAGCCGCGCATGCTCTTGATGAAGGCGCTAATTTCGTCGTAGTGCTCATCGCCCGTCCTGTCGTAGGGCAGCGGGGCTTGGCCCGCAATTTCCATAAGGCGCCCATGGTCTGGTTCTGGAAGCGACCCCTTGGCAAGAAGCTGGGCGTACACCCTCTCGAGCATTCCCAGCGCAACCCTTGCATCTCCGTTTGCCGCCCGAGCGATCTTATCGAGCCATGCCTCCAGGAAGGCGGGTGCGGCCGGCTGTTCGCCGCCTTGGAGGAATAGGACCCCCCGCTTGAGTATGGCGACGATCTCTTCTGGGTTTAGCGCCTCGAACCGGAAGACGCTAAGCCTCGAAAGAATCGCCCTGCCTAGGTAGAAGTTGGGGTTTTCGGTCGTTGCCCCGATAAACACGGCTTCTCCTTTCTCGATCATAGGCAGAAGCCTGTCCTGCTCGATCCGGCTAAGCCTGTGCGCCTCGTCGACGAGCAGGACAACCGGGGAGCCCTTGTCTTTGAGGCTTCGAACCCATACGGCCGTAATGTCTTGGCCTTTGGTCAGAATAGCCCCGGGGAAGCGGCCGGCCATGAGTGCAAAAAGGCTCGTTTTGCCCGACCCAGGAGGGCCGACAAGGAGCATAGAAAAGGGCTTTTGCTGTTCGAGCGCCTCCCTTAAGGGGTGCCCTCGGAACAACAGATGTCTCTGGCCGACGAACGCTCCAAGGTTCATCGGCCGGATACGCTCGGCGAGCGGGACGCTTGTTTGCATAGTTGGCTTGCTTTTAGGCTTTAAGTTCCTTAAGGGAGGCAAGAACGGCTTGAAGGGCCTGCTTGGCGTCGGCAAACAGCATGAGCGTGTTGTCGTAGGCAAACAAAGGGTTTGGAACACCGGCAAACCCTGGCGAGAGGCTGCGTTTGATTACCACGACGGTCTTTGCCTTGTAGACTTCAAGGATCGGCATGCCAGCGATCGGGCTGTTTGGGTCGGTGTTGGCCAGTGGGTTAACGACATCGTTGGCTCCGACGACAATCGCGACGTCAACCTGCTCGAACTCTGGGTTGATCTCGTCTATTTCCTTGAGCTTTTCGTAGGGGATGTCCACCTCGGCCAGAAGGACGCTCATGTGGCCCGGCATCCTTCCCGCAACGGGGTGAATGGCAAAATCAACCTCGACCCCGAGCGATGTCAGGTAGTTGTACAAATCGCGGACGGCGTACTGCGCCTGAGCGACGGCAAGCCCGTATCCAGGGGCCAGAACGACTCTCGAGGCCGCCTCGAGCAGCATGGCCACCTCTTCTGGGTCTGTCGACTTAACTCTGCCTGCGTAGATGGTGCCCGCTAGTGCCGTATCCTCTTTGAGCTCGCCAAATCCTCCAAGTAGGACGTTTGCGAGTGAGCGGTTCATCGCCTTGCACATGATTTGGGTGAGGATGATGCCCGAGGCACCGACCAGCGAGCCCGCGATGATGAGCGCCGTGTTGCTCAAGACGAACCCTGTGGCCGCTCCGGCAAGCCCAGAGTAGGAGTTCATCAAGCAGATGACGACGGGCATGTCCGCACCGCCTATAGGGGCGGTGAGGAGAACCCCTAGCAGCGCGGAGACGCCAAGTAGCGCCCAGTAGGCCCAGAGCGTATCAGGCCGTGTGGTAAGCATGGAACCCAAGAAAAGACACACGAACAAAACAAGCAGCTTGATACATTGCTCTCCTTTGTATCGGATCGGGCTCTCTTTGATTAAGCCCTGGAGCTTTCCCGCCGCGACGAGGCTGCCAAAGAGTGTGAGGGTACCGATGAGGCTGGAGGCTGCCGTGGCGATGCGAAACTGCAGCGTCAAAGGGTTGCCAAGGCTCAGTATTTCGAACAGCGCGGCGCCCGCAACAAGGGCGGAGGCCGCGCCGCCGAACCCGTTTAACAGCCCGACCATCTGTGGCATGGCCGTCATGGGGGTGGTAAGCGCCGTAAATATGCCGAGCGCCGTACCCACCAAAAGCCCTACAAGGATAATCTCGAAGCTCACGATCTGTTTATCGAGCAGCGTGACCACGATGGCCAAGAGCATTCCGGATGCCCCCAAAAGATTCCCCCGCTTGGCGGTCTTGGGGCGTGAAAGCTGCATGAACCCTGCGATGAACAGGATGCAAGAGAAGAGGTAGGCAAGCTGGACTACGGCGGGGTTCATGCGCGCCCCTTCGTCCGGAACATGCGAAGCATCCTGTGGGTGATCAAAAAGCCGCCCACGACGTTTGCCATGGCGAGCACGACGGCAAGGAAGCTAAGGACCGTGGTCAGCATGGTAAGCTTTGTGCCCGCAGAAAGGATGGCCCCGATGATCGTAATGCCGGAGATTGCGTTCGAGCCGGACATCAAAGGCGTGTGCAAGATGGGAGGGATCTTGGTGATCACCTCGAACCCAACGAACATGGCGAGGACAAATATGGTCAGCAGCCCGATGAATACATCCATGCCTTCTATCCCCCTCGAAGCAGGTCAATAACCCTTGGGTGAACGACATTGCCGTCCTTGGCGACGAGTGCTTCTCGCAAGACCTGGTCCTCAAGGTCGATCTCGAGCCTGCCTTCCGTGAATATCGGCTTGAGGAAGTTGAACATATTCCTGGCAAACATCATACTTGCATGCTGCGGCACACTGGAAGGAAGGTTTGTAGGCCCTAAAATCGTCACGCCGTGCTTTACGGCCACGCTGCCGGGTTTGGTCAACTCGCAGTTTCCACCCCGTTCTGCGGCGACGTCCACGATGACAGAACCTTTTGGCATGGCCTGGACCATTGCCTCCGTAATCAAGACGGGCGCGAGTTTGCCGGGAACAAGCGCGGTAGAGATAACCACGTCTGATTCCGAAAGAACCTCGCCTAAAAGTTCCCGCTGTTTTTGGTAGAAAGACTCGTCCATCGCCCTGGCGTACCCAGATTCGTCCTCGGCCTTTTTTTGCTCGAGGCCTAGCTCGACAAAGCTGGCTCCCAAACTTTGGATCTGCTCCTTGACGGACGGCCGGACGTCGTAGGCCCGAACCTTGGCGCCTAGTCGTTTGGCCGTTGCGATGGCCATGAGCCCGGCCACCCCGGCACCGATCACGAACACTCTGGCCGGCAAGAGCGTGCCGGCGGCCGTCATGAGCATAGGAAAGATCTTGGGCAGGGCCTCGGCAGCGATGACGGCCGCCTTATAGCCCGTGATAGTGGCCATCGAAGAAAGCGCGTCCATACTCTGGGCACGCGTTATCCTGGGCAAAAGTTCGATGGCAAATGCCGTGACGCCTTTTTTGGCCGCCTCTTGGATGGCCGAGGGAGCATCTAGTGGGTCCAAAAAGCCCACCAAGAGCTGCCCGGGGTGCATTTTTTCCAGGTCGTCCCGGTAACTCTTCGGGTTGGCGCCAAGGGCGCGCACACAAAGTAAGATGTCGGAATCGTGAAGAAGTCGATTCTTGGGTGTGGACTTTGCTCCTTTTCCAAGGTAGGCCTCGTCGCCGAAGTTTGCGTCTTCCCCCGCGCCGGGCTCGAAAAAGACTTCGATCCCGAGCTTCGCGTAGGCAGAGATTAGCTCGGGCACGAGGGAAACGCGCCTTTCGCCCTCGCAGGTTTCCTTGAGAACTCCAAGTTTCACGCTCCTAACCTCCTGATTTTCATCCAAACATAGATTAGCCTGGCCGTGCAAGGCTTTTATATCTTGCTCTTTTTTTCTCTTAATGCTTGAATAAAAATGAGGCCTGGATCTTGCAAGGACCGGGACCGAGAGAATGTAAGCGTGTCAGCCCTTCTATGCGGGTAAGGGAGCCTGGCGTTCCGCCCGTCTTTGGTTTGCTCCGGTCCTGCTGATTCCAGCGTTATTGTGGTCAAATTTTCTTAAGGAACTTAAGGGAAGGCGTCGCGATGCCGCGCGTGTTTGAAGGGACGCTTTTGTTCCGCTCCAAACCAGGACGAACCCTGGCGATGGTCACGGCCTATACCTCCTGGCAGGCCCATCTTGCCGAGGAGGCAGGGGTGGACGCGATTTTGGTCGGTGATTCGTTGGGTATGGTCGAGCTCGGCTACGAAACGACCCTGCCCGTGACGCTAGGCGAGGTGCTTCACCACGCTAAGGCTGTTTCGAGGGGAGCCAAGGCTCTCCCCGTCATCGTAGACCTGCCGTTCATGAGCTATCAAACTAGCGTTCCAGCCGCGCTTAAGGCCGCAGGAAGGGTGCTCAAGGAAACCCGCGCCGTTGCCGTCAAGCTCGAAGGCGGGAAAGAGGTCGCCCCCACGGTCCGAGCCATGGTCGAAGCAGGTATCCCGGTAATGGGCCATATCGGCCTCATGCCCCAGCATGTTCGGGCCATGGCGGGGTACCGCATCCAGGGCAAAACCGAAGAATCGGCAAGCAGGCTGCTCGAGGACGCCCTCAGCCTCGAGGCGGCCGGGGCCTTTTCTGTCGTGATTGAGGGCACTCGCTCCGAGGTTGCCAGGAGCCTTACGACGCGGCTTTCCATCCCTACGATCGGGATCGGGGCCGGGCCCTACACAGACGGGCAAATCTTGGTGTTCCACGACGTAGTCGGAATCAGCCCCTCTCCTCCTAAGCTTGCCCGCGCGTTCGGAAAAACCTCTCAAGAGGCGCGGAACGCGCTTACTGCGTTCGCCTCAGCCGTTCGGGAAGGATCCTTTCCCGGGCCCGACGAAACGTACGGGTAGGGGTCGTGGAAAAGAAGGCGACTATCCGGTCCACAAGGGAATGGCTGGCTTCAAAGAGCCGGGCCGATCGGCGTGTCGGCCTCGTCCCCACGATGGGCGCGCTCCATGAAGGCCACAGGGCTCTCATTCGAGCGTGCAGGCAAAAAAGCGACGTGGCGGTCGTGAGCATTTTTGTGAACCCAGCCCAATTCGGTCCGAGCGAGGACTACGCACGCTACCCCAGCACGCTCGAGAAAGACTTGGAGCTATGCCGGGCAGAAGGGGTAGACCTTGTGTTTGCACCAGAAGCTCAAGAGATGTACCCCAAGGGCTTTACTACGAAAGTTCGGGTGGAAGGGCTCTCTGAAAAGCTCTGCGGGGCGTTTCGGCCAGGGCATTTTGACGGGGTGGCCACGGTTGTCCTGAAGCTGTTCGAGATCGTATCGCCTGACCTCGCGCTTTTTGGCGAGAAAGACTTCCAGCAGTTCGTCATCCTTCAAAGAATGGTCAAAGATTTGAACCTTCAAGTGGCCCTCGAGGCTATAGAAACGGTGCGAGAGAAAGACGGCCTTGCGCTTTCTTCCAGGAATGCTTACCTCATTCCTCGAGAGCGCCAGCTAGCGGCGGGGATATTTCTTGGGCTACAAGCGGGCAGAGTGTGCTTTGAGCGCGGGACAAAAGACCCGGATGTGCTCGTTGCGATCGTGAGGAAGGCTCTTTTGGAATCCGGTATCGAGACGTTGGACTACGTGACCCTGATCGAACCGGAAACACTCGAAACCCCAAACCAAGCTTACCCGGGATGCAGAATGATGGTTGCCGCGAGAGTGGGAAGGGCTAGGCTGATCGATAACGTTCGTCTTTAAAGAAAGGAGTGAGTATGAAGACGATGCTGAAAGCGAAGATTCACCGGGCGAGAGTGACCGATGCCAACCTGGACTACGAGGGCTCGATCACGATAGACGCAAGGGTCCTGGAGGCCTCTGGGATTCTACCGTTCGAGCAGGTGCATGTCTGGAACGTAACCAGCGGAACGCGCTTTGAGACCTACGCGATTCTTGGGGGAAGGGATACGGGCGAGGTCGTCATCAACGGGGCGGCTGCACACCTGGCCAAGAAGGGCGATATTGTCATTATCGCCGCGTTTGACACGCTTACGAACGAAGAGGTTGCGCATCATCGCCCGAGGCTTGTGTATGTAGACGAAAAAAACAGGATCGTGGCAGAAAAAAGCCCTACTCCAAGGCTTAGCGCGCTATCTTAGTCGTGCATAGCGTAGGCTTACGCCTGCTGGTGGCCTTCGTTGGGACACTTTGCGGGTTTGCCGTAGCGGGGGGCTGGGTATTTGAGGCCGGGCTTGCTCTCTGCGCGCAGGAGTTTCAATGGAGCGAACCCAAGGCGTTCGCCTTAACAAACCCAGCCGACAGAGTGGAAATTCCTTGCTTGGCGAACCTCGTAGAAGGCGCCGACGTGTTGGTCGTGTTCCTTCACGGGATGGGCGGCACGAAGGGGGGCTTCCTTAAAGAAAAGTCCATGTTGGAGGCCGATGGAATCGGCTGGGTAGGGTTCGATCAACGTGGACACGGGGATTCCAAGGTTCCGTTCTCGTTTCTAGGCAGCCTTTCCGACCTGGAAACGCTGATCGTTTGGCTGAAGGAGGCATACCCCAAGAAGCGTCTTGTTGTGTATGGCCATTCGCTGGGGGCTTCGCTGGGCTGCATGCTCGGAACGACCCGCGCCAAGGACCTTGTTGAGCTCGTCGTGTCGGTTGCCTCGCCCTCAAAGCTAGGCGACTTGTATCGCATGCAGCCGTTGCTCGATATGCTGAACCTTAGGGTGGAAAACGGGGGCTTCCCCGTTCTTGAGCTGTTCTTTCGTTCCCCTAAGCCGGTAGGAGGGATCTTATTCGATCAGACGTCCTTCGAAGAGCTCGTCATCGACGGCAACAGAGTACGGATGAAGGACTCCATCGGCCTGCTCTCGCCAACCCCTGTCTTGTTGCTCCACGGTGCGCTCGATGCAACCGTCACGCTGCCAAGGGCTCTCGACCTCTTCCGTGCCGCAAGCGACCCCAAGGAGTTTGTCGTGTTCCCATGCGAGCGCCATACCTTTGAAGATAAAGAAGCCCTCATGCGCTTCGTCTTATCGAGAATCAATTCTCCTAAGGGCGTTTACGCGGGCATAAGGTAAGATAGAAGCGCTTTCCCAAGGGGGTTTCGAGCGAAAAGCACCCGTCCCATCGCGCATTGCACGCTCCTATCGTAATCCTCGAGCCATCGAACGTCTGGGCGCCCTCCTTTTTTAAGGGACATTAAGGAACAAGTTTTGTTTATTGCGTTGCAATTCTCATCCTCCTTGAAATGAGGCCGCTCCGTTGGCATAATAGACCGGCGGGGGATGTTTTGTCACTTAAAACCTTTGCGGGACAATACCAATGGAAGGGACAAAGCACGACGGCTGGGCGTCCAGGTGGGGGATGATCCTCGCCATGGCTGGGTCTGCCGTGGGCCTTGGCAACTTCCTTCGTTTTCCCGTGCAGGCCAGTCAGAACGGCGGCGGGGCATTCATTATCCCCTACCTCGTGTCGCTCGTGATCCTCGGCATCCCTTTAATGTGGATGGAATGGGCGATGGGGCGGTACGGAGGGGCCTTTACCCGTGGCTCGCTGCCCAGCGTGTTTCACCTTCTGTGGCCAAGGCGCGTCGCTAAGTACTTAGGCGGAATCGGCATTCTTTTAACGTTCGTTGTCAGCGTATACTACGTCTACATCGAATCCTGGAGCCTGGCATACAGCTTCTTTGCGCTTACAGGCCGCTTTGAGCGGATTACCGAGCACACTCAGATGGCGAGCTTCTTGAAGGGCTTCCAGGGCCTCGAAAGAAACGAATTCTTTCAGGGCGGGGGTTGGGCTTACTTTTTTTTGCTCGTAACGCTCGTTATCAACCTCTGGATCCTCTCACGCGGCATTTCAAAAGGAATAGAGTGGTTTTCAAAGCTAGCGATGCCGCTTTTATTCTTTATGGGGCTGGTTTTGGTCGTTCGGGTGTTCAGCCTTGGCTCTCCTTTTCGGCCCGATTGGAACCTTAACGCCGCACTCGGGTTCTTGTGGAACCCGGACTTCAAGGCGCTCACCAACCCGGGGGTTTGGCTCGCCGCGGCGGGGCAGGTTTTCTTCACGCTGTCGTTGGGCTGGGGTCAGATCCTTACGTACGCTACTTATTTGCACAAAAACGACGACATTGCGCTAAGCGGCCTAACCGCCGTGTCTCTAAACGAGGCGTGCGAGGTAATCTTGGGTGCTTCGATCGGTATCATCGCGGCCTACCTGTTTTTCGGGCCTCAGATGACGGTTGAGATCGCCAAGGGCGGCAGCTTCGATTTGGGGTTTGTCTCGATGCCCGTGATCTTCACGCAAATCCCGGCCGGCAGGCTCTTTGCCTTCTTTTGGTTTCTACTTTTATTCTTTGCCGGCATCACGAGCTCGATCGCTTTGATCCAGCCGAGCGTGCATTTTTTGGCCAGCGCCTTCGACATGGACTCGACCAGGGCGTCCTCGATCGTAGGGGTCGTGATGTTCGCGTGCGTCCAGCCCGTTTACTTCTTTTTGGGTAAAGGGTATTTGGATGAGCTGGACTTTATCGCTGGGACTATGGGGATCGTTTTTTTTGGGCTCATCGAGGTTGTCTTGTTCGTGTGGGTGTTCGGGGCAAACAGGGCCTGGAAAGAGATTACGCGAGACAACGACATCGCAGTCCCTTCCTTCTTCAAGCCTCTGCTCACATGGGTTACACCAGTCGCACTTCTTGTATTGCTCCTAGCGTGGTGCGTAAAGGAAGCGCCGGCGTTTTTGTTTTTCGAGGGGATTCCCAAGGAACATATAGGCACGCGCTGGGCGGCCAGGGCGTTCGTGCTCGTCATGTTCAGCGTGATTTGCGTGCTCATCAAGCTCAAGAAAGAACGGCTCACCCAGATGACAGCCCTGGAGGTTCCAGAATGAACGGCTATGGCCTTGCTCTAATGGTATTATCCTGGTCGGCTATCATTGTCCTCAGCGCGTTTTGTGTCTGGAAGATTATCGCCTCAAGCCAAAAGAAAGGTGAAGGGCTCCGATGATCGGGTATGTGGAAGCATTCGAGCGTTTTGAGGCGGCCCACTACTTAACGAGCTATAAGGGAAGCCCCGAGCCCGTTCACGGCCATTCTTTCGGCGTTCGTGTACGCGTGTACGGAGACCCGGGAAACGAGGGGATGATCGTCGATTTCTTGGAGCTCAAGGCGCTCCTAAAAAACACGATCGCCCCTTTTTCACAAAGGCTCATGAACGAGGTACCCCCCTTCGAGCACACCAGCCCCACGGCCGAGCGCTTCGCCAGGTTCGTGTACGAGACGCTCAAGCCAACATTCCGCTCGGCGCCCCTACGGGTCGAGGTCGAAGAGGCGCCCGGATGTGTTGCGGGGTATGGGGATGCCTGAGCCTGGGGGTTTGACCCCCGTTGTCGATTGCCATGCGCATGTCTACCCGCCCGAGCTCGCAAAAAAAGCGCTTGCCTTTAGAGAGCAAAGAAGGCTCGAGGGAGAATCCAACTATGATGGCGATACGGATCTTGACGGGACGGCTGAGGCTTATGACGCCTGGCTAGAGCGTGAGGGCTTTGCCTACGGCGTCATCTTGCCGCTCGCCATGAAGCCTCACCAGGTGCATAAGCTCAACGACTTCACCGAAAAGGTGACGAAGCGCTTTCCCAGACTGCTGCCGTTCGGCGCGATTCATCCAGACCTTGACGATCTCAAGGCCACGCTTGAGGATCTTAAGGCAAGAGGGTTCCTGGGCGTGAAGATCCACCCGTTCTTCCAAAAGGGCGCGACAATGAGCCCTTTTTTTGAACCTATCTGGCTTAGGCTCTTTGAAGCCTGCCGCGATTTGGGCCTCGTGGTGCTTACCTGCACGGTCTTCTACGACGAAATCGTCCAGAAATCCCCCAGAGCGGCGAACGACCTGGCCAGGCTGCCTCAAGCTTTCCCGGGGCTCAAGATCATCGCCGCGCACCTCGGAGCCATTTACAACTGGGGGGCGATTCATGAAGAGCTTTTGGGTTCGGAAGTATACCTCGATCTCTCCTACGCGCTCGGCTTTTTGGAGCAGGGTACGGTGCTCGAGATCATCCAAAAGCACGGGGACGATAAGGTGCTCTTCGGGACGGATACGCCCTACGGCAGCGCCGAGCGGAACTTGGAGCGATTCTTCAAGCTTCCCATCTCTAGCCAGGAGCGGGCGAACATCGGGGGGTTGAACACACTCACGTTATTGGGGAAACAGGAGGGCCTTCGATGAACGCCGCGGATACGGGATTCATGCTGATCGCTTCCGCCATGGTCATGCTGATGACGCCGGGACTTGCCGTCTTCTACGGCGGGCTAGTGCGCGCTAAGAACGTCCTTTCGGTTGTCATGCATAGCTTTGCGTGCATGGGCATTGTTTCCGTGATTTGGGTGCTTTATGGTTATTCGCTCGCGTTCGGCCCGGACGTGGGCGGGGTTTTGGGCAACTTCGACTGGGTGATGCTAAAAGGGGTGGGGCTCGATGCTGGGCCCTACGCTCCAGGGATTCCACACGTGTTGTTCTGCGCGTTCCAACTGATGTTTGCGATTATTACACCCGCCCTGATTACGGGCGCGTTCGCCGAAAGAATGCGCTTTTGGCCGTTTTTTTGGTTCGTGGTCCTCTGGACGACGTTCGTGTACCTGCCCGTGTGCCACTGGGTCTGGGGGGGCGGATGGCTTCAGAAGCTGGGAGCGCTCGATTTTGCGGGCGGAACAGTTATTCATGTCAACTCGGGCGCGGCGGCCCTCGTGAGCTCCTGGTTCATCGGCAAACGCATGGGCTGGGGCCACGAGCCGTTCCACCCGAACAACCTCCCCTTGACGCTTTTGGGCGCCGGGCTTTTGTGGTTTGGATGGTTCGGGTTCAACGCGGGCAGCGCCCTTTCGGCAAGCCCCCTGGCCGCGCTCGCATTCTTCAACACCCAGGCGGCCACGGCCGGTGCGGCGCTATCCTGGATCTTGGCCGAGGCCGTTCATAGGGGCAAGCCCACAACCTTAGGGATCGCCTCGGGGGCGCTGGCCGGGCTTGTGGCCGTCACTCCGGCGGCAGGGTTCGTCGGACCTGCCCCCGCGCTGTTCATCGGGCTTGTCGCGGGCCTGCTGTGTTACGCGGGGGTGTTCGCAAAATTTAAGGGCGGCTACGACGACGCGCTCGACGTGGTCGGTATCCACGGTGTCGGCGGAGTCTGGGGAGGCCTGGCGACGGGCATCTTTGCCGCAAAATACTGGAACCCTTCCGGCGCAGACGGGCTTTTGTTCGGCAATTTCTCCCAAATCGCGATTCAAGGAATCGGCGTAGTCGTGGCCGTGACGTATTCTCTTTTGGTGACCTTCTTGATCGTTTGGCTCTTGGAGCGTTTCATGGGGCTTCGGGTGGCCTCTGAGGCCGAACAGAGCGGGCTTGACCTGACCGAACACCTGGAGTCCGGCTACAAAATCGAGGCGTAGCGTTGACAATCCCCTCTTGGTTCGGTAAAATACCGAAAGCTTTACATGTAAAGGATTGGAGGAGGGGATGGAGCCTAAAATTATTCGTCACAGGTCTTGGCTTTTGGCCTTCCTGTTTATCGTCACCCTCGCTCTGGGGGCGGGAGCCCTCAGGTTTGGCCTTACAAAGGATTTAAGCTTCCTCGTCCCTCAAAACCATCCCTACACGCGTGTGAACGAAGAAATCGAGAGCGATTTCGGCGGCGGAAACCTTGTATCGTTTGGCCTTCGGTTTAAAAAGGGCGATGTATTCACCGAAGAAAACCTCCGCTCGGTCATAAGGGCGACCCAGGGGCTCTTGGACATGGAGGGGGTTTACGGCTACAGGGTGCTCTCCATCGCGGCCAACAAGCTCCGGTATCTCTATATCACAAAAGACCCGGACGGGCTGGAGGTGCTTAACGCCGTACCGTTCCGAGCATTGGCGGAGCGTGCCCTTAAAGGCGATGCCTGGGCGAGGGTCGCACTCAAGCAAGGGGTCCTTCGGGACCCGCAAGTATTAGGGACGCTCGTTTCGAAGGACCTCAAGGGGGCCCTTGTGCAGGCCGATTACAGCCCCTACACCGACCCTGGGGCTATCTACGGGGGGCTCAAGCGGCTCAAGCGATCGCTCGAACGGGAAAACCCATCTCTTCGGGTCTCTTTGGCTGGCCAGCCGGTAGAGATCGGCGTGTTGCTCGAGGGGGTTCGACGCTTCGTGATTATCGGGGTCGTGGCGCTCGTATTGATGGGCTTTGTCCTCTGGGCTTTGTTCAAATCGAAGCGGGGCGTCTTTTTGCCGTTATCCGGGGGGCTACTGTCGCTCGTTTGGTGCCTTGGCATCATGGGTTGGATGGGCGTTAAGCTAGACCCGATGACGCTCACGGCGCCGTTTTTGATCGTGGCGCTCTCGGTCGCCCACAGTATCCAGGTGCTAAAACGCTTCTACGAAACCTACGGGTTTGAAAAAGACAAAAACCTGGCCGCTCACAAGACAATCGTCAACCTGATCGTGCCGACCTCGGCAGGGATCATCACCGACGGTGCGGGCTTCGTGGCGCTTGCCTTGTTCCCGTTTAGCGGGCTTAAAAATATGGGGATCTTGGCCGGGCTAGGTATACTCTCCGTCTTTTTCACCGTTCTTCTGTTCATCCCGCTCATGTGCACGCTTATGTCGAGCCCCAAGCTGCCCGAGCTCAAGAGGGCATACAAGATAGGGCTCCTAGACAGGATTTTTTTGAAGATTGCGAGCCAGGCCAAAACCAAGGCACGGTTCGGCGTCTTGGCCGCTATTCTTGTTGTAGCCTGCGTGTTTGCCTACGGTGCCTCGAAGCTTCAGTACGGAGATTTAGATAAAGGCTCTTACCTGTTCTGGCCGTCAAGCGAGGTCAATAAAGATGTCGCGCGTATCGGAAAGAACTTTGCCGGTTCGGAGAGCTACATGCTCCAAATCAAGGGGCAGGGCGAGGGTGCCATCGCCAACGTCGAGCTGCTCAAGAGGCTAGACGAGCTCGAGCGCATCCTGGTTCAAAAGTCCTACGTCGGCTACGTGAGCCACTACGGGGACATCTTAAAGAACATCCATTTCCTCTGGGCGAACACCAAAAGGCCTGAAATTCCGCCAACCGACCAGCTGGCCTACGTATACTTGGAGATGTTCGTTTCTGGCGGCGGCGACCCGGAGGACACCCGCAGCTTCTTTACTATGGACTACTCAAGGGCAAACATGCTCATTCTCCTGAAAGACCGGCAGAACCACCACCTCGAAGACCTTGAAAATACCATTTCGGCGTTCTTGAAGGGCAAGCCGCCTATCGATGGCATCGAGATTCGCCGTGCCGGCGGGACTGCCGCGCTCTACTACGCCGCCATGCAATCGATCGCCAACGAGAACATGCCCAACGTGCTCGTAGTAAGCGCCGTGGTGGTTGTCCTTGCGCTTCTTACGTACCGTTCTGTGCTGGCCGCTCTGGTGCTTTTGGTGCCGCTCGTCATTGCCAGCCTGATTACGGCCGGCGTGATGGGCTTCAGCCGCTTTGGTATGTTTATCCCGACCGTCCCAGTGGCCTCCTTGGGTATCGGGATCGGCGTAGACTTCTCGTTTTACGTACTCAGCCGAATCAAAGAAGAGTTTGCGGCCCTCGGCTCGCTCGATCAAGGCGTCACCAGGGCGCTTGCTAGCTCCGGGAAGGCGGTCCTATTCACGGCGATTGCGCTCTCTTTGGGCTCTCTCGCCCTTTTGGGGACGGGGCTCAAGGTGCATGGATATTTGGGCGGACTTTTGGCGTTGGATTTTTTGGCCAACATGGTGCTTGCCTCAGCCGTTTTGCCCTTCTTGGTCTTTTGGATCCGGCCAAAATTCCTGACGGAAGCCGGACGCCTCACAAAAACACCTTCCACAGGGGGTTAGACATGCTCAAAAGATTGTTAGGCCTTCTATTTGCCCAGGCTATGATTCCAGCCTTGGCATTCGGGCTAGATATGAAGACGCTCCATCCCGAGGCGTTCCCATGGAAGCCACCCTACACGGCGGACCAAATTGCCTTCTTGGAGGATGCCACGTATTTTCCGGCGGTAAAGAACTACGATTGCGATGCCTTAGAAATTGAAGTGGACGCCCGCGGCTACATGAGGCAAAGGGCCACCATGCGAAAGCGCTTGCAGCAATACGAAGACTACAGAGATCTCCTCGATTTCAAAGGCGTCACGCTCAAGCCTGGAGCCCCAAAGCGCAAGGATATCATCTTCATGCTTACCCCCCCGCAGCTTAAGAACCAGACGCTTCTTTCTTGGACATACAAAGAAACTCCGGACGTGCGCAAGATGGTGGACTGGTGGATATACATTCCCGCCTTGAGACAGGTCAGGCGGCTGGCCACGGGGGAGCGCTCGGATGGCGTCGCGGGTGGCGACATGACCTACGACGACATCGTCGGCCGGGAGCCCTTCGACGAAACGCACACGCTTTTGGGTGAAGACACGCTTCCAGCGGACGGCATTATCCCTGAGCCCGTCGGTTGCTACGTGATCAAGGCCGTCCATACCGATCCCGGCTATTATTTGGGCAAACGCATCGTTTGGATAGATAAAAAGCGCTTCATCCGCTGGAGAGAAGAGCAGTACGACAAGAAGGGCGACCTCTGGAAGATTTTTGAAAGACGCATGGAACCTCAGGGCAAAGACGCCATCCTCGATCATACGAACTGGTACGACTGGAACGTCAAGAAGCACTTTAGGCAGTGGGTGCGGATCTTTAACGTAACCCACGAGGGCAACTTCAAGGAAACGGAGTTCGAGCCCAATTTCCTGAGAAAAGAGTTCACCTGGCGCGTGCCCGACATCGGTGCCTACCCCTACATTAAGTCTCCAAAGGACTTGCCGAAGCTTCCTCCTCTTTTGGAAGGCAGGTTTCCCAGCGAGCGCAAATGGGAAATTCCAGAAGAGACCAAGCGCTTGATCGAGAAAGAGCGCAAGGAAGACAAGGGGGCTTAAATTGCCCCGGTCAAAACTGCAGACAAGGAGGATTCCGAGCATGTTCGGGGCAGCAGGCAAAGGCTTGATTGCGGGCGTTTTGCTCGCGGGTTGGGCTGGGGGTGCGATGGCACTCGACGGCGCCGATTTTCGTCGCAAGATTGAAGAGTTTGACCCTTTAGGTAAGGCGATTACTCAGCCCCTCCAAATGAGCGTTCCAGGGCTAGAGCTAAAGGCCAACCTGCAGAATCTAACGAGCCTAAGCATCCACAAGGATATGAACCAAAACCGAAACCTTCCGTCTACTAGCTCTAACTTCCAGGGCATCCACTGGCTCATGGACCTCCAGACGGCTTACAGGATGAGCCCGGATTTAAAGTTTACGGTTCGGAACATGTTCTTGTACGACTCCGCCTACGACTGGAACGACGGGTTCCGTAACTCGTTCTACGGTTCTATGGATACGCTCCATTACTACAACTCCATGGACCAGATCTTCAGGGAGTGGTACGCCGATTACCAGGTTGGCGGGCTACAGCTGCGCGTGGGAAAGCAGCAGGTCTCTTGGGGGCGCGTAGACGGCCGTCAGATCCTGGACATGGTGCACGGCTTTGACTACACATGGTACCCCTTTCCCACGATCAACCCCTTTATTCCCGTGGAGTACCAAAGAATCCCCGAGTTCATGGTAAACGCCGATTATTTTTTTAAGGACTACGAATTCCAGTTTTTGTGGATTCCAAACTTCGAGCCGAGCTTTGGGCCGACAGTTTCGGGCAGCGTCTGGGAGTTTAACCAGCGAGCTTCCTCGGCCATGGACCGCTTCTCGCGCGTGTCGTTTGCCAAGGCGGACAAGCCAGCGAGGACCTTTGAAAACAGCCAAATCGGGGTCAAGCTGGGGATGATGAAAAGCGGCTGGGATGTATCGCTGCACTATCTTTGGAGCTGGTACGACATGCCCACGATGTTTCAAAACGTGCTTTTGTTCGATCGGTTTAACCTCCCGCCCATGCCAAAGTCTTCTTTAGCTGCCTCATCAAGCTTGAACACGGGTTTTATTCGCGACCTTTGGCCGCCCGTCCACGTTCACTTGAACCCCAAATACAACCGGGTGCACAAGTTCGGCCTGGGCGCCGACCGCTCCTTTGACTGGCTTGGCCGCCAGTGGGCGCTTAAGTTCGAGGGACGCTATTTAAAGGGCCGCTACTACCAGGTGAGGAACTACACCCCGGAAAACCACGGGTGGGACAAGGCCGACTCGCTGTTGACCGGCGTTCAGCTCGAGACCTACTTTTATAAGGACTGGACAAACATACTGCGCTGGGACCACGAGCACATCTTCGGCTATGACGGCGACATGCTCGATTTGCCCGTCGGCTCGCCCCTGAACCGCAACCAGGAGGGTATTTACTGGACGGTTCTCAAGCCTTTCGGGTTTACCAACGACAGGCTTACTTTTAGAAGCCTTTGGATATGGCTTTCGGGTGATGGGGGGTTCCGCTACGAGCCGAACATGACCTATGAGCTTTCGGAAAAACTTACCGTTCTTTTGGGCGGGCATCTCTACTGGGGCAAGCCAGGAGGCGTCTTTGGCCAGTTTGCCCGGCACGACGGAGTTGATTTGGGGCTTCAGTATGTGTTTTAAAGCTATAGCAGCAAAGGGTCTTCCAGGCTCTGAGCGTTTTCATGGCACGTCCTGCGGGCAAGCGCTTTTTGGGGGAGCTCAGCGGCGGCTGGAGTTCAGCTAAGACGACCCAGAGTTTGATATTCGAGAGATAAGGGGTGTTTAAGGCTTACCAAAAAGCGCATGCATAAAAATCTGAAGTCTATTGTAGGTATACGAGGCGATCGATAAAGCACTCAACAAATCAGCCGTTTTTACTCCTATTTCCTAAGCATCGGGAGGCTGCTATGATGAAAAGAAGGATTGTGCTTTTCGTTTAGATAGGCTAGACTACCCGCTTATGGTGCGGTTTTTAAGGGTTCTGTAACCAAATGGAGGCTAAAAGAGCAAAGACATGGTGAACCCAGGGCAAGTCTCGATCAGGCAAATGCTGGAAGCCGGCGCTCATTTCGGGCATCAAGTGCGCAGGTGGAACCCAAAAATGAGGCCATATATCTTCGGCCAGCGAAACGGCCTGTATATCATCGATCTTCAGAAGACAGTCAAGTTCTACGAAGAAAGCCTTAGGTTCGTCAGGGAAGTTGGAGCACGCGGAGGAAAAGTGCTTTTCGTCGGCACAAAACCTCAAACCCAGGAAGTTATCCGGGAACAGGCGAGCCGTTGCGGAATGCCCTATGTCATCAAACGCTGGCTTGGCGGGATGTTGACAAACTTTCCGACAATTCGAAAGACCGTGGAACGCCTAGAGCAGATTGAGCAGATGGAAAAAGAAGGCCAGCTCGAGCTGCACACCAAGAAGGAGGCGACGAAGCTCCGTAAGGAGCGCGAAAAGCTTTTGACCTACCTAGGAGGCATCCAAACGATGACGAGGCTTCCAGATGCCCTCTTCGTCGTGGATACCAAGAAAGAGGCTATCGCGATCCACGAGGCAAACATCTTAGGAATTCCCGTCGTTGGGCTGGTAGATACAAACGGCGACCCTGACTTTGTCGAATACATCGTGCCCGCCAACGACGACGCGATCAAATCGGTGCGGTTTTTTGCCTCTGGCGTTGCCGATGCCCTTTTGGAGGGCATGAGGCTGGCCAAAGACATGGGGATTCGCGTGGACATTCCGCAAGATGCCGCAGTCGCACCGCAGGACATGCCCCCGGGATCCATCGAGGAGACATTTTTGGAGGAGGGTGCGAACAAAGCATGACGATCGACGCCAAAATCATCAAACAGTTGCGGGACAAAACTGGTATTTCCGTGATGGAGTGCAAGCGCGCGCTCGAGCAGACCAACGGGGACCTCGAACGCGCTGCCGACCTGCTTCGGGAACGCAGTATCGAGCTGGCAAAAAAGAAGAGCGGGCGTAGTGCGAAGGAAGGGGCGATAGGCGCTTACGTGCACACCGGCGGCAAGATCGGCGTACTCGTCGAGCTCAACGCGGAAACAGACTTTGTCGCGAGGAACGAGCAGTTTCAGGCGCTCCTTAAAGACATCTGTCTGCAGGTTGCGGCCAGTGCCCCTAAGTATACTTCCCGAGAGGAGGTTCCGGAAGGCGTTCTTGAGGCCAAGCAGCAAGAGTACGGAGAAATAGAGCGTTTCCTTGAGGAAGCCTGTTTGCTCGAGCAGCCCTTCATCAAAGACCCTGGGCGCAAGATTCGGGAAGTCATCGAGCAGGCCATTTCGAAGTTTGGGGAGAATATCACGGTAAGGCGCTTTACGAGGTTTGAAATGGGCAAGCACGAAGGTGATGCGTCCTAAGTACCGGCGTGTACTGCTGAAGGTTTCCGGAGAGACGCTCAAGGGAGACAAGCCCTTTGGCATTGATTACGGGTACGTTCAGTGCCTCGCCAAGGAAATCGTGGAAGTCGTGCACCTTGGCGTACAGCTTGCGTTGGTGATCGGCGGAGGGAATTTTTTTAGGGGTTCAAGCGCGGCCCAGGACGGGTTTGACCGTGCTACGGCAGACTACATGGGTATGCTGGCCACTGTGATCAACGCGCTGGCCATGCAAGAGACGCTTGAATCCTTGGGCGTGGTAACCCGCGTGCAGAGCGCACTCATGGTTCAGCAGGTGGCCGAGCCGTACATTCGTAGGCGCGCCGTCCGGCACCTCGAAAAGGGGCGGATCGTGATTTTTGCGGCAGGAACGGGCAACCCTTTTTTCTCCACCGATACGGCCGCGGCGCTGCGTGCCATGGAGATCGAGGCCGAGGTTGTCCTTAAGGCGACGAAGGTAATCGGGATCTACGACAAGGACCCGAAAGAGCACTCGGATGCCGTTTTTCTGCCAAACTTAGGCTACTTCGACGTGCTTTCCAGGAAGCTAAAGGTGCTCGATTCGACGGCCATCACGATGTGCATGGACAACCGGTTACCGATCGTTGTCTTCGACTTAAAGACGCACGGCAATCTTATGCGGGTTATTCTGGGCGAACCGATAGGAACCCTGGTGAGCGGGGAGTAAGCGATGGAAGGAAGCGAAGCCTCGGCACTTTTCGAGGAAACAAGGCAGTCTATGGAAAAGACCTTGGAGGTGTTGTCCTCCGAGCTCACCAGTGTGCGGACTTCAAGGGCGCATGCCGGGCTCATAGAGCATCTTAAGGTCAATTACTACGGGAGTACGCTTCCCATGAACCAGATGGCCACGCTCTCAGTCCAGGATGCCAGGACGCTCATCGTGGAGCCATGGGACAAGGCCATGCTTGAGCCCCTTCAGAAGGTTGTCCAAAGTGCCAACCTAGGGGTCGGCGTTGCGAGCGACGGGGCCAAGTTGAGGGTTTCGATTCCAGAGCTTACCCATGAAAGACGCGTAGAGGTTGTCAAGTATGTGCACAAGCTCGGGGAAGAGGCCAAGGTGGCGCTCAGGAACGTGCGTCGTCATACCCTCGATAGGCTCAAGAGCCTTCAGAAAGACAAGATCCTTTCCGAAGACGACCTTCATAGGGCCCAAGACGAGCTCCAAAAGCTTACAGACCGGTTTATAGAGCAGGCGGATGTGCTCTTGAACCGCAAGGAGCGCGAAATCCTGGCCTAATGACTTAGGAAGAGGATGCCTTATGCTGAGTGAAGTCAAGGTAGCCGGGTTGGTCAAGGATCCTTTTCAGGATACTTGGATCGTCATGCTCGAAGAGAAGGACGGGAAGCGAGTCCTTCCGATATGGATCGGACAGTTCGAGGCCCAAGCGATTCTTATGGAGATGGGCCATAAGACACCGCCAAGGCCGCTCACGCACGACCTCATAAAGTCGCTGCTCATCGCACTCGATGCGATCGTAGAGCACATTGTCGTCTGCGATTTGGTGGGATCTACTTTTTATGCGAAACTTCATGTTCAGAAGGACGGGAAAACGTTCGAGGTCGATGCAAGGCCGTCCGATTCTGTCGCCTTGGCCCTTAGGTTCCAGGCGCCGATCTACGTCGATGCCAAGGTCATTGACCAGGCAGGGCTCGAGAGCCCTAAGGGGTTGGTCAAGGAGTCTAGGAAAGAGTCGGACACCTGGTCGGACACCTGGATAGACGACATGTTTCGAGACCTCGAGGGGAAGGAGAAGGGTAAGGAGGAGTAAATGCTGGAGGTGTCTGGCCTAACGAAGCGCTACGGGGACATACTCGCTGTTGACGACGTTGGGTTTCGGCTGGAGAAGGGAGAAGTTGCCGCCTTTCTTGGGCCGAACGGTGCCGGGAAGACCACGACGCTTCGAATCGTTACGGGCTATTTGCCTCCCACGGCGGGAGCGGTGGTTATTGGGGGGGTTGATTTGAGGCGCGAGCCTACAAAGGCCAAACGGATGGTCGGCTATCTTCCCGAAATTCCTCCGCTCTACCCGGAAATGCGGGTCGAAGGATACTTGCGGTTCGTGGGTAAGCTCAAGGGCCTAAGGAAGCAAGAGCTCGAAAAAGCCATCGAAGAGGCAATCGATCGTTGTCGGCTTAAAGATGTCCGGAGGCGGTTTGTGTATGCTCTCTCTAAGGGTTACCGGCAACGGTTAGGACTTGCCCAGGCGATTCTCGGAAACCCGGGGCTTTTGATCCTCGACGAGCCGACGGCCGGACTGGACCCAGCCCAGATCGTCGATATGCGTTCGTTCATCCTGGAGCTCAAAGGCTCACACACCATTCTTCTAAGCACCCACATCCTTTCCGAGGCTGCCCAGATTTGCAACCGTGTCCTGATCATTCACAAAGGAAAGTTGGTGGGCGACGGGACGCTCGAACAATTCGCAACGGGAAGGAGCCTAGAAGAAACTTATATGGGCCTGGTCGCGTATTCTTAGCGATCTTTTAAGACGTTTGGTTGCCCTCTCCAGCTGAAGGGGGACGGACAAGAAGGCTATGGATAAGGGGAAACGCGTATGCGCAAAACGATGACTATTGCCCTCAAAGACCTTCGTGCGTACTTTGTTTCACCCATAGGCTATACCGTGCTGAGCGTATTCCTCTTGCTCACCGGCTGGCTGTTCAACGGGTTGATTAACCGTTACATTATGATCACAATGTATTACCAACAGATGGGGGACCCCTCGGCGTTCAGGGATTTCAACCTCAATACGCAGATTTTGACGCCGTTTTTCCATAATATGGTCTTTGTGTTTATTTTTATCGTTCCGCTGTTTACGATGCGCCTGTTCGCCGAAGAACGAAAGATGCGCACCGACGAGCTGCTGATGACGCTCCCTCTTGAGGATATTCATATTCTCATGGGGAAGTTTTTCGCCGGCCTTTCGTTTTTAGGGATCGTGTTGATCTCTACCGTAGTATTCCCCATTCTGCTCGTCATTTACGGGAATCCGGACGTTGGTCCGATCTTTTCTGGGTATCTCGGGGTATTCCTTGTCGGAGCGGCCTTCGTGTCCGTCGGGCTGTTTGCGAGCTTCACGACAGAAAACCAGGTAGTCGCGGCCATCGTGAGCTTCGTAATCTTTCTTCTGCTATACCTCATCAATATCAACGTTCCCGAGGCTGAAAGTTTGTTGAAGTCGGTTTTGATGTACCTGTCTTTGTTCGACCAGATGGATTCGTTCGCCAAGGGGTTGATCGCTCTGCCGAATATTGTTTATCTGGTCAGTTTCTGCGTGTTAGGTCTCTTTTTGGGGAAAATTGCAATTGAAATTCGGCGTTGGAGGTAGCTTCCATGCCCCTTCGGTTCAGGCCGCTTCTGTTTTTGGGGCTCTGTTGTCTCGCTTTCGGAGCACTCTTCATTTTCTCGAGTCAAACCGTTCTTGTCCTGTACTCGCGGGTCAACCTTGCGTTGGGAGGCTTGTGCATCCTTTCGTTCGTTGCGATCAACGCACACTCCCTAAAGACTTTTTTCCCCGGGAAGGAGGCAAGGAGGTTCTCCGAAACGACGGTGTATGCCCTGTTGTTCGTCGCGACGCTCGCCGCGCTGAATTTCTTTGCCTACCGGCATCCGGTTCGTGCCGACTTGACCCAGGAAAAAGTGTTTACGCTCTCCGAGCAGTCTAAGGCTCTCCTTAGCGAGCTTCGCTCCCCCATCACGATCTACGCCTTTGTCAAAGGCGGTCAAAACGCTAGGGCCGAAGACTTGCTTAAAACGTATCATCACTACAACCCGGGGCTTGTACGCTACGAATTGGTCGATCCAAACCAACGGCCAGATTTGGCCGAAAAGTACGGCATCCGTCGTTACGGAATCTTTATCGTCACTGACGGCAGTAAGTTTCGTATGGCCGAGGAGGCGCTCGAAGAAAGCGTTACAAACGCGATGCTCGGGTTGCTGAAAACCAGAGACCGAGTCGTGTATCTTCTTGAAGGACATGGGGAGCGGGGGGCTCAGGACGGGGGCGAAGAAGGCCTCAAGACGTTCATGGATCAGCTCGAGCGTGAAGGTTTTCGGGTAAAGTCCTTGTTGTTGGCGAGCGCAGAAAAAGTCCCGGACGATGCCAATGTGCTCGCGATTGTCGGCCCGAAAAAGCCTTTTCTCGATGAAGAAATCGAGAGGGTTAAGGCGTATCTCGATAAGGGCGGGAAGCTGTATCTCTGTCTTGATCCAAACACGCAAACAAACCTAGAGCCTTTTTTGGCAAACCTTGGGGTAGAGGCGGGCAACGACATCGTGATTGACATGCAGCTTAGGCTGTTTCAGGGGCCCGTATTGGGGCTTGACCCTATCGTTCAAGACTACGAAATGCACCCGATTACCAAAAGCCTGACGGGTAGGACGCTGTTTTCCATGGTAAGGTCTATCAGGCCTAAAGGGCCCCTGCCCAAGGGGGTGAGCGCAGAGCCGATCGTCAAGACCTCGCCAGCGAGCTGGGCCGAGACCGATATTCATCGAGTACTCGAGAAGTCGGAAGCCACGATGGAGGAGGGGAAGGATGTCCAAGGACCCATGCCGATTGCCGTAGCCTGGCAAAAGGGGGACGCGAGGATGGTCGTGTTCGGGGACAGCGATTTTCTCAAGAACGCCTTATTTAACAGGCTTTTTAACGCTGACTTGGCGTTGAACGGTATGAACTGGCTTGCGGAGAACACGACGCTCCTTACGATTCGCCCCAAAGGAGGAAAAGCGGCTTTCTTGTTTTTGACACCGGCGCAGATTGACACGATCTTCGTGTTTGGCGTCCTGATCATCCCCCAGCTTCTGTTTGCTCTTGGGTTGATTGTCTGGGATTGGAGGAGGCGAGGCTGATGTCGTGGCGCACGCTAGGCGCCCTTGTCGCGTTTCTTCTGGTGTTCGGGTCTGTATACTACCTAGAGGTCTACAGGCATAAAGAGGTACGACAGGGCGAGTCGGGCAAAAAGTTGCTGTCATTCCAGAAAGAGAACGTGCGGGCGATCGAGATCATCGAAGGCAAAAAGCACACACGACTCGCAAAACGCGGAGAGTACTGGTTTCTTGAAAAACCGATGGAATCGCTCGCCTCGGCCGATGAGGTGAACTACCTGCTAGACACGCTCCTCGGCATGGAAAAGAATGAAGAACTTGCTCCGTCTGGTGCGTTGAGTCCGGTTGCCTACGGAATCGGCCCTGGCGCCTCCGAGGTTCGGCTTACGCTCGAGGGCGAAAAGGTCGTTCGCCTGTGGGTGGGCAAGAAGGCACCCGTGGAGTACGCTCAGTATCTTGCGTTAGGAGAGCAAAGCCACGTCTTCCTCGTCAACTCCGTCCTGGACTACACCCTGGGGAAGAACGCGGACGAGTTCAGGGAGCGGCGCTTGTTCGCCATGGGTGCGAACCAACCCGTGGAAGCCACGATTCGAACGAACGGCGTCTCTTTGACCATACGTAAACAAGATGGACGCTGGCGGGTGGAAAGCCCCAAGGGGCCCGAATACGACGATGCGGAGGTTTCGCTGCTCGGTGCCGCGATTGAGGGGCTAAAAAGACAGGAATTTCTCGACGATGTAACGGCTGAGCTCAAGGAGCGAATTCGCTCAGAAGTGAAGGGCCGCATCGAGATCGTGACTAAAGAAGGCAAAAAATGGAACCTTTTGATCGGCCCGCAGGAGAAAGAAGCGCACCTTGCCTTGTTAGAGCCCGGTAGCGAAGCCTTTCGCCTCACTAGCTACGACGTGAGCGCCGTTTTGAAAGCTCCGGTGGCGCTGCAGAAGAAAGAGGTGTTTTCTGTTTCGGAAAAAGACCTGCAAGAAATCCGGATTGTTCGCTATCTCTCCGACAGCAAACCGGGAAACTTGACGTTTGTCGTACGAAAGGAAGGGGAAGAATACAGCCTCCTTCAAGGAGGCAAGCCCCGCAAGCCCGCTTATAACTTGTCCATTTTTGTCGATGGCCTGCTTGGGGTACGCGCACGATATGTTCTCGAAGGAAAGCCAGGAGCGACCTCTAGCGTAGGCTTGGATAAGCCGGACTTTACGGTAACACTCGTCACCTCGGGCGGGTCCACCACGGAAGCCGCCTTGAAAAGGACGCAAAGGGGCGAGGAAACGAAAGTCTTTTTGAAGGTTACCGGAAAAGATGCCTATTGCGAGGTAGACCCGTTCTTATGGGATCGGTTGGATCGCTTAACCCGGCCGATTTCTTGAGGGGTTGACAGTTTTTGCCTTGACAATCCATTCGGCATGCACATTTATCTTATTAGTAGGAAGAGTTTGCCTACTAAGCGCAAATGGGAAATGCCACAAAAAAGAGCAAACGCGGAGCCTGGTCCTTTGAACGCGAAGGAGGAGGTTCTGCTCCGTCAATTAGTTGAGTTGTATACGATAGTAGGTCGGCCAATCGGCTCGAAGGTCCTTTCTGAAAGGACAGGGGGGGCGGGTTTGTCTCCTTCTTCTATCCGGAACGCGATGGCCAAGTTAAAAAGGGAGGGTTACGTGTCTTCGCGCCACCCTTCCGGGGGGCGTATCCCTACGGTGAAGGCCTACCGCTATTACGCCGACCATCTACTCAAGCCCACTAAACCATCCCCTGCCTTGCTTCGCCGACTGGAAAATGGGCTTTCAGGGGCTCTTTGCGGGAATGAGGGCGCAGGAGGTTTCCTGATGCTTTCCCGTGTTTTGGCCACCCTGTCTAACCAGGCTGGAATCGTCGCTCTTAAGCCTCCTAGCCGGAAGCATGGGCTTACGATTGCCGAAGGCTTGAGTTTTGAAGGAAGGGCATTTTACGGCTTTTTGGAGCATTTGCTTAAGAATCCTCTTGCTTTCCTGGGGTCTGTGCCCCTTAAGGCCGTCGGCTTGGAAATGAACCCTTGGAAGGCTTCGTTGTTGCTTTCCGTAACCGAAACGTCGCGCATCCAGGGTGGAGGAGGGGAATTGGCTGTCTTCTGGGAAGGCGTAGGCAACCTTGCGATGACCCCAGAGTTCGGCTCTACGGAAGGCTTGCGTCAGCTATTTGAGATGCTAGAGGAGCGGGAGAGGATTGGGGAAGCCTTGATTCAGGCTACCCAAGCCCGTAAGCAACGGGTTGAGGTCCTGTTTTCGCGTCTGGACCTTGGGCTTCGCTGGAAAACGGAACTATCCTACGTAGTCTCTACGCACGCATCCAAAGAGGCCGGGGATGTGGTGATAGGAGTTGTAGGGCCCATACGGATGGACTACGCCAGCGTGGTTCCTTTTGTCGCCCATGCGGCGGGAATGCTCGAGGAAAGAACTGCGATAACGCTCAAGAGAGGCTTTTCTTAGGAGGGAATGACGATGCCTGACGCCGAGCAAGAGACCTTGGGGCCGCAAGGCGGCCCCAAAGATGCAGAGACGGTTCAAATCGCCGAAACAGCGAAGACGCCCGAGCCAGGGTCTATATCCGAGGGAGAACGAGGGCTTTTGGACACGATCGATGCGCTAAAAAGCGAACTGGGTAAAAACGAGGAGCGTATCCGTGAGTTGGAAGACTTGCTTCTTAGGGGCAGGGCAGAGCTGGAAAACCTAAGAAAGAGGTTTCAAAGGGAATCGCAAGAAGCGTTGAAGTACGCGATAGACCCGTTTGTGAGGGACTTGTTGCCCTCTATAGATAACCTAGAGCGGACCCTCGAGGCGGCCAAAGGTACGGACAATAGCGAAGCGCTCGTTCAGGGGGTTGCTCTTACGCTGGGCGAGCTCAAGCGGAACCTCGTTAAACATGGCGTTCAAGAGGTAGAAAGTGTTGGGCTTGCCTTCGATCCTAGGGTGCACGAGGCAATCGAGAGTCAAGAGACGGAAGAGGTGCCAAACGGCCATGTGGCGAAAGAATACCAAAAGGGGTACGCGCTCCATGGCAGGCTTATTAGACCCGCCAAGGTGAGCGTGAGCGCCAACAAGGCGGTCAAAGAGCCCTAAACTTTGAGGAGATTATGCCGAAGGACTACTATGCAACCTTGGGTCTACACCCAGAGGCGACTCAAGAAGAGATAAAAAAGGCGTACAGAAAGCTTGCGCTCGAGTTCCATCCCGACAGGAACTCCGGAGACAAGGGTGCCGAAGAGCGGTTTAAGGAGGTCCAGGAGGCTTATGAGGTGCTTCGGGATCCTAAGAAGCGTTATGCCTACGATAACGCGGGTTTCGGGTTGTCGGGCGATCTAGGCAGTTCGGGTAGCGCGTTTGAAGACCTGTTTGGCGACTTCTTTGAAGACTTCTTCGGGCGGGGAACGGGGAGGTCGAAGAGGGCAAAGCGGGGTGCAGACCTACGCTACGACCTCGACATTACCCTTGAAGAAGCGCTCCATGGGGCGGAAAAGGTTATTACTGTCCCAAGGGAGGAAGTCTGCGGCGCTTGCAGAGGGACTGGAGCGAGGGACGGAGTGGCATACGTCCCCTGCGGCCAATGCAAGGGCACCGGCCAAATTCGTTATGCTCAAGGGTTTTTTGCCGTTCAAAAACCTTGCATGGCGTGCCGCGGCACAGGCCGGATCGTTCGAGAGCGTTGCGAGACATGCCATGGAGCCGGGCACCAAGAGGTTATAGACAAGTTGACGGTCAACCTTCCTCCGGGAACCTACGAAGGAATGAGGCTTCTTGTGGAGGGGAAGGGGCAATGCGGGTCGAACGGTGGAACGCGCGGGGATTTTTACGTCTACGTGAAATTCAAGCCCCACGATATGTTCGTTGTCCGAGGTCTAGACTTGCATGCCGACCTGGACGTTCATTTTGTGGAGGCTGCGCTTGGGGCGCAAAAGACGATACCTACGCTTGAGGGCTCGGCGGAAATTCGCATTCCTCAGGGGTTAAACAAAGAGCAGACACTGAAGCTTTCCGGCCTTGGGCTCGCTTTGTACGGAAAGCCTGGAAGGGGAGACCTGTACGTCCATTTGCACGTACTCTTCCCCAAAAAACTGACGGCAGAGCAAAGGGATCTCCTCGTCAAACTGGGTAAGGAGTTCGGCATCGAGCTGCCACAGAGCGAAGGCGGCCTGCTAGGCAGGATCAAGGGTGCTTTCCGCTAGAGGCTGGTGTGCGGCTCTCGTCGTTTTCTTTTTAGGCTGTGCGAGCACGCATACGCCAGCAGGACTTCCAACCCAAGAGTTGCTGCACAGGGCTGAGGGGTTTTTGGATAAAGGGGCCTACAAGGAGGCGCTCGAAGCCTACGAAACGCTCCTTCAAAGGCCGTTACCTCGAGAAATAGAGCGCGAGGCGCTTTACGAAACCGGTCAGTTGGCTCTTCATGAAGGCAGGTCCAAAGAGGCCGCTTCTTACCTGAGCGAATACCTCGAGTATGATCTTGACGCACAAGACAGAGAGGAGGCTATCAAGAAGCTGGCCTTGGCCTTGATGGACATTCGGGATTACAGAAGCGCCAAAGTGTGGCTAACAAGACTCGGCCCTTCTGGGGACTGGCTCGTTCATGCCTACCGCTACAACGCCTCCAAGGGGCTCCAAGAGCCAAGGTCTGAAAAAATTGTCCATCTTGTTCGAGCGATCGCCCTGGTCGAGGATGCAAAGGACCGAAGAGAGCTTGAGGACCTGCTACTCGAGGAGTTTGCAGACACGGGGATTGCGGGGTTCTCTTTTTTGACCGAAAAGACGCAAGACCCGGTAGCCAAGGAGGCCGTCTTCTATGCGTGGCTTCTCAAGGCACGCCAAGAAGAGAATTCTTCGGAGATTGTGCGTTGCGTCGGTGCCTGGCGAAAGGCCGGCGGGCCGAAGGTTCTTCCCGCGAACGTTTTGGGAGGGTCTGCTGTTCTAGGTGTCCCGGATGCCAGGCTGAAACAGGCCATAGAAAGGCCTCGCAAGAAAATTGGCATGCTTTTGCCTATCCAGGGTTCTTTTGCGCCGCTCGGGGCTGAAGCCATTAGAGGGGCACTGTTCGGGGTTGGAGCTTTGTCGCTTCCTGGTTTTGAGTGCCCGGATATCGCGGAAGTTGTTTTTTTGGACACCTCGGAGGGTCCGTTTCTGACCGAGCAGCGCTTGGAGGAATTTGCAAACGACCCGGATGCGGTGTTGGCTATCGGCCCTGTTGTGAGCGACTTGGCGGTACCGTTGGCAAGCAGGGCCAATACTCGGGGGTTGCCCATCGTGTTGCTGGCTCCAAGAACAGGGCTGACTCGAGTCGGCCCCTGGGCGTTCAGGAATGCCGTCCATGCAAAACTCCAGGCAAAAGCGCTCGTCGGGTATGCCCTTGGCTCAAAAAAGCTCGGCAGGCTTGCCGTTGCATACTCGGACGATGCCTTCGGCAGGGAGCTCTCGGAGGCGTTTTATCAAACGCTCCAGGGGGCGGGCGGTACGGTGCCTGCCAGTATTTCTTACGGCCAAGGGGACGAGGAAGCGCTTCTTTCGGTGGCTCGGCGCATTGCTGCTGCCGGCCCCGATGGCGTCTTTGTAGCCGATTCTCCAAAGCAGGGGGCCCGCCTCATACGGGCTCTTCGTGGCATGCTAGGGCCTTCTGCCCTAATCCTTGCGGCGAACACCTTCAACGACCCGGATGAGGCGGGCAAAAACGGCTCAGACTTCGATGGGGTCGTGTTTGCGGACAGCTACGACGCAAGCGCCACAAGGAGTGCCGTTCGGAGGTTTGAGGCTGGGTTTGTCCGAACGTTTCACGTAGCTCCTAGCCCGCTTGCCGCGCGCACCTTCGATACGGTCGGCTTGGCCTTGCGCGTCCTCGAACCTTGCCTTGGCGTCTCTTCCGAGGTTCGAAAATGCGTTGCGGAAGGCTTGGGCGGGCTGTCCGTGTACGTTGGGGTATCGAGCCCAATCCGTTTCGACGAAGACCGCGACCTTGCGGGAGATTTGTTCTTGTTCCAAATCCAGCAAGGCAGGATCGTACGCATTCCCTAGTCCTCATCGCTTGACACCCCCTATTTTGTGGTTTTACTTGGAAGAGGAGTCCGTAGAAACTTGAAGCAACTTGCTATAAGGAGTTTTTTAAACAATGGCAGATGAAACTCGAGAGCAAAAGGAAAAAGACATCGACATTCCGGAGGTCTTGGCCGTTTTGCCCATCAGGGATGTCGTCGTGTTCCCGATGATCTCGCTCCCTTTGTTCGTCGGGAGGCCGAGTTCGGTGATGGCGCTCGAACATGCTCTCGAAAGTCACAAGCTCGTCCTCCTCGTAGCCCAAAAAGAAGGGTCCGTAGAGAACCCTGCGCTTGGTGACCTCTTCGAGGTAGGGACCGTTGCAAGCGTCGTTCGAATGCTCAAGCTCCCGGATGGGAGGGTCAAGGTTCTCATTCAAGGCCATAAGCGGGCGCGCATTCTTGAGCTTGCCCAGGAAGAGCCCTTCCTCTCCGTCAGGGTAGAGGTGCTCGAAGAGCCGAAGCTTACGGACATCCCGCTCGAGGTTGAGGCGCTTATGCGCAACGTGAAAGAAAAAATCGAAAAAATTATCCAGTTGCGAGACATGCCATTAGAAGTCATGGCCGTCGTGAACAACATTGCGGAGCCAGGCGTTTTGGCAGATTTGGTTGCCTCGAATTTAAGGCTCAAGATCGAGGAGTGGCAAGCCGTACTCGAGCTCGTGGACCCAATACAGCGGCTTGGTAAGGTGGACGGGTACCTTGCCAAGGAGGTAGCGCTTTCCCAGATGCAGACCAAGCTACAGAACCAGGTCAAAGAAGAGATCGACAAAACCCAAAGGGAGTATTTTCTAAGGGGTCAACTCAAGGCGATTCAAGACGAGCTCGGCGAGTCTGACGGCAAGGTCCAAGAGATCGAGGAGTACAACAAGCGGATCGAGAAGGCAAAGATGCCGAAAAAGGCCAAGGAAGAGGCCGAACGGCAGCTCAAGCGTCTCGAGACGATGCATCCCGATTCGGCCGAAGCCTCGATCGTCCGAACATACCTTGACTGGCTCGTGGAGCTCCCCTGGAGCGTCTCCATGAAGGATAACTTAGGGCTCAAAGACGCCAAGCGAGTGTTGGACGAAGACCATTACAATTTAGAGAAAGTCAAAGAGAGAATTCTCGAATTCTTGGCGGTAAGGAAACTAAAGAAATCGGCCAAGGGGCCGATCCTTTGCTTTGTCGGCCCGCCGGGCGTAGGAAAGACCTCTTTGGGAAAATCCATCGCGAGGGCGATGGGAAGAAAGTTCGTTCGTCTCTCTTTGGGCGGCATGAGGGACGAAGCAGAAATTCGGGGTCATCGTAGGACGTATATCGGGGCAATGCCGGGCCAGATCGTCCAGCAGATCAAGAATGCAGGATCTAACAACCCCGTGTTCATGCTGGACGAGGTCGACAAAATCGGCATGGATTTTCGGGGGGATCCATCCTCGGCCCTCTTGGAAGTGCTAGACCCCGAGCAGAATCACAGCTTCATGGACCACTACCTGGGCGTACCGTTCGACCTCTCGAAGGTGATGTTCGTCGCTACGGCCAACGTGCTCGACACGGTTCCGGGTGCGCTACGCGACAGGATGGAGGTGATCTCGATTCCAGGCTATACCCCGGATGAAAAGCTGAGGATTGCCAAGAGCTACATCGTCCCCAGACAGCTCGAGGCCAACGGGCTCGAGCCAGGCCAGGTGGTGCTTTCAGAGGATGCAATCAAACTACTGATTGGGGAGTACACGAGAGAGGCGGGCTTGCGCAACCTAGAGCGTGAGATCGCCTCCATTTTGCGGAAGGTTGCCAAAGAGGTGGCCGAGGGGAAGCGAAAGAAGGCGTTCATCTCGGTGGCCAAAGCGCGCAGGTACTTGGGTCCGTCCAAATACCTGGGTCAGGAAAAGCTAGACAAAGAAGAGATAGGCGTGGCCACGGGGCTTGCATGGACTTGGGCGGGGGGCGAAATTCTTCACGTCGAGGTTAGCCTGGCCAAAGGGAAGGGGACCTTGACGCTTACGGGACAGTTGGGCGATGTAATGAAGGAGTCGGCGCAGGCCGCCTTGAGCTACGCCAGGGCTCACGCCAAGGAGTACGGCATCGATGAAGACTTCTATCCGCACCTCGACATCCATATCCATGTTCCGGCGGGTGCAATTCCTAAGGACGGCCCGTCGGCCGGCGTGACGATCGTGGCGGCCTTGATAAGCGCGCTGTCCAAGATTCCCGTCAAGAAAGATGTCGCGATGACGGGAGAGATTACGCTAAGGGGTAGGGTGCTTCCTGTGGGCGGAATCAAAGAGAAGGTGCTTGGCGCGCTCCAAGCGGGCATCCGAGCCGTGGCTCTGCCCTTCGAGAATGAGCCGGACTTTGAGGAGGTCCCTCCAAAGATTCGTAAGGAAATTTCGCCCATCTACGTAAAAAGCGTGGACGAGGTGTTGAAAAACGTGCTCGCGTTCGACGTGCTCCAAAAGCAGGATATGGAACTCGCCAGGGCTTCCGTATAGCCCTTCATGGCAGCAGATGGCTCGCTTCGTGCGCTTGGTGAGTTCGGCCTGATCGCTAGGGTAAAAGAGGGGCTAGCGAGGGAAAGCTCTAAAACCTTCTTGAGCGTTCTTAGGGGAATCGGCGACGATGCGGCCGTGTGCAAGCTTACAGAAGAAGGAAGCCTGCTCGTCACGACCGACTTATTGATCGAGGGGGTTCATTTTGACCTTGCCTACGAGCCCCCGGAAACCCTCGGGTTCAAGGCGCTGGCCGTGAACGCCAGCGATGTCGGTGCGATGGGAGGGGAGCCTTGGGGGTTTGTACTGGCGCTGGCCCTTCCTTCCGGCTTTTCCGAAGACTGGCTCGATCGGTTCTTAAGCGGGATGGCGGCGTTCCAGGATGCGCATCCATGCGTTGCTTTGGGAGGAGATACTTCCAAGAGCCCCGGCGGGGCGTTTCTTTGCGTCACGTTTCTGGGGAGGCTTTCTGCATCTTCCAAGCTTTTGGCTAGAGACGGGGCTAGGCCTGGCGACAGGATTCTCGTAACGGGCATCCCGGGCAGCTCTGCCCTCGGGCTGAATCTTCTTAGGCGTTTTGGGCCTTCTGTGTTGGAAAACCAAGAAGCGCGGCCGTTTGTCGAAGCCTACCTAAAGCCGCGCCCACCCCTCGTGTTTTCGAAGGAAATTGCCCAAAAAGGGCTTGCAAACGCCGCCATTGACATCTCCGACGGGTTGGTTCAGGATCTTGGTCATATCGCCCGCCTCTCCAATCTCCGGGCCTTCCTCGAGCTAGAATCCATTCCCGTGGGAGGGCTCGAGCCGATGTCTCGCATGTTAGGAATCGAAGCATCGGACCTGGCGCTGGCCGGCGGAGAAGATTACGGGCTGATCCTTTCCGTACCCGCCCATTCCCTAAATGAGGTTCAGCGCCTCGGAAAACGCCTCAACGTCGCGGTGCACGAGGTGGGCCGCTTTGAAATAGGCGAGCAGGGGGTGTATATCTGCAAAGAGGGCCAGGCCCCTTTCATGCTTAAAAAGGGGGGTTACGAACATTTCCGGGATGAAAGCGCGCATCCTTGAGCTGTTCGAGCAAGTTCGCGATGGGGTGATTCAGCCCGAGGCGGCGCTAGAACAGCTCAAGTTTTTGCCCTTCGAGGACATCGGGATTGCCAGGGTTGATACCCACAGGGAGCTGAGGCAAGGCTTTCCCGAGCTTATCTACGGCAAGGATAAAGACTTCGAATCGATCCAGCGGATTGTCGAGACGATGTGCGACCTGCCTTCCCCGGTTCTTGTCACAAGGCTCTCTCCGTTTAAGGCGAGCAGGCTTTTGAAGGCGTTTCCCGATGCGCGATATTTTCCAAGGGCAAGGGTTCTTAGGCTTAACGAACGCCACATCCGCCCCCAAAACCTTGGGCCCGTTGGGTTGGTTTCTGCGGGAACGTCGGATGGTTCAGTGCTCGAGGAGGCCTGCATCACGCTCGAGACGTTGGGCGTGAAGACGGAAGTGCTCTTCGATGTGGGCGTTGCCGGGGTTCATCGGCTCTTTCCGGAGATCGAACGGCTCCAGGCTTGCCGGGTGCTTATCGCGGTCGCGGGCATGGAGGGCGCTCTGGCGAGCCTGCTGGGGGGGATGTTCGAAGCGCCCGTTCTCGCCGTCCCGACCTCGCGCGGGTATGGGAGCCATTTGAACGGCTTTACCCCTTTACTTGCGATGCTGACGAGCTGTGCCAACCTGGCCGTGTTTAACATCGATAACGGCGTGGGGGCAGCCTTGTTCGCGTTCCGCGTGCTAAAGGCCCAAGTGGCGAAATCATGAGCAAAAAGATCCTCGTTTTGGAGTGCATCGGGGGAATCTCTGGAAACATGATGCTCGGAGCGCTTGCGGATCTTGGGCTTGAGCTAGGTCCGCTCGAGTCAGAGCTCAGGCGTCTCGGCATTGAAGGCTTTGAGCTCGTCCTAAAAAAAGAGGCCAGAGAGGGGATAGCGGGGGCCTACCTGGACGTGGCCCCTACGGGTTCATCCAAGAACGAAGAAGTGCCGTATTCCAGGATCCGGGCATTTCTGGGAGGACTGCCAAGGTTGCCCTACATTCAGAGGGCCGTGTTGGCCTTCGATGCGCTCGCCTTGGCCGAGAGCAAGGTGCACGGGACAACCCTCGAAGCGGTACACTTTCACGAATTAGGGGCCGTTGACGCGCTCGTCGACATCCTAGGGACTGCCTTGGCGCTCGATTGGCTGGGCGTAGAGGAAGTGTTCTGCATGGAAGTCCCCGTTGGCCGCGGGTTGGTTCAAACCAGGCACGGGGCCTATCCATCGCCGGCCCCCGCAACACTCGAGCTTTTAAAGGGTTTTCGCCTCCTTTGGAGGGATGTTTCGCACGAGATGGTGACTCCGACGGGCGCCGTGCTGCTTAAGGCCTTTGTTCGACGTCCAGGGGTGTTGCCATGTCCTTTTGTCCTCGAAAAAACGGGCTATGGGCTCGGAACGGCCCATTTTCCCGGCCTACCCAACGTCTTGAGGGCAACGCTCGGCAATTTCTGCCACGAGGACGGAGGCGGGGATGGCCTTCAGCAAGACTCCGTTTGGGAGCTAGCCTTTCAGGTTGACGATATGACTCCAGAAGAAGTTGCATGGGCGCTTCGGGCGTTGATGGATGCGGGAGCGCTGGATGTATTCCTAAGTCAGGGGTTGATGAAGAAAGGGCGTCCAGGGTTCAGAGTCGAAGTGCTGGCACCTCAAGAGAACAAAGAGGCGATCGTTTCGTGGGTTCTTAAAAACACCTCGAGCTGGGGGGTGCGTGAATCCCGGCGGACCAGAAGCATTCTTTCTAGGCAAGAGCGCGAAGCCCAGACATCGATGGGCCCAGTACGCCTTAAAGCCTCGGTCGGCTTTGTCCACAAGGAAAAAGTCGCGTTCGATGACGTCTGCCGGATCGCGGGCGAGCTTGGGCAAAGCCCTAGAAGCATCCTCGATCGCATAAATAGCGAGCTCGCCGGCAACCCCTAAGAAAGCCTTTTCAAGCCGTACGCGATGCGTTGAGAGATCGTCACGAATGACAGCACGAAAATGGCCCAAAGTACCGGCTTTAGCACCCCGAATAGAAGCCCGACAATCAGGAAGGCCATTCGATGAGGCCGCTCGAGCACTCCCACCTTGCACGCTTGAAGGAATTGCTCCGCCTTTGCCCGAATGTACGGGGTAATTAGCGTGCCGGCCATGCTTGCCGCAACCAAGAGAGCGCCGGGCCGATCGTTAAGGCCCGCATAATGCCATAAGAGGCCGAAGAACAGGGCTGCATCGGCCAAGCGATCAAGACAAGAATCTAGGAAAGCCCCTCTTTTGCTCTCCAGCCCGAGGGTTCTTGCCGCGTATCCGTCTAACACGTCCATAAGGCCCGAGGCAAGAACAAGAATCCCTCCCCAGCCCATAAGCCCGTTTGCAAGGAACAAGGAGGCCAAAAGCGCGAACAAAAGCCCGGTTGCGCTCAGCCAAGATGGCGTCAAACCCGGGATGTGCCGCAAGATGCCCGTCAACGGGGCGAGGAATCGGTCGGTTGTGGCTCTATCGGGCATCCAATAGTTCATAGTGTCCCTTCCTTTTTCGCGGCCCTTATGGTTGGTGAAATAACAAGGGCTCTGATACTCTATATACATGAAAGAGGCCGTTTCAGGCCAGGGCATGCGGATGTCTAGAACCGCCGCAGGGGTTGCCGGGGCAGGTTTGGCGACGGATGCTTTGCGGGCCATCTCCAGGCGTTGTTTGGTGCTTGCCGACGGGCGGCAGGGCGGCGTCATGCGGGAAGCCTCCAAAGGGACGAACGATCGGTGAAGGTTGGCATGAGGTTGTTGCATACGATGATTCGGGTCGCAGACCTTGATGCCTCCGTTGATTTTTACGTGAATAAGCTGGGGATGCGACTCTTAAGAAAAAAAGATTACCCAGAAGGCCGGTTTACGCTGGCCTTTGTTGGTTACGAGGACGAGAAAGCGGGGGCGGTGATCGAGTTGACGCACAACTGGGATGTCAAGGCCTATGACTTAGGGGATGGCTTCGGCCATGTTGCGGTCGGCGTCCCCAATATCTACGCCTTTTGCGAGTCTCTTAAGAGAAAAGGGGTGAAGATTGTCCGTGAGCCCGGGCCCATGAAGCACGGAACGACCGTGATCGCCTTCATCGAGGACCCGACGGGTTACAGAATCGAGCTTATCCAAGAAGAAATCCAGTAAAGGGGCGGGTGATGGATCTCCGGTTTGAGCGGGTTGCGCTCGAAAAACCAGAGCATGTAAACGTGATCGTAGGCCAGGCGCATTTCATCAAGACCGTCGAAGACCTTCACGAGACGCTGGCCACGCACACGCCCGCTGCAAAGTTTGGGGTTGCCTTCGTGGAAAGCTCCGGCCCTTGCCTTGTGCGCGTTTCGGGAAACGACGCCGCGATGAGTGAGTTGGCGGCCCGGAATGCGTTTAGGATAGGAGCAGGACATACCTTCTACATCTTTCTGGACGGGGCGTTTCCCATTGCGGTCCTCAACGCAATCAAGGAAGTCCAAGAGGTTTGCCTGGTTTACTGCGCGACGGCAAACCCCCTTGAAATCATCGTGGCCGAGAGCGCGCAGGGCCGGGGGATCATGGGCGTCATCGACGGCCAAGCTCCGAAAGGCATCGAGACGGATGAGGACAAGGCCAAGCGCAAAGAACTTTTACGGCAATTCGGCTACAAGGCTTGAGTACGCCAGTAATGGAAACAAGCGCGTTTCGAGAATGCCTAGTTTGTGCTTGGAGGGCCGTATGTGCCAAGCGTTTCCATAAGCGTGCAGGCGCTGGGCGGTTCTGCGAAGATTTTTCCGAAGACAAAACGCTTAGACCTCAAAATTCCGACGAAACGGCTTCCAAGTCTTTCTTTGAGGAGAATTGATCCGCATGCCAAAAAGCGTGATCCAAGGGCTTTACAAAAGGCTAGAGGCCTGGCTCGAGCGGCGGATATTAGAGGTCTTCAAGCCTTCGGGGGCGTTGGACATCGCGTTCGAACGCCCGAAGGAAGGGTTTGGCGACTTGGCGACACCAGTCGCTTTCCAGTTGGCAAGGCTCCTTAGAATGCCCCCCATAGAGATTGCCGAGAGGCTGGAGGCCCAAGCCGCTGACCTGCCCGAGGGGTTTTCCGCGCTACGCGCTGCCCCTCCTGGGTATTTGAACGCTGAATTCGACCCAGAGTTTTTAAAGAATGCGTTGGTGGAGGTCCTCGAGCACCCAGAGCTTTTCGGCATGTTCGACGATGGCTCGGGCAAACGAGCTCAGGTGGAGTTCGTAAGCGCAAACCCTACAGGCCCGCTTACGGTCGGCCATGGCAGGCAAGCGGTCCTAGGGTCCTCGATCGCCAACCTTCTGGAGGCGCTCGGGTACGAGGTGACCCAGGAGTATTATTACAACGACGCCGGAAGACAAATGCGGGTGCTGGGTGAATCCATCCGGGCGCGCTACCTAGAGATCCTTGGCGAGCCTGCAAGCTTCCCTGAGGACGGCTACCAGGGCGATTACATTCGGGAGATCGCACGGCAAATCTTCGAGCACTTTGCCGATGGGCTCAAAGCTGAGGCCACGCACGAGCCTTTTCAGAAGTACGGTGAGCGGGTTATCTTTGAAGACATCCAGCGCACGCTCCAAAGGCTCGGTATCAGATTCGACGTGTATTTCAGCGAACACACGCTTTACGAAGACGGGAGCATCGAGCGAGTTCTGGAGCGCATGAGCGCATTGGGCCTTTTGTACGAAAAGGACGGTGCCTTATGGTTTAAAGCCCAGGAGTTCGGGCAACCCAAGGACCGCGTGTTTCGCAAGGCCAGCGGGGAGTACACCTACAGGCTTCCGGACATCGCCTACCACGTCCAAAAGCTAGGGCGTGGGTTCGATTTGATCGTGGACGTGCTCGGGGCCGACCATCACCTCTCGAGCCAAGACGTCATTACGGCGATCAAGGTGCTTGGCCAGGATGTTTCGCGCATTCGCGTCGTCTTGCATCAGTTCGTTACGCTCGTAAAAGGCGGGGAAAGGGTCAAGGTCTCCACCCGTAAGGCCACATACGTGACACTCGATGAGCTGATCGACATGGTGGGGAAGGACGCCTGCAGGTTCTTCTTTTTATTGCGAAAGGCCGACACGCATCTCGACTTCGACATCGACCTTGCCAGGAAACAGGGCGAAGAAAACCCCGTCTATTACGTCCAGTACGCACACGCAAGGATCTGTTCCGTGTTCGAAGTGGCGAAAAATCGAGGCGTTGCTATGCCCAACCCGAGCATCGAGGCGCTGCAAACGCTTAACGAAGCGGAGCTTCCGCTGCTCAAGGCGGTTTTTTGGCTAGAACACACCCTTAGAGAGGCCGCAAGGGAGCTCGAGCCGCACCGCGTGGTCTACGCATTAATGGACATCGCCGGGCTTTTCCATTCTTTCTACAGCCACAACCGGATTCTCGAGAGCCCCGAGGAAATCAGGAATGCGCGGCTTTTGCTCGTTCAAGGGCTGGGGGTTGCTCTTCGAAGAGGGCTCTCCTTGCTGAACGTTACGGCCCCGGAGAAGATGTGAGCGGTGCGGCTGGAGCTTTCCCCCTTAGGGGGCGCCCTCCTGGTAGGTTTTGGCATGGGGCTAGTCGTGTTGGGTTTTCTCTTGGGAACCTACTTCGGCTCTAGCCTTGAAACGGCCACTAGGAAATCCACGGATGATACCGCAACGCAGCCAGAAAAGCCGGCTTCTGGGCGAGTTTTTGCTCCTAGACCTTCGTCGCCACAAAGCCCGCTTGACCAGAACGCGGGTAAGCCCTTTGGCCCTGATGGCCTAGCGCCGGCTCCTCCTTCGGCCTCGGAGGCTTATTCTGAGCCTAAGGTAAAGCCTCCTGGGTACTATAGCGTCCAAGTAGGGGCATTCAAGGTCCGATCCCAGGCGGAGGCGATGGCAAAAAGGCTGAGGCAAAGCGGGTTTAAGCCGTTTCTTGAGCGGTACAACGCCAATGATGGGCTTTGGTATCGCGTCCGTACCGGCCGGTTTAAAAATTATAAAAAGGCCAAGGCATTCCTTGGCAACGTGCGGGCTAAGTTCAAGGAGGCGTACGTGGCAAAAATTGAGGATGAAACGGCCATCGAGGAAGTGGAGTAGTGCTGCCGAGTCAACGCGATAAAAACCTTCAGCGGGCGTTCTCGATCAAGAAGAATGGCTACGACGGGTGGGTCCTTGCCAAGACGTTCGTTTTGGATACGGAAACGCCCGTAAGCTTGTTTCTGAAGCTAAGGGACATCAGCCCCGTTGGCTGCCTTTTAGAGAGCGTGGAGGGTGGCGAGTTCTGGGCGAGGTACTCCTTCATAGGGGTGGGGTTTCGGTGGATCCTGAGGGCCAAAGACCGCATTGTAGAAATCGAGACCCCCGAAGGGTGCGGGCGGGGCTTTGAAGGCGAGGCTCTTGACGCCTTAAAAGAGCGCGTCTTGGACAAGAGGGTTTATAGGGAAGGCGATCTTCCGCCTTTTTTTGGCGGGGCGATAGGCTATTTGGGCTACGATTCCGTAAGGCGCTTTGAGCGAGTTCCAGACTTGGGGAAATCAAGGTTGGACCCCTTCGACGCCCATTTTTTCTTTCCCAGGGTCCTTATCGCCGTCGACAGGTTTCGTTACGCGTTCACACTCATGGCCTACGTGGATTTGAACGCTTTTGACCTTGAAGCCGAAGTTTGCCGCGCCCACGAGGCGATAGAGCGGGTCGAGGATTTGGCGTTTACGAGGGTTGCTCCCCCTGTCCGGATGGACGGGTTCGAGGGCTTCAAAGAGAAGACGTTCGAGCTTACGGGTAGCGTTTCCCCGGATGTCTACCAAACCTGGATCCTTAAAGCCAAGGCCTACATCGAGGCCGGCGACATTATCCAGGTAGTCCCTTCGAGGCGATTCCATACGCCTTTTAAGGCCGACCCTTTTGCTTTGTACCGCGTCCTTCGACTCCTGAACCCGTCGCCCTACATGTTCTACCTTCAAAACGGGTCCGAGACGGTTGTCGGCTCATCTCCGGAGGTGTTGGTCCGTGTGTCGGCAGGCCGCGTCCTTACCCGCCCGATCGCCGGGACAAGGAGGCGCGGGAGGACTCAAGACGAAGACATCAGGCTGGAACGAGAGCTTTTAGGGGATACGAAAGAGAGAGCGGAGCATTTAATGCTGGTGGACTTGGCCCGCAACGATGTCGGGAGAATTGCCGGGGTCGGTAGCGTGCGGGTGTCCCAGTTCATGCACATCGAACGCTATTCTCACGTGATGCACATCGTCAGCGATGTGATAGGGACTCTAAAGGACGGCCTTGGCCCGCTCGATGCCCTAAGGGCCTGCTTTCCTGCTGGGACGCTGACGGGGGCTCCAAAAGTACGGGCGATGGAGATCATCGAGGAGCTCGAGGCCCACAGGCGAGGGATTTACGGGGGGTGTGTAGGATACATCGGGTTTGGCGGGGCGCTCGACATGGGCATCACGATCCGAACGGCCTGGGTTCGGGGAGACACGGCCTACTTCCA
>DDYN01000018.1 GCA_002347965.1 Nitrospirae bacterium UBA2233 | reverse complement strand
CGATGTACAAGGATAAAACGGCCAGAAAACGCGCGCGCGGCGAGGGATAGGTTTACACAATAGGGAGTTCGACCAGACAGAACCGGCATCCTAGGCCGTAGGCTGGCAGCGCAAACGCGGGACAAGAATGTCCCGCCTGTCGGCTACTGGGACAGGCTCAAGGGCACGGCCAAAGTGCTCGCAGAGACGGACTCTCGTAGCTACACCCAGCCCTCAAAAAACGTTACAATAATAAATCTTGTACGAAGCGCTTCACGAAACCGGCGGAGCTAGACAGGAAAAGGGCGGTTTTGGATGACCAAAGATTTCGAGATTGCAAGCAAGGTCCGCCTCAAGCCGATCCGCGAGGTTGCAGGCGGGCTCGGCCTTTCGCCCGAGCGGTTGTTCATGTATGGGGAGCATATCGCAAAGGTAAAGCTTGAGGCACTTCTTGGTACATCCAAGCGGGCCCGCTACGTCGTCGTCAGCGGGATCAACCCGGCCAGTTCCAGGGGCGAAGGAAAGACGACCGTCGCGATCGGGCTTGCCATGGCACTCTGTAGGCTTGGCAAGAGGGCGATTCTCACTCTTCGGGAACCCTCGATGGGGCCCGTTTTCGGGATCAAGGGAGGCGCCACCGGGGGCGGGTTTGCCCAAATTCTGCCGATGGAAGATATCAACCTGCACTTCACGGGCGATTTCCACGCCGTTACCCAGGCCCAGAACCTGGCCGCCGCCGTCCTTGGCGCCCATCGCTTTCACGGAAACTGCTTGGGGATCGAGCCCCGATCTGTGTGGTGGCCTAGAGTGATGGATTTGAACGAACGGCAGCTTCGCCACATCGTGGCGGGGATCGGCGGGGAACTCGAGGAAACTCGCTTCGAAATTACGCCCGCTTCCGAGACAATGGCCATTTTGGCTCTTGCGAAAGGCTTGGACGATCTAAGGCTCCGGCTTGGCCGGGCAAGCGTGGGGTTCGATGCCCAAGGCGGGCTCGTGACGCTCGAGGCGTTGGGCGCTTCTGGCGCGATGACAGCACTCTTAAAGCATGCCCTCCTCCCAAACCTCGTTCAGACGATCGAGCACACCCCTTGCCTTGTGCACGCAGGCCCTTTCGCGAATATCGCTCACGGGGCGAGCTCGGTCGTGGCGGATACCCTGGCCCTCGCCTTGGGCGACATCGTCGTGACCGAGGCGGGGTTCGGGACAGACTGCGGGCTCGAAAAATTAGCCCACATCAAGGTGCCAGCCTTGGGAACGGCTCCAGAATTGGTCGTGCTCGTCGTTACCCTCCAAGGGCTCTTAAATCACGGCAATGGCGGGCTAAAGGCTGGGCTTTCGCACTTGCAAAAACACATCGAGAACGTCCGAACGTTCGGGCTACCTTGCCTTGTCGCCTTGAACGTGTTTGCAGGCGACGCCCCAGGGCACCTTCGTACGATCGAAGACGCAGCCTTGGGGTTTGGAGCGTCCGGAGCAAGGAAGGTACGCGCCCATGCGTTAGGCTCGGCAGGCGCAATGGACCTGGCCGAATTGCTGCTTGAGGCCCATACGGAAAGGCAAGGGTTTCGTCCGCTCTACACGCAAGAATACGCCACGCAAGATAAGCTGCATCGAATCGCCACAACGCTCTACGGGGCAGACGATGTTCGCTTTTCGCCGAAGGCAGCAAAAGAGCTCGAGCGAATCGAGGCGCTTGGCCTAACCGGTCTTCCAGTGAACATCGCTAAAACTCCCATGTCGCTTAGCCACGACCCCCAAAGAAAGGGTGTACCGAAGGACTTTATCGTCCCTATCGAAGGTTTTCGAATCGCAACGGGTGCCGGGTTCATTACGGCGTTCGCCGGCGACATCCAGACCATGCCTGGCCTTCCTGGGCGCCCCGCAGCCCTTGGGGTCGACGTGAATGGCCAGGGAAACATCCTAGGCCTCTTTTGAGAATGGAACCACACGGCACCATGCGTTTAGGCGAACTCCTTGCTAACCGAAAGCCCTCCGTTAGTCTCGAGATCTTCCCGCCCAAGACTAAGGAAGCCGAAGTCCGGCTAGAGAAAGTGCTCCCAAGGCTTCTTCAAAAAAGGCCTACCTTTATCAACGTGACCTACGGGGCGGGCGGCTCGAGCAAGCAGCAGACACTTGCCCTCGTTCGGAAGCTTACGCGTATCACCCCTATCCCCATCGTCCCGCACATCTCCGGGATTTCCAGCTCCCAAAAAGAGGTGGCCGAAATTCTCGAATACTACCTCGAGGATGACATAGAAAACATCCTAGCGGTGCGCGGAGACCCACCAAAGAACGCCCAAAACGCCCCAACCAAAGGCGATTTTCGTCATGCGATAGAGCTTGTCCGGTTCATCAAGGAGCGCGCTACGGGCCTTTGTCTCGGCGTTGCGGGCTTCCCCGAAGGCCACCCTGAATCCGTAAGCCGAAGCGAAGAGCTAAGGCACCTCAAGGCCAAAATTGAAGCGGGCGCGGAGTTCATCGTCACCCAACTGTTCTTCGACAACCGCCGCTTTTTCGAGTTCTTGGACGCGCTGGAGGCTGCTGGAATCCGGGTGCCGGTAATTGCGGGCATTCTAATCGTGACAACCCAAAAGCAGCTCTCGGCCATTCCGGGGATCGCGAAGGGTACCAAGATTCCCGCCCCGCTCAATAGCGCCCTCCAAAAGGCTGTCACGCCAGAACAATGCCTGGATGCGGGCGTAAGCTGGGCCGCACAACAAGCCGAGGAAATCCTTGCCTCAAAAAGCCCATGGGTTCATCTGTACACGATGAACCAGGCAGGGCCCCTTGAAAGGCTGATGGAACGCCTAAGCATCCAAAGGCTGGACGAAATCGATATAGACAGAGTGTTTTAAACGACAAGGCTCAACCGTTATCGCTTTTCCTTAGAAAAAGAAAAGCCAAATCGGGCTTATTCTCCCATGGCGTTGAACATCTGGACATACTAGGTGCTATCCTAAAAGAAAATCGTGCGGCTCATGTCTTGGAGTCGGAGGCAGGCATGGAACTTCAAACACTCGATACCCTGTTTTTGGGGAACAAAGCCGCTGTCGGGGCCTTTCTGATGAACACGCAAGAGGGCCCTGCCCTGTTCGAGACGGGCCCGGCGTCGTCATTAGAAGGGCTCAAGGCCGGGCTTCTAGGGGCCGGGGTGTCCCCTCAGGACGTGCGGCACGTGTTCGTCACACACGTCCATTTAGACCACGCCGGCGCGGCATGGTGGTTTGCCGAACACGGGGCGAAGGTCTACGCCCACCCCAAGGCGGCCTCACACCTTGTCCAGCCCGAAAGGCTCTGGAGCTCGGTAAAGCGCCTCTACGGCGGGATGGCGGAAGAACTATGGGGGGAGATTCGGCCTATTCCGGAGGACCGCGTGAAGACCCTTCAAGACAAAGAGCGCGTTTCGCTGGGCGACGTCCAAATCGTAGCGCTCGATACACCGGGGCACGCCGTTCACCACTTGGCCTACTTTATCGACGGGGCGATCGTATGCGGCGATATCGGAGGCGTGCGCTACGGCAAAAAAGGGCCGGCCGTCCCTCCCTGCCCCCCGCCGGACATCCACGTCGAGGACTGGGTTCGATCGATCGATACGCTTGCCGCCTTAAACCCTTCGGTATTGTTCCTAACCCATTTCGGTCCGTTCACCGACACGAAGGAGCACTTAGCCTCGCTCAAAGACCGTCTGTTGCGCTTCGAGCGCTTTATTCAAAAGGGGCTGGAAGACGGGCTTGACCCCGATACCCTAAAGGAGCAGTTCGAGAACGCCTTCAGGCAGGAATTTCATGCGCTTGGGCTTGATGAAGCTACCTGTACGCTCTACGAGCGAATCAACCCCCCTTGGACGAACGTCCTAGGGCTCGTTCGCTATATACAAAAAAAGCCAAAAGGGGAGCAACCGAAGGACGCCTAGCACTTCTTAGGCCCTGCTTTTGGGCTTTTCGCGCTTTCGATCCATCTACAGCAAAGATCGAGCCATAGATAGAGAGCGTTTAATCCGTGCCATCTTGCGAAAACTTTATCAGCTCCCGCTCGATCGTTCCTTCCGAATCGATCATTGCATCCATTCGGATCCGTGAATGTTCCTTGACGAAATAGCGCAAATCTTCGGACCAAAACCGTTCCATTTCAACCTTAGTCCTGGCAGACGAAAAGAGGCGCCCGGTTTTGGCCTGGAACACGCTTAGCGTGTTCATGCATAGAAACGCGCCTGCCTCCACGTTAGCGACACGTGTCTCGACCATCCTTACGCTGCCTTCAATCGTGTCGCTCTTCAGATCTTTCGAACGATACTCGTGCATTAATGCCACACCCGTATCTGGCATCCTGAGATAAAACGCGCTGTTGCCGGAAAAGGTTTTTCCGGCTTTGAACGGGAACACCAGCACTGGCAGGGGGTCTTCGTAAAACGCCATTCCTCCATCCGAAGTCTGTTCGAAGTAAAGCCGGATGCTTGAACTTTCTAGCGCGTAGTAGAAATCCGCTCGGTAGTCTTTTTGGCCGGGCCGCGTGACCCTCCAATGGATACAGTCCCTTGCGGGCAGGGATTCTGAAAGTCCTTCGATCTGGGGCCTAAAGCCCTTGACGATGCCAAGGAAGGTGTGCGTTTCGAGCCTTGTGCCAGGCTCTTCCCAAAGGGTCATCGTGGCGGCTTTTTTGCCTTCGACAACGACTTTGTAGGTAAACGAGCTCCCTTTGGGTGGAAGCATAACCCCATCCTCGGCGACGACACGCTGCTCTAGGACGATCGAAAAGCTGAACAAAACGAGTAGCCACCAAACGTGCCTCATGACCGCCTCCGCTAGACTTTAGGAATGCACGCGAACGTCGAGCCCAAGGCCGTGAACGTCCGACGCCAGAGCTTGAAGCCAGGCTTCAGAAACAGCGGAAAGTCTAGGCGCCTCAGGCTGGAGGGATGGCCTGGCAAGCGTGTACAGCACGACCCCCCCGAGCGGAAGCCCTTCTTTTTGAGCCCTTCCCAAAAACGCAAGGTACGCCTCACGCTCCCTTGGTACATCCAGAAGAGCCGTACCGTCCAGCCGAAAACACAGCGTATGGGCCCAGGTGGAGCAAAGGCTCGAGGCTACCTTTAGGTTTTCGTAAAGCCGCCAGGGGGAAACGCGCGCGTCGTGGATTAGCGCAATGCCCTCATTGCTCGCCGCATCCAGTTTGAACCACACCTCGCCTCGTATCGTGGCCAAAACAGCAAGGCCTTTCTGGACGCGTGCCCTCCGAACCAACGTTCCGTTCGTGATGAGGACAACATTTACCCGCCCAAGAAGGCCGCTTTCAAAGAGCGCTTCGCGGAGTGCCAACACGAGCTCGTCGAAGGCCTCCAGGCTCGTGGGTTCGCCATCGCCCGAAATGGCTATGTCGCGGATCGAACACGGCTCTACAGACCGTTGTGCCCTTGAAGCATCCACCAAGAACGCCTTGAGCTCCGCCTTGAGACGCTTCAAATCGAGAGCCGGAGCCTTCCCCCGTGTAAGGCCTTCGACCTGGCAGTAAAGGCAGCGGTAGTTGCATGCCTTGTTCGGGTTCACGTTGATCCCCACGGATATCCCGCCCGAGCGGCGTGAAGCGACTGCGTAGACGTAACCTAGCCCCAGGTTATCCCGTGGGTGCGAGCTGACAGAAAGCGTGGATGTCCAGTTCGTGGTCATTTTTACAGTGTAATCGTTCGTAAGCCGGTTGGAAAGGAAGAAAGGCGGCTTGCCAAAACAAATAAACCCGGTTAAAGTACTTCATTGTTAATACCCGCTTGACGTTCAACATCGAGGAGACAGGTTTTATGCGGAGTGCCTTGGTTCTCTTTTCCATGTTGGTCCTTCCCGCAACCGCCTCGTTCGGCCAGGGGGTTTCTTTGGTCGAGCTCATCTCGAACTCGCCCGCGGCCAAGAATTTCGAAGTCAGCCGGTTTATCGAGCAGGGGACGCAGACGGGAGTTCCTTACGCAAACGCGACAGTCATGCCAGAAGGCGCACCAGTCACGCTCGAGTTCGGTACCGCGACAAACGCCCTTAAGGCGACCATCCAACCAAACGGGCTAGAGCCCTTCTTGAACAAGCCTCTCCAAACTTTTTACTTTTTCGGGCTAACCAGGCAATACAGCACGCTCCAGGCCACGGCACGGCTTGAAGACCCGAGGATGGCGGCCGAGAGCGCGCATATCCAGGTCGAGCTAAACGGGAAGGTGCTCGGGGATTTTCCTTTGATCCCGAACCAGGCAACGACGATTCTAGCGACGATTCCTACGTACAGCCGCAACCAGAACCACCTGGTCGTGTTAGGGGAGGTACGTTTTCGTCAGGCCCCTGCAGGCCCGGTGACGCTCGTTTTAGAGAACCCGGAGCTCGTGCGCTAGCCCCCTAGTGGGTTGTGCTCTCCCAGTAGCCCGAAAGCGCCGGGTACCAGGTTTGGCCCGACGCTCGCCATGCGTACGTCCCGCGGTCGGTGTCCAGGGCAAAGACTTGATCTAGGGTTACATTCGAAGCAAGTGCCCCCCCTTGACCCTCGAGCACGCGAAACCTCGCGACGTCTAGCTCGCCCAAGCGCCTCGGGCTCTTTACGGCAAACCCGAACACGCCGTCTCGGTCTGGGCTTGCCATAGCCCCGTTTGTCTTTAGGCGCGTTCCGTCGGCCAGTTCCACCTCGAACCCAAAAGGCCCCCTGGCCGTGTTTTCCTCCAAGTGGAACCGAGAAAAGAGGTAGAAGGATAAGTCGGCTGGGGTTTGGCTGTATGGGTTCGGCGTGCCCTCCAAGATGCCCGATCGTTTTGCGATCCCGTTGGCGAGCGCAAGCATCCGAGGAAGATCCTCAAAAAAAGCCACGCCATTTAACGAGCGGTAGCGTGTCGGGTCAACCCTGTATACGCCCTCTTTGGGGAGCGCTTTCGCTTCCTTAAGCTCACCCGATGCCAAATTCAGAGAAAGCAAGGGGTGCGTTCCTTCCAAGCGGCCCTGAAAAGGAGTTAAACGTCCGTTCTGATAGAAGTCCAGCCCAAGAACAAGCCCAAAAGGGCTGATCCGGGCACTCAGGGTTTCAAGCTGACGAAACGGAAGCCCCGTGGTTTCAAGCGCCCTCACAAGCTCTTGCCCCTCCGAGGCGCACGTGGTAGTGAGGCCATAGGCAAGCTCTAACCCTTGGTCTATTTCCTTATACCAAAAACGGCCAAAAAGCGGGGCTTCCCGCTCGGGTGCCTCAAGGATGTACAGCGGGGTGTGCCGAAGGACGCTGAACTGCTCGTCCCCGGGTTCAGCGCCAAGAAACCGAACCCGATCCAGGACGACCTCTGGAGTCTCGCGTTCCTTTTTTGGCTGAACAAGGTCGATCCGGACGCTGTGCCTCCCCCTTAGGACGGGCCCCAAATAAAGCCTGTAGCGGCCGGAGCGTTGGCCTTCTTGAAGAGAGAACTCCAACGTGTAGTGGCTGTTCAAGAAGCATAAAAACGTCGAGGGCTCGACACCTCCCCTTTGACCAGCCTCAAAGTCGAGGGATACCTCGGCCGGCGTATCGATGTAAAACGAAAAAAACAGGTGGGGGTAGCGAAAGTTGAGGAAGAACGGCCCCTTATCCCCCTCTGGCTCGATCACCTGGAGCGCCAAGGCATTGCGAAGAATCCCCAGGCCAAACAGACAAGCCAGCGCCGCCCGCTTCATCAGTGCCCCCACGCGCACGCTAGTAGATGGCTCCACCGCGGACGCCCATCTGCTCCTTGCCCACCTTTGGGTCGATCCGGACGTTCAAAAGCGCCGGCTTGTTAGAAGCCTTGGCGCGCTCAAAGGCTCCCCTAAACGCCGCCGGGTCGTCTACGTACTCGCCGTACCCGCCTAGCCCCTTGACGACCTCTTCGTAGTGCGTGGCCGCGAGCGCAGTGCCTATCGAGGCCTCCTCTCCGTAGAGGTCGAGCTGTGGGTTACGGATCTGGCTCCAGGCCGCATCGTTTCCGATGACACCGATGATGGGCAGCTTGAAGCGCACGGCCGTGTCGAACTCGAACCCATTCAACCCGAAAGAGCCGTCGCCGTAAAGGATTACGACGTTCTTTTGGGGATGGAGCAGCTTGGCCGCGATGGCGAACGGCGCGCCTACGCCAAGGCATCCCATCGGCCCCGGGTCCATCCAATGGCCCGGCTTCTTGGCCGGAATAAGCTTGGAGCCAAGGGCTACGACATCCCCCCCGTCGCCGATCAAGATGTCGTCCTCCGTGAGCGCTTCGCGGAGTTCCTTCAAGAACCGGTACGAAGACATAGGCGACGAGGCGATATTCGCCTTTTCTTCCTCGGCCATCGCCTTTGTTTCTTCATCTTTCCTTAATTGCTCTATCCAGCGCATGCGGTCCGGCTCGTTATCCACTTGGGGCAGCGACTCGAGCAGGCCCTCGAGCGCCAAACGGATGTCACCCGGAACGCCGAGCGCGAGTTCCCTGTTCTTTCCAAGGACATCTGGGTCTCCCAGCATGGCAAGCTTGAGGTGCTCCGGAAAAAGGCCCGGGGACCCGAAATCCAGCCGAAAATCGAGCGGAGTGCCGATTACGACGGCCAAATCAGCACCCTGACAGGCTTTTCTCCTGGTGTACTGGAAGAAATTGGGGTGGTCCGAGGGCAACGCCCCCCTTGCCATGCCGTTCAAAAACACCGGAACCCGCTGCGTTTCAGCCAAGATCCGCAAGGCCTCCCAGGCCTTGTCCAAGTAAAGATCGCTTCCTGCGATCACGACGGGCCTTTTCGCTTGCTTAAGAAGAGCCGCAAGCTCTTCGACCGCCTTGGGTTCGGGCCCCATCCTATAGTGCGACCGGAAGGATTTGGGCCAGGTAATCGCCCCCTCGTCCTCCCTGCCAAAGAGTGTATCCATCGGAATTTCGAGGTAGACCGGGCCTTTTTTGGGCGAGAGCGCCTGCCTGATGGCGGTCATCAAGAATTCGGGGATTCGCTTGGTGTCGTAGACCGCCTCGGCCCACTTCGTGATCGGGCGCATCAGGCTGACCTGGTCCATCTCCTGCAGGTTGCCCTTCCCGAGCGTCGAGAACGGCGCCGCCCCTCCGATGCAAACGACGGGACTCTTGGCGAAGAAGGCGTTGGCGATTCCCGTCACGGCGTCCGTCACGCCAGGCCCCGCCGTCACGACGCACACCCCGATCCCGCGAGTAATGCGCGCGTAGGCATCGGCCGCGTGCGCGGCCGCCTGCTCATGCCGTACGTCAACCACGGCGATACCCTCTTTCCGGCAACCCTCGTACACGGGAAGAATGTGCCCCCCGCAGAGCGTGAAAATCGCCTTGATCCCCTCTTTTTTGAGCACCTTGGCCACCATCTCTCCGCCGTCTAGGTATCCCATCGCCCCCTCCTGCTTTTTTGGCCTTTTGCTCGGTCTATACCCTATTGTCTTCTACGACGGCAGGAACAATCAATGTTCCAAAAGTTTGGATCGGGTGCCCCGGTCCGTCCAGTCCCCGGCTCGTGCCCCTACCTTCCCCTTAGGGAGACGCTCGGCCACCCCTGCCCGCCGTCCACGACGATCAGCGCCCCGTTGACCCAGCTAGCCTTTTCGGACAGGACAAAAGCCACAACCTGGGCCACCTCTTCCGGAGTTCCAAGCCTTTTGAAGGGAAACTCCCTATCTTGGAAGCCCTCGAACACGTCGGCCGACTGGTCTTTGAGCTTTGCCCAGTTTCCGCCCTCAAAGTAGATCGAGCCCGGAAGGACGGCGTTGATCCTCACGCCAAAAGGCGCGAGCTCCCAGACGAGGCCCTTAACGAGCGCATTCTGGGCAGCCTTGGCCGCGGCATACTGGGCCCTGGAGCCAGGACGCAGCCCGGAGATCGAAGAGATCACGACGATGCTGCCCGTCCTTTCTTTTTGCATGGAAGGCGCAACCGCTTGGATCGCCCGAACAGCGTGGAACAGGTTGACATCGAACGTGCCCCGCCAGTCTTCTTCGCTCGTTTCAAGGAAACGGCCGCCCAGCGTCCCGCCAGCGTTTACGACAAGAAGCAAAGGAGGACCCAAAGAGGCTGCGACGCCCTCGATAAACGCCTTCATCTGGCCTTCGTGCGTCACGTCGGCCGGCTGAACGAACGCCCGGACTCCAAGGGCCTCAATTTCACGCCCAAGCGCCATCAAGGGTGCTTCGTTTCTTGCGCACGCGGCAATATGCACGCCCTCTTTGGCGAGCGCAATCGCGATCGCCCTGCCGATCCCCTTAGAGGCGCCCGTGACGGCGGCTACCTTCCCTTTCAACCCTAAATCCAATTTTTCTGCCCCCTGAAGCCTTGATTGCACCCTTCTTACTCTAACAAGGCAAAAAAGGCGGCGTCAAACCCTCTTTGGGCCGCTTCTTGACACGCGCTTTGGATGGATTATTTATTTTAGTGAAGGATTCACATACGATGCGCATCGTAGGAAAAATGGAAAAGCTTACAGAGAAAGAGCGCCTCAAGAAAGCATTTACGACGCTTCAAAAAACATAAAACAAAAGGAGGAGGAACGATGGCACTCGTAAGGTTCGACCCCGTCCGGGATGTAATGCGTTCCATGATGGACTTCCGCACGGACATCGACAGGCTGTTTGGCGATGTGTTGGGCAGAAGGGCGGCAGCCCCGGCCGAAGAGCAAGCGGCCATTTGGGCGCCCGCGATGGAGATGTCCGAAACGGAAAAAGAGGTGGTCGTGAAGGCCTCTTTGCCCGGCGTAAACAAAGAAAACCTAAAACTCGAGGTGATGGGTGATAGGTTGAGCCTACAGGCCGAGGTAAGGCGGGAGACCAAAGAGGAGAAGGAAAACCTGCTTGCCCAAGAAATTTTTTACGGGACGTTTGCCAGGGCGGTCCAGTTGCCTTGTGAAGTCCAGTCCGAAAAGGCCAAGGCCGAGCTGAAGAACGGGATTCTTACGGTTTATCTTCCCAAGAGCGAGCAGCACGTCTCGAAGGCAATCCCGATCGAGCTGAAGTAAAAACCATTCCCATTAAGACGGTAGAAAGTTCGGGCCGTGGGAGTTCCCACGGCCTTTCTTTTTCGAAGGAGGATAGAGGTATGGACTTAGAACGTTTCACGGACAAATCGAAAGAAGCAATCCAACAGGCACAGATCGTCGTCACGCGCTTCAGCCACCAGGAGATGCTCCCGGAGCACGTACTGGTGGCGCTTATTTCCCAAAAAGACGGCATCGTTCCAAGGGTGCTCGAGAGGATGGGCGTTGCCCCAAAAACGGCCCTCGAACGGGTCGAAGCACACTTGGCCTCCCTTCCAAAGGTGTACGGGACGGGCTCGGGACAAGTTTATGCAACCCAGCGTCTCAACCGGGTACTCCTGGAAGCCGACAAGCAGGCCAAGGAGTTAAAGGACGATTTCGTCTCGACCGAGCACCTGCTCTTGGCCATCCTTGCCGAAACACCAAAGGGCGAGGGTGCGAAAATTCTGGAAGGCATGGGCGTCACCCGTGAAAACGTGCTCGGTATCCTGGCTCAAGTCAGGGGTCATCAAAGAGTGGAAAGTACTACGCCCGAGGCGACGATCGAGGCGTTAGAGCGCTACGGCAGGGACCTTACGGACCTGGCCAGGAAAGGCAAACTCGACCCCGTAATAGGCAGGGACGAAGAGATTCGTCGGGTCGTCCAGATCCTTTCGAGGCGCACGAAGAACAACCCGGTCTTGATCGGAGAGCCTGGCGTCGGAAAGACGGCGATCGTGGAGGGTCTCGCCCAGCGGATCATCCGAGGGGACGTGCCGGAGTCGCTAAAGAACAAGAAAATTGTCCAGCTAGACCTGCCCTCGCTGATCGCTGGGGCCAAGTACCGGGGCGAGTTCGAGGAGCGCTTGAAGGCTGTCCTCAAGGAAGTCCAGGAGCAAAAGGGCGAGGTTGTCCTGTTCATAGACGAGGTGCACACGGTCGTGGGCGCCGGCGCGGCCGAGGGGGCGATGGACGCATCTAACATCCTAAAGCCTATGCTGGCCAGGGGCGAGCTCCATTGCATCGGCGCCACCACGCTCGATGAGTACCGTAAGTACATCGAAAAGGACCCGGCACTTGAACGCCGTTTCCAGCCCGTCATCACCTCAGAGCCAAGCATAGAGGACACCATCGCCATCTTGCGCGGCCTCAAGGAGCGCTACGAGGTCCACCACGGCGTACGGATCAAGGACGGCGCGCTGATCGCCGCTGCCAAGCTCTCGTCCCGCTACATCACGGAGCGTTTCCTGCCGGACAAGGCAATTGACTTGATCGATGAGGCGGGCGCCAGGCTGCGCACCCAGATGGACAGCATGCCCCAAGAGTTGGACGAGATCAACCGAAGGATCATGCAGCTATCCATCGAAGAACAGGCGCTGCAAAAAGAGGTTGACCCGGCAAGCCAAGACAGGCTGCATAAAATCCAAGAAGATCTGGACCGGCTAAGGGCCCAAGCGGACAAGCTAAAGTCACGCTGGGAGGAAGAAAAGGCCATAATCTCGAAAATCCACAAGATCAAAGAACACATCGAAGAGGCAAAGATAGAGGCCGAGCGCCACGAGCGCGCTTACGACTTGAACAAAGTGGCGGAACTCAAGTTCGGCCGTATGCCCGAGCTCGAAAGGGAGTTCCAGGAGGCCGAAAGGGAACTCCAGGCGCTTGGCGAAGGAAGGCTCGTCAAGGAGGAGGTAGACCCTGAGGACATCGCCAAAATCGTCGCAAGCTGGACGGGAATCCCTTTGACAAAGCTGCTTGAAGGCGAGATGCAAAAGTTGCTAAAGTTAGAAGATACGCTCCATAAGCGCGTCGTAGGCCAGGATGAGGCAGTCAAAGCCGTGGCCGATGCCGTGCTTCGAGGCCGCAGCGGCATTCAGGACCCCAGAAGGCCGATAGGAAGTTTTATCTTTTTGGGCCCAACGGGCGTGGGTAAGACAGAGCTTGCCAGGGCGCTTGCCGAGGCGCTGTTCGATTCTGAGGATGCTACGATCCGGGTCGATATGTCGGAGTATATGGAAAAACACGCTGTCTCCAGGCTAATCGGCGCCCCACCCGGCTACGTCGGGTTTGAGGAAGGCGGCCAGCTGACCGAGGCCGTTCGTAGAAGGCCTTACAGCGTGCTGTTGTTCGACGAGATCGAGAAGGCCAACCAGGACGTGTTCAACATATTCTTGCAGATCCTAGACGAAGGCAGGCTGACCGACGGGCACGGCCGAACGGTAGACTTTCGGAACACGGTCATTATCATGACTTCCAACATCGGAAGCCAAGAGATTCTAGAGGGGCAAACGGCCGGCATCGTTTTTGAAAAAATCAAGACCCAAGTTTTGGGGCTCTTGAGGCAATCTTTCCGGCCTGAGTTTTTAAACCGAGTGGACGAAATCGTCGTCTTCCATCCGCTCGGCGAAGAACACCTAGCCCGGATCGTGGACATCCAGGTCGGTCGTTTGAACCGTCGGCTCAAGGAAGAGCGTAACATCACGATCGAGATCACGGACGCGGCCAAGAAGGCGATCGCCAAACAGGGCTACGACCCGCTGTTCGGTGCCCGACCTTTAAAACGACTCATCCAGCGAGAGATAGAAACCGAGCTTGCCAAGAAGATCATCGCGGGCGAAATTCGCGATGGACAGCTCGTCGCGATCGATTTCCAGCACGGCGCGTTTGTGTTCCAAAGGGAGTCCTAGCCATGGTAAGCATCTCGATCGCCTCGACGGGGCTTCTGTTTGTTCTCTTTGCTGCCCTGATCTTCGCCTACCCCCAGCTTTTGGCCTACATTCTGGCGCTAGGGTTCTTGCTTTTGGGCGGGGGGCTTATTGTGCTCGGGATCATGTTCCGAAGGTTCGAAAAGAGCCTGGTACAGTTTCGAAGATGGTAAACATGAAAAACGACGCCTTGGAGGTTCGAGAGGTTACCAAGAGCTACCGCTTGGGCAAAAGTACGGTTCAGGCCTTAAGGGGGGTGAGCCTAAGGGTTCGGCAAGGCGAGCGGGTCGCCATTATGGGCCCTTCGGGCTCCGGCAAATCAACGCTGTTGCACCTCTTGGGCGGGCTGGATACGCCAACCCAAGGGGATGTGCTTTTGGAAGGTAGGCCGGTCACGGCGATGAACGATACCGAACTGACGCTGTTTCGGCGGCGTAGGCTCGGGTTTATCTTTCAGTTCTTCAACCTCCTGCCCACCCTTACCGCACAGGAGAACGTCGCGCTCCCTTTGCTTTTGGACGGCACCTCACTCAAGGCCGTCCAGGCCAAGGTGGATGGCCTGCTTGAAGTGGTAGGGCTCTCCGAGCGCAAACGCCACCGGCCGGACGAGCTCTCCGGAGGCGAAATGCAGCGGGTGGCCATCGCGCGCGCGTTCGTCAACAACCCTGCCGTCGTCCTGGCCGACGAGCCCACGGGCAACCTTGACACGAAAACGGGCAAGGAGGTGCTCGCCTTGTTCGACAGGATGGCCCGTGGCGCGAACAAGGCGATCGTTTTGGTGACACACGACCCAAAAATCGCAAGCTTCGCCGAACGGGTCGTAAGGATGGAAGACGGCCTGATTGCCCAGATCGAGACGACCTAACGAAGGCTTTCAAACACCAGGTTTGCCAATGCCTCCCTTAAGTCGTTGATCTTGCCGCGGTTTCTTGAAGGATGAACGCGGTTGCTTAAGAAAACAATGCAAAGCCCGTCGTTTGGGACAATCACCAGGCTCGTTCCCGTAAACCCCGTGTGGCCGAAGGCCCCAACATCAGCGAACTTACCCATGTAAAAGGCCTTGTCCTTCTCGAACCCAAGGCTGGGCACGGAAAGCTCCCGGCTGATTCGGCTGGAACGCCATAGGATCTCCCTCGCCAGAAAAAGCGGGCCAGAACGAAGCGCCATAAGCCCTAGCGCAAACCTGCCGACGTCATCGGCCGTCGCGAACAGTCCGGCATGGCCAGCGACACCGCCCAAGGCGTAGGCGTTTTCGTCGTGCACGCTGCCCCAGACCATCCCCCTCGGGGGGTCAGCCTGCCACTCGCTCGCCGCAATTCGGGGCCTTTGGGAAAACTTGGGGTTGAAGCAAGCGGCCCCAAGCCCAAGGGGCTTTAGAACGGCCTTGGCAAGGAATTGATCCAGAGGCGTGCCGGATGCGAGCTCGACCCACCTGCCTAGCAGCATGTATCCCAGGTCCGAATAGCAAGCCTCCTTCCCCGGGGGGCCGTTTCGGAAGCTAGCGAGGTAGGGCCAGGGGTTTGCAAGGTGTTCCGGGTTTTGAAACAAAGGAACCCATGGAGCCAGACCGGCGGTATGGCTCAAAAGATGCGCCAACCGGACGGGCTCTAAGCCTGTATAAACCCCGAAGGCCTGGTCTAAGGTGTCTTCGAGCCTGAGCTTGCCCTGGGCGATAAGGAGCGCGGCCCCGAGGGCTGTATAGAGCTTGGTCAAGGAGGCCAGGTCGTAGAGCGTATCCGGCCTCAGCCGAACGGGAACGTCCGCAAACCGGCTAGCGTCTTCGTAAAGAAGCGAAAACCCATGGAAGATGAAAAAGGACGGCTCGCCCGCGTTTGCGACCCAAATGCAGGCCCCCGGAAGTCTTCCGGCCCGGTAGGCGGCCTTTAGTAAGCCTTGCGCGTGGTTCGACAAGCGGCCTATGTCTAGGGCTGGCATCCAAATAGAACCAAGGGTTGCGTTGGAGGAATATCAGGGCTTTTAGTATAATGAACGATTAAGGAGCGTCAACCCAAACGCTCAAGACAAGGCAAGGAGCAAGCCTATGCGGTACCTTGGGGCCTTAGCCCGGTCTAAGGCCCTCCTGAACGGCAAGCTACCCTCATCCTACAAGCGCATCGTGGAAATGATTCCCCAAAGGGCGCAGGTGCTGGATTTAGGCTGCGGCGATGGGTGGTTCTTGGGGTTCCTCAAGAAATACCGGCAGGCCAAGGCGCACGGGATCGAGATCTCCGAGGAAGGGGCAAGGAAGTGCTTCGAGCGCGGCCTTAGCGTATACCAGAGCGACATCGACGAAGGGCTTCAGGATTACCCCGATTTGAGCTTCGACGTCGTTTTGTTGCTCGATACGCTGCCCTTGCTCAAGCGGCCCGAGGTCGTATTGCATGAGATGGTCCGGGTAGGCAAGGTGGCCATCATTACGTTCGCAAACGCGGGATACTTACCGATCCGGCTTGAGTTCCTGCTCAAAGGGAAGCTGCGCTTCAGCATGGACTACGGCAAAGACTGGTGGAACGCCTCCGTCATCCATCCGGTTACATTCAAGCAGTTCGAAAGATTTCTTGAGCGCTCCGACATCCGGGTGCTCGAAAAGCGCACCTTCGTCCAAAACCGTGAAGTCCGGCTCCCGGGGTTTTTTGCCAACATGCTCGGCCAAGAAGGCCTTTTTGCCATCGCCAAGAAAAGGTAACCGATGGACGTGGCAACAAAACCCGACTCCGTCGGGGTCGTCAGGACTTTATCCTATGAAATCGAACAAGAGAGGCTACCGTTTCGGCTTGCCTTAGGGGGAGAGATCAAGAACGTCACGATCGCCTACGAGACCTACGGCAAGCTCTCGGCAGCGAGGGACAACGTCATCCTCATCGTACACGCGCTGTCTGGCGACGCACACGTGGCCGGCTATCACACGGCTCACGACAAAAGGCCTGGCTGGTGGGATTTCGTTGTCGGCCCCAAGAAGGCGATCGATACCGATCGCTACTTCGTCGTATGCTCGAACATTCTTGGGGGCTGCTCTGGTTCGACCGGCCCTTCCTCGCTCAACCCCGACACTGGCAAGCCCTACGGCATCCTTTTTCCCATGATCACGGTCAAAGACATGGTTTTCGCCCAACGCCTGCTGCTGGAGCATTTAGGCGTCGAGCGGGTCCTAAGCGTGATCGGCGGCTCGATGGGAGGGATGCAGGCGCTCCTTTGGGGGATATACTTTCATGATTTCGTTCAAAGCATAGTGCCTTGCGCCACGACGGGCAGGCTCTCCCCGCAAAACATCGCCTTCGACGAGGTTGGGCGGTTTGCCATCATGGCAGACCCCAACTGGCGGGGCGGGGATTACTACAGCCACAAGCCTCCGGCCAGGGGGCTTGCCACCGCCAGGATGATCGGCCACATTACCTACCTTTCCAAGGCATCGATGCTCGAGAAGTTCGGCAGGCAGCCCTCCATCCAGATGGGTAAATCCTGGTTTGAGCCGAGCTTCAGCGTCGAGGACTACCTTCATCACCAGGGCACGACGTTCGTCGAGAGGTTTGACGCCAACTCCTACCTCTACATCACGAAGGCGATGGACATCTTCGATTTCTTCAAGGAATGGGAGGAGGCTCCACAACACGACTGGAGCAAGGGGCCAAAAGTCCTGATTCCGGCGTTCAGCTCGGACTGGCTCTTTCCGCCCGAGGACTCCAAGGCGCTCGTCAAGGCCTTTAAAAGGCGCGGCGCTGACATCTCGTTTATCGAGGTAAGCTCCGACTACGGCCACGACGCCTTTTTGCTAGAAAAATCGCAACTTTCCCCCATCATCCGAGACTTCCTTCGTTACGTCCAAGAGGAGGACTAATCATGTTCACGAAGTGTCTCGAGGTACTCTTTGGAACGAACGCACCGGCCGCAGCCCTACTCATCCGGCTGATGGTCGGCGGGGTGTTTCTCTCGGAGGGAATTCAAAAGTTCGTCTACCCGGATGCCCTGGGCGTTGGCCGGTTCCTCAAGATAGGCATCCCCTACCCGGAAATTACGGCTCCCTTCGTGGGGCTGGTTGAGGTCGGCGGCGGCATCCTCATGCTGGCCGGTCTTCTCACGCGCCTCGCGGCGCTTGCCCTCGTCGTCGACATGCTGGTTGCGATCGCGACCACAAAAGTCCCCATTTTGATCAACGATGGCTTCTTCAAGATGGCCCACGAGGCCAGGACAGACTATTCCATGCTTTTGGGCTCGCTCTTTCTTTTGCTCGCGGGCTCCGGCCCCTGGTCTTTAGATCGCTGGGCCCAAAAAATGACAGCGGGCAAGGACCTGTGACAAAAAGCTCGTCGTAGGGGCTTCCTTCCATCTAAGACGGTATTGAAGGCTTTAGATCGTTCTACCGGCCATGACCCCGCCGTCTACGTCCCACACGGCACCCGTAACCCAATCCGCCTCGTCGGAAAGGAGGAAAGCGATCACGATGGAGACATCTTGAGGCTGCCCAACTCTTCCTAACGGGTGCATGGCGTTAAAGGCCTGAAGACTCTCATGAATCTTTTCGGGCTGGATAAAACCCGCGTAAATGGGCGTTTCCACGACGGCAGGGGCGACGGCGTTGACCCGGATCTTTTTTGGGGCCAGTTCGATCGCCAGGTTCCTGGTTAAAGCATGGAGGCCAGCCTTGGCCATCGAATAGGCCGAGGATGGGGTGGCTTGGATTGCTTGATGGGCCCACATCGATCCCACGTTCACGATAGCCCCTCCGCCATGCGACTCCATATTCTTAGCCGCCTGCTGGGTAATGAAGAAGATCGCCCGGTTTAAGTCCATGTAGGCGTCGTAGTCCTCCGGCGTATGCTCTAAAAAGGCCTTTGGCAAGAATGTCCCCGCCGCGTTCACAAGGTATCCCACATCGCGCAGATGGTCCCGTACATGCTCTATAAGCCGACCCAGATGATCGGGTTGAGCAAGGTCGCACAAGAACGTTTGGGTTTGTGGGTCATCGCCTAGGATTTTTTTGGCATCATCGAGCTTTTTTGGGTTTCGACCCACGATTGTGACGGACACTTTGGCCTCGATCAGCCTCCTTGCCGTCTCGAGGCCTATCCCCGAGCTTCCGCCGATAATCAATGCTCGGCTTCTTGAAAATCGCATCGTTTGGGTGCTCCTTATGCTCATTGATTCTAACGCTTAAGGTCTTTACCGTTCATGAGTTTCCCATGCTCCAACTACCCCCTCTTGACGACCAACCCGACGACATACAAAAGGACGATGGCCCCGACCGTCGCCATGACGATGGACCCGATGACGCCGTAGGCGGAAAGACCCAAGATGCCAAACAGAAACCCGCCGATCATGGCGCCCACAATGCCCACAACGATGTTTCCTAGAAGCCCAAAACCACGGCCCTCTGCAATTTTTCCAGCCAGCCAGCCGGCAATGAGCCCGATGATGAGGTACGAAAGCAGTCCCCGAGGTTCCATGGCTTTCCCTCCATGCGTTGGTTATAGGCATCAAGTCAAAAAACGCACTTTAAAGCCCAAAGGGCGTCGACGGTCAAATAACATCACGGCACCGTGCCAAAAAACCTCAAGCCTTTGGCCCTCTGAGCCCACATTATAGCAAGGATTCACCACAAAGCAGAGCCCTTTCGGCATGAAAACGGCTACCTCCATCGATAGCAATACAGGGCAGGCCTAAATGGAAAGATTGGTAGGCATAGGCGATGCCGCGCAGGCGCTGGGAGGTAGCAGGCAGGCTGAGTGCGGAGCACACGGCGGGCGGCCATCGTCGCCACAACCTAACGAAGCTGCGCCCGGAGGTGTTCCGCGTCCAAGACGAGGCGAATCGGCGCTCGGTCGCCTACGCTCGCGTGTCGAGCCACGATCAAAGGGATGTCCTGGAGATCGTTACGGTGTTCAGCGCCCCCGACCAGAGTGCTTCTGGCCGGGGGAGGCTTTGGAGCTGGCTGAGGGGCTGATTGGTGAGGACTTTAAATTCTGCCTTAGAGACAGCCCCGTTGATGTTGGCTTCGACAACGTAAAACCCGGCAGGCAGCTTTCCGATATCTTCGGCGAACTCCCACCTGGATACAACCTGCGCCCAAATCCCAGCCTTCTGGGTAATCGTGGCGTTGATAAAGATAATTTTTTGGTCTACGCGGCAAGCGTGGGTAAGGGCATAACCCAGGTTTCCCCATTCACCGGAGACGACGATTTGGATGGAGTCTTGCTCGGTTGGGTTTTATGGCTTTACCGCTATTTCGACGCTGTAAGGATTTGTCTGAACCTTATACTGCCACCCCATTAAGGATGGGCCAAGAACGCCTAGCAAGAAGCGGAGGTTCTGTGAATTGCAAGCGCGAAGAGTTTGCTCGCGAAGAAATTCTCAGATCTCCGTAAAGGCGCCTTGTCCGTTCAATGCAGCGGCTTTTTTCAGGAAGGCTAGAAAGGAAGAGCGGAGCAGGTCGCTCATCAGGGCCTTTTTTACGGGCGGAAGCCTTAAGAAGCCCCCGATAAGCCCCCTTAAAAAGGCATGGGATAGGCTCTGAGGGTTGTCAAAGAGTTGGTTTTGAAGCGCCCCTCGCTCAAGGCTTGCAAGAAGAATTCGCTCAAAGTTCGTCTCGGGGTGCAGGACACGCTGCTCCCTCTTTCGAAGCCGAAGAGACCCAGGCTTACACCTGAGCGTACACACGCCACATCCAAGGCAAATCGAAGAATCGACCACCGGAAGGGCCTTGCGCTTGCTCTTGGGGTCTGGGTTCTTTTCGGGCGCCATCGCGATGGCCTCGATGGGACAGTCCCTTGCACAGTTGCCGCAGCCCGTGCAGGAATCGAAAGCGATCCGGGCGATAAAGCTCGAGGTCACGATGGTGCCAGGATAGCCGTGCTCTCTTACGCCCAGGATGGTGTTGCAGCAACACGGACAGCATGAACAGATAAAACTGACGTTTTTTTGGATATTATCGGCGTTCAAGACCAATCCAAGCCCCCTGGCCGAATCGATGAGTTCGTGCATCCGGGTGCGTGAGGCTTCCTTGGCCAGGCTCCTTCGAATGAGGTAGTCGGCCGCTGCCCCGAAAGATGCACACATCTCCAGCTGGATATCGCAGGTTTTTTTGTCCGCGTGAAGCTTTTCGTGCCGGCAGGAGCAGATCCCGATGGCGAACCTGCTCGATTGCTCCACGATCACGTGTGCCTTTTCATGGTCGAGGATCTCAGTAAAGTCTTCGGGATGCACGGAGCCTTCGTGCGGAAGGGCTCTTTCGATCGATATCTTTTGGCCTTGCCCAAAGTTTGCCGCGTAGAAATTGCTATCTCCATGCATGTACTCATGGAAGAGCTTGGCCCACTCCTTGGTTTTGAGGCCTCCGCCTGTGCGCATCATCGTAAACTCGAAGATGCCCACGACCATGGGGGAGGGCATATAGAGGGTACGGCCTTGGACCCATAGGTCCACAACAAGCCCCTTTTCGCTCAAACCTTCGAGGACCTTCTGAAGCTCTGGCGTCTTTCGCCGCGTGATCCGCGCAATACGCTCGAGGCTTGAGAGGTTGAAGGGCATCTTGACGACTACATCGGCCTCTTCAACGGAATAGAGCGATTTTAGGACTTCATAGAGCGTTTTGTTCCAGGGCGCCCGGGAAGGCATCCCGTCGATTTTTTTGCCGAGCTTGCGATAGATGTCTTTCCCGGCCAAGTGTCCCATGCATTGCTCCTTCTTGCGCCAACCAATCCCCATCCGCTAGGCTTTTCGAGCGCGGATCGCACGTAGAATCTGAATGACTTAATCCCAATGAACTGGCTTAGCCTGGGTTTGGCAAAACGCCACAAGCATCACTCCTGTTTTAGACGAGTAAGCCCCAAGTCCTGTATGGTTCAGGCTGCCTACGAGGAGACATACGCCCTATAAACGCTAGGGGTTCATTTCGTAGGCGCCCACAAGCGGGAAGATATGTTTATCCCAAACGCGTTCGTACTGATTGTCGTCCGGAACGGGCTTAGTAAGTATGATCTCCTTGAGAAAGGCAATCTGGTCTTCCCTTACACTAGGGTTGTCGTAGACCTGCAGGGCAAAACGCGCAAAGTCGCGCACCATGAAATCAAAGATTTGGTTGAGGACATCCGGGTCCAGCTTGTAGAGCATGGCCTGCTCCAAGATGAGCTGGCCGTAGACCACGATAGAGAACATTTCGCCTAAAGGTAAAGCAAATGAAGAGTCAAAGTCCTGTCCGACGTCCGGGGCGGCCTTTTCTAGCATGTCCTTGAAGGTCTCGACCTGGCTTATGAAGGCGGCCACGTTGGGAAGGTGTTTGTTGGCCTCGAAGGCGGGCCTGTAGTCGTGGAACCGGATAGAACCCAGGCCATGAGCAACGCCCTGGTTAAACAGGAACAAATCGTCCTTGGTTTCAAAGTCTGGGGCGATGGGTGGGTATTCCGTAGGGTTAAAGAAATAGCTCTTCATAAACTTCCGGATAAGCATGACGTTGACGTGCACCGTACCCTCGAGCTTTGCCGGGCCTTTCACCTCCGTCTCTGCCACCGTGAAGAACGTATCCTTCTCAAAGCCCTTGGCGGCGATCACTTCCCATAGGAGCTCGATCACCTGCTCGCCCTGGACGGTCACCTTCATCTTGCTCGTGGCGTTGTAGAGGATGTAGCGGCGATCGTCCGCATTGGCCGCCCTAAAATAATCGGTAGCGCGGCGCTGGTAGAGCTTCATGCCGATCAAACGCAGCCAGGCGTCCATAAAATTCCTTCTGGCGTGTGGCATGTCGGTCACGTGGATGCCGTAGAGGACGCGATTGGCCGCATGGGCAATGGCATCGTAGAAGTAGTGTTCGCACAGGCCGATAGAACCTGGGCCGATGTTGAACTTTCCGATGTTCACGGTGTTGAGGATCGCATCCCAGGCCTCCCTGCCCCTTAAAAGAATATCTTCTTCCGTGATGGGGTAGTCGTGAAGTGCGAAGTCCGCGACGTATTCCTGGTGAGAGATCACGTTCCCTTTGAGCTCGTAAGCCTTGTGGAGGTAGTTGGCGACAAAAAAGACGAAGTCGTCGGTGCCGTCCTTGACCTTGCCGTGAACCGAGACCATCTTGGCCTTGTTGCCGTTGCCGATGTAGTACTTCTCGCCGTTGGCGAGGTACGTACCGTCACCTTTCGGAGTTAAGGTGGTCTCGGTGGCGTAGATGTCGGCCCCGTGCGCCCGTTCGGAAAGTCCGAAGGCAAAGGGAGAGCCTTCTTTAAGGACCTGGGCCGCCTTCTTCTTGGCGTTCTCGTTCTTGCTCATCCATACGGGCCCCAACCCAAGAAGGGTGCATTGAAAATAGTACCAGTACCCGAGCCCGTAAAAGCCCAGGATTTCGGCATACTCGCCGTTGCGGGCCGTGTCCCAGCGGCAGTCCGGGTCGCCTCCGGAGTGCTCCTTGGGCGTGAGAAGCTTGGCCAGAATCTGCTCCTTAGCGAGGAAATCGGTAAACCCTTGGTACCACGCCTTGCTATCGAAATCCTCTAGCAGCCTCTTTTTGCCCATGCCTTCAAAAAAGGCGATGGTCTTGTCCACAACGGTCCTCGAGCCCTCATCGGCCATAAGACTTGTGTACTTCTTCGGGTTGAGAATGTTCATAACGCCCTCCTTTTCCTTTAAAATTATTTATACCGGTGGTTCACTAAACCCATAAAAGCCCCGGTGCGCCGGCTTGGCGTTTCCTCAACCCTGGCGATCCCTGTAGCGCTTAACCCATTCGTACCCGCTCCAAGCCCTACGGCGTGAGACCGTCTAGGCTGTCAATCCGGCCTGCACCCACCCGCTTAAGTCGGCTCGGGACATTTGAGCGTGTATAAAAATATCATAACCTTTTTATGGTAGTCCATGGAGCAAGGCTATATCAACGGCGCCTTCAACCCTTGCTTCGGCTGGATCCATAAGGCGAAAGATCGGTGTTTACGATTTAGGCTAGAGGTTGCGCGACAAACGAAAGCCGTAGTAAATTGCACAAAAGCATGCACCTTGCTAAAAGAGCGGACGTCGAGAAAATACCTCACCCGTTGCATCGCCTTGGTACCGGCAACGACCGGCCTTAGGGGCCGCTAAGGTGCTCGTATTCGCGGGGCTCGATGTAATCACAAAACCGGAACGCTTAGGCCAGACCCGCTCGGGGTATTCTTGTCCCCTACATCTGGTAGGCTTGGCGACGAACCCGCGCACAAAAGGAAGAAGGCCAAACGTTTCCTAGGCACCAACATCCCCGAAGGAGAGTTACCATGGCTGAAAACGAACCTCTGAGGCTTGAAAAAGAAGGCCACGTCTACCAGGTTATTTTAAACAGGCCAGAAAAGCTCAACACCCTCACGCCCGCCCTTTTTGAAGCCCTGCCAAGGCTGTTCCAGCAGCTGGACGAAGACCCTGAAGCCCGGGTCGTCGTGATCCAGGCGGATGGCAAGGCCTTTTCCGCCGGGCTCGACCTTGCCGAGGCCGGGGCGTGGTTCGAGTCCCCAACGGCGGATTCCAGAGAAAGGCTCAGGAAGAGGGTCCACGGCCTGCAAGGGAGTATGGATGGCATCGAATCCTGCCGCAAGCCTGTTATTGCGCTCGTGCACGGGCCCTGCATCGGGGGCGGCGTGGACCTTTGCTGCGCTTGCGACATCCGGATCGCCTCCGAAGACGCGGTGTTTTCCGTAAGGGAGGTCAAACTTGCCATGGTGGCGGATTTGGGCACGCTACAGCGCTTGCCCTTTCTGGTCGGGTTCGGAAGAGCCGCTGAGCTCGCGCTTACAGGACGGGATTTCGACGCCAAGGAGGCGCTCCAAATGGGGTTCATCACCACGCTCTGCAAAGACAAAGAAGGGCTCCAAAAAGAGGGCTTCAGGCTTGCTCAAGAGATCGCCGCGCTCCCTCCGCTTGCCGTGCAGGGCATAAAGGATACGTTGCGCTTTACGCGCGATTTCGGCCCCCGGGCGAGCCTTTCCTACGTCGCCCAGAAAAATGCCGCCGCCCTACCCTCGGAAGACTTGATGGAGGCCATGGAAGCGTTTTTTCAAAAGCGCCGCCCCATTTTTAAAGGTAGGTGACCCGGAACCTGTCGAATGTCCAGAGCCAAAATCTGCGTAGATTCTTCGACAACCCCAACCTTCAGGGTCGTTTCGCTCGTTCCTTCGCTGACGGAGGCCCTGGCGATCCTTGGGGGGCGGGTCATGCTTGTAGGAAGGACTCACTTTTGCACCCACCCGGCCTTTGCCTTAAGGCGCGTCCAAAGCGTGGGCGGGACTAAAAACCCAGACCTCCCGACGATCCTGCGCTTGAAGCCCGATTTGATCCTGGCCAGCAAAGAAGAGAATCGCAAAGAATACTTAGAAGGGCTCGCAAAAGCGGGCCTACTAGCCTGGGTAAGCCGGGCAGAAAACCCGCATGAGGCCTTTTTCGAGCTCGAAGAAGTCAAAAATCTCCTTGGACTTACCGACCCAAGAGGGCTCGCCTGGAATGCGCGTCGAGCCTACGAGAGGCTTCTAAGGCAAGCCCAGCAGGCAAGGCCTGTCCGCACGCTGTGCCTTGTCTGGAAGGAGCCCTTTGTGGCCGTCGGTTCGAGCACCTACGCAGGAAGCCTCATGGAAGCCGCCAGGCTACAAAGCTGCCTTAAGGGGCGCTACCCCAGGCTGACAGTGGAAGATCTCACTTCTTTGAACCCTGGGCTTGTCCTTTTGCCGGACGAACCCTACCCCTTTGGCCCAAGAGATGCCACGGAGCTTCGCTCGATCTTCGAGCGGGCAGGAAAACCGACTCCACCGATTAGGCTTGTTAGAGGAAGAAACCTCTTCTGGCCGGGCCTTCGGGCGCCTTTGGGGCTGCGAGCGCTTTTGAGGCAGCCACGCTGAGGGCGGGACAGGAATGTAGCACCTATCATGCTTAAAGACGGCCAGCGTCCCCCTTCGATAGCCGGGACATTCTTGTCCCGGCGGAAAGATAAAAGCGTGCAAAGTGGGACAAGTCCAAAACCCGATAGCCGGGGCTTTCCAGCCCCGGCGGCAAGGCCGCACATGGCAGAGCAGGAATGTCGCGCCTTTCGAAATGCCTTCTGGTTGGCCAAACTTTGCAGGCGGAAGAACCGGGGTACATAAGGCTCGTTAAGGCAGGGACCCCCCCTTCATATTGCTGCAACATTCATCCGCTACGATGGTGTAAAAAAAACAAGAAGGAAGCAGGGCATGGCAAACAGAATCGGGGCATGGCTCCAAGCGGGGTTCTTGTGTTTACTCGGGGCGTTCGGGCCCATCTTGCCGATCCACTGCCAGGAACTCCCGGTTCTCGACCCCTCTTTGGCGGGCCACAAAGAAGACCAAGCCTATGGGGTGCGTAACTCGATCGGGATAGAGCAGCTCTACCGAGCAATTCAAGACGGCGACGAAGAAGGCCTAGGGTTCGATCTATCCGGGATAAAAACACTGCTTGATGGCTCGATCGTAGACGCAAGCAACATCTACGGGACGCTCGCTGTCGGCCCCGAGCCCTTTGAAGCCCTAGAGACCGATTATGCCTACGGAAGACTCCGGCGCAAAACCCCCCTCGAGCAAGGCCAAGGGCTGATCGACCTGGCCTACCTTTTGGAGCCAAGCCACAACGCCGAGGGTTGGGAAAAAGAAGGGGAGGCTCTCTTGAGGGCCGAGCTCTTCATGAAAATGCCCGACAAGGACAGGCCCTTGGGAATGTACGACGTCCCGTTCCGTTTCGGCTTCCAAGGGGCATTTCGAAAGCTCCCTGGCATTTCCACGGGTCCGTTCGTTTCTCTCGTCAGCTCGGACAGGCCGGGCTCGGTTACGGTTTGCTTTGAAACGGCGGAGCCCGTCCAGGCGAGCGTGATCGTAGACGGACGCCGCTTCGAAGATAAAGAGCCTACGAAAGACCACGCCATCAACATCTCGGGGCTACGCCCAGGCACCGCCTACTCCTATCGGGTGGCCTTCAAAGGCTATGCCTCTAGGCATTACGCGTTGAAAACCGCCCCTTTGCCGGCGGATAACACCCCCGTAGCCTTCGCCTACACGGGCGACAGCCGCGAGGGCGTGGGCGGAGGGCAAGAGGCCCTCATGGGGGTCAACCATCTTACTTTCGAGCGTCTTGCCAACCTGGCCTACAGGAAAGAGGCGGACTTCCTGCTTTTCGGCGGAGACCTCTTCAACGGCTACACGAGTTCCGTAGAAGATTTTGAAACCCAGCTTTTTTCCTGGAAACGGGCCGTTTCGGGATTCTGGCACGAAAGGGCCGTCTACCCGGTCATGGGCAACCACGAATCGCTCCTTAGGGTTTTCAACGGGGGCGACATCCGCCTGGATCGCTGGCCTTATGCGACCGACAGCGCCGAGGCCTTGTTCGCCCGGGCTTTTAGCAACCCAAACAACGGGCCCGAGACGTCGGATTCAAGGCGGCCCTCTTACAAGGAGAACGTCTACTCCTTCCAGTACGGCCCCGTGTATGTCGTGGCCTTCAACAACAACTACTGGGCGAGCTTTAACGAGAAGGAGTTCGGCGGAAGCCCCGAAGGCTACATTCTAGAAGACCAGATGGCCTGGATCGAGAGCGAGGTCAAACGGGCTGAAAACGACCCTAGCGTTCGTTTTATCGTCCTTTTCGCCCAGGAGCCCGTCATCCCCAACGGCGGGCACACGGATGATGCCATGTGGTACTTGGGCAACAACAACGTAAGGGCCTACACGATGCGCTCGGGAAGCCTCACGCCGGAATCGAAGGGCATCGTGGAGGTGCGCAACGAGCTTATCCGGCTCGTTGCGGCCAGCCCCAAGGTAGCCTGCGTTCTGGGCTCCGACGAGCACGCCTACCATAGAACGCTCATCTCTAAAGACGTCCCGTTGGGCGACCCAAAGAAAGACGACGCGAACAAAAACGGGGTTGTCTGCGAGCAAGGAGAGAGCTGCTCGGCTCTGGATGTCGGCCACCCCACCTGGTTCATCACATCTGGCGGGGCGGGTGCTCCATACTACGCCGAAGAACCCACCCCTTGGAATGCCTACCTCAAGGCCCACCGGCCAGGGGATTACTTTTACAGCTCTCAGGCCAACATCCTGATTTTCCAAGCCGACGGGGGCTCGCTTGGTCTTGAGGTCTACAACCCCTACGGCCAGAGGATAGATACGATCGAAGATTTGATGGCCCATAGATAAACCTACCAGGGGGAATCCCGTGAAGTTTTTTCGTCTTCTAGCCCCGTTAGGGTTTTTTATCGGCTGTTTTTTTGGGCTTTTTCAAGTCCAGGGCTGCGCCTTGATCGTGGCCCCCGTAATTTATGAAACCTACTTCTCAAACCGAGAAGACGCCCAAGCCCCAGGGCCCGCGGGGCCATCTTTGGGGTACACACCCAACCACTGGCAACTCGCCCCGGCTGGAGACCAAGTCGTCTTAGGAGACAGGCCCATGGGGATGACGCTCGATCGAACGGGTCAATACCTGTTCATCACGAACAACGGCCAAGGGACCCAAAGCCTGATGGTCTTCGATACGGTCGCAAAGCGGGTTGTCGAGACGAAGCCCTACCCGCCTCCGGAAGCCCTGTTTTTAGGAATAGCCGTTTCTTTGGACAACGCTCGCGTCTACGCCTCGGCAGGTGGCAACAACAAAATTCGCGTTTTCGCCTTCAATCCGCCCAGGCTTACCGAGCTGGAGCCGATTGTTTTGGGTGGGGAGAAAGATTGGCTCTATCCCTGCGGTCTTGCAATCGCTGAAGACGGTAAAACCCTCTACGCCGCGCTCAACTTGGCCAATGCCGTAGCCAAAATTGACCTGACATCCGGGTCTATCCGCACGCTTTCTTTCGGGCCTCCCGCCAGTCCGGAATCCACGGGCCCCTTACCCTACACCCTTCAACTTGCGAAGGACGGCAAGGACCTGTACGTCTCCCTGCAAAACGAAGGAGGCATCGCCGTCGTGAACATTGAGCGCTTCCAAGAAAGGGCTCGGATCAAAACCGGCCGGCACCCGAGCGCCATGGCCCTCTCGCACGACGGCCAGAGGCTTTATGTCGCCAACACCAACGCCGATACTATCACCGTGGTAGATACCGCTTCTCAAGAATCCAGGGCTACGATCGACCTGTCCCCCTACCCAGGGGCCCCTTTTGGCTCCATGCCGAACGCGCTCGCCCTCTCGGGCGACGATGGCACGCTTTTCGTCTCCAACGGGGGCAACAACGACGTCGCCGTCGTCAACACCAAGACCCTCCAGGTCACGGGCCTCGTCCCGACGGCATGGTATCCGAGCGCGCTTACGCTCGCCAAAGACGACAAAACCCTCTTTGTGGCCAACATGAAGGGTCTTGGGGCAGGGCCAAACCCCGACGGGCCAAACCCAGAATCGAGGAGGACTACAGAGCAGTACATCGGCTCGATGATCCAAGGAAGCTTGAGCGTCATCCCCGTTCCCGATGCCTCCACGCTGGAGAGCTACACGCGCATCGTCATCGGGAACAACGAATTCGACGAGATGAAAAACGCGCGGAATAATCGCTCAAGAAACCCAAAACCCCACGCCATACCAAGGAGGCCGGGAGACCCTTCCCTGATTAAGCATGTGATCTACGTGATCAAAGAAAACCGCACCTACGATCAGGTCTTGGGCGACATCCCCGAAGGAAACGGCGACCCAAGTCTTGTGCTGTTCGGCCCTGATACCACGCCCAACCACCACGCCCTGGCCAAAGAGTTCGTCCTGTTCGACAACTTCTACGCGGACGCCGAGGTGAGCGCGGACGGCCACAACTGGTCTATGGGGGCGATCGCAACGGACTACGTCCAAAGGAACTGGCCCGCCAACTACTCCGGCCGGAACCGTCCCTACGATTTCGAGGCGGGCTCGGAAGCCGCACTACCTCCGGCCGGCTACCTTTGGAACGTAGCCGCCAGGGCCGGGTTGAGCTACAGGGTCTACGGAGAGTTCGGAAATACCTCTGAATCTGAGGATACAGAGCCGGCCCCATTCGCCAGGGACCTTGAAGGCCACCTAGCCCCCAACTTTCCCCCGTATAACTTAAGCATTTCGGACCAGAGTCGCTTTGAAGCCTGGAAAGAGGAGTTCGATGGGCTTGTTCAGAAGGGGGAGCTTCCTTCCTTGATGATCGTGAGGCTTCCCAACGACCATACGGCAGGGACGCGGCCCGGCATGCCAACGCCCAAGGCAATGGTTGCCGACAACGACCTAGCCCTGGGCAGGCTGATCGAGGCCGTCTCTCGCTCTCCTTTTTGGAAGGACACGGCCGTCTTCGTCGTCGAAGACGACGCCCAGAACGGCCCGGACCACGTCGATGCCCACAGGACGCTGTGCCTTATAGCCTCGCCGTACGCACGCAGGGGCGTGGTAGATTCGAGCTGGTACTCTACCGTCTCACTCATTAAAACGATCGAACTGATCCTTGGGCTTCCTCCGATGAGCCAGTTCGACGCCGCGGCCACGCCCATGCTCAACGCCTTTACAGACGAGCCGGATATGCGGCCCTACTTGGCGCGCATCCCCACGCAGCCGCTCAGTGAAGTCAACGGGGAAAACGCCTTCCGGGCCAAGGACTCGCTCGCCTTGAACCTCGATCAAGAGGCCGACAGGATGGACGAAGAGGCCTTCAACGAAATCCTCTGGGGGGCGACCAAAGGGCCCGATGCTGCCATGCCTAAGCCAAAGCACGCCTACTTCCGGCCCACGCCCTGGCTTGAGGAAGATGACTGAGCTATGGGCGCGGAACGGCCGTTGAGAGGGGACCGCCCGGCTAAAGCTGGTTGAGGTTGGCAGACCGAACGGAGCATCAAGGCACCCCTTCTACCGCCTTTGGCGCCCGCAAAAACGCCCGTCGCGAAGCGAGCCGAATAAACTGCGGATTCCACACTATAACGCCTTCTGCTTGTTGTCGTCTACACAAAGCGGACGTTGTCAACCCTGGACAACCGCTTCTCTTAAGGCGTATGGTAATAGCTTACATAAAAGTGCGCAAAAACTACGAACGGATGTTTCTGTAGGCCATGGTCCGGTTCTCTGCTTTGGGCAAGCTCGAAACGTTGGTAATGGAAGCCCTCTGGAAGTCCAAAGAAGGGGTCTCCGGCAAGGAGGTCCACGCCAAGGTACATGAGCAACGCCATATAGCGCTAACAACGGTGCTAACCGTGCTCGAGCGCCTTCAAAAAAAGGGGCTCGTAGTCAGGCTCAAAGACGAGGGGAAGACGTTTAGGTTCGCCCCTTCCCTTTCAAAAGAAAAGTTCTATCGGGAGCTTTCTAGGCAGGCCCTTCAGGGGCTTCTCGAGAAGTCCCAGCAAGGTACATTGAGTGCGTTTGCCGAACTCTTGGGCACGCTCACGCCCGAAGAGAGGGCCGAACTCGACCGGCTCGTAGGACAAAGGCAGGGCGGGGATGAAACGTTGGGAGGCTAGGGTGTCCCCGTTTGGGCTCGCTCTCGGGCTGGCACTAGCCTTGTTGGGCCTTGAGGCCATGGGAACGCTGACGGAGTTTGGCCTTCTTGGCCAACCATTGCGCTGTGCCCCGTTTTGCAAGCTGCGTTGTGCGCTCCAATTTGGAGACTGGAGACCCCTCACCGGAGCTTGGCTTTTGCTTTGGGCGGCAACCGGGCTTGTGCTCTGTATAGCGGTTCTCTTGGCCGTTTTTCATGCGGGCCGCATCGTCTGGACGACCAAAAAGGCCCTTGAGACGCTCCGTACAAGGCCAGTGAGCCTAGATGGGCCCATAGGAGTGAGCGTGTTCGAGAATGCGGACATGCCTCTGGCATTCACCGCAGGCTTCTTCAGGCCTAAGGTATACGCATCCGAAGCGCTTTTGGCCGAGGTGCCGCCAAAAGAGCTACGTCTTGTACTGGCCCACGAGCTCCACCACGCAAAGAAGAAAGACCCGCTTAAGGTCTTGATCCTGGCCTCTCTCGCTTTCGGCTTTCCCTTCCTCCCCATGTTTTCCTGGCTAAAGGCGCGCTTTTTGGAAGATGCGGAGATCCTAGCCGACGATGCGGCGCTTAAGGCCGTGGACGATCCTCGCCTGCTCGCCCGAACGCTTCTCAAACTCTCGGCCCAAGCAACGACCATGTTTGCCGCCTTTTTTAGCCATGGGCCTCAATCCTCGATCGTTGCTGCAAGGGTAAGGAGGCTTGTGGGAGCCAAAGAGTCCGCGCCCGGCGGGCGGCCATCTTTTTCGGCTGTTTTGTCTTCTGTCTTGGTTTACGGGTTTTTAACCCTTGGCCCCGCCCTGGTTCTTGCCGGCCGTTTGACTGGAAAGGCCAGTATTTTCAGCTGTCTTTGCAGCTTTGGCCTTTCTTAAAAACCCCTTTTTTCGCGGACCTTTGAGGCTTGACCGATAAGACACGCATAGGTATAATTGCCATTATTGCCTATATAGTAATAGATAATTCTCCTCTCCCATCCCCATCGCAAGGAGGACACCGTGGAATTTGAAACCACCGCGCTGCACGCGGGCGAAAGGCCCGAAAAGCTCTACGGGGCAATTTCCGTCCCCATTTATCAAACCTCGACGTTCGAGTTCGAGGACATCGGAAAGACTAGGGGGTTCGACTACACCCGTTCGGGCAACCCGACGAGGAAGGCGCTCGAAGATACGCTCGCCGCGCTCGAGGGGGGGAGCTTTGCAGTTGCGTTCGCGAGCGGAATGGCGGCCGAATCCACGCTCATGCACCTGCTCGCCCCGGGCGATCGTATCCTTGCCCAGAAAGACCTCTACGGGGGCTCCTACAGGCTACTTGCTGCCGTCCTCAAGCCGTGGGGGATCGAGACGGACTTTGTCGACCTCTACAACTTGGGTGAGGTTGAGCGCGCCGTATCGCCTAACACCCGGATGGTCTGGATAGAAAGCATCTCCAACCCGCTGCTTGGGGTTCCAGATATTCCAAGGATCGTCCGGATCGCCAAGGATCGAGGGGCTATTAGCGTCGTTGACAACACGTTCGCCTCTCCTGTCTTCTGCAACCCGCTCGAGCTGGGGGCGGACGTCGTCGTCCATTCGACGACAAAGTACTTGAACGGCCACTCGGATGTCGTCGGCGGGGCCGTCGTTACAAAAGATCCACACCTGGCCGAGCGCATCGGGTATTTCGCCAACGCGCTCGGGACAACGCAGGCCCCTTTCGATAGCTGGCTTGTCTTAAGGGGGGTGGACACCCTAGCGCTCAGGGTTCGAGCTCATGAATCCAATGCCCTTGAGACGGCGCGGTTTCTCCAAACGCACCCTTCGGTAGAGCGCGTCTACTACCCGGGGCTCGAGTCCCACCCGAGCCATGCGCAGGCCAAACGCCTGCTAAAGGGGTTTGGAGGCGTCGTTTCGTTCGTCGCAAAATGCGGGCAAGAGGGCGCATTCCGCTTCCTAAGGCGGGTTCGCCTCATCAAGCTGGCCGGGTCCTTGGGCGGAACGCACTCTTTAGCCCAACACCCAGCCACTATGAGCCATGCAACCATACCCCAAGACGTACGCAGGGCGGCCGGGATCGAAGAGGGCCTTGTAAGGCTCTCTGTGGGACTCGAACACTCCAAAGACCTGCTCGCCGACCTTCAGGAAGCGCTTAAGGCTTAATGGCAACGTCAAACTTGACGCGGGCGCCCCTTTTGATCATGCTGAAGGTCAAGGAGTACAAAAAGAGAGCCAAGAAGGACCCTTATGGCAGAGACGTTGTTTGCGCAGGCCATTGAGCAGTTCGAGCGGGCTAGCGTCTGCCTTGATGTAAGGCCCTCGACACTCGCAACTCTTAAGCGGCCAAAACGTGAGCTCACCGTGAATTTTCCCGTCGAGATGGACGACGGCTCCGTCGGGGTCTTTACGGGCTACAGGGTACACCACAACGCCACGCTCGGCCCCACAAAGGGCGGCATTCGCTACCACCCCGGGGTCAACCTAGACGAGGTACGAGCACTTGCCATGTGGATGACCTGGAAATGCTCGCTCGTCGGTATCCCGTTCGGCGGGGCCAAGGGAGGGGTAACCGTAGACCCTTTAACCATGTCCCTCAAAGAGCTCGAGAACCTGACGCGCAGGTTTACGACCGAGATCAGCGTCATGATTAGTCCGGAGGGCGACATCCCCGCGCCGGACTTGGGTACAGGCCCAAGAGAAATGGCCTGGATGATGGACACCTATTCCATGCACAGGGGGTACTCGGTACACGCGATCGTCACGGGCAAGCCTGTCTTGCTTGGCGGTTCGCTCGGAAGGGACGAGGCGGCAGGGCGCGGCGCGGGAATCACCGCACTCGAGGCGCTAGCACTCCTTGGCATCGCCCCCCAAAGCGCAAGGGCCGTCATCCAAGGCTTTGGCAACGTGGGGCAGGGCGCGGCAAAGTTCCTGGAGGGTTCCGGCTTAAGGCTTGTTGGCGTAAGCGACGTGACGGGCGGACTCTACAACCCAGACGGGATCAGCTTTGTAGAGCTGATGGAGTACATCAAGGTGCACGGCTCTCTTAAAGGGTTCCCCAAGGCCGAGGCCGTCTCGAACGCGGAGCTTTTGGAGATCGAGTGCGAGCTGCTTTTGCCTTGCGCCGTCGCCCGCCAGATCACGGAAGAGAACGCCCCTAGGATCCGCACAAAAGTGCTCGCCGAGGGCGGGAACGGGCCGACAACGCCGGAGGGCGAACGGGTTCTGCTGGAAAAGGGCGTTTTTATCGTGCCCGACATCCTGTGCAATGCGGGCGGCGTGATCGTCTCGTACTTCGAATGGGTTCAAGACCTCCAGTCGTTTTTCTGGAGCGAGGACGAAGTAAACCGGAAGCTCAAGGACATCATCGTTCGTGCGTTCCATTCCGTGCTCACAAAGGCCAAAGAAAAAGGCGTAGACAACCGGACGGCCGCACAGGCGTTGGGAATCGAGCGCGTGGCCAGGGCGATCGAACTTAGGGGCATCTACCCCTAAGGCCATGAGACCATACATTAGCCCCAAAACCCGTTTTTGGCTCTACGCCGTCCTGCTCGGAGCGCTCGCATGGTTTTGGATGTCGCTTGCGTCGAATGCGCTTGCCATCCACTACAAAGACTCGCTTTGCATCGCAACGACGGCTTTTAGCGCAGAGCCGTACGACAAAGGCGCCAACCTTCAAAAAATAGAGGCCTTCATGGTTCAGGCAAAAGACCAAGGCGCGGAATTCGTGTTGTTCCCCGAAATGGCGCTCGTTGGATACGGCTCGGACAAGGCACTCAACCGCGAGCTTGCCGAGCCCATCCCTGGGCCTTCGACAGGGCGGCTCGGCAAGCTCGCGGCAAGGTTGGACCTCTGGGTCGTCATCGGGATGCCAGAGCTCGACCCCGGTACGGGTAAGTTCTACGATGCGGCCGCCATCATCCCGCCATCGGGCGAGGCCTTCGGCTTCCGCAAGCTCCATACGGTCTCGAGCGAGCCGCTTTGGGCAAGCGAGGGGGATACCCCCATGGTTTTTGAAACGCCCTGGGGGCCGATCGGCATCGCCGTCTGCCAGGACAACTACGTCTACCCTGGGGTTGTCCGCTACAGCGCCCAACACGGGGCGCGGGTTCACCTTAGCCCGACGGCCTACTCTGGGGCCGCCTTGATCGATTCCCGGGCAATCGACAGCTTTTACCGCACGCTCTACTTCAACATTTTGCTTTCCTGGTCGAAGGCAAACCGCATCTTTTTGGTAAGCGCCAACCACGCTGACGGAAATTTCATCGGAGAGAGCACTATCATCGGCCCAGGCCGCTTTGGATGGCCGAAAATTTATGCGGGGCCGTCGGGCAAGGAAGAGGGCGTTTTCACGGCCTGCCTCGATCTGCGCTTGAGTGGCCGTTAGGGTATTCAAACCAAACTCAAGCTAGACCAAACCCTGCGATTGTGCTAAGGTGGGACCTTTTACGGGCCTCCTGAAAGCCTTTTTTGAGAAAAGAGGTTGACCGTGCGAGCACATGCAAGGGCTGGCCTTGCCCTGTTGGCCGTTTCTATGGTTGGCGCATTCCAAACTCAAGAAGCACTCGGTATGCTTTCAATCGACCGCTCACAGTCCCCCCAAGCCCTCGAAGAAGCGCCCCCCTTGAGCCACGGAGCGATGGCGGAGCGATTTTTCGATGTTACCGGCAGGCGCATGTTTTTTGCAGGACGGGAAGACGGCTCGGGCGAGGTCTGGAGCCCGCCTTTCCAGATGCTGGCCGAGCTTGTTCCTCTGTACGGCAACACCGCCAACGTTGTCCCGTTAACCTACCGTATCGCCCAGCACGCCAGCGTCATAGAGCTTGCCACACCAAACGGCGATTTGCGCTTAACCTACGTAGCCCATCCCACAGAACCTGCCCTGCTCGTTAAGATCGAGGCAGACGGCGGGGTGGAAGAGTTTAGCTTTCGGGTAAGCTCCAAAATCCGGCCCAACTGGCCGCTCTCTTCCGCCAATCTTGCCCCTGTGGGCAGGAGCTCTGCGCGCGTCGGCAGCTTCGAGGCGGTAACGTTCGACAGGCAAGGGGAACAACGGGTCATCGTCGGAGGGATCGGCGTGACCGGCGTGAATCTCGGCGCAAATCTCGGCCCGGAGGGGCCCGCATACGTTCAGGTACACATCGAACCCAAAAAACCCGCATACTTGGTCGTAGCCGGGATAGGGGCAAGCGATGCAGAGAACCTTTTTTTGCGCATCCTAAGCAACCCAGAGGCCACCATCATTGAAGCCGAGGCAGAGGCCCGCAGGACGTTCCGCGGGTTTCCCAAGATCGAACTTTTCCCCAAGACCTCCGTAAACACCTACATCGAGCAGGCGCTCGCCTGGTCGATGATGGCAACCGACAGGCTTTACTTCGAAACGCCCGGGGTCGGCAAGGGCTACGTGGCCGGAATAAACGTTTCTGGCTCGACAACGGGCGCAGACTTCATTCCTTTCGACAACGGCAGGCCCGGCTTTGCCTGGTACTTCGGGCGGGACTACCTCTGGATGAGCCTCTCTTTGTCGCTAACCAACCAATGGGAAAAATCAAAAGAGAACTTCCGCCTGCTTGCGCGTTACCAGGACGATTCTGGCAAGATCATGCACGAACTTCCCACCTCCGTCGCGCTGCTTGGCCTGGATCGATGGAAGAGCGATTTTCCCTACTTCCTGGCCGCCGCGGACTCGACGCCGCTGTACATTGTAGCGCTCAAGCGTTACCTTGATTGCTCGGGGGACGTCGAATTCCTCCAAGAGCTTTGGCCCTCGATCGAAAAAGCGTTCCGATGGCTTGTGACTACCGACTACGACGGAGACGGCCTGATCGATAACTTTGAGGGCCACGGCTGGGTCGAGGGGGGGCCGTTGGCGTACAACCAGATCGCCAAGGGGCACGCTACCTTTTATTTGGCCGGAATTTACGTTCAATGCCTACAGGATATGGCGTATATGGCAGGGCTGTTCAGCAACACAGACCTCCAAAAAATGGCCCAAGACAGGTTGCCCAAGGCGCTCGCTGCGCTTGAAGCCTACTGGAACCCTCTAGGATTCTACAACGACAGAAAGCTTGCGACGGGAGGCTACAGCACAGAAAAGACGATCGCGCCCAGCGTTCCCATTTTGTTCGGCCTTTGCGCGCAAGAGAGGGCGCTCGCCAATCTGGGCGTGATGAACGACCCAAAGATCCTCACCCCCTGGGGGGCCCGATACATCGCGAACGACGAGCCAGCCTACGACCCGACGCTCTACCACTCGGGCAACGTTTGGCCGTTGTTCACGGGATGGCTCACGCTCGCAAACTATAAATCAAGGCTCGAGAACGCCGGCTTCGCGGCGTTCATGACGAACGTCCAGCACACCTACTCGAACACGCTCGGGCTTGTCGGAGAAGTATACCGGGGAGACAGGTTTATCGAGGTAGGCACGCCGCACCAAGGCTGGAGCGAAACGGCCGTCACGCAAGGGTTTTTGGAGGGTATGCTCGGCCTCAAAATAGACGCGCTTCAAAGCCAGGCCGCGTTTTCCCCGCTGCTGCCCGACTCGATCGAAACGGTGCGCGTTTCCAACATCCGGGTGGGACCTGGCCGGTTAGATGTGCAAATATCCAAACAGACGGACGGGACCTACCGTTTAGCAAACCAAAGCCAAGGGGTTTATGTCCGCTTGGCACAGTAGCGATAAAAGAGCCATGAAAACGAAAGATTTCCTCGCGGGTTTGGACACTGAATCGGCAAAGCAGGCGCTGGCCGTCAACACGATCCGGGCACTCGGCATCGATGCGATCGAGCGGGCGCAGTCTGGACATCCCGGCATCGTACTGGGTGCTGCCGTTATCGGACATACGATCTTTCAGCGCTTCCTTAAGTTCAACCCCGTCAACCCTTCCTGGCCCAACCGGGACAGGTTTGTCCTGTCGGCAGGCCACGGCTCGATGCTGCTCTACGCCCTCCTTCATCTTACGGGGTACGACGTGAGCCTCGATGACCTGAAGTCCTTTCGGCAGTTCGGCAGCAAAACGCCCGGACACCCGGAGTACGGCCTGACCCCTGGCGTCGAGACGACCACGGGGCC
>DDYN01000008.1 GCA_002347965.1 Nitrospirae bacterium UBA2233 | reverse complement strand
AGGCCCGGCGTAAAGGCAAGGCCCTGCAAATGCGGGACAAGAATGTCCCGCCTATCGGGGGGTGGGGAAATATGCGGCGGAACGGTGGCGCGCATCCCAAACGAAGCCCAAGCCTTTCTAGGCCCGGCGGATAGCAAGCCTACCTCAACGATAGCCGGGCCTTTCTAGGCCCGGCGTAAAGGCAAGGCGGAATGGTAAGGCCGTGCAGGGCGGGACAAGAATGTCCCGCCTATCGGACGGGGTAAGGAGAGAGGCCCGCCTATCGGGCGGGATGGGAAATTCCGCGCCGCATGAACACGCCGCACCGGCGCTAGGCCTTGGGTTTGTCTAGCAGCGACCTTGCGGCGTTCATGAACTCTTCGGAGACGAGCCGTTCCATGAAGGCAACGCCTTCGTCGGCCATTACGCTCTCGACCTTCTCCAAAAGCGGGGCCCTAAGAAGGCGCTTCGTTGCAAGGAGCGACTCGTAGGGTTGGCCTGCGAGCTTTCTTGCACGTTCCATCGTGCGGGGATAGACCTCGTCCGGCCCGAATATTTCGTTAATTAGCCCGATCTTCAGGGCGTGGCCGGCATCGAAGCGTTCGGCGAAGAACAGCAGCTCGTTTGCGCGTTTGTCCCCCACCGCCCTGGGCAGTAGGTAGCTCGAGCCCGCCTCGGGCACGAGCCCCAAGCCCACGAACGGGAAGCGGAACACGGCGTTTTGGGCGGCATAGGCCAAATCGAAGTGCAGTAGCATCGTCGTGCCAAGCCCGATCGCGTAGCCCTCGATGGCCGCGAGCAAGGGCTTGGGGAACGTCAGCAACGTCCTTAAAAACCGGAACACAGGGCTGTCCGGCCCGTCCGGAGGGTTTTCCATGAAGTCTTTAAGGTCGTTGCCCGAGGTGAAATTGCCGCCAGAGCCCCGAAACACGACGACACGAACCCCCGGGTTGTCGCTTGCCTCGGCCAGGTGCTCGCTGACGGCGTTGTACATGGAGACGCTTACGGCGTTTTTCTTCTGCGGGCGGTCAAAAACGACCTCCATGACGCCAGCTTCCACGCTGGTTTGAACGTGGCCTTTCATGAATCCTCCTTGCTTGGGTTTTTGGTATTTTAACCTATTCGGGCGGCAGGGGACGATGGCGGACGTTCCACGCGCCCTAAAACCTGCCCGGCAAACGCCTCGAGGCGGGTCATGAGGTGGGTGCCCTCGAGCGGCTCGATCGATACGTTGAGCCAGGGCCGCCGGTACTCTCTGGCCATGCCCTTCGAAAGGACGCGGACGATGTTGCCCGGAAGGCAGCCGAACGGATACACGCAAACGACCCCCGCCGCCCCGAGTCCTAAAAGGCTCCTTGCCTTGCCGAGCATCAAAAGGCCCTCGCCGCCGAAGCATTCTTTGGCATACGGGAATGCCTTCCTGGCGATTTGGGAGATCCGCCCGGCCTCTAGGCGGTGTTGAAACCCGGGAAACAGCGCCCTTAGGCGCCCTTCGACCCTTTCCAGGACAAAGAGCTTGAAGTAGGCCTTAAGGGCTTCAATTCTTCGGCCTTGGCGGGCAAGCCTTCTTGCGTGCGTAAAAAGAACCCATTCCACCCACTCGGCCATCGGAGCTGGAGCTACCTCCAGGCCTAGCGTTTCGAGCTTGGCGACGATCCCGCCGTTGGCCACGGGATTGCCGCGAATGAAGATTTCGCCCACAAGCGCGACAAGAGGGGGGCTAGACGGGCTCGGGGCCTTTTTAAGGGGGGCGAACATCCGATTCAACTTGGTCAATGTCGCTTTAAGGTCTTGTCCCCCGCTGCAAAGGCTTGCCCGAAGCGCTTCTTTGGCATAGTCGTAGGCCCCTTCGAGCTCGCTTGCGTCTTTGCCCTGGAATTGAGGGGCAAGTGCGGCCCTAAGCGCCTCTAAAATGTCCGCCGCGACGATTGCCTTGAAAAGCGCAAGCTCCACCCCCTTGGCCTCGGCGCCGAAGCTGTAGCCCTCGCTTGCATCGAGGCTGAAAAAAGTGGCCTCCGCCCCGAGCTCCTTGAGCGTGAGCTCCTGGAGCGAGCGATAGAGCCCGAAACGGCACGGGCCCTTGGATGTGGGCATAAAATAGGCAAGGCCGCTGGCGTCGTCTATTTTTTTAAGCTCGGCCATGAGGTCGCCTAGCGTTACCAGGCATGGCAGGCACTCGGCCCCCCTAAGGCAAGACAGGGCGAGTTCCACGGCCTGCCGTCCGGCGGGCTCGAGCACCCTCGCGTTCACGCCGAAGCCTTGGAGCGTCCAGGCGATCGCGTAAGAATAAAGCCCCATGTACGGCAAGAGCAGCGTGCGAAAGGGTTGCATGGCCTAAGCTATCCTTTCTAGAAACGCCTCGAGCCGGGTCAGCACCCCGGCATCGGCGCTGTGTTCGTCCGCTTCGATCAAAAGCCACGGCTTACTCCCTTGGGCCTTTTCAAAGAACTGCTGGATGAAGGCATCCGGGCCGCAGCCAAAGTTGGTGAAGTACACCCCGTAGACGTCGGGCTGGCCTTTGATCCATGCCCCGGCCTTCAGGATGCGCTCTTGACTGAACCAGTACCCGCCTTCATCGAGGCCCTTTTGGGCTTGGCCGGAGGCGGGCAAGAAGTCCAGGGGAAACGCATCGAACCCCAACCCCACGATCTTTTCTGGGAGCCTAAGCGAAACGAACGGGTCGGCCGTGTTGTACATACGGCCGACCACGGCAAGCACTGGCCCGTTCGCCTCTTTCAGGCCCGCCGTGCCGAGTTCCGCGCGCGCTTGCCCGAAGGAGTGCTGGGCCTCTAGCCCGGCTTCGAGAGCCTCTTCAAATGCCCGCTTGCCAAGGTTTAAAAAGGCCGCTATGGGTTCGAGCGAGCCCGCAAGCTTTTTTTTGCCGCAAAACTCTGGAAAAGCCTCGAGGATGGGAGTTTTTGGGCGCTCAAAATAGGCGTTGGCCAGCGACGGCAGCGCGCGGATGTAAGGGCAAGCCCCGGTTTGCTCGCCTGCGGGGGCCAAGTGCTCCAGGATGCCGGGAACGAACACGGCCTCGAGGCCCCATTCATCGAGCTCGTTTAGATGGCCCGCCAAGATCTTGACAGGAAGACAGATGTCGCCCACGTTCGCCTCGTAGGCGTGCCCCAAGGTGGTCGTGCTCGACGGGTTCGAGGCCACGAGCTGGACTCCGCCCGCCTCGAAGAGCTTTGCGAAGAACGGCCAGTAGTCGTAGTAAGGGCCCATTCTAGGAAACCCGACGCGCCTTTTGAGGCCGTTGGACGGGTTAAAACCCTCCAGGAGCGTTTGGCGGAGCGCAAAGAAGTTGCGCCCCTTGACGACACCCTTGCGGCTGAAGCGCTCACAGCGAGACCCCAAAAACACCCTGCCCCCGTCCTCTTGCTTGATGACCTGTATAAGGCAGGCATTGGCGCAGCGCTTGCAGTGGAACGATTTCATCGCGAGCGCTTCCGGGTTCAGCGCAAACCCTCGGAAGCGGGTCTTTTCGGGGGGGCGATCTATGGCCAGCAGCGCGGCCCCTATCGCCCCGCTTACGTGCGCGTGCTCCGGGACATGAATGGGCCTGCCCACGCGCTTCTCGAAGGCCGCAACGACGGCCCTGTTCTTGGCCACGCCGCCCAGGAACACGGGGACTTCGCCCACCTTTAAAGGCCCGACGACGCGGTTGAAGTAGTTCTCCGCGATCGCATAGGCCAGCCCGGCCAGCAAGTCTTCTTTTTGGGCGCCACGCTGCTGGCAGGCGATGACGTCGGACTCCATGAACACCGTGCAGCGCTCGCCAAAGGCGCACGGCGCGCTGGATTTGAGCGCGGACTTTTCGAACGCTTCGAGCTCCACGTCGAGCTTCTTGGCCACCTCCTCCAAAAAAGAGCCCGTACCCGCCGCGCACACCCTGTTCATGGCGAAATCTTTGAGCGAGCCTTTTTGTAGCGTGATAAACTTGGCGTCCTGCCCGCCTATTTCGAACACGGTATCCGAGCCTGGCGCAAGGTGGTTGGCGACGCGTGCCTGAGCCGTGATTTCGGTCTTGATGATGTCCGCCCCGATGAGCGCGCCGATCAAATAACGGCCCGAGCCGGTAACGCACACGCCCGCCACATCTTTGCACTCAAGCGATGCTTGAAGCTCCCCTAGCCCTTGGCATACGGCACGGATCGAGTCGCCCTTGGTGCGGATGTACAGCGCTTCGAGAACCTGGCCCACGGAATCGAGAGCCACGATGTTGGTGCTAACCGAGCCGACATCCACGCCCAAATACACGCGCCTAGGGTCCGCCTTCAAGCCCGCCCCGCTTGCTTGTTGGATTCGGCCCGCTTGTCGGGTACAAGGCGTACCAATGAGCGGGTCTTTTCTGGGAATTTTGGCGACCTGCTTGCTTTTAAGGGCTAAGGATGCCAGAAACTCCAAGGCCGAAGGGGCCGAATGGGGCGATCGTTCGGCGTGAATGGCCGCCCCGACGGCCGCCATGACAAGAAACGGCCCCGGCACGACGACGGGCCCGGCCTCGCCAAGCACCTCGTTGAAAGCGCGCACCATCGCCTCGTTGGCCGCCACCCCGCCTTCGAAGAATACGGGGGGAACGAAGCGTTTTCCGGCCCCGAGCGTTGCCTTGTAGTTGCGGGCGAGCGCGATGCAAAGGCCGTAAAGAATGTCGGCCGTGGGCGTCCCCACCTGCTGGAGGTGGATCATGTCGGATTTGGCGAACACGCTGCACCGGCCGGCCACAGGAGCGGGGCTCGTTGAGCCGAGCGCGATCTTGCCCATCTCCTCGACGGGAATGCCGAGCCTCAAGGCCTGCTCTTCCAGAAACCCGCCCGTCCCCGCCGCGCAAAGCTGGTTCAACGCAAAATCCTCGATCACCCAAGCGCCGTCTTGTTCGTCTTTGGAGAGGAACAGCAGCTTGGCGTCCTGCCCGCCGATCTCGATGACCGTCCGCGCCCGGGGAAATAGCTTTTGGTGGACAAGGCTTAGCGCGACGACCTCGTTGACCCTGGCCTTGGGAAAGCCTGTTGCCGCGAGCTCTCCCCCGGAGCCCGTGATTCCGACGGGCAGACTGCGGTGTTCCGGGTAGGCCTCTAGAAACTCCTCAAGCAGCTCCGTAAGGCGCTTGAACGGCTCGCCAAGGCTTTTTTCGTAGCGGGCAAGCTCTATGCGCCCGTCTTTCGCGAGAACGAGCTTCGCTGTCGTCGAGCCGATGTCCACTCCTAAAGAGGCCATATAAAACCCCGATTCCTAGAAAACTAATCCCTTAATTTTGCCTTTTATTATAACTCAACGAAGGGAAAGGGGGGCTAAGTCTGAAAGATGGCGGGACAAGAATGTCCCGCCTATCGGGTGGGGGGCGAACAATACGATAGCCCAAGCCTTTCTAGACCCGGCGGGAAGAAAGGCCCAAGCGAAAAGATAGCCGGGGCTTTCCAGCCCCGGCGGAAGGAAAGGCTCCTTAAAGCAGACGGAACTTCCTCAACACTTCCCTTAAGCTATCGTCTTTTTGGGAAAGCTCCCTTAGGGCATAGACCAAATCTACTACCCGGCCTTCCTTCTCTATGCGCAGCGCCGCATCCTCGGAGGCCATCTTTATGATGGTGCGCCTATCCCACCAGGCAAACCCAAAGATTGCCACGGTAAAAGCGGTGAATACGCCAGATAAAATCCAAAGGAAGGTAAACAGGTCGTTTAAGCGGTTATGGACTTCCTCGAGCCGCTTGTCCATGGAGGCTTGAAAAGACTCAAAGCGCTTGTTCGTGTCTTCAAAGCGCTTGTCGACAGCCTCGAAGCGTTTATCTACCTGGTGCATGAAGGTCTCTAGGGTAGCCTCGAGCCTTATGAGCCTGTCTCTGTCGGCCTGAGTGAAGGCTACGGGAGGGCTTGCTTCATTCGTGGCCGCCAAGGCGGGCCAAGGCAGGGCAAACAGCAAAAACACCAAGAACATAAGCCTGGGCATCTGGTTTCCTCGATAAATCGCCTTTTCCAATAAACCCATTTTAACACGGCCCTTGTTGTGTTTGGATAGCCGGGGTTTTCCAGCTGAAGACGATAGCCCAAGCCTTTCCAGGCCCGGCAGAAAGAAAGGAAGGAAGGCCCTGCATGACGGGACAAGAATGTCCCGCCTATCGGGGGGGGTGGGGAAATATGCGGCGGAACGGTGGCGCGCATCCCAACCGAAGCCCAAGGTTTTCCAATCCCGGCGGAAAGAAAGCAAGCCTACCTCAACGATAGCCGGGGCTTTCCAGCCCCGGCGGATAGCCCGGCGGAAAGGCCGGCGAAATGGCGAAGGACTTAGCCGAAGAACACCGCAAAATCCGTTTGTCCCCGACGTGCGGCCGAGCTGAAGGGGTAGGTTTCGGGCGTTTCGGCAAGCCCTCGCCTGATGGGGTTTGCCTCGATGTATGCAACGCGCTTGAGTGCTTTTGTGGGCTCGCCGATCAGGAGGTCAAAGTACCCCCCCCTGCCAGAGATGCCCGTGCCTTTCGAGAGCAAGGTTTAGGCGTCTTGCCGTGTATCCCTTGATGGCCTGCACGCAAGCGGGAATGGGCCGGTCTTTGGGAACGAGCAGCAAATGGAGATGCTCGGGCATGATGACGAACGCAAGCAAAAAGTACCAATCCTTGGTTCGCCCGTAATCGATGGCTTCCAGCAAGGTTTGAGCATGCTCAGGACGCTCGAAGTAAGGCTTTCGCTTGTGCGTTACGGTTGTCACCATCGAGGCAAAGCCCGGAGCTTGGGCATGTTTGAGCCTTGGCATGGAAAGAAGTTTAGCGTAGGATTTGCCCCAACGGCAAGATGGCTGGCGAATTCATCCAAAAGATAGATAGCCGGGGTTTTCCCGTTAAAGGATAGCCGGGCCTTTCCAGGCCCGGCGGAAGGCCCTGCAAATGCGGGACAAGAATGCCCCGCCTATCGAGGGGTGGTGGCGTAAAGCAAGCCTACCTTAGGGATAGCCGGGCCTTTCTAGGCCCGGCGGAAGGGGAAGGCCGTGCGGAATGGCAAAATGCGGGACAAGAATGTCCCGTCTACCTCGGGTTTTCTTTGGGGGGCTCAGGGATGGGAATAAGCCTTAAGAAAAACTGGCGGATTTCGCGGATGTCAGCCTTTATCTCCTTGAGCTCGTCGTGAACTTCGGCAAACCGGCCGTCAACCGCCGCAAACCTCTTGTCCATGTCTAAGCGGAGGTCGTCAATACGTTTGTTGTTGTAGATAACACCAATCACGATCGTCAGCATGACGGGAACCACGATTGCTAGAACCTGTGCCCATTCCATGGGAGAGTCCTTTTGATGTGGAGCCTTACTTTATTGTAGCAAGCTTTGCAGGGGCGGGACAAGAATGTCCCGCCTATTTCGGATTGTAGGATGAACCCGGCGGCTAGCCGAACAGGCCAGCCAGGAACTTAAGGCTTTTTTGGAACCCTTCCGGGTTGGAAAGTAGGATGAAGCCAAGAAGGACGGCGGCAACAATGTAAAGGCGGGATTCAAGGCGATGGATTTCTTGAGTGATTCTGGCATTCATCCCGACCTCTACGTCGGTCATACGCTTGTCAAGGCGGACTTCCACGTCGGCTATACGCTTGTCGAGGCGGGCTTCCACGTCAGAGACCTGCTTTGATAGGTCGGCTTCGGTTTTTAGCAGGTCTTCTTTGGTGGCCGAGCCTTTTTCGACGGTTTCCTGAATGTACTCTATGAGCGTTTTAGCAGTGTCGGTATCGAGCTTGGTCTTGATCTTTTCGTAGACTTCGAGGGTCGTAGGCATGGCCTGGCCTTTTTTAGGTCTTGAGGAACCTTTTCAAGGTTCATTATACCATGAAAGCACGCATAGGCGGGACGCGAATGCCTCGCCTATCGGATCATAAGGCTGGGCTATTGACATTCTCTATATTTTAATTTACGTATATGGTGTTGGTGTTGTAGTAGGTCAGAGAAGAAGCTAGAGTGAGCTGGCTGAACGATTAGATTTAACTTGGCATTTGAAAAAAGCAGACTACAGGGGGTAGGGCTTGACAAGACCGAAAGCGAGTGTTTATAATCGATTTCAAGATCATGGCCCTTCCTCATGCCAGAATGAGGAAGGCATTGGTTGAGAAGAATGTAGGCAATGAAAAAAGGTGGTTTTTCTTGATGAACGTTAATCCATCAAAAGGGGAGGCATCATGAACGTATTAGTCGATTCTTTCAACCAGGTCTTTTCCAGCCTCGGCGCAAGTGTAACAAACTCGCTCACGGCAATTCCGGAGCTAATGGTAGGGGTATCTGGAACACTACTAAACACTGTGGCTGCCTCTTTGGCCCAAACTTCGCTCATGCCGTTAAATTCCTTCAATTCCTTAGGATCCTTTGCATCCTTCGTCCCTGCTGCCCCTGCTGCCCCTGCTGCACAAGGGTCTTCGCTGCTCGACATCCTACTTTTCCCCATCCCACAGATCTTGTCTTAGGGGGGATTTTAGCGAAGAAAAACGGAGCGCCTGGATTCACGGTTTAAATTTTTACGCGTAAAAGACGGCAAGAAGCAAGAAAGTAACAAAAGTAGGGAGCATTTAAGATGGTAGGGCTTTTGTCAAGTATGGGAACCTCATTGACCGCTTCTCCTTTGACGTCGCTAGGGGCATCTGCATTAGGGTCGATTTCACCGAGTGGTATTCTGAGCATACCCATGGGGTCAATCGGCAGTCTGGCTGGCTCTGCGGAAACGTTCTTTGCTGGATTGCTTGGGTCCTTTGGGGTCGACCCAGCATTAGTGACAGCGTCCGTGGGCGCTCTTGGAACCTTTTTTAGCACTTCGTTCTCGACTATCGCCACAGCTTTATCTGGGGTTGCAGGCGCCGTATAGAAGGGTATACTCCTGGGCAATCAAACCTAAATAGCACCTGCCGTTTTCAAGAAGTCATGGCAGGTGCTATTTTTTTGCCTTATCGCGCCTAGTCTTGGCACGGGCTGTTTGCTATTTTTGGCCCTTGGTGCCGCTGACCTATTTGGCATACCCTTCCATTCACCCGCCTTTCAAGCTTGACACCCGCAGTTATTTAAGTCTATAAAGGGACATGCCTTGTTTATGGGCAGTTAATAGGCAGCGAAGCGGGTTTTGTGGCTTACGGCCATACCTTTCCAGGGTTTATTCCTGACAACCATAAGGGGGCTTCCTTTATGGCGCGCTGGGCTGAATGTACGCGTTGTTCTTCGGTGCTTATCGAATCAATAAAAACAAACAGAAGCAGAAAGGAGTCGTCATGCTGGGTCTTTTGTCTAATGTCTCGGGTGCGGTTGGGTCGTCTGCGGGAACATTGGTGCAGATTCCGTTTATGGCGGTTGGAATGTCAGCGGATGCGGGGGGGGTGCTTGCCGGGGCTATCGTTCCATCGCCCTTTTTGGCCATCAGCCAGGTTTTTGGAATGCTTTCGTCCTCGTTCTCGAGTATCCTTACCTCGCCTTCCCAGTTGGGCACGAGCGCGTCCACGAATATACTGCCCAATCTCATCTTGGGCCTCATGCCGAACCTTTTGTCGCTTGTATCCGGCTTGGTAGGCTTGATCCCGTAGGCCGTCCTGTGTCCTTGTGGGCGTGGGTGCCCTCTTTAATTGAATTGTTGGAGGCGCGAAAATCGCCTGCAAAAGGTTCGGTTTAGAGAAAAAGGCTTGACAACGGCAAGGAGAAAATTTATAAGATAGTAGCAGGCTATTTTAGCGTTAATGCTCTTGCGTACGGTCAATTGAGCCATGATAAGCCGTAAGGTTAAGAAAATGGGCACTGTGCGAGGGTTTTTGGGTTAAAGACCAGGCCGTAAAACCAGAGAATAGAGGGAGCAAGGTGGGCTTGGTTGGCGAAGTTGACAGGATGGTTCGAAATGATGTATTGCTTAATCTAATCATGGCTGGCTAAGAAGGTTTGATTGGTCCTGATAACAACCATTAAGGAGGATGTGTAATGAGAAAGGGACCCTCTCTGGCATTGGTAACGACGTCCCTGATTGGCTCCGGGGCGCTTCTTGCGACTTCTGGTGCGCTCGTGGGCACCGCGGGTGCCGTCATTGGTACGCTTGGCTCGGCTGCAGCCGTTGCTGGCGGCGCAATTTCGAGTGCGATAGGGGTAGGTACCATACCCTTTACGGCTTCCGTCACGCCTTTCTTCACGATGTTCCTGGATCTTTTCAGCGGGATTTTCCGTGGGTCTTTCGATGTGATGTCCGGAGGGCCGCTCCTCGGGTCTTTGCACGCGGGTGCTGGCGCGGCCCATGCAACGGCTGCAGCGGCTACGGTTCAAGCCCCCTGCCCATTCTGCTAAAACATAACCGAGGAGGAAAACGTAAATGTTTACGCTATTAAGTTTGTCTTCCGTAGGGCTTTTGGCCTCGAACCTTGTTGCCGATGGCATTACAAAGTTCTACGCCTTGTTGGCACCGTTCTTGGGCCAGGTTATAGGGACGGGGTTAGGCGGTTATGTCCAGGCGGTCAGCCCGTTCTAAGAAAGGTTAAAAGGGAACAAAGAGAAGAAAGGGGGAACGAAAATGTTTACTATGATGACGCTTGGGTACTTGACGGGGGTGACAGGGCCTCTTGCAAGTGGGCTGATGCTTGCCAACGTGTTTTCAGACCTGGCTAGCTCTGTTTTTAGGCTCTTTTACGGCATTTCCGCAGGTTTGGCTTAGGCGGGCATTAATACGCTAAAGGAGGATAGAAAATATGCTCATCACGGCATTCGAAATAGGTGCTTTAAGCGGGTTTGTTAGTGCGTCTCCGGCAATCGTTGGCCTTCCGGCGCTCCTGTTACCATTCGGGTTTGTGGCCAACGGCATTGGTGGGACGACTGTTTCGGCGATCGGCTCGCAGATTTTTAACGTACTGAACAACCTGGCAACGGGGCTGATCTAGCCTTGCTTGTAAAGGCTTACTTGAGCGCCACGGCAAGTACTGAATGATGAAGGAGGAAGAACGATGAAAGAAAAGAGTATCCGTAGAGGGCCTTCGCTGGCATTAGGGTTGTTGCTTTTGCCTTTCCTTCCAATAATGTGGCCAATTGATATCTTAATTAGCGGGTCGGTTGCATCCCTTGGCGCCTTGTCATCGGCAGCCGCATCTTTGTTGCCCATGGCATCTTTGTTGCCCATGGTAGGTGCAGCCTTTGTGCAGCTAGTTGGTTCAGTTGGCCTTGCGCCCCTTGGAATGGCCGCGTCTGCTGTACCGGCCGGTGTTTTGGCTGCAGCGCCGGCTGCTGTGGCGGCTGCAATCCCTGCGGCTCTATCGGGCATCCCTGCACTTTTGTTAGGCGGAATGTAATCTGGCTTGATTATTTAAGCTTAACCTTTAAACCCCCATGTAAGCTTTGCATGGGGGTTTTTGTTTGCCCAGCGTGGCGAGTCCATCTGGCCTGCTGGAATCACGCGGCGCAACTCGGCCTGCCGACCGGCACACTATGCACTGCCGAACAGGCATCTCGAAGCCCTCGGACTGTTCAGCCTTAAAGCTGTCGAGATATCGGATATGGGGTGCTCGGCCAGCCGTTTTCGATAGCCCAAGCCCTTCTGGGCCCGACGGAAAGGCAATGCCCTGCAAACGCGGGATAAGAATGTCCCGCCTATCGGGGGAGAAGGGCGGCGGGGTAACAGCGGGGCGTGAATGTCTCGCTTAGAAGGACACGCCAAGGAGGCGTTCGAGTAAGCGGGCGGCGATGGGGTTGGAAAGCAAGACGATCACAAGGACAACCCATGTGAGCATGGTCAAGCGGCCAAAGCGCCTTTCGACCTCGACCTTGAACTCTCCGAGGTTGCCTTCCAGGGCACTGAAGCGCTTTTCTGTAGCAACTTCGAGCCCTGCAATGCTGCCTTCCAGGGCACTGAAGCGCTTTTCCACCTCCCCGAAGTGTTTCTCTATGTCCCCAAAGTGTGCCTCGATCGACCCAAAACGCTTCTCGACCTCCCCAAAGTGCGCCTCGATCGATCCAAAACGCTTCTCGGCCTCAATTCGGTAGTCGCTTAGCTCTTCTTTAATCGCAGAAGTGGCCCTGTATAGGTCTTCTTTTGTGGCCAGGCCCTGGTGGAGGGTTCTAAGCTGAACCTGTACGATGGCCTCGGCGGCGTCTTCGGAGAGGCCCGCTTTGGTCAGCTCTTTGACGGCGGCGTGGGTGTCGAGCATGGCTTTATGAAAAGCCCCAAGTTTTTTGAATATTATAGCACGTTTGGCGGGGTGGCGGATAGATAGCCCAAGCCTTTCCAGGCCCGGCGGAATGGCCGTACAAAGCCGGGACAAGAATGTCCCGCCTATCGGGGGTTTTCTTTGGAAGGTGCGGGAACGGGGATGAGTCTAAGCAGGAACTGGCGGATCTCTCGGACATCGGCCTTAGCCTCTTCGAATCGCCTATCCGTATCTACCTTAAACTCGCGGATATCCACCTTGAGCTCGTCGAACCGCCGGTTCACGTCGGCGCGGAGGTCGTCAATGCGCTTGTTGTTGTAAATAACGCCGATCACAATCGTCAGCATAACGGGAACGACAATCGCCAGAACCTGTGCCCATTCCATAGCGGTTTCCCTTTGGATTGTTGGGAACCTTGCTTTTATTATAGCAAAGGTTTGCAAAAGGCGGGACAAGCCCCGGTGGAAAGGCAAAAGGCGGGACAGGAATGTCCCGCCTATCGGGGTCCGGCGGAAGGGAAGGCTGTGTAGGGCGGGACAAGAATGTCCCGCCTATAGGGGGAGAAGGGCGGCGGGGGAACTCTTCGAAAAACGGAAGGTTTCTGGCAGATGTGGTAGTCTAAGGGAAAAAGGCGGTTTCATGACCTGTTCAACCTGCAACAGGGGTGTGCGATGGGCTTCGATGTCGTGATCGAAAAGGATTTGGGAGGCTGGTACGTGGCCAGCGTTCCGGCGCTTAAAGGCTGCCACACGCAGGCCCGCTCGCTGGATGCGCTCATGAAACGCATCCGGGAGGCGATCGTGCTGTGTCTCGAGGTGCGAGGGGAGGAGGCGGAAGGGCTTGAGTTCGTCGGCATTCAAAGAGTTTCGGTTTGAGTGGCCTTAGGGGATTGACGGGAAGCCGCCTCGTGAAGGCATTGAAACGGGCTGGGTTTCAGGTTGTCCGGACGCGGGGAAGCCATCGGTTTTTACACCATCCAGACGGGCGCGCCACGGTGGTCCCCGTGCATGCCGGCGAAACGTTGGGGCCCGGGCTGTTGGGCAAGATTCTTAGGGATGTGGAAATAACAAGAGAGAATTTGGAAGGGCTCCTTTGAGATAGCCCAAGCCTTTCCAGGCCCGGTGAAAAGGAAGGCCATGCAATGGCGGGACAAGAATGTCCCGCCTAGAAGGGCACGCCAAGGAGACGTTCTAGCAAGCGGGCGGCGATGGGGTTGGTTAGGGCGACGATTGCCAGAATGATCCAGACAAGGAAGGTAAGCCTAGACATGCGGGCTTCGAGGGATGAAAAGTGTCTTTCGTTTTCTGTAAAGCGCTGCTCGATCCCGCCGAAACGATTTTCGATTCCCGTAAAGCGCTGCTCTATTTCCCCAAACCGCTTCTCAATTTCCAGTTTAAGGCCAAGGATGTCTTCTTTTGTGGCCAGGCCCTGGTGGAGGGTTCTAAGCTGAACCTGGACGATGGCCTCGGCGGCGTCTTCGGAGAGGCCCGCTTTGGTCAGCTCTTTGACGGCGGCGTGGGTGTCGAGCATGGCTTTATGAAAAGCCCCAAGTTTTTTGAATATTATAGCACGTTTGGCGGGGTGTAGGATAGGCCAAGGTTATTTGGTCCGTCGGGTAGGCGAAAGGGTACGGTAAAACCAACGATAGATAGCCCAAGCCTTTCCAGGCCCGGCGGAATGGCAAGGCCGTGCAATGCGGGACAGGAATGTCCCGCCTATCGGGGCGTGGGGAAGGCCGTGGAATCGGATAAGGAGGGCGCAGCCAGCCGTTTTCGATAGCCCAAGGTTTTCCAACCCCGGCGGAAAGGGAGGCGGGGTAGGATGGGACAAGGGTTGTTCGGCGGGACAAGAATGTCCCGCCTATCGGGGGGTGGGGCGGTTTCGGACGTAGGCTAAAAGGCCAAGGCCGATTAGGGCCTGGATGAAAGAGGCAAGCTGAGACTCTGACATACCGAGCAAAAAGGCTCCCCTGACATCCCCGCGCAGAAATTCGATCAAGAAGCGGAATACGCCAAAAAGAATCAAGAATACCGCCGAAAGAACGCCTTCTTTTTTTACCCTTGTCCTTGAAAACCAAAGAACGCCAAAGCACACAAGCCCGTTTAGGAGCTCTAAGAATTGGGTTGGGTATAGCGGAACACCCCTTAGGTGCATGGGCACGAGGCACTTGGGGTCTGTGAAGACGATGCCGAAGGCGCCTTCAGCGGGCCTTCCGTAGCAGCAGCCGGCGCCCAGGCAGCCGATGCGGGCGATTGCGTAGCCAATGGCGAGCCCTGGCGCTATGGTGTCGAGAACCTTCAGCAGCGGCGCGCGCTTGGCCTTTACGTAAAGCACCAAAAAGCCCAGCCCAAAAAGGACGCCTCCAAAATACATAAGCCCGCCCGAGCCAAGGTTCAACGCGGAAAGCGGGCTGTCTTTAAAATCTTCCCAGAAGAACGCGACGAAGGCGATGCGGGAGCCCAGCACGGCAGAGAGCAAAAGCCCCAAAAACAGGCCGCCGTAGAGGTCTGGGTCTTGATTTGTGCGCTTGGCCTCGGCAAGCGTGAGTATGAGCCCCGTAAAGAACGCGATGGCGAGCATGAGGCCGTAAGTATGAAGCGTAAAAGGGCCGATTTTTAGGATTTCTGGGTGCAAGCTGGGGCCTCCTTGTGCTTAGGGGTGAACGCCGGGACGAACAGGATCAAGGCGCCAAGGGTGATCGCGACGTCAGCCACGTTGAACGTGGGCCAGTGGTAGCCGTTTACGTGTATATCTATGAAGTCTACGACGGCGCCGAAGTAGAACCTATCTAAGCCGTTGCCTAGCGCCCCTCCTAGAATCGTGCCGACGCCCAGAAGCGTAAGGTGATCCTGGCGCTTGGTAAGGAATATCCAGCCCATGGTGACGCCGAGCGCGACGAGCGCGCTGATCAGAAACAGCGCGTTGCGGAACGTTTCGGAGTAGGTGGAGAAGATTCCGAAGGCCCCGCCAGGGTTGAACGTGAGCGAAAACGAAAGGAAGCCCTGGATGATTTCCTTGTGGCTGTACTCGTCTAGGAACTCGAGCGCAACCCGCTTGGTTGTCTGATCGAGGCAGACCCAGAGCGCCGTCCAGCAAAGGGCCGTACCGAGGCTTTTCGAGGCGGGGCTCATGGCAGGCCGACCCGGCTTAGCTCTTCTAGGCAGCGGGCGCAGACCATGAGTGATGAGTGCGCCTTGCCAACCTCGGGCTTGTGCTTCCAGCAACGCTCGCACTTGGGGTGTGGGGAGCGTAGCGCGTGAACGACGAGCCCGCCCTGGGCCTCTGGGCGGTGGGTGACGAGCGGCTCGCCAAGCGCCTTGGCCGGCGGGCCCAAGAGCACGCCCGAGGTGATGAAGAGCTCCTCAAAGAGCGGGGCGGAGCCGTCGGGAAGCGTTTGGGGAAGCGGGAAGCCCTTTGGGAGCTCGATTGCCAGGATGGCATCCAGGTTGCTTTTAAGGCCCTTTTCTTTCCTTGCCATTTCGAGCGCCTTGAGGGCGTGCGTGCGCAGATCGAGCCAGGCCTTGAAGGCGGCAAGCTCACCCTCTTCGACGGGGACGTTCTTGGGGGCGGGAAAATCGAGGAAGAAAACGGAGGCCGGACCCGGACTATGGTCGCCCGCCGGGACAAAGGTGTTTTGCGTGGGAGGGTCGTTTGGCCGCGATTGGGCATCGGTAGAGCAAGGCCCGGCCGACCCCCCGATAGCCGGGACAAACTTGTCCCGGCGGCGGTATGGAACGTGCTCGAAGACCTCCTCGGCCGTGAACGAAAGAATAGGAGCCATCATGGGCATGAGCGCCTCGAGCGTTTCGTAGAGCACGGTTTGAATGGCGCGGCGCTTTGGGTGGGCCGGGTGCAGGCAGTAGAGTGCGTCTTTGGAGATGTCCAAGTAGAACGCGCTCAGATCGAGCGCGCAGAACTGGTGGAGCTGCTGGATGACGGCGTGGAACTCGTAGGTCTCGTAGGCTTCTTTGAGGTCGCCGGCGAGCGCGGAGAGCTTTTTGAGCATGAAGCGTTCGGTCAAAGGCAGGGTTTCGTGGGCGCAGGCGTCTTTTGCGGGGTCGAAATCGTAGAGGTTGGCCAAAAGGAACCGACAGGTGTTGCGGATGCGCCGGTAGACGTCTACGAGCTGGGAGATGATCGTATCCGAGACGCGGATGTCGTTTTTGTAGTCTTCATAGCTCGTCCAGAGCCTCAAGATTTCCGCGCCGTGCTGCTTGATCAAGACGTTTGGGTCGAGCACGTTGCCTAAAGACTTGGACATCTTCCGGCCCTTTTCGTCCACGACGAACCCGTGCGTCAAAACGGCCCTGTAAGGCGGGGTGCCCTTTCTTAGGAGCGCGATCAGCAGGCTCGAGTGGAACCAGCCGCGGTGCTGGTCGGAGCCCTCCAGGTAGAGGTCGGCGGGGAGCTCGAAGTCTTTGAGCACCTCGGAGACGTAGGCGTGCGACATGCCGGAATCAAACCAGACATCCAAGATGTCGGTTTCTTTGCGGAGGTCTTTGGAGCCGCAGGAAGGGCACAGGGCGGCATCGCCCAAAAAGTCGGCATCCGGGCGCTTGAACCAGGTATCGGCGCCTTCTTTGGCAAACCGCTCGAGCGTGCGGGCGCGCAAGCCTGGTTCGTCGTAAACCGCATCGCAGGCCTTGCAGAGGTAGAAGGCGATCGGCACACCCCAGGAGCGCTGGCGGGAGATGCACCAATCGGGCCGGTTTTTGAGCATGCCCAGCATGCGGTCTTTTCCCCAAGGCGGGACCCAGGCGATCG